>NZ_JBSSBE010000003.1:0-71156 GCF_054509685.1 Bacillus sp. C-3-6 | reverse complement strand
TGGTTTGTTAGGTAGAAAGAAAAGTAACTTTGAACCTACTGAGCCTTATGTACCAGAACAAGGACAAGCTGTAGTTGAAAATAACGAGGTACCTGCTGCTGCCTCTCAACCTAAGACAGAAGAAAAACAAGAAACTCGAAAAGAAAAACGAAACGAAAAAGCTGAATCAAAAAAGAAATTTAAAAATCAGCAAGGCAGTATTAAAATTTCTAATCAATCAAAAGAAGAACTTGAAGTATTAATGAAACTTACAAACACAAAATTTACTTATGAAATCATCGACTTACTTATAGATCGTTATGTAGAAAACGAGCTAACACCTGAGCAGAAAAGGAAGTTTAAGCTTTTAACAGAGGTGTAAAAAAATATAGAAATATCCCTATTTAGAAATAGGGATATTTCTATATTATCACTTTTTCTATATATAACCCAAAGATCGTTTTAACTGTTTGAGATAAAATACCAAATAAGAGTGGTCAATTTGGATGAATAGGATATTCATGTGAAATTCACATAATGTCTCATTATCGGTAGCAAAAAAAGTGGATCACTACTCTCACAAGGAATCCACTTTTTATTTTTCTACAACTCTATTTTTATACGTTCCTATCTTGGTTGGCGGTGCCTCTTCTTGCTCTCACCAAAACTTCCACCACAGCTTTTTCTTCTGCTTTGAAGCAGCAACTTCATTCGGAAATTTCTGCATGAATCTCTTCGTTTCCTGCATCTCTCGTAGTGTCTTCATAAGCGTCTCATCCCTTGCTTCCAATCGCTTTAATTTCCTCGTTATTCTGCTTTTCCTGCTCATTCAATCACTTTTTCATCGTAATATATCTTGATTCATTTCTTGCGCCATAACGCCATACTTTTGCTGGATTTGCTGTTGAATGTCGAATGGGATTAGATTCGTTTCTTGGAATTCCTCTGTCTCCGTATATGGATTGGCAATTTTTAATTGTTGTGCAATCATTTCCACTGCCTTTTCCAGTTTCATAGCATCATGCTTGCTGAGTTCAATTAACTTTTCAATCACCATAGCGTCATGCTCTGTGGATTGATGTCTGCCACAATTATCCTTCTTTACAGCGAATCCCTCGCGCAGCAATATTTCCGTACTAGCAAAATAAACAATTTCGTCCGTCATAGCGTTGCACATCTCCTAGTGACAGTATTCCATAATGACTAGGAAATTCTTACAAATAAAAAAAGGACCTGTACAGGCCTTCTCAACTCAACTATATACTTTTTTTTTCTCTTTTCTCTAACTGATAAGTTAAAGCTAGATTGAACAAGAATGTTATAAATGCAATTATACTTATTACAATAAAGATATAACCCATGATTGATATATTATTATAATCAATCGTCAAATATAATAATAAGCCTATACAAAAGAAAGATGCTAAATTATCAGAAATAACTTTTTTCATTTTAGTTTCCTCCATACCCTTGTATGCTTCCATTTTTTACTATAACAATATTTTATATCGCCTTAGCGATTTTAACAAGCCATTTCATAAACAACGGCATCATTTGAAATACGATATGGCCGTCCCAGCCCTTGATATGGAACTTAGTCCTCATTCTTGGCTATCAAATCATAATCAACATGACTCCGCATAGCGCCACAATGGATGCTATTGTACTGATGATTAAGAGATTCCTGCAAAGAAAGAAGCCGCAATTATGGCTTTTTTATTCTATGTTGCGATTCCTGGTCATAACATATATATTGCCTGTTATCCTTGTAACTCTTCCCCTCTTCAACCGTACAACTGGGTGTCCTGTTTAGTTAGGGAAGAGTTACTATATTTTCATCGCTAGACTCTCCATGAAATTACTAATTGAAGAAGCTTGAAAGATACGTAAATTAGAAGAATTAATATCATAATCCTTATCAGTAATAATAAGGATTGACGGAAAGAATTTAGATCCTTTAGGCTGCCACAATTCGTTATGCCATTCCTGACTGTGAAAGTATAATTCATACCTGTTGATTTTATCTTGCATAACTTTTTTACTGTAAACTGATTTCTGGACCTCAATGAAAAATGGAGATCTGCGCCATATTGTGAATGCATCAGGTTCCATATAATCCTTGCCATACTTTGGCTCAACTTTAAATAGTTTTGGGTTTTCATAATGAATGAGTTGCTTGTATACGTCCACAATACCGAGAAAGTGGGGAATCTTTTGGCTAGTTTTCCGGAGTGTGCTAGGTTGAGGAAAATAAATGTATGGTTGCTGCGAAATATTTGCATCCACATGGCCATCTCTTCTTAATCGTTTCATTACTGTATTACAACAAGTAACTGCATTCTTTAATCCTTGAAAATGCAAATCTATAATATCATCACGGGACATGCATCTAAAGCGTTTCAAATCGTTCAAAATGATTTTATCTCTACTCATCATAATCTAACACCCCAAATAATTGATTCTCTTTTTGTGAAGGATTCTGAAGTTTCATATTCTCTTTCGGAACGCGGTAAGGTTCAACAATTTGTTTCGCTTTGCTTAATTCTAAATAAGGAGCTTGCACTTTCTTTAATCCATTTAACTTTACTATCATTTGTCCAGATTGCTTCAAGTGTTCTGAACCAGGTGTACCCATAATATTACTGTTAATCGTACTATCACATTTAAATCCCACCCTTACCGTCATATTCAGTTTTAATTTACCGTCTAACACTTTCGCATCTGGTCTCTGCATACTAAGCATCAAAAAGACTCCAAGCGCCCTACCGACTGCTGATATTTTTTCAACTGCAGTCATACATTCTTTTTCGCCTTGAAGCATTGCTACTTCGTCAATCGCAAGTAAGATATATGGTTTCTGATTATCAGGGTTCAATTTGTTGTATTCATCAATATGGTCCACTTCATAATCTTCCATCAACTTTCTACGTTCGCGTATTTCCTTCCACACTTTCTGCAGCATAATCTTTATTTCGAGTTCTTCCATACAAACCTCTTTTACGTGCTTTACTCTTCTCAGAAAATGAAACTCAGAGTTCTTCAGATCCCCAAGGTACAAATGTAATTTATCAGGGGACATGTATTGAATGAGTGTGGACAGCACAACACGTATCATACTACTTTTACCACTTCCTGTTTCTCCTGCTATCAACAAATGTGGTGTCTTTGAATCAACCATGTCATATACAATCATGTTTCCGAATTGGTCCCGGCCTACAACAACAGGAAGACGATGTTGTTGTAGTAATGGCTGCCATTTCTTATAACTGTAATTGTATAGCTTCAGTCCCGCATCGGAATGAAATACATTAAGTACAAATCGTTTAATATCACCTTCAATCGCTACATTACGACCTAATATTTGTTGAAAGCAAAACCATTTCTTTTCAATAGTCTTCGGATCCAAACCATTCGGAATGGTAAATACATATCGAACATTTTCTTTTGTGGAAGAAATGGAATGTATTTTTGGGTAAATCGGCACATTCCCACCACGTGTTTGATGATCCACATATAAACCCGCTTTTCCAAACACCTCTATAAGTTGATTCTTCAAACTCTGTTTATGAAGCCATCCTTTGATGAATTCCATGTGATACCTCCTAAAACATGATTAAGATTTTGATAAATACATAGCCGATGAAACAAACTCCACCTATTCTCATTCCGTGATACATTCCATCACTTAAAAGTTTAGCTGCTGCAACGTGATCATTCTTTACAAGGTGTTTCTCTAATATTGCTCCACTAATTGTTGTTGCCCCTAAAACTCCTAATGAAATAAATGTAGTTAACATAGAAAATTCCCCTTTATAAACAGAATTTAAAATCCTTATGACACGTAGGTTTATCGCCCTGATACCTTGGTAGTGTTACTTTGATAGCTACTTTGATAGTTACCTTGATAGTAATTAAGCTATTTACTTTGGTAGCTGCTTTGATAATAAGTTTGATAACTACTTTGGTAGCGACCTTGATAAATCATATGGGGCACAGCTTGGACAATATGTAAAAAACTTTTACGGTCTACGCGAATATTTTTTTACGTTTTTGACGAGAATGTTGAAAATAAGTTCGGGAGGGATAAACGTGTTTTGGAAGTTTGGAGGAAAGAAACGTACAAAATTAGGTGATTTTTTGGATCGGAACGGATTTAATCAACATGATTTAGAAAAGACTGCTAAGTTAAGCCGTCCTACTGTTTCTAAAGCATGTAATGATAAAGAGTATATACCTAGTCCAAATGTTATGAAAAAGATATTAAAAGCTATTCGTCACATAAAACCGAACGCGAAAGCAGATGACTTTTGGAATATGTAAAAATGGCGAAATGTGGTCAATCTTTATAAAAGAACATATACTCTTACAAAACAGAAACATGAGTTCTGTTTTGTAGGAGGGAAATAACATTGACTATTTAATATTGCAACATGGAATTGTTATATATATGTTCGCAGATTTTATGCTTCAGTCAGTTGCATCAAAATGGGTTGATCCAGTAAGCCAGTATGTTCAAATTATAAAAGGGTATGCTTATTTTTTGCAGACCCTTTTATAACTTGAATGAAAAAATATCGCTTAATATTACCTATTAAATAAATAATCCCAAGCTTTTTTGATCACTCCTGGATATGGCATAAAATCCCTCCTTATATAATTATTAGTATACCATATTAACGTTAATATAATATATAAAAATATTTAAAAAATTAGAAAAATAGATGGTAAAGTTTAATTTTATCCAAATTCAATAATCTACCACATGAAATTCATAATAAAATCCAATAAAACCTTTTAATGACAAAATAAATGTGATATATTTATAACAATAAGTGCGAAATACATCACAAAGGAGAATTCACATGAAAAACAAACTGGCTTACTTGGGGTTTATTGGATTTCTAGGATTGCTAGGACTTTTAGGTCCTCATTCATTTTTAGGTGAAACATCATTTACATATTACTTTTTCGCTTTCTTCCCCTTCTTTTTATATGCAAAAGTTATACCAGATGAACTTTTTATCCTACATGTTCGCATTGCTGCCACAAAGGCATTTTTCGTGGCATTAGTAATGGGTGTTTTACTAATCTTAAGTATCGTTATTTTTGTAAATGTACATGTAATCAAATTATGCGTTGTACTTGCAGTTGTAATACCATTAGGAACTTTTGTAATTAATTTAGAAATATTTGAACGTAGAGAAAAGAAAGGGATGCAGGATGGTATTAATCACACGGATGAAAGAATATAGGGTAAAGCTAAATATGTCCCAAGAAGATTTAGCTAATAAGGTTGGGGTTAGAAGAGAAACAATTGGTAATCTCGAAAATGGAAAATATAACCCTTCATTAAAACTGGCTTATGATATTGCGAAGATTTTGAAAGAACCTATTGAAGTTTTATTTAGGTTTGATGACTAATTTGATCTATTATAGATTAGTAAACGAACCCCAAAAATCAGTATAATTCATAATCGTACAGGGGATACTGAAGGGTACAGCTTCTTAAAAAACGGAATCATTAGGCTGCATATGCCTTTATGGAAAGGTTATTGATATAACTTCATAGGATGATTCCGCTTTACAAAATCTGCGGAATTTCAAACTCTATGCCCTACTTTATACTATATAAACGAAAACGAAGTTTGCAGCCAAACTTCGTTTTTTCCACGTACAATAACTCTAACTTTCTATCAAAAAAGCTTTGCAACAGCAAACCTTAAGCTATATTTGTTAATTAAAGCAATAAATTATATCAATTTATTTAGCAATAATTATCATGCCACCATTTTACATTTCCTATTACCCTGATCTGCAATGACTGCCTGATACCTAAAAGAACATTTCACACAACTATTATTTGAAACACATCTATTGAAATCGAAAGCAGGACTTAAATCTTCCTCCCCAGCATAAGATAATGTTCTGTGAAAGCCACTATCTATTAAACTAAAGATAATCTTTCTACATGATCCTTTCGCTGTGTATCATCTATCACCGGATTATTTAATTTGTATAAATTGTAATACTTACCTTTTTTATCTAATAATTCATGGTGTGTACCTTGTTCAATCACTTCACCTTTATCTAGAACAATAATTTGGTCCGCATCTAAAATCGTTGATAATCTGTGTGCAATTACTATTCTTGTACAACCTATTTTTTTAAAGTAATCAGATAGTCTGTTTTCATTAATTGAGTCCAATGAACTTGTTGCTTCATCCAAAATCAACAATTGTGGTTCATTTACAATTGCTCGCGCCATTACAATCCTTTGACGTTGTCCTCCAGATAAGTTCATACCCATTTCAGAAATCATAGTATGATAACCCATAGGCATATTTTCTATCTCAGAATCAATCTGTGCGATTTGACAAGCTAATTTAACTTTATTTAAATCTATATCTTTTCTATCCATTGCTATGTTATCAAATATAGATTTATTGAATAGTGTTACATCTTGAGGAACTATCCCCATTTTTTTCCTCAGTTCTTTTCTATTAATTTCGGTTAAATCGTCATTTCCATATAGTACCGTACCTTTTGTAGGTAAATACAGACCTATCAAAATTTTTGCTAATGTACTTTTTCCTGAACCTGATTGTCCAACAATAGCAACTTTTGTGCCCTTATTTATTTTGAGATCAATGTTCTTAATTACTTCTGCTGAATGTTTGGTATATGAAAATGAAACATTATTCAGTGTAATATCTCCATTCACAATTGCTTTATCGTTTAGATTAGAATCTTCCTCTGCCTTTGTTGTTATAATATCTTTCATTCTCTCAAGATATGTAGTGGTTAATACAAAACTGTTCCAAATATTGAAGAGAGAAGATGATAAAGAAAAAAATGTTTGACTAATTGCATAAAAACTCATTAATTCTCCAATAGACATTTTTCCTTGTGTCATTAAATAGAGACTAGTACATAGAATAATTAATGGCGATACCATTTTGACAAACTCAATTATTGTATTGCTATAGATCTTAAATTTTTCAGCCGTTATAAATCTTTTTAAATAACTTTGATACCTATGCTTCCATAGTTTAAACATATCATTTTCTATAGAAGACATCTTAACTCCTAACATCGAATAGATAATCTCTACTTGTGTCCCTTGAAGTTTACTTTGTTCTGAAACTACATTCTGATTTGTTTCTACTAAATACGGACGGAATAGTAGTATACATAGCATATTCGCTATAAATAAAATGACTGCGATTAGAGTTAGTAACAAAGACTTACTGCTCATATAAGCTATGATAACAACAATAGCACCTATATCAATAAAACCTCTAATTAATTGCTGAGCAAATAATTCACGAATCATAAAACTACTGTTGGTAGCAAATAAGATATCTGCCTTAGAACGTATTTCAAAAAATTTATATGGGACCTTTAAAAGATGACTGATTAAATTAGTATTAATCGATGTATCAATATGGGTTCTCATTTTAATTAGCTGAAATCCATTAAAAAAGGTAAGTAAACAGTATATAAGAACACCAGCCAAAATACCGATAATCCCAATATTAACAAATTTTTCAGGCGGACTCGCTATTGCATTATCTACAATTTTTTCAATTAAAATGGGAATAGATAAAGTCGCAAAATAAGTAATTATTGATATAAGAGCTATTTGGAAGAACAATAGCTTCTTTTCTAACAAAACTGGATAAAAATAGGACCATACACTTTTGGATTTTTGTTTAGGGGTAAAATTTTCATTTGGTGTAGGGACTAGAACATATGAAGAATACATTTCATCCAATTCTTCTAGGCTAATCCGTTTTCTTCCCAAACCAGGATCTACTATATAAGCAAAATCAGATCCGATTTTTTCCAATATAACAAAATGACTATCATTCCAAAAAAGAATTGCAGGCACTTTTAATTGAAATAGCCCTTCCAACTTTGCCCTGTATAATTTAGTTTGAAAGTTCAATCTCTTCATCAATTGATTTAGCTGTGCTAAACTAGCACCGTCTCTTCCTACATCCAGGTATTCCCTAAGATCATGTAAAGTCTCATGGCTGCGATAGTATCTTAAAATCATAGCTACACAACATAAACCACATTCAGTCTGTTGTAATTGCTCCACATAAGGGACTTTTTTTTGTTTTTTAATTTTCATTATAAACCTCCGTACATACCATAACTCATTATAATGATAAGACACTATCTAAGATCGCGTTTTTCAATAATTAAACAAGCAATTATAAAGGTTAGAATAGAACTTACTAGAAGTAGTACCATCTCATAGTTAGTGTAAGATTGATTGTGAAACCCATAAGTCGCAATATAAAATGGTGTATTTTGGACTAATTCTCTAATTATTTCATTTCTGTGCTTTTCTCCAACCAGCAGTATCAGTGATTGAATCATGCCACCATAAAAGACATAAGTAATTAAAAATGAAAATACAGAACTGAAAGTAATTGTACTTATAAGTAAAATAAAAGTACCTAAGCACAAACCATAAAGCAGAAAATGAAGAATTGAATAGTTAATGTTCATTAACAATTGAGATAAAACTATTTCTTCTGTATTAAAAATTTGAATAACTAAAACAGTTAAATTATATATAAAACAAAGTAATAGACTTAGACCAACAATCGTGATTAATTTGACAATCATTACTTGTAATCTCGTTAAACTACTCGTAAAAATATATTTTGAAGTCTTGTATTCAAATTCCCCCCCCAATATTCTCGAAAACAGCAATAGCATACAAAATTCAGTTGCCCTTATAAAGACTATACTGGCCTTTTCTGGCATATTCTCATAGGGAGGTAAAAATATTCCTAAAAACAGAAAAAATATTAATAAAAGGAATCCAATGTTGTTTACCTGTTGTTTACCTTGTAAGTAACTTAATTTTAGTATTCTGCTCAACGATCCCATCTCCATTTATTACTATTTTTTAATATCCCTTCTGTTAATTACTATAAGAGAAGTAATAAAAAAGACTATCCCCCATATAAACAGTTGGATAAATTGATCTACTGATAAACTTCCTTTAAAAATCCCTATTCCTATAATGTAAAAAGGAATGTATTCAATGATGGACCATAATCCAGTTAACTGCTCCTTTACTGAAAATATTATTGGAGTAAAGAAATAAAAAAACCAAATTGTAGGAAAAGCAGTTATAAATGTATTCAACAAACTAAAAGTTATTGTTGTGAGAAGTAGTGTATAAGAGCCAATAACAAATCCTATACATATGAAAATTAATAAGCTATTCAAAGTATCGATATTAAAGAATTTTTCCATACTATATTTTTGATTAATAATGAATCCTATTATAGGGTTAAATAACTGTACGAGAACCCAAAATAAAACAGTTATTTGCAAATTCATTAGCAGCTTAGAGAATAACACTTGATTACGTGAATAGATACTCGTGAATAGGGTCTTATAGGTTCCACTTTCAAAATCACCTGATAGTGATTTTGAACAATAATAAATAAGAATCATAAATAATACTTTAAAGAACTCAGCCTGATAAGAAGGTATATCGAATGCCTGCGGACGGTATACAAGCCACATTCCTAAAAAACCTATTCCTGTTGCAATTGCATATAAAAAACCTTTTGATGTCACGGTATATTTGAAATCATTAAATGCTAAATTCAATACTTTATTCAATATTATTCCCCCCCATGACCTTAAGGAATTTCTCTTCAAGCGTTTGTTTATGCTCATATATTCCTGTAATTGAAATGCCCACATTTACAATATCCTTTACTAAGCTATCACGAATAGAGGGGTCAATATATGCAGTAATTGATTTTTCGTTTAGTCTAGAAGACTCAATTTTGTTTGAACTGAAGTATTTAAGTAACTTATTAGGATCATTTGTTTCAAATACCACAGTAATAAGGGATGAATCGGACTCTTTTTCATTTGTTAAGAATTGTTTCACAATTGATCCATTTTGTATAAAAATTACCTTTTCACACATTGCCTCTATTTCAGACAGAATATGGCTAGAAATAAGAATTGCTATTCCTTTTTCTTTGGAAATATACTTTATAAATTTCCTAAGTTCAGGAATAACATTAGGATCAAGTCCATTTGTCGGTTCATCCAGAATTAATATCTTTGGATTCCCTAACACCGCTTGGGCAATACCCAACCTCTGTTTCATTCCTAGAGAATATTTCCCAGCTTTTTTATGTATGGCATTTTCCAAACCAAGCATTTCAATTATTTTATTTATTTCTACTTCACTTGTATCACCAGCCATCTCGGCAAAGAATTTCAAATTCTTATAACCTGTTAGATGTGGATACAGTCCCGGTGTCTCGATAACGCAACCAACTAGTTTTCCATTACGTTTGGATGTATCTCTTATATTTTGATTTTCAATAAACACATTTCCATCATAATTACGAATTAAACCGGACATTATACTCATTAAAGTTGATTTTCCGGCCCCGTTTGGTCCTACTAGCCCTACTACCTCACCTTCCCTCATAGAGAAGGTGATATTTTGTAAAGCTGCCTGTTTGCGATATTTTTTTGATACATTTTCGACTTTTATGACATCATTAGTTGGCATTAAAATTCTCTCCTTTTATATGGGCAATTAATTTAACCATAAAATATCTTTTACTACTTCAGGAGCATAGAATTGTAAACAAGTATAACCAAAGCCTGAAAGTCCAACCATCAAGCCATAATTTTCTGTGCCTCTAAATACTCCCTTATCCCATTTATGCTGTAAAAACGAAGTATATAGTTCGTCAAACGTAGCTATACACTGTTTTTGTAAGGTTTCATCTTTTAAAACCGAGGCTGCAAAATGCAAGATTCTTAGATTCCCTAAATCCCCATGACATAGACTAGGATTTCTTCCAAGCCCATCATTTTTTGTAGTTTCCAGTGCAATTTGTAAATCTTTATTTATAAGTTCAACACAACACTCATATTGATACAACATTACTCGATTTAATAACATACTTGGTGCTCCATGACACCATCCATAAGCTCGATTTTCCTTCTCAACACTATTGTACCAATTGTTAGTCTCTTCGCAATATAGCGTTTTTTCGAACTTCAGTGCCTCTTCAATAATAGGTAAAATCTCTATGTTTTTTGTAATATTATACAGTTTTGCTAAGTAGGCTGTGATCCCTGCGTTTCCATGTGAAAATCCTGTATACCCTTCTACTCCCCACGTTATACCATCTCTATCATTAAACTGAACTGTACTCTCTTTTAATGCATTAAAGCAATGATTAGCAAGATTGATGAGATCTTTTTTAATTATATTATCTGTAGAATGTTCATACATTGACAATGCTACAGCCATTGTACCTGCAATACCTCCAATAACATCATGAATCGATTTTGGATTAATAATCTTTTCTAATAATAAAATCTTTTCCTGTGCAAGCTTTATTAATTGATCATCTTTAAATAAATGTCCAATCTGGAAAATCGTATAGATTTGACCGCTTATCCCTGTAAAAGCACCAATTCCTACATTTGTTGTTCCCTCAAAAAGCTCTACACTCTGTACAACTGGTAAAATTGCTTCATACGTAGCTTTTTTATAATGTTGACTATTTGTAATAAATCCTAAATGCGCTAAAAATAAAGCAATGCCACTATTTCCGCCATACATATCCTGTCCGACCTGAGACAGATAAGTAGTTGTGCTCTCCTTATCTGCAGAAAAAGAACCAATCCATGTTCGATCTATTTTTCCATCGTTTTTTCCAATAATACTTTTATCTAATAGATGCTCTCCGATTTCTAACGCTAAATTTAACCATTTTTCGCGTTCATTTTGAGATATTTCTGTGTCAGAATGTTCTTGTAGTTTGAGGTTCGTTATATCCTTATTGCTGTCATTGGATTTTGTGAGATAAGTAATATCTATAAAATTCAATTGTCTTTCTAAATCTGTCTCACTAAGATTTTCTACTTTCCATTTGATTGTTTCAATTGGAGAATGTACAATTTTTGGTCCTACTATATGCTGTTTTCTACCATTATAGATTTTATTTTCATTTGTAGTGGATGTGAAAAGTGGTATGTCTCCCTGTTTCATATCATAAATTTCTGACAGTCCTATATCTTTGAATTCATCAGTTAGTATAAGTGCAAGTCTATGTAGATAGACTTTTCTATCCAAAGGATTACGTAACAGATCTGGATGATAACTTGTAGTTAGTAATTGTGCGTAAATATATGTTGATCTAAAAAGAACCCGGCATTCTTTTTGATCAAATAATTCCACAACCTTTGAAATGAACGAGTTTTTATTTTTTAAAATCCATCTGTATGTATCAATAAATCCATTTTTGGTTTGCTCTAAGTAGTCTTTTGACTTTAAAACAATGCCATTTAAATTAGGATTATTTTTCTGGGTGCCAAGCAACCCATAATCTTTTGTAATTCTTACTTGGTCAGAGTCTATATCTGCTATAAATGTAGATTTGAACGGCGAAACTTGTACTTCTTCCGCTCCTACTCCACCCACATCAACAGATTTATTAGTTTTGTTGTTTATTATTGGGCTAGGAAGAAGTCCTATACCATCTACTGAAGAAGAAATAATCTCATTTGCTAACATACTTGCTGATGCGTTATTTTTATCAACAGTGTGTAAGTCTGGGTGTAAAAAGGTCTCTAAATCTATTAGTACTGGATATTCTCCTTGAGCAATAATATTTTCAAAATGAAAGTCTTTACCATTAACAGCATACAGAATACCTAATAACTGTCCCGTACGATAATAAAAACGTTTAATTTGCTCTGAAGTTTCACAGGCTTGATATTCAATACATTCTACCCATCCAGCGTGTTCGATAAAATGAACTTTTGCTGCTCTTAAATCGAGTGAATTTTCCCTTTCCTGTTGATTGACCCATTGAATAAAGTCATAAAAACCTTTTTCAAGTTGTAAATCTCTTGGCTTGTATACGACGTTTTTTCCACAACTAAATTTCAAGATAGAAACGGACCTTCCTCCATTGTGAGTGTCGCCTGCGCCGAGAGTTATTTCTCGTAATTTTCCTAAGTTATTTTCTTTTGTAAATATTTTAGATAAATGATCCCATTGATCAGTTGTATCTTTAATTATCTGTTTCATATAATCAAATGTATGTTTCACTTTAAAATCCATGATGTTACTTAACTCTTGGTATTCCCTATAGAGAGCTTGAACAAATGATGCATCTTTCAGCAAGACATTTCTAAAATATAATGCCTTTTCCTGCGAAGAGTTACCTATTAATTTATTTTCTAAACGAGCTACATTTGTTTCTAAAATCATGACCTTATAACTAATTCGATCCAATCTTTGAACCATTCCACCAATAATTTGTTCAAATAAATTATCTGTATCTTCAATAATAGGAATTTTAGTTAAAAACCCGTATAAATCTTCAGCGTAGTAATTAACTATAGGTTTGAAAAAGTGAGCCCAAGGTAAATCATCGATTAATTTATCAAAAACTTTTTCTACACGCTTATCAATTTGGACTCTAAAAAAACGATTTATATCAACATTTGTCGAGCTTGCTTCATTATATTCCTTTTCTAGTTCTTTGAACGAAGTATCTGAGATCGATAAGACTTTTTCTAAATCTTTTTTTTCTGTAATTTCAGGAAACAGAGTCATCCAATAATCAATTACATCATCAAAGGTAATTTCTAATTCGTTAGTCTCTAGATTATTTGTCATTATGTATAAACCTCATTTTTTTAAATTAGATGTACTTACTTTATTTATCGAAAATGAAAATGTAAGCCATAACAATTTTGTTATAGCTTACATATAATTATTTTATTTTTATATCAGGAATAAATGATTACATTTCTATTAATCGCAACGTTTTTGACTCCAAGAACATTCTGCTGACCATGTACAATATCTTCCTGGGTTTGTAGCAGAAGCTGAAACTATAGAAGTTCCTGCTATAGATATAGCAGATACAGCTGAAACAGCAGCAGATACAACTGGGCTAATCCCACCAAAACCTTCATTTTGCAATTCTTGTTCTTGAATTTCTTCTAATAAATCACCCGCTGGGCTTTCATCAAGTACTCTTAGTTTGTTTTTTGCAACTGGATTTTTCATAAGATTATGATTCATATGCATAATTGTTCACTATCCTTTGTTTATTATTTATTATCAATCGCAGCGTTTATAACCACTAGAGCACTCTGCTGAAACTGTACACACTCTTCCATAATTTGTTGCAGATACTGATACTACCAGTGCAGAATTTACAATTGTAGTACTAACAACCACTGCGGACCAACCTACTGTTGGAGTAATTCCACCATTTACAGATTCTAATTCTTGTTCTTGAATTTCTGTTATGATATCACCAGAAGGATTAGTCATAGATGCTCCAAATTTATTTTTTGCAACTGGATTTTTTAATAAATAAGATTTTTGACTAAACATTTTTTTGCTCCTCATAAAATTATTTTGTGTTTAAATCGTTACCGAATAATATTAAATTTTAGTGTTATAATGTTAATCGCAACGTTCTCCAGCAAAGCATTCTGCTGAAATTGTACAATATCTTCCTGGATTTTGAGCCTTTGAAGATGCAGCTTTAATTACACCACCTGTTGCTACACTAATTAGTGAAAGAACTCCACCAGCCGCACTAACTATAGCAGGTGAAAGTCCGCCAACATGGCCATTTACATCTTGTTCTTGAATTTCTTCACCGATATCTCCAATCGGATTATCAAGATTAATTGCTAATTTTTTCTTCAAGACTGGGTCTTTTAATAAATTGGATTTGATCATTATAAAATACCTCCGCAAATTATTTTTTTTGGTAACAATTACCACGATTACTATAATAAAACCCATATTCTGAATTTGTCAATATTTTATTTAATTATGAAAAATTTGTGAAAAACTTGACTTTTTACAGTGAAAATAGTAAATTTTGTCTTGTTATTAGTAAAATATTGAAATATTTAGGAATTAAAATCCAGTGAGGGGCATTTTTATGAAAAAAAAAGTATTTGCTTATGTAGGTAGTAGAAATCCAGAATCTCGTTTAACTTTATATGTTAAAAATATGTTGGATAAACTCAATCAAATAAATGATATTGAATACGATTTATATACTGCTGATAAAACAAACATTAATCATTCTACAGGATGTAAAAACTGTTTTAATATGGGGATTTGCGATCTTGAAAAAAATCCAGACGATCATATGGAACTATTAAAGAAAAAAATGTTAGAAGCGGACTTTATTATTCTAGCTAGTCCTGTATATTCTCATAATGTTTCAGGAGATATGAAAGCGCTTGTAGATAGACTAAGTGCTTGGTGTCATTTAATGCGTTTAGCTGGAAAAGCAGGTATCGTTTTAGCATCTGCAGAAAGTAATGGAGCGATACCTGTTTTGAATTATCTAGAGAAAATAGGTTGTTATTTAGGAATAAATGTAGTGGAAAAGATTGGTGTTGTGAAAATAGACCCATCTAGTGAAGAAAGATTTGAAGAATACATAGATTTAATTTCTCAATATTTAGGTGATAAACAAATTGTAAAGAGTAATGAAAAATTAGAAGCAGTTTTTAGTACTATGCAATATATTTTTGCTAATTATCCCGAAGATCATGTGGAACATCTATTTTGGAAAAATAATGGTTTACTAGAATGTAATGATTTTCAAGAGGTTCTCGATAAACAATTAGTTTTTCAAGATGTCTTTAACACCCAAGGTGTTTTAGTATAATAAAATATCCTACACATAAAATAGTTTATGCCTATGTATTTTCTCAAACTAGGAGTAAAATAATGAAGCGTTAAGTATCAACTCACTATTGTAGGACCTATACTGGGAATTCTAAGCAATATATATCAGGAATCAAATAAGTAAATGACTTTATACAAGCAAACAAAGAAAAAACTCATCTTTTATGAAATAAAAGGTGAGTTTTTTACATATTTTTACAATAGGCAATAGCATATAAAATTTTATGATGTTCTTATGGAATTATAAATTACAGCATCTTAATACACGTTAAAAATCTGTTTTTAAAATTGAAATACAGAGTAGCGATTACCTCTACATTTCTATCTTATGAAGCTAACTCGAACAGTTGATGAATAAATTTCTTTTGATTTTGGATAGATTCCCCTCATGAAACGAATTGATTTTTTAACAATATACATAGATTCTATTCCAGAAAAAATGAATTTCCCTGTATGAAGAAATATAATTCAAACATAGAAGGAGCCTGATTTTTAATAAACCAGTATTTTTGTCTCACTATATGATTCAGATTTTTAATTTTCCATATTAATTACGCCCTTCTTAAGAATTCTAATATAAGTATTTTCATATTCGAGGGATATCTTGTAAACATTTTCTTTTTTACAAATAATATGCAATTGTGCATATGCATAAGAAGTTCATCTAAATATACGACTTACATGATACAATGAAAATTGTAAATATAAGTATTTTCATATTTAAGGGATATCTTGTAAACATTTTCTTTTTTACAAATAATATGCAATTGTGCATATGCATAAGAAGTTCATCTAAATATACGACTTACATGATACAATAAAAATTGTAAATATAAATTTTCATATTTAAGGGATATCTTGTAAACATTTTCTTTTTTACTAAAAATATGAAATTATACATATACATAAGAGAGTCATCTTAATATATGATTTACATGATATAATAAAAATTGTAAATATGTTCCAAAAACAGCTGAGGGATCAGATCTCAACCCTGTAAGTTGTAGTGTCACTCTACCTGGAAAACTAAGAAATCTCAATATTCTTGATTGATCTGCTAAAAATAAATAATTCTGTTTTATAGAATATATTTATAGAGAGTTAACACGCCTCAATAATATTACATTAAATCTAATATGGATTACTATCGTCAGAAACCCGTTTTTATTATGTGTTTTTTATACAACAAAAAAGATGTATTATTGCTTTTAAAATTCCCCATAAAGCAAATTAACTATTTACTATTATTTGTTATGTCATGCAATGAAAATAATGAATGGATTTACTGTCAAGGCTACTAATGTTTAATGATTTAACTACTAAAGGAATCATTAACACGAGATATTGTATCTGCATCAGACTGTAAACTAAGTTCTTGTGCAATCTTATACTTCATTTAATCACTTGTATCTTTAACACCCTGTATCCAAACTTCATTATTAATTCTGCTAATTTTATATGCATCACTTCCTTCAATTCCAACATATTCATACATATTTTACACTAGTAATTTCTATGTTCTTCTATTAATTAGATGATTACCTTTAATTAAACTTTATGTCAAACCCATTTTTCTATTTAAATATTATTTAGATGATTGTAATAGCCATACTATCTTTTTAATGATAGGTGAGACTTAAATCTAATTTGGTATATATTTTGTTCTGAATCTTCTTTTGTGATGAATCATCTTTAAAATAAAGGTGTTGCGAAAATGTTTTGCAGAAATTTCTTTGCTTAGATTGGCACGTTTCGCTTCAAAGGTGAAACAATTTTGAACAGAAACATTGATTAAACCTTTGGGTGCATAATCCTCATAGCTCGATAGGTATGTTCCGCGAGTAAAATCAAATGCAATAAATAGTGGATCAGAAGTATGATATTTAGGACAAACGATTTCAAGAATCTTCTTATAATAATTGAATAATCGTATTTTATCTTCTTCAGAATAGATATTATATTATTTTCGAAATGAATATTAAACACTGTTTATCTTCAATAGTAATAAAATCTTCTTTACGTAATGGGTGATTTGATTGATTAATGTTTATCATTCTTTTTATTGGGTTTGGTAAACCCCAGTATTTTTATATTCTATTTAAAGACCATATAAATATGTTTTACAGTGTTATCGAAGTACTGATATTTCTTCTTTTAAATAGTTAAAAAATAATTCGAAATCTTTTTTCTGTAGTGATTCCCAAATATTATCTTTAGTAAACCTTTTTGATTTGTGCAGCCATTGAATGAAACTTTCCACATCGTAGGTATATTGATTGATTGTAGAAACATTTCTTCCTTTATTTGATAAATAAGAAGATAATAATTCTATTATATTTTGGGTCTCTATTGTAATCATGCTATATTTTTCACTCTTTACCCTCATACCTTTTGACTACTCTGTAAAATGTAGGGCTTGTCATATTACACTTCTTCATGGCGTATAGCGCTGTAATCTTTCCAAGTTTCCAATCGTTATATACATCGATAAATTTCTGTGTGATTTCAGTTTTTGGTCTGCCCAAATGCTTTCCTTTTTTCTTTGCAGCTTCAATACCCTCACGTTGACGAGTCTTTATTTTTGTTCGTTCTTCTTCAGCAAGCCACGATAAAATTTGAAGTACCAAATCAGTAATAAGATTTCCTAAACTATCTTTATATTGAGTTGTATCTAAAAGCGGCATATCTAATACGACAATATGAGCTTGAATATTTTGGGTAATATCTTTCCACTCCTCAAGGATAGCTTCTTTATTTCTGCCGAAACGGTCTAGGGAATGAATATATAAAATATCATCTTTTCTTAACATACGTTTTACGAGTTGATATTGATCACGATTAAAATCTCTTCCACTTTGTTTGTCGATAAAAATATCTCGTTCGTCAATGATGAGCTGTTTCATTGCTTCGAGCTGCCGATCTTCATTTTGATCTTTACTACTAACCCTTATATATCCGAATTTTCTTGTATTCAAAATAAATAGACACCCTTTCAAAAGTGTTTCTAATGAAATTATATCAAAAATACTTCAAAAAGTGTAATTAATTATTTAGCACTTCAAAAGTATATTTTCGAACCTTTTGAAGTGCTAAATCGAGTAGGTTTCAATATACATCAAAAGGTGTACCTTTTGTAGCGTTAGAATACTCCTGAAGAAATAAATAATTCTAATCATAAAAGCGATTTAAAATTAATTTGTTCTTGGAAGAATTTTCGATGATTATAAATTCAATTTTTCTATTTTTTGGACGTTTCATTTATAGAAGATAAAAATAACATAATTTTCTCAATAAGGGATTTTATTCTTTTAATATGATTTTTTAACAATTCATGGTATATCTGAATTAAGGGGACCTTTTCTGTTGATTAGGGAGAAAGATTATAAAAATGATATGGGAGGAACAAAAAATGTCATTGAAAAAGAAATTAGGTGTTGGAGTGGTTTCAGCCGCTCTTGGTTTATCTTTAATTGGTGGGGGAACATATGCATATTTTAGCGATCAAGTTGTAACAAATAATACATTTGCTGCAGGTACATTGGATTTAGCTATGCAACCAACTACTTCACTTAACTTAGAAAATTTAAAACCTGGGGACAAAATATTAAAGAAATTCAATTTAAAAAATAGTGGTACATTAGATATTAAAGATTTAATGATGAAAATAGACTATACTGTAAACGACTTAAAACAAAATAATACTACAGAAGATTTCGGTAAACATATTAAAGTACAATTTCTTTGGGATTGGGATCCTGCAAAAAGCCCTGCATACGAGACAACCCTTGCAGAATTAAAATCGCAAAATTCAGAAATTGTCTCTGAAAAAGTATTTCATTCTAAGTGGACTGAAACAGGGGGATTAAAACCTGGGAAAATGGATTGGTTTTGGATAAAGTTTATATTTGAGGACAACGGAACAGATCAAAACGTTTTTCAAGGGGATAGTATTGCGCTAAAAATGGAGTTCCAAGCCAATCAAACAGAGGGGAAAGAAAGATAATCTTACAAAAATATTGTTGTAAAAATGTAAAACTGAGCTTGTAATTTTTTATAGTTTGTAAAATTGACTATCAAATATCCATATAAAAAACCAGTGATATCAGTACATGTGTATAATATCGCTGGTTTTTTTGAGTTTAACATTTTGTATCTTTTGTAAAACTCATTTATTAAATAAAAAAATCCCTTCACGATTTGTGAAGGGGTCAGCATACATTGAAAGGGTACTTCCATTTTAATATGTAAAAGAAAAAACTCGTATTGATAAAATTAACCTTTTTGTTTTTGTCGCTTTTAACTCACTATAAAGTAACTGTAAGAATTAAATTCATCCTATATAGAGTTTTTGTGTTCTTCATTAGCTATGTATATTTGATAAATCATATTTTTTATGCAATATTGCATAAAAAATAACTGTTACTCCTGCTATAATTTTGAGTGTAAACTGTTGCATCCAACATTTTATAATCTTCTATATTCATTAATATAGAAACCCTAATCATAGGAAAAAGGGAAGAATATTGGTGGTTCTTCTCTTTTTCCTTATTTTTCAACTCTTGAATCATATATTCTATAATATAAAATATGTTTATTAATGAAACCTGTTAAAATACAAACTTTTAATTAGCAAACGAGAAATAAACACTTCATTATTATTTCTGCTATATTTAAAGGCTTTTTTCTAATGAAATAAGAAAAACAAAAAGAACTTGTAGAAATCACTACAAGTTCTTTTTGTTTTAAAGCGAATACACGGGACACATAAATTATCTCATTATTTATAACGGGGAAACCATATTGATTACGGCTTGATTCCATTATATAACAAATATTAACATCCAGAGCTTTAATGTTTGAAAATTATGTGAATTAATATATAAAGGTCCGCCCTTCCTCAAAAAATCCCATTTGTTGATTTTATATAAACCGTTTTAAATAAACATTGATATCATAATAAATTAGTAAAAATGTATACATAGGTAAATAGAGGAAAATAGTGCATTCTTACAGAAATATATATATTTATATTTAAGATTAATTAACTATAAGAAAATCAATTTCACGTTATAACTAACTATAATTCTTGAATATATGTAAATGGAATTTTCTTATTTTTTTGTTTATGTGATAAAGAAATTAGGTATAGGAATATTATACAAACCTTTGTTTTAAATATTTTAACTATAAATCAATGTATGGGACGATGGTTACAGTATTCAACTGTTGCTTAGTTAATTTCTCATTTATTATATAAATTTTATATAGCAAAGAAAAAAAGCATCCGCTATGGATGCTTCCTCTAAAAATTTCTTGATACAAGTTCGTCTTAAGGCTCTTTCTTCATGAGAAGTATTTAATTTTTAAACTTTTTCTAATATTGGGAACCACTATTTGTAATCCAATCCATATTTTATTGATACCATTATAGTTACAGGTATGATAAGATTCATTTGAAACATTGCTTTTGAGAATTCAATTGCCATTATAATCGCAATTTATTTTCAACAAACTGATTGGGTTTTAACCCAAATTGCGGTTTTATTCCGCGGTCCTTAACAAATTGTTAAGGACCTTTTTTATTTGTCTTTTAGTTGCGAAAAAATAAATTTTCATAATGGGTGTTGTTAAAATTATTAGCTTGATGGTCATGTAGCGAAACAAAAAGGAGTGTATAGAGGGAGATTGAAGAAATACACGGATAAACACTCAGATATGAATCATACGATTGAATTACGGGAGCACACCAATAAAACAGTGAAAAAAATATGCCAAATTATAGGTGTGAGCCAGGCCGCCCTGTATCCTAGATTAAAAGAACTTGAATAAAGTTCTTTTTTAATTTGTAATTAAAACCCAGAGTGGCCACTCATACCCAGAATCGTTTCCGTACCCCTTATATATTTTTTTCTTTAATAATTAAGTTAATTTCATGGTGTTTTATTGTAATTCTTTTTTCTATTCTAATATAATTAGGGTTCTCTAAAGAAAAACGAATACTAGCTAAAGCGGTTATTAAATATGAAATTTTAGATGATTTTTTTCTTAAAAGATCATCTAAAACAGTTGTTTTTAAAGGCATCCAAATTGAAAATACAGCTATAGAAATGAATACGATCATTATAAGAAAGTAAGCTACTGCATCTGATAAAGTATTAATACCACCATGATTAAAAATCCAGGCATTAAGCCCAGACCATACTGGTATAGAAAATAAAAAGAATATTCCTCCATAAGTTGATATAGTTGTGAGAATGTTTTGTTTTTCTTCCGTCTCTTTCCTCTTTTCCAAAGATTTTATTAGAAATTCCAAAGAATTTTTATTACGTTCTTCATT
Organism: Bacillus sp. C-3-6; assembly: GCF_054509685.1. Taxonomy (NCBI): domain Bacteria; kingdom Bacillati; phylum Bacillota; class Bacilli; order Caryophanales; family Bacillaceae; genus Bacillus; species Bacillus sp. C-3-6. The sequence continues at coordinate 49,083 of NZ_JBSSBE010000003.1, read as the reverse complement.
ATCACAAACTAGAATTCGTTCTTTAAACAAATAAGATCGAATAATAAAATAAATGAAAATTCTCCAATTACTACTTTTAAATGTAATACCATATTTATTAGTAGAAAAAAGTTCTGCTGGATATACTATGAATTCATATAAAATAAACATAGATAAACTTATATAAACAGAAATATAGATTAAATAAATATAAATATAATCATACATACCATTTCTTAAACCAAAGTTTATATATAATAATCCAAAAACTACAATACCACCAATAGTTAAACTACAAGCTACAATAATTAAATTTTTAAAAAAATGTTTATAAACTAAATTCCATAGGCTTAAATTTTTTTCATAAAAAGATAGCAACTGTTCTTCAAACATTTAAATATAAACACTCCTTAAATTTAAATTCTTTAAAATAAAACGTAATACAATATACCTCGCTAACAAGCTGTGTGTATATTGTATTACGTTTTAAAGTAAGGAACAATATATACATATAGATTTTTTTATAAAAAACCCTCTTAAAACAATTAACATAAATCACCATATAACGACTTGAACAATGACGTTTAAGAGACCATTTTCATACCTTGGATATGTTCTTTGCCTCGAATTCAATTATGAGTTGCTTTTTATCCATTCACTTTTCAATCCCTTTATTTTCAGTAATTTGAATGTATACTTTTTTGCTGTTTTTAGAACATCAATGAAATTAGATGAAAGTTAATGTTTAAGCGGAAATGAAAGTAAACCTTTGGCTAAAAGTTTACTTTGGAGTTTTGAATCATTTATAACTAATTTTGTAATAAATTTCTCAATATAGATATACTTGTTAAGTATGGTTCTAATATTCAAAATTAACAAAAAATAAATTATAATAAAAATATGATGGTTATCCTTTTGTTTACTCCTTGTGCTAAAGATAAGATCGTGTTCGCCGATCTTATCTTTTTTTATTTGTGATTTTTGATAGGCGTATCACCAACATTTTAACGAAAATATACGCTAAGCAAAATTCAACATGAAAAAACGTTGATTTTACTACTCTAAGAGAATCATCTGATCTCAAAAACGTATGTATTTGAGACAAGTGCGTTCCAATGTAAAAGGTGCTGAAAAGAGCCTAAATAGTGTCTCAAAACTCATCCTTAAATCAAAAACTCAATTCAAATCGTGTTATTGAGTTTTGAGAATCCCTTAGCGTATAAAAAAGTTAAAATGTGCGTGCTACCCCTTAAATCACTTAATCTCTAAAATCATTGCTAGATCGATTGCATAATTCGTGCGAGTTCTTTTTCTAAAGCAGCGGGCTCGTTTGCATAATTGTAAATCCCTAAAAACTTCTCTATAGCCTCTGGATGGGAACTGATTAGCTTGTTGACAGCATCCTGTTGTTCAGATATGCGTTCATTCTTCGAAATTTGGCATCCCATGTGAAACCGAACCATAAACTCATCTTCTATTGCCTTTTGATATTCTTCAGACATTTGATTTGATTGATCGGATTGTCCCTTATATTTTGATAGAATATTGGATAATATACGTGCTCCACATATAGCATCATGGATACCCTGCGCCATGCCAGGATCTTTAAAACAAACTGCATCTCCAACCAACGCCCATCCTTTTCCCATTCCTTTATACCAGTAATTATCATATCCGAGAATGCCTTTGACCGGTTCTACTAGTTCTGCATTTTTCAAGCGCGCCCCAATTGTTGTATTCGGAAAGTTATCTGTAAAGAAATTGCGTAGACAGATTTCCGGATTTAATTTCAACCGTTCTATCAATTCCTTATTTTCTAATGGGAAAATGCCGACAATTACATATAAATCATCATTCGTTGGAAAGAGAATGGCTGTGTTATCTTTTATCTTGTATACTTCAAATTTAGGGACATTATCGTGGCGAAATCCAGAGAAATACCCGAAATAGATGCCGACTGTTGCCGGAATACTTATTTTGAGTTCACTTTTTACCAGCTTGCGAATAATAGAGGATCGGCCGTCTGCCCCGACTACCAGGCGAGCTAAAAATTCTTGTTTCTCGTTGTCGCCGTCTAAACCTTTCACGCCTATCACTGTTTCGTCATCACGGATGACATCCGTCACACGAAATCCTTCTAAAACAGTTACATTCATTTGGGATTTGGCTTGTTCAAGTAGAATATGATCGAGATAAGTTCTTCTAATACAATAACAACTTTCCTCTCCGTAAACCTCAGGGATGAGACCTTCTATCACGGTATCCTCAAATTGAAATTTAATATCCCGTACCGGCGGTACTTTTGTTTCCAATAACTTGTCCAGGACACCGGTTTCTCGAAGAAGAGCGACAGTATTATTGAAAAAGGTATGGGTTGATAATGTGTCCCTTGGAAAATTCGCTCGGTCCACTAACAACACATGGAAACCTGCCTTAGCAAGATAAATTGCCAGGGTAGAGCCGGCACATCTAGCACCGGTAATGATGACATCATACGTCTTATTCATCGTATCACTCCATTTTCAAGTATAATTATTAGCTTGCTTATCCATTAGCAGAGTTCTAAAGTTAATGCCCCTACGAGTTAAAGTAATAGGGAAAATTGATAAGAATGCACTACATACATAAAGTATGGAAGCTAAAACGAAATAAGTACAGCAAATTCTCACCTGCTATACAATTAAAAAGAATTTGTGGTAAAAATCGGAATGATAATTTAAGTATTAAATAAAGGTCCGTTTACTTGTCTCGTGAAGAGTTAATAGGGGTATCGCCAGCATTTCGGAAAAAAACCACGCTAAGTAAAAAATAAGCTGTCCATATGGACAGCTTATTTACATAAAATTCGAAAGCGGAAGTTAATACTTAAGCTATATTTTCATACTTAGTTCTCTATTTGGATTGTAAAATTGTAGCCATTCATTGGCTTGATCAATCATCCATTGTCCGAACTCATTTAAGAATGATAACAATGTTTTTGTATCTATTATGGGTGTTATCACGTATTCAAGTGCTTTTTTCATATCATTTTCCTTTTCAGGAAAGTGTTTTGAAAAAAGTTTATAGGCGGGGTACAAATCTCTTGTATATACCTTTTCCTTGGTTATGATAAGTGCAAGGCCCGCTCTTATTATGTTTTTCATAATCCATTTACAACAGTCTTTAATATCTTCTGTATCAGTGTTGTCTTGAAGGTCGTCACAAGCATTTTCAATTTGTTTCTTCAAGTGAATAAGATGATTGTTTGCTAAAGGTTCATTCGCTTTATAATTTGGTAATTGAGGTATTATATCTTCTCCAAATACACATACTCCATGGGTTTTAATTATAAAACTCATTACAGAAAAAGATGAGTTGTTTAAGATATCTTCTAAGGAGTGAAAGCTCAGTTCAATACCATCCACGCAACTATGTTTTTGATTTAATTCATGTTCTATTTTTTTTGTCCAACTTAACTGTAAGTTGTTAGGGTCTTGTTTGACAATAGCTATGCTATCTAAATCAGCTATTCCTTTAATACCTATTCCTTTTGGAATGGATCCTCTTATATATACACTGTGTAAATCATTTCCGAGATAAGTGGAATATATGTGAATCACATCGTCTATTATTGGGAGAAAAATAGGATTAATCTTGTTTTTATTTGAATGGTTAATAATATATCCTTCTTTATCTGTCATGCATAAACTTCCAATTTCTTTAATAGTAGTCATAACATTCCTCATTTTCTTATTTTATGGTAATTAAATCTATTATAAAGCTCGTTCCCTTTTCTGTATATCACATACATGATCGGTTAACATAACGTCCTATTATCGGTAGCAAGGATAAAGGGGGAACCCTACTCTCACAAGGGAACCTTCTTCTTTCGTTCTATGGACCTATGCATTTTTTTATACATTCCTATTATGGCGCGGTTTTAGGTTTCTCGTTAGTTACTGGATTAGCCAAAAAACTGTATATAATCTTGCATACTCTTAGCGTGGTTTTTTTCCGAAATGCTGGCGGTACCCCTTTAAACGCTGACAGAAATATATTTAAAAATCAGTTCCAAAATTTATTAAGCCAAAAAATCTCCTAACATATTAGCCATATATAATATGTTAGGAGGTTGATATTTCAATTTTTTTGGGATTTAGGTCTTGATAACAAACGGAGACCATTTGATCATTCCTCTTCCTTTTGGCATATTGACGTTACTCATGCCTTATGCCCCCCTATCAGTGAGTTTCTGTGTCTAGCTGTAGCGCTATGTGTATAGAAAATCCCACGTAAAATACTGTTCTTCCCAAACCTTGTGCGTATTTCATCCATTACTTTTGTTAGCTTCATTTCTTGTTCTCGTTGCGTGATATTATCGAAAAGAGAAATTTGTTCCTCCCCTTCCCGAATTAGATTCGTTAGAGAAATGTTTATGCTGCGGATGGGTTCTCCAGTATATTGTTCATGTAAAAAATATGTACAAATCTTATAAATATCCATTGTTAAGTTAGTAGGATGGCTTAAAGTATGTGTTTTTCTAATCCCATCGTTATAACTTTTGCTATAACCAACAGAAAATTGAACGGTTTGAGCAAGTTTATTTTGTCTTCTAAGGCGATAACAGACTTCTTCAATATGTTCCAATAGAACAATTGGGAATTCTTCTATTGTATAGTCACGCATTAGAATTTGGCTTTTTCCGATTGAAGTTTTAGCAGGGACGTATTTCTCCGAAATACGGCTGAAGTCGATGCCATTACTATGTAAGTGCAATTCTTTACCTATCTTGCCGAAACTCTGTTTTAAATATTTAAGAGGGTAATTGGCTAAATCTTCGATTGAATGTATTCCCTTTCGATTCAACTTTTCTTCCGTTTTGTACGAAATGCCCCAAAATTTATTAAGTGGTCGTATGCCCCATAATTTCGTAAGGACATCTTCATACTTCCAAAGAGCAATCCCGCCTTTGTTCTTCTTTGCTTCAATATCTAAAGCAATCTTATTCATTAAAGGGTTCGGAGCAATTCCGATGGTACATTCAATGCGTGTATGTTCATATATTTCACGTTTGAATTTCATAGCAAATTCATAGGGATCGTTAGCAAATAAATGAATGCTATCAGTAACGTCCAACAGAAATTCATCTATGGAATATTGGTGGAAATTCTCATAAGGAACGTATTGTAAAGCTAACTTTGTTATGTAATTAGAGCATTTTATGTAAGTATTCATAATCGGATTCACAACAAGAATATCTTTTCTTTGAGGAATCTCGTAGAGCCTTGCCGTCTTCTTTACGCCCAGGGCTTTTAAGGGTGGTGTTGCAGCAAGAACGATTGAACCATTTCTATTTACATCGCCGACTACAGCTAACTTTGTATGCATGGGATCAAGTCCCATTTTGATGCAACTCACTGAAGCGTAAAAACTGCGTAAATCAACACATAAGATGATTCTATTCGGTAGGATTGAATAGTCATACACTGTAATTCCCCCTTAAATATAAAAGAACGTTTGTTCTTGTTATACGCGAACTTAAGTTCCTTTATAAAGAGAGTTTAATTAAAAAATCACATACAGAAATTAAAAAGAACCTGAAGGGTTCTTTTATTGATATTTTATTTTGTATATTCTATGGTCTTACGCCATCGAGAGATTAGGCGAAATATCCAAGAATCCAGAGAAAAAATCTACTACTTCAAAAATGTATGAAACTATAGCGCTACAGCAGACGAATCTTCTATATTCGAAGACGGAATTAATGAATAAAGATGTTAAAGAGTTTGAGATTAGTGAGTTTCCTGTAAAGTTATATAGTCTTAAAGATCTATTAGATGGTATAGAAGATCTTAATATAAAATTCCGGTATAAAGTCATAGTTTATCGCTATCTGAAGCAACAAGGTATTCCAAAGATAAAGGTGAAATCACTTATACGATATAGAAGAGAAGATTTAGAAAATACAGCTGTGTTTTCGCTACCATTAGTGGTAGATAAAAAAGAAATACTATTAAGTGTTGAAAAAATTCTAAAGTAGAAGATATAATTCACTAGGTTCTTATTATACGAGAGCTGTTTATATAATAAAGGGGGTACATGGTACATAATGAAAAAAAAGAAAATAAGAAATGAGGAAAGAAAAGGAGGTAAAGTTCCTAAGATAACTAAACTGGAACGTGTAAAAAATAGTCCATACTATGTTGAATATTGGTTAAATGGAGAGGTTGAATTGAAACCGATTAATGAAACCAATTATTATGACGCTTGCGAAAGGGCTTTTGAAATCCTAAAAAACGAGAAGGATTTGAAATTAAAAAAAGATGCGAGTATAAAACTAGTAGACAACAGGAAAACATTGGAGTATTCCTTAAAGTGGAAAAAACATCCACCTCTATCGGGTGATGGAGGTTATTTCACGAATTTTGAACTGGGGTCACAAGAGGATAAAAAAGAGACTGAAGTTAAACCTGAGACTCATTTTATACGTAAATATGGAATACCCTTAACTGTATTTGCATTTGGGATGTTAATGATTTTGATTCCATGGTTTTTAAATGTAATAGGCTTATCAGAAGAAGAGTTCTTTAAAGAAGAAATGTTGAAAAACAAATATTATTGGTTTGTGGTAGCTCTATTTTATGGGATTGTTTCGTCTTTTGCTAAGGCAGAAGGGATGAAAAGTGCAAAAAGTAGGGGAAGTATTCTCTATTATAATTTCATACTAGATTCACCAATTTGGTTAGGAGCGATAATGACCATGAGTGTTTTTTATGAAACAAATGCATTCGGAGATAAAATTTGTATGAAAATAGGTGCTGGTTTAATTGTATTTATCCTCTTAGTATTTAGACTGGCGATAAATTATACAACTGAAGTGGACAAGTATTATAAAGATAAATTTAATAAAAAATCTTAATGAAATAAAAGGACTCTGGAGTGAAAGGAGTCCTTTTATTTGTAATAATAGTGAATAATTTAGATGAACTATATATGTTTATTATAAAAGTAACATATAAAAGGAATTATCATTCTTTATTCTGACAAAATCCAGCAAAGACCGTACGAGTTTCGTCGATGAATTCTTAAAGGGTTCATCCCTTCTATATTGAAATTCTCTAATAGGAGGTGGCATAGCGCTATGTCAAAAGCAGAGATAGTATATACCAGCAATGAGGTCTATAGTCGTTTAGGGATAAGTGGAAGCACTCTGAGAAAGTATTCGGATGTTCTTGAACGTGAAGGATTTGATGTAAGAAAGAATACTCGAGGAAGAAGGGAATATACTGAGTTTGATGTTGTACTCATTGAACAGTTAGTAGAGTTGAGTAAGCAAGATGGTATGACTTTAGAAAAAGCTGCGAAAATGATTGCAAAGCAGTTTGGAATTGATAATAAGAAAGAGGAATCCCAGGGGACAGATCTAGTTCCATATCAAATGCAGTATCAATTCCAGCAACAATATAGCGCTATGATAGAAGAAATTAATAAGGTACAGCAAGCTAACCTATTAGAAATGGAAAAGAGACTCGGTGATCGTATAGATCAAAGAAACAAATTAATCGAGGAAGATATGAAAGATCGTAAGGAACGTGAAAAAAGGGTAGAAAAGAGGTTAGAACTACGGGATGATAATCTTATGAAGATGGTCAGAGAGATTCAAGATGCAAAACGTACTATTGTATCCGCCCAGGAAGAAATAGCAGCAGCCAAAAAGAAATCCTGGTGGAAGTTTTGGAAATGAGTACATTCATTGTTGGGTGTACTCATTTTTGTGGAAAATGGGAAAGATAGAGAGTGTTTATTTTTCTTAAGTTGATGGGCATGTGGCGATACTCCAGTTAGAACTCTTTAAATGAAAAGAAAAAGAGCTGGATTTTCATCACAGCTCATGTATGGATTGGTTCTGTATGTGTACATGTAGGATATTGAGAACAGCCAAAGAACTTATTCCCTGTTTTATTCGAATTTCTAACGACTAAATGATTTTTACATGCTGGGCATTTCCGTTCTGCAGGTTTTACCCCTTGATATACATCTTTAGCCGAATATTCGGGATTAATTTTATTAATCAATTTCTGAAGTTCTACACGATCTATTAGTTTTACATTGCATGCCTCCGCTAATTCTTTCGCTTGCCTTGTATAAACGCTGTTCGTGACAACCCATCCTTCATGCGCTTTGTAATAGGCCTTTGCTGCATATATCTCTTGTACAGCACTGATGCCGACTCTGTTTTTCAACCCGTATCTTTTCGCTTGGATTACAATACGATTTTTCCCCTTTAATACAAGATCAGCTCCGAAATCATTTGACTGCTTTGTGACCGTTGGAGAATAACCCAACTCTCTAAAGAGAGCTTTTAGGTACACTTCAAATTGATGTCCGTCCATTTTGTCTATATATCGAATACCAGACTTTGCCATTCGCTTCAGTATTTTTCGCTCCTGGGTCTTCCAGTACATAAATTTACAAATACCAAAAAGAACATAAAGGATAAAACCATAAATCAAAATCTGTAATATGTTTGACATGTTTGGTAGATTATACACTTCTCTCCACCTCTTTAATTGGTTTCATTTTCTTTGGTTAAGCTGTTTGTTTTTGCTGCTGTTCACTCACTTGTTTTTTCCGAACATCATTCCAATCTTTTTCATTCATTGGAATATCCTCTTTTAGATCTACAAAGCATTTCATTGTCTGAATGAAGTCTTTCCCAACCTTATCGTTATCAACTACCATTATGATCCACTTTAGATCCCGCTTTTACATCTATTTAAAATCCTATACTAGTAGAAAGAATGACTCCAGTTGCTAATGCACCCCCAATTATCTTTTTCATAATAAATACATATATCCCTTTTTTATGAATTTATATTAATTATAGCATTCCATATTAAAAATTCCGATAAAAATAAACATACAGTTTCAACGAATTGAACCAAACGTTTTATTTTTTTTGAGATATTTTTGGTATAATTTATCAAAAATAGATAATTATTAATGCTTCGCCCCTATTTTGGTATCGAAGCGAAAATATTTCATGCTGATGCTTTAGAAGAAACAAATTGTAATTTTTGTGGAGGGAGTCTTGTTGATGAAGATACTGAATTCCCTAAACTTTGTACTATAAAAGAGGATTGTCTTGAATTTCATAAAATAATAAGTAATATATTTATCGAACATGTAGAGCAAGCAGTAATCGTATTAAAAATATATCATCCCTTAGATTTATACCTTCTCTTAAAAGAAGTTAGAAGTATGCGGAGTGATAGTATTATGGAATACGAGTGTTGAACAACGCCTCTGAAGTCGATGATGAATGCAAAGACCTTGCTCAAGACCAAGCGAAAGATTATGAATACTGGACACGTCGTGAATTTGTAATTGAAAACATTCTCTTAGAAAGGCAGGGTTATTTTTCTGAAAAGAACACTGATAAAGTATTAGAGTTTATGACTAATCAAATTACAAAATTAATAAAAAAAATAAAATTTCCTGAAATTAAACAGGCTGTTAAATGAATCAATTCCTTTTCTTATCATAAAAGGAGGGTTGTTTTAATGAAGCAGGGCTATGTCATTGAGATTGAATCTGGTTACTATGGTAAAGATGGTCCCACTAACCTTTCAAACGCTGAATTCTTTGACAACGAAGAGGATATAAACTTTTATATAGATATACTTAACCAAATGGGAATTGAAATCATAGACGTTTCCCATGCAATGCTTAAAAAGGTACATTTAAACAGGAGGGTGACAAATGTCCGATTTGGAGCTAGTTAATATACTTATTTCATTATCAGGTATATTAGGATTTGGTCTACTTATGAACCATATTGTGACTACAATAAAAAAGAGCATCAATACTAATACTTAGTTACTTCCACAGTAACTGAAACAAAAAATATTTTCAGAAATATCTAATTGTAATAAAATAGATTTGAAAGGGGTTTACCAAATTATGTTTAAAAATGAAAAAGAGCTAAATAAGGCTTTTGAGGCTGCTAAAGCGACTTTAGAAATTGAAGGAATGACCGTTACAAAAGAAATGGAAAAAGTTATGAAGGCAAAGTTAGGAGGGAAGATAAATCGGCAACAATTGACTGAACTAGCCGATATTATCGCAAGACGTGAAAAACGCGAATGAACAATCGAAATATTGTTACCCTGGAACTGATGTGTTAAAAAATAAAATGGATTATCAAGATAATGATCTACTTAAAAGTTTTGAAACTATCATGACCGGTGTTAGAATTGCAGAATTACAAGCGAAGCCTATCACTGGAAACTTTGATTTAAAACACTTACAAGAAATTCATAAATACATTTTTCAAGATGTATACCCCTTTGCAGGAAAACTACGAGAAGAGAACATTGCAAAGGGGTCTTTTCAATTTGCTCATGCCTCTTTTTTAAAGGACCAGGCAACCGAATTATTTAAACAATTAAAAGACGAAAATACATTAAAAGGATTAAAGATTGATGAATTTTCAAACAGGGCTGCACATTATATGGCTGAAATAAATGTTCTCCATCCATTCCGTGAAGGAAACGGACGTACACAACGTGAATTTATTCGCTGTCTAGCCTTATCAAATGGATATTCTCTTGAATGGGAACTTGAAAGGAAAGAAGCTGTATTTAATGCGTCAGTAAAATCAGTCCTAGACCCTACAGATCTTAGCAAAATAATTAAAAATGCAATTACCAATCATGACCCCGACCTTAAAATCGCTAAACAATTTAAAACTCAGAAGCAAAATATCAGTAGATAAACTCATCAAGGGATTTTAACAATCATTCCGGCTTAAGTCACTAATATAACTTTAGTTATTATAAGCATTAATGCAAACGCTTAAATGTATACTGATTAATCTTTTCTTTAGGTTTATATATCTATTATGGTACGTGAAATTATTTTATAAGCAATTTTATTTCTACTCATTCTTTCTAATCAAACGTATGTTGTTAACTTTTAATTAAGGAGGATGTCATATGATTTTGCCTAAATACACATTAAAGAGATGGCAGAATCCCTCAGCAAAAAACAATCTCATTATTTATCTTTAGATATGATAACGCATGCGTTAGTCAAGAGAAACGCCAGTTTGCAGATTTATCTATAAATTGAAAATCCTCATATCCTTGTGATAAAATTTCTTGTTTTATATTCGGAAAATCCTCTATATTTTTTACGAAAACTGCTATCTCATAACTGTCTATAATTACAAACATTAAACTACATTTACTATTTAAAAATTCAGGGATAGTATTTACTGAAAGATTACTTATTTCGAATGTTGGTATTTCGTATGGATACGCTCCAAGGTTTAAAAAAATTGGATATAAATCTGTTGTCGTTAACGCTTCTTTTAACTTACCTCCAGTTTCAAACTTTTTGTTATCTAAAAAGTTTTTATCGCAATATTTATTATTAGTGAATACTAAACAATCGTTTTCAGGAATGTGCCAATTGTAATTCTCTATCTTAATGAATAATTCTAATATGCTCCCTATTCGCAAGTTGCCTTTTTCCATAGGAACTTTGAAAAACACACCGATTTTCTCCATTTTTTAATCCATCCTTTTGCTTTTTAATTTACTCCTTATTGAACTAAATTACCTGTTAGTTCAATAAGGCTGGCTTAACTTCATTAGATGATTGATGAAGTTTTTGTTTGTTGAAATTTTTTCCATACTAATCACATACCTTTTTTAGATTAATAGTATCAGTATGTCCAAGTTTTATAGACTTTTTGTATCAGTACCTAATTAGGCTCTATTTCAGATCACTAAAAATCAACTAAAAATTTCCAAGTTAACTTTTTTGAAGTTTCATTTCAGAAGTGTTATACCACTCCATAAAGACCTTGCTATTAATATAAAATAATAGCAAGGTCACTCTCCTTTTTTACTAATGTTTTTAAGTATTCATATCCTTCTCTTGTAATCAGTAGCTCTCTACCTATCATTTTTACGCTACCCTTCAATAAAATATTTGAATCCCTCTTCCACAAAAAATATATATATTTAGGGTTTTTTCCTAGCTTTATACTCGCTTCACGAGCCGTTAAGATTTCATTCCATATTGATGACAAAAAATGTGCCACCTCCAACATTTTATTTAGCACGTATTAATGGGCGATGGGACTCCAACCTTAAAATTCAACAATAAAGCAAAAAAGTTAGGAGAAAGAGATCAACTTGCCCGTAAAATCCCAATTGATTCTACTAATAATCAGTGAAAGGGCCTCCACTGATTAAAGTTTCACTTTATTTCATTCACAAGGTACTATACAATATCCTCTTTTAATTTTGTATAATTTTATCGTTCATTTTCTATTTTGCGTTGCCGCTGTTTTGGTTGCTCCTGTTTTTTTACTACCACTTCTTTTTCTTTTCCTAAACTTCCATAAAGTAAATTTCGTTCTTTCGTCATTAGTGACAATTTATAATGCAATTCAGATTCATCAGTTATAGCATAATTCTTTTCTAGATAATTCACATCACGTTTTGCAACATCGTACTCTTTAAATTCATAATAATGTTCTTGTTTAAACGCCATTTTATTTTTAGCTTTTTTATACGTAACGATTAAAGGATAACTTTTTTTATAAGTTTGGAAACACCCCTTCATTTTCTTTAATTTAAAAATTTCATTATCAATACCTAAAAGCTGCTTTTCAAGGCTGTCAATTAGTGCTTCCTTATTTGCTTCAATTTCAACTAGTTCTGAAAGTGAAACATTTAGTTTATATAGTTTAGAGCTTAATTCATTTAGGTAGTTAATATTTTGTTTAGTAGCCCATTTTAGTAGTCCTTTATTGTTCTTAAATTGCTCTTGTGACTTATCTATCCATTGTCTATTAATTATACTTGTTTGGATTGGTGAATAACCTTTGTTTTCTATTCTGAATCTGATAGAGGATTCAAGGTAATTAAATCCCATTGTTTTAGTACGTATAAACTTCCCTGACTTCGAATTCTTAAACGATAGATATTTTCCTTGCTTATGCTCATATCCTTCCTTTTGCATTAAACCTAAAAATTCATTAAACGCATTTGATTTTGATATGTTTTTATCAATTGTTTCTTCTAAATTTCCTTTGAAGGATTTCTTCTTTGATTTAGCTACATATTCGTTAAAAGCTAAATATTTTTTCCTTCCCTTTCTTCCTTCTTCGATTATCGACAAACCATATTTTTCAGAGATTTTATCATTTTCTTCGCGTAACCTCTCCAAAGTATTTACACGCTTTGAATCGAACATTTTTAATTTATTAAAATCAATATCATTGAAAATAATATGATTATGTAAATTATCTGTTTCTGTGTGTGTAATGACTACATATTGATGATTGCTCTTCAAATAATTATCCGCAAATTCTACTCCGAATTGATGAACTTGTTCTGGCGTTAAATTATCCTCACTATCAAACGATTGTATTATCATTCTTGCGCTCATGTTTTTATCACTATTATTCTTCTCATTGTAGTCAACTAAAATACTTTTAAAATCCCTATCTATTGTTTCTATAGAACACTCATAAGATGTAACTAATTCCTCGTTTGTTTTATGATTTTGCATACAGTAATTAATGACAGCTTGCAAGTCTTTGACTTTTTGTATTTTAACAATAGACATTGTAATCAGTCCCTAATTAATAAATTTCATATTCATCTAATATATCTTTCAGTTCAAACCAATCATCATCTTCAAAAATATTATCAAGTTTGGATAACTTAAATTTTAATTTCTGAGCAAAAATAAAAATACTATTAGCCATTTTTATTAATTGATTATCGTCTAAATTATATAACGTACGTCCATATAAATATTGCCATACATATTCTGTTACTTCCTTATCTTGTTCAGGCGAGTTTTCTATACATTCTATAATATAAACAAAATCTTCTTTTATCTTTTCGTACACCTCTTCTAATACTAATTTTTTTGGTATCTGTATTTGATTTTCAGATAACGCTTGTATTAATTTTTCCTTTTGTTTTTTACTCAAGCTATCGCTATTAAACTTGGTTTTCAAATCAATTAATCGGTCATATTCGGTATTGATTAAATTTATAATTTTCTTCTGATTAACTCTAAGGAAATCAATATCATTATCCGTGTAAATTCTATCTGTATTAATCCTTCTAATTAGGCTATTTATATTCTTACCAATGTAATTTATTTCTTTAGCTAAATTTCTATAAACCGTCATATCCACTTCAAGTTTGAAATGTGTTTTTGCACTATCAATAAGAAATGCTGATACAGTTTTATATCCCAAATCAGTTGCTTTATTTTTTACAAATTCCTTATCTTCTTTTGATAACGACAGTTTTAAATCTGTTTTAATTCTTGGCATATAAAAAATCCTTTCTTTAAAAAATTCGAGCAAAGCGACAACAAATAAATAAGTAATTTTGTAAAAATTTCTTATTTATATTTGTAATGGTCGTAGGAATCTCCTACCAAGTCAAAAACATCGTTTTTGGGGTGTGTGGTCACACACCCGTAGCTTGCCTTCTACTAAACTCTTAATATTTTCTTTCCAAAATCATATCATCATTTTCCATTATATGGTACAATGTTTTAAATAATTTGTTAGGGGGGAAATACTGTAATGGTTTCAGTAGATGAACATACACAGGTAGCAATGGAGATAGTGTCACAGGGTACAAAACTATCAGGGGAATTACTATTAAAAGTATTGAAGGCTTTAAATGATCTCTTATCTAGCGATGATAAGCAAAAAGATTTTATTATAAAAGATAATTCAAAAGAAGGTAAGCAAAAAATAAACGACTTGATAAATAAGCATAAAGATGGCGTTGTAGCTTTAGATGAAAATATTACTAAACAACAGTTAAAAGATTATCAAAAAGAGTTTAAAAAATTGGGTGTCGATTTTTCAGTAGTAAAAAATCAAAAAGATGATTATTCATTTTTCTTTGCTGGTCAACAAACAAATGTTATTGAAAAAGCATTAAAAAATGTTATTGAAAAAAAAGAGCGTGCCAAAGAAAATGAAAAAGAAAAACCTAAACAAAAGAAAGTTGATTTTTCAATGAATGGCGTTGCAAAACTTGATAAAAAAATCAAAGAAGAACAAAAAGAAGTATCAAAAGATAAACAAAAGACACAATCAATTAGTCGATAGTAATTTAAAACGATGGATAAAGAATATTCATCGTTTTTTTAAATCTCATAAAGAGAGGAATGGTCATTATGGATAAAGAGATAGATAAAGCTTCATATAGAACATTATGTGAATTTGAAAAAAGTTTCCTTGAAAATTTCAAAGAAAAAGATAATGGAAATATAGAATTTACTTCATTTGATTTGGAAGATAAAGAAAGAAAGGTTCCTATTCAATCAATCACATATACTTCCTTTAAAGACTTATTTGAGGCACAATATAAAGATTCCTTTTTAACAAGTATTGAATCATTAGATTTGAAAGAACTAGATAATAAACTAGGAGCTGGTACATTAGAAACTATAATAGCCAGGGATCCAATTATTCGTATTCGATATGAAGAAATAACAAAAGAACGAGACTTAGATAATGATGGAACGCCCGATCGGATAGATATAGACGACACAAGAAATTCTGTTCAAACTGTTGGAGATTTAGACAAAGTAAAAAATTCAACCAATAAAGAAACAGAAGAGGATAATGAAGAGAAGAAAGAGAAGAAAACAAAACGTAAAAGTCATGATATGGAACTATAAAGGAGCGAATATCTATGGGTATTCTAAAGTTTATTATTAGGACAATTATAAAGCTATTAATATTTACGATTACAATTTCGTTCGCAATTATCAAGTTTGTGATTTTTTTTACTCTAATATTTTTAACACTCGGAGCTTTTGCATCAAGAACTCAAAAATATTAATTATCAACTCCCTGTATTCATTCTAATAACAGCCTTCACATATAAAGCAAAAAACAAACTACTACTACCTTTAATCAATCTAAAAAAATTCACTTTGGTTTAAAGCAGCTTAAAACCGCCTATCGGTTTATTTGGTAGGCGATTTTTGTATTTTTATAACACTTATTAAATATATGCCTTCTTAAAGATCTCTTTTCCTTTCTTTTGGGATACTAGCAAGTTCTGTTTATATTTTTTATAATTATGTTCTAATTTTTGTAAATTAAAGGAATTATCAACAGGACGAAAAACAAAAACCATTATTCCGCTCTAATAATTCCGAAAAATACAATTATTTTATCAATTTAATACAATAAGGGCATTATTCCTTTTGATTAAACCGTTTTAAAATTATACAATGTCAATATAATGAAAAAAATTCATTATATTGACACATTATAGAGAAAATAGAATTTTAGATTAGGTGAAGTGTCGTACTTCATAACAAACTGGAGGGTTACATTTTGTTTCTTTCAAAAGCAATAGACCTATGTGCTTTATATGATCTGCATAGGAAACGCAGTCAAAAATTCCAATATTCCTCTATTTCTAATAAATATATAGGAATAGATAACATCGAAGAGTTTTATAAAACTAGTCCAGTTGATATTCAATTTAATATGGGCGCATGGGATAACCCAAATTACAAAACGGGTAAATTTGAATACGAAAGTTCAATCAAATCCGGTATTCCATGTAATGATACAGTAACAGGTGAAGCCTTTATAAATAAGGATGAATATTCACCAAATGTGATACTTGTGCATGGTTGGAGAATGGATTCTACAAATAAACTTAAAAACATATTTCAACAGAAGATGGTGGATTTAGGCTGGAATATGTATTATTTTTCAATGCCTTATCATTTTGATAGAGAACCAGAGGCTTCTTTGTATAGTGGTGAATACATGATAAGTGCTAATGTGGAGCGAACAGTTGAAGCATCTCAACAAGCGGTAGCTGACTTACGTGCGCTAATACATTGGATTAAAGAAAATAAAAAGGGTCCAGTCATACTGATTGGTATTAGTTTAGGTGGCTTTATTACAAATTTAACAACTTTAGTTGAACCACAAATAGATGTATTAGTTTCTATTTTCTACGCTAATCGCCTTTCTTACTCCATATGGAAAACCAATCCTGGAAAATATATAAAAAAAGACTTACAGGAGCATGGTGTTACATATGAAGATTTAATAAATCATTGGAAAATTACTGACCCGAGTCAATCTGTTCCAGTAATGAATAAAGATAACATTCTATTAATCTCTGCAAAAAACGACCAGTATGTTCATATTGAGGATACAGATTACTTATGGGAAGCGTGGGAGAAGCCAGCAAGATATGTATACAACGGTGGCCACGCAGGAATTGTTTTAAATCGCAATAAAATTGCTACTGACACTATCCAGTTCATCCGAAAACGGATAGAAAGCTAATTTGTAATGATTGTCCTTGTATTTTTGTTGTGGATGATCGCCGCGATTTTGTTTTTTACGAATCCCAAAAATGAAACCACTAGATGGGGAAGCGCAATAGCTATCTTTGGAGGATTTGGTGGTTTAGGTGTAATGCTGGGTGATATTCCGAACCGCTCCGAATGGATTTTATGGGCGGATAGCATATCAACCTCATTAAGTCACTACATGACACCATATGCGATGTGGATTTTTGGTCTCTCTTTTGCAGAAGTTTTGAAAACAAAAAAACAAAAGATCTTCTGGAAAATTGTATTTCTAATACCGATTGTAATTATGTATCAATATGATACATTGTATCCAGTATTTAAAGCACATTATGTTGCACTTTGTCTTTGGGTAGTACCTTATGTAATTGGTATGGACATCCTCTTAATTTGGGCTACATGGCGTGAGAATAGACCAGCGATAAAGAAACACAAAATGTTTACTTGCCTGGTTATTGTACCAATGTCAACGTTTGCTTTATTCACAAATATAGTACTAGAAGCTATGGGAATAAAAGGTGTATGGCTGTATAATCCAATAGGAATAGCACTTCAATTTGCTTTTTTTGCTTATTTCATAATTAAATATGGATTTTTAGATGTCCAAATTGTATTTGAACGACAGCAAAGGGATACTACTATGCAGGCTGTCAGAAGCGGTTCAGCGTTATTTAATCATACAATGAAGAACGAAGCTTCAAAGTTGGATATTTTAATTCATGAGCTTAAAGACTCTATAGGTGACGACCCTAATTCTTCAGAAAATATTGATATGGCTTTAGCATCTACTAAGCATTTGTTAGACGTATCGACACGGATACAAAGTAAATTAGATATTATGCAGTTAAAGGAAACGGATTTCTTACTAAGTGAATGTATGGAATCTGCGATTTCTTTAGCACAGCCGTATATTGGTAAAGAAGTGCATATAACCAAGCAGTATGAAGTGGATATGCTTATACACGGAGACTTTGTCCATCTACAAGAAACATTCTTAAATATTATAAAGAATGCAACTGAAGCTATGAACAAAAAAGGGCATATTTTAATAAAAATATATAAAACTAGAAGAAAAATTTATATAGATATAAAAGATGATGGAATGGGGATAAAGAAAAGAGATCAGTCTCTTGTATTAAATCCTTTCTATTCAACTAAAGGGCATAAAGGGAATTATGGATTAGGGCTAACATACTGTTATAATGTCGTTCAACAGCATAATGGCGATATTTCAATAAAAAGTAAAGAAAATCAGGGTACTACAATGACTATTTGGTTGCCAAGTAAACGAATTGTAGAAGCTGCTGATTAGTAATTTATTCTTATATTGATGGGAGATTAAGCGTTATGCAACAAATTAGGGTAATGTTGGTAGAAGATGATACAGTCTGGATGAAGTGTTTAAAAAATTATATAGAAAAAGAAGAAGATATATTGATTGTAAGGCAAGCTTACACGGAGGAAGAAGCTCTACAAGGAAATATAGAAGAAATTGATATAATTTTATTAGATATTACATTGTCACCAGAAGATAGTCATTTAAATGGGCTAGAGGTAGCAAAAAAATTAACTGCAAAAGGTTTTAATAAGATAATTATGTCAACATCTTGGGATGAAAAGGAAATTATTTTAGAGGCTTTTGATAATGGAGCCATTAACTATGTAACCAAGCAGTCTTATAAAGATATTCCCAAAGTGATTAGAGAAGCATTTTATGATAAAAATTGCCTTCATTCAGATGTGTCAGCCGTACTAGTAGATGCATTGAAAATCGAAAGAAAAGCCAGAGTATTAACACCGTCAGAGCGTGAAGTTTTTTATTTGAAAGAAAGCGGACTTAGTAAGACTGAAATTGCAAAAAAATTGTTCAAATCCGCTGAAACGATCAAAAAGCAACTGCAAAAGATATATAGCAAAATAAAATAAAGGGCGAAATGCGCCCTTTATTTTATTTTGCTATTTTTTGTCATAAATAATAATTTTACCATGAAAATGGTCACGTGGGGAGGGGTATTTTTTTGCCCCTTCTCTAAATCAGGAAAGAATTGTAAGATAAAAAAGAATTTTTAAAACTATCTGTAAACAGATAAAGTAAATATATATAGCAAGAAATGATTCGAGGAGGTGGCCATTATTTATAAAATAAAGCTTTTCAGAGAAAGTAGAGGATGGAGTCAGTCAAAACTCTCAAGGAGATCAGGTGTCCCTCAATCTACAATTTCAGAAATAGAAAATGGCATCAGAAGAAATCCAACTTTTAAAACCTTAGAAAAATTAGCTAAAGCATTAGGGATTACTATCGAACATCTTGTTGTGACTAATGAAAATTCTTAAACAGTATGTTATAAGGGGCTGAAGAGTTATGTATCAATCGTTAGATCAAGCCGGGCTGAGGAATGCAGAAATAAAACTTTTAGAAAAAGTTTTAAGTAGCCAAGAAAATCCTGTGGAATTTTACTATGAAATCTTAAGTGTGTTAAATCAAATTGAACGTGAAAATCAAAATAAATGAGGAAGAGCATCTTAAAATAAAGACGCTCTTTTCTTTTCCATGATAGGTAGTTTACTTATTATTTTCATCTTTGTTAATCTCTTTATTTTGTAATTCAGCATGTTCAAATTTATTTTTGAAATCCAAGTAACTAATATAGGAAAGAAGTTCCTCTTCGAATACTGGAATATCCTTGCTTTTTTCGTACAATTTATGAGCCAACTGTGTAACAACTGCCTTTTTTTGCTCTTCGTTGTCCAGTACTTGATGATTCAACAAATAGTCGGTACTAACCATAAAATAGATTGCAATTTTTTTTAGCATATCAAAGTTAGGTTCTTTTTTTCCAAGTTCCCAAGCAGATACTGCACTTCCTGTTACATCTAACTCTTTACCCAAAGCATTTAAGCTAAGCTTTTTAAGTAACCTTAAATTCCTAAGATTCTGTCCGAAGGTATTGTTTTCCAATCAAATCAACCTTTCAATTAGTATTCGTTCAAAAACAAAAACAACGTTTAGTTCAATTAAGTTCAACAGTTCGTTGACATTGGATTATTAATCCAATAAAATATACACAAGGGGGTGGTAATTTGCCTAAAATACCGAATGAAAGTTCAACTATTTTAAGAACGGTTAGAGAAGCTAAGGGGCTAACTGTTCAAGATGTATCTCGATTATCCAATGTTCCTGAAAACACCTTGTATGGAATCGAGGTTGGTAAAAGTGGAGTAAATGCAAATAGAGCGGAGGCCATCAGCTTGTGTCTGCAAGAACCCCTTGAAAATCTGTTTGAACCAAGTATATTTAGTGCCAAAAAAATAGAATAAAATATATTTATTTTTTTATTTAATATGATGTACTCAATGTTTTCACCCTACACTTCCTACATTATATTGTAATAAAAAATTTCACAAATTTAATGCACGTCAATTCTAACTTTTAATGAGTAAGGGGGATATTACACTGAATTTAACAAAAAAAGCTTTATTCATAATGTTATCAGTTTCAATGTTATCAGCTTGTAGTAGTAAAAGTGAAAATGTTGTAAAAGAACAACAACAGACACAAGCAAAAAAGATTGTCAAAAAGAATGAATCAGTAAACTTGCCAGTCAATATTTTTAAAGATAGTAAATATGAAATTGTAATGGAAAAATTCACATTCACTCGCAGTATTACTAATGTTGAAATGAGAGATTTTGACGAATCATCTGAACTTGATTTGCGGGATCGATACAACAGTTATGTAAGTAATAAAAATTTAAACCTCAAAAATGATTTTAAACTACTAATCATTAATATGAAACATGAAATAAACGGAAAAGCAAAACGTAGTCCACAAGAAGGCTTTTTATTAAATAAAGGTTCAGGACTTGTGATAGGCGATAAAGAAATAGCTAGTGGGAATGAATTTTTAGAATATCAGCAAACACATATCACTACCGACTGGAGAGCAAAAATGACTTCAGAACAAACAGGGAAAGTATTATTAGCGATTCCAAATGAATATGCAAAAAACAAAAGTTTACAATTAAAACTTGTTCAAAAAATAGACGGTGAAAACAAACTCGTTTATATTGATTTGAACTGAACGAGGTGGACAGATGATGGGTGCAATCGTTGATGCTATCCTAGAAATGCTTTTTAAGATGTTCAAAGGTGGTATAGAACTCTTCCTTGATTGGATCACCGGATTATTCCAAAAAAGCGTTGATACAGTTCAGGCAAATGTTTCAGAAACTCCAACACAGTTTTCACAAACAATTGTTGAGAATCTTAGGCTAATATCTGACACCGCCATACTTCCCGTTGCGGGGCTGATTTTAACATATATATTTTGTTATGAACTATATCAGTTAGTTGTTGAGAAAAATCGCGGTAGCGATTTTGATACGGGACAATTAATGTTTTTAATCATTAAAACAAGTGCAATGATTTTATTGTTGACTAACGCTTTTGATATAACACTTGCTGTATTCGATCTTGGTAAATGGATAACAGATCATATTCCAGCCTCGACACTAAAATTGCCTGATACTATAACAGATAATCTTCTTAATTCAATGAAAGAGAATGACGTCGGTGCTGCCTTATCAATGTGGGTTGTTTCAGCTATAGCTTTAATCGCATCATTTGCTATGTGTATAGTTATCTATTTAGTAGCTTGGAGTCGTATGGTTGCAATTTTGCTTTACATTTCAGTTGCTCCAATTCCTTTTGCAACATTTTTAAATCGTGATTGGATTGGAAGTATTGGGCAAGCATATGTTAAAAATTTACTGGCTCTAATGCTTCAAGGATATTTCATGCTCGTTTGCTTAATTATTTATGCTGGGTTACTCGAAAAAGCAAGTGGTTTAATGGCTGCTGAAAAAGATGGGTTATTCGGATTAATGTTAATGCTCGTTTCTATGGCGATTCTCGTAGTATCGTTAACACGAACACATTCACTTGCTAAATCTGTAGTGGGGGCAATTTAAATGAAACTATGGATTAATAAACATAAAAACCTATTAATTACATTTGGTGTTATTTCACTAGTGACATGGATAGTAACATTGATTGAAATAAATTTAATTGTTGCTAACGCTGACGATTTAAAGGAATATGCAGAAACAAAGGTTATTTCAGATGATTTAAAGATTGTTGGCTTACTAGGTATGTTTGATATTACACTGCTTATTCTTTGGACATTTATATTTATGTTTATCTTTATGAAAATCATTTTCCCAAGTAAAAAGGCATTACAAGGAGCCTTATTTATAGAGGAATTTAGATTTTTGAAAGATATGCCTAGTGAACTTAGGAAGGGGTTAGATAAGAATGAATAATAATTTCGTTGTATCTATTCCCAAAGAGTTAAAGACCATAAAGTCTAAATTGTTTCTCGGGTTAACAAAAAGGCAATTGATCGGATTTTCAATTGCTTTAGCGATAAGCTTACCAGTATTTTTCTTACTAAAAAGCTTTAGCGTAGATATTGCTTTATATGGTCTTTTCTTTACAGCATGCCCAGCGATCTTCGCTACAATCTTCACCAAAGATGGTATGCCTGCTGAAACGTGGATTAAGCTGTATTTAGAATATAAATATCTGAATCCGCAAAGGAGATACTTTAAAGTATCAAAAAGAAACGTTAAAGTTGCAGCAGAAAGGAATATGATGAATGAAAAACGCAAGGTTAGAAAAACTCAATCTGTTTCAGGCGTTGCAAAAACTAATTGATTCAAAACGTCCAATAAGAAAAACCACACAAGAAACATTAAACTACAACAAAATGTATCCGAATGGGGTTTGTCATGTTGGAGAGAAAACTTATAACAGAATGATTCGTTTTTCGGATATATCGTATCAATTGTCACAAGATGAAATAAAACAAAGGATTTTCGCACAATATAGTACACTACTAAATTCATTTGATGACACTATTAAAATTCAATTTTGCTTTATCAATTATCGTATGAATGGTGAAGAGAATGAAGAAGTGCTTGCTTACAGCAAAAGTATGAGTAATATTGAAGATTTTGAAACGATGCAAGAAGAATATTTTTCATTTCTAGAGGAACAAAGACAAAAAGGAAATAATGGTATTGTCCGAAATAAGTACTTGGTTTTTTCAATAACAGATGAATCTTATAATAATGCCGTTAGACGTTTAGCAAGTATCGAAGAAAATATCAGAGATCACTTTAAAACATTAGGCGTAGGAGTAGAAGAATTAAATGGTATTGAACGATTATCAGTTATTAATTACCTGTTAAATAATAATTCTAAGCACTATATCGAATTAGAGAGTTTATCAAAGGAACAACTAAGTAGTGGAACAACTAAAGATTTGATTGCACCTAAAAACATAGATTTTGAGTCCTATGCAGATGAATTTAAAGTGAATAACAAGCATGCAGCTGCTTTACATTTAAAAATTGAAGCAACGGAATTATCGGACCGAGTTTTAGCGGACTTTTTAGATTTAGACCTTGAAATGCTTGTTAGTATGCACATTCGTAGTCTTGGACAACAACAGGCTGTCAAAATGGTTAGATCGAAAGCATCTGACCTCGATAGTATTAAAATCGAGGAACAAAAGAAGGCTCTACGTAGTGGTTATGACATGGATATTCTTCCAACAGATTTAAATATGCACGTTGAAGAAAGTAGAAAAATTTTAAGAGATTTACAAAGAGAAAATGAAAGATATTTCTATTTGACCTTTACTATTATAGTTTTTGAAAATGATCGCAAAAGCTTAGATAATGCAATTTTCAGATTGAATTCTGTCGCACAAAAACAAAATTGTACATTAAAAAAACTGAAATTGCAGCAAGAAAAAGCCTTAATCAGTGCCTTACCACTTGGTGAAAATATTAATGAAACAGATTTAGAGCGTGGACTGACAACCTCATCTACTGCCATATTCGTACCGTTTACTACACAAGAGCTATACCAAGAAGCTCAAGAACCTGTATATTACGGATTAAATGCTCTAAGTAATAACCTAATTCAAGTTAGCAGAAAGGCCCTTAAAAATCCTAATGGTCTGGTTTTAGGTACACCTGGTTCGGGAAAATCATTTTCTTCCAAACGAGAAATAATAGATACCTTCTTGAGAACTACAGATGATATTTTGATTTGTGATCCAGAGGCGGAGTATACACCCTTTGTTTACAGGCTAGGTGGAGAAATAATTAAAATATCTACAAGTTCGAAGGATTATATTAATCCGTTAGATATTTCATTAGATTACGGAGAAGGCGAAAACCCAATTTCTTTCAAGACGGATTTCGTTATTACCTTGATGGAAGTAGTTGCAGGGGGGAAATCGGGACTAACAGCAAAGCAAAAAACAATTGTAGATAAATGTGTTCGTATTATTTATCGTCCTTATCTTGAAAATCCAACACCTGAGAACATACCGATTTTAGAGGATTTATATAATGCTTTAGTTAATAACGATAGAGCTGAAGGGCGAGAATTAGCAGATGCATTAGAATTATATGTTCATGGTTCATTGAATGTATTTAACCATCGTACAACTATTGACGTTAATAATCGTTTGATTTGTTTCAATATTAAAGAGTTGGGTTCTAACTTACGAGAGTTGGGCATGTTAGTCCTACAGGATCACGTTTGGAACAAAGTAACGATAAACCGTAATAAAAATAAAAAGACATGGTATTACATGGATGAATTCCACAAACTCTTAGCAGAAGAACAAACAGCAAATTATAGTGTAGAGTTTTGGAAGAGATTTAGAAAATGGGGCGGTATACCAACAGGTATGACGCAAAACGTTAAAGATTTATTATCAAGTCCAAAGATTGAAACGATTATTGATAATACAGACTTTGTTTATCTTTTAAATCAAGCAACAAGTGATAGAAGAATTTTACAAAGTAAATTCGGTATTAGTGATTATCAAGCAAACTATATAACTAACTCTAAAGAGGGCGAAGGTTTAATTGTTTATTCAGGTGTCATTTTACCATTTAAGGATAAGTTCCCTAAAAACAATTCCTTATATCCGGTTATGACAACAAAACCAGAGGAAATTAAGCATTTGAAGGCAACTGCAAATGAGTAATGAGGGGGCTGCTGAAACTTGATTAGAAAAAACACATCTGATAAATCAAATAGCAATTTTCGGCAACAAGAGAGTGCTATGAAGGAATTAGATAAAAATGTTGAGACAGCAGAGCAGAGAAACATCTCACAAGCTAAAAATGCCATTGAGAGCCCGCAACAAGAAACAGATTCAGAGAAGTTGCAAAAAGAATCATTTAAACAATTTCAGCATAGCAACCAAGAGTTTCAACAACAAGAAAGTTCGGTACAGGTAGTGGATCGGAAATACGAAACAGCTGAGCAAAAACAGTTTTCACAAACTACTAGTACTATAGAAATCCCACAGCAAGATACTGGGCAAGGAAAATTGCAAAAAGAATCATTTAAACAATTTCAACATAGCAACCAAGAGTTTCAACAACAAGAAAGTTCGGTACAGGTAGTGGATCGAAAATACGAAACAGCTGAGCAAAAACAGTTTTCACAAACTACTAGTACTATAGAAAGCCCACAACAGGATACTGGGCAAGGAAAATTGCAAAAAGAATCATTTAAACAATTTCAGCATAGCAACCAAGAGTTTCAACAACAAGAAAGTTCGGTACAGGTAGTGGATCGAAAATACGAAACAGCTGAGCAAAAACAGTTTTCACAAACTACTAGTACTATAGAAAGCCCACAACAGGATACTGGGCAAGGAAAATTGCAAAAAGAATCATTTAAACAATTTCAGCATAGCAACCAAGAGTTTCAACAACAAGAAAGTTCGGTACAGGTAGTGGATCGGAAATACGAAACAGCTGAGCAAAAACGGTTTTCACAAACTACTAGTACTATAGAAAGTCCACAACAGGATACTGGGCAAGAAAAGTTACAAAAACAATCTTCTAAGTTATTTCAACACACCAACCAAGAATTCCAGCAACCAGAGAGTACCGCAAAGGTACTAAATAAGACGTTTGAAACAGCTGAACAAAAACAATTTTCGCAAACTACTAGTACTATAGAAATTCCGCAACAGGATACTGGGCAAGAAAAATTACAAAAACAATCTTCTAAGTTATTTCAACATACCAACCAAGAATTCCAGCAACCAGAGAGTACCGCAAAGGTACTAAATAAGACGTTTGAAACAGCTGAACAAAAACAATTTTCGCAAACTACTAGTACTATAGAAATTCCGCAACAGGATACTGGGCAAGAAAAGTTACAAAAACAATCTTCTAAGTTATTTCAACACACTAACCAAGAATTTCAACAACAAGGAAGTTCGGTACAGGCAGTAGATCGGAAATTTGAAACAGCTGAACAAAAACAGTTTTCACAGGCTACTAGTACTATAGAAAGTCCACAACAAGAGACCGAGCACGGGAAGTTACAAAAACAATCTTCCAAGCTGTCTCAACACATCAACCAAGAGTTTCAGCAACCAGAAAGTACCGCAAAGGTACTAAATAAGACATTTGAAACAGCTGAGCAAAAACAGTTCTCACAAGCTACTAGTACTATAGAAGGTCCGCAACAAGAGACTGGACACGGGAAGCTACAAAAACAATCTTCCAAGCTGTCTCAACACATCAACCAAGAATTCCAGCAACCAGAAAGTACCGCAAAAGTACTAAATAAGACATTTGAAACAGCTGAGCAAAAACAGTTTTCACAGGCTACTAGTACTATAGAAAGTCCACAACAAGAGACTGGACACGGAAAGCTACAAAAACAATCTTCCAAGCTGTCTCAACACATCAACCAAGAGTTCCAGCAACCGGAAAGTACCGCAAAGATACTGAATAAGAAACAGGAAACAGCCGAGCAAAAACAAGTTTTACAAACTATAAATGCTACTGAGAGCCCGCCCGAAAAAAGGCAAGGAAAGTTGCAAAAGCAACCTTCTAAAGTATTGCAACACAGCAACCAAGAATTTCAACAACAAGAAAGTACGGTACAGAGGGTAGATAGGCACTCTGAAACATCTAAACAGAAACAATTTTCACAGACTACAAGTGTTCTCCAAAGCCCACAAGAAACAGGGCAAGAGAAATTACAAAAGCAATCTTCTAAACAGTCTCAACATATTAATCAAAAGATTCGACAACAAGATCGAATCAAAGAAGTTCAGAAACCAAAGGCAGTAAAAACATCTCAACAAAAGCAATTAGAGCAAACTGAAAAATCACTTTTAAAAGAAAGCGAAAAAAAGTTCAAAAAATTATTAACTGATAATCCAAAAGTTCAAAAGGGAATACAGTTTATTGGAAAACTCGGTAAAGATTCCTTGATTGCTACAAAGGCTGAAGTTAAAAATTCTTTAATAGAGGCCAAAAACACCTTGAAATATGGTACTAAAACTCTTGCAGGTGCTACAAAAAACTCTGTAAAAGGTGGTATTAAAAAGTATCAAAAAGCATTAGAACAAGGTGATGATGGTGTTAAGGTAGCCAGTCAAGGGGTTACTAAAGGTTATAGATTAACCAGGAAAGGGTTTGGATTAACCAAAAAGGGTTTTCGAAAATTAAGGAAAAGAAGACAAGAAAAGCTTTATATAAAAACACTTGATAAAGGGAAAATCGAAAGTCTCAAAAAATTAAAAAAGCTAGAGAAAAAGCCTAGCATAAAAAAACTAACAAAAGCAACAGCAAAAAAGTTAACGAAAGTAACAACAAATGTAGCAGGAAGTAGTGCTTTAAAGTATCAAGAACAACTAGAAAAAGGTGACGAGGGCGTAAAATTAGCGAGTCAAAGTGCCACGAAAATTGCTAGAGCTACAAAAAAGCTCGCTAAAAATAGAATTAAAGCAAATGCAAAATTAGGGAAAATGGGTAAGCAACAAAGCAAGCTAATACCTTTCCCTAAAGATACAAAGCTCAAAGTAGAGTCTAAGACTATCCTAAAGAAAAAAGCTATTAAAAAGAAAATGTACTACTCTCCACTTCGAGACAAGAATAAGGCAAGAGCCCTTACGAGTATTGCATCTAACGTTAAGGATCAAGTTGCTAATTTACTCAAAAGTTTAGGGAAATTTAATCTTCAAAACGTCAAAAAGCTAATAGGAACTAAGGTTGCAGCAATAGCTGGCGGTGCATTTACTGGTGCTTTACCAATAATATTTGTTGGGATTATTTGTTTATTGATTGCAGGTATGTTGGGTGCCGGATCAAAGTCACAAGAACAAATCAGTGGAAACATTGGTGCTTCAAAAAACTTATCTCCTGAAGTTGAAAAATGGCGAGCATTAGTTGAAAAAGAAGCCACTGCACAAGGCATGCAAGATTATGTCAATTTACTTTTAGCTATAATACAGATCGAGAGCGGAGGAACAGGTACTCGCGACATTATGCAGTCTTCCGAGTCTGCTGGTTATGGTAGACCAAATGTATTTCAGACAGAGGAAGAGTCCGTTCGACAAGGTGTAAAGCATTTAAAAGATTGTTTGCTAGCCCTAAAAGCTTTTAACATGGGTTATGAAAATAATGTTAAGGCATTAGCACAAGCCTACAACTATGGTAATTATTTCGCAACATGGCTTGGTAAAAGAGGGGGAGAATATTCCCTTGAGGTAGCTGAAGAATACTCACGAACTGTAGTAGCCCCAAGTTTAGGAAATACTACTGGGATTACTACACCTTACGTCAACGAAACATCGGTTCGAGTAGGTAAACCCTATAGATATGTTGATGGAGGAAACTTCCATTATGGTGAGTTAATTAGTGAGTACATTGGGGGTCCTGGTGCAAATATTTCAGGAGATTTCAAAACAGTATTAGCAGAAATTGAGAAATTTCAAGGATGGCCGTATGTATGGGGCGGTAAAAATCCAAATCAAGGATTTGATTGTAGCGGGCTAACATCTTGGGGCTTAAAGCAAATTGGAATAAATATAGATTCATACGCACTGACACAATATCAGGTAACCCAACCAATTAATCCAAGTGAAGCACAGCCAGGTGATTTAATCTTCTTCAAAGGTACTTATGGCGGTCCAGATCATATTTCTCACGTTGGATTCTATATTGACGAAAACACTATGTATGACAGCCAAAATGCTGGGATTGGTTATCACAGCTGGAAAAATCCATACTGGCAACAACATTTCGCTGGAATCCACAGGGTTAAAAGATAATAGTTTTAAAAAAGTATTAAGGAGTGGTTTTTTTGTCAGATCGCATCAAAAAATTAGAGGAAAAAATCGCAAAAAGAGAACTACGAATTGAAAAATTACAAGACAATTTGAAAGACGAAAAAAGCCGATTAGCTACAGATAAAGAACTACTGTTTAATCTGAAATATAGTGAAGTGTTGAGACGGCTGCAAGAAACAGGAGTAAGTCCTGATGAAGCACTAAAAGCAATTGATAATGAAGTAGAAAAAGGCCAAGTTGAAACTGATGTGAAAGAAGATAACCAAAATAACAGTACTAAGCGAGAAGGAGCTCAAGGTTATGTTCAAACTTACTAGACGATTGTTTTTCACAACATTATTAATGGGTTCACTGTCATTCGGAAGTGTTTCCAATTTAACATACGCAGAAGAAAACAAATCAGAAACACAAAAGGTAACAGAAAATAAATCAGTAGGAGAGCCACCTTCTGGACCAGACGTTAAGGGTGAAAAGAAAGAACAAGAAGTCGAAGCTCAAACGCCTGCAAGTGTTAATGGAAAAAAAGTCGATGGTACAGGGACAGTTACAGACTTTACAACAAGCGGTTCTAAAGCATTTTATACAATCACCGATAAAGATAGTAATGTATTTTACTTAATTGTGGATTTAGATAAAACCCAAAATAATGTCTATTTTTTATCAGATGTTAAAAAGACAACACTAGATGGTACTGCAACTGCTAGTAAAGATGGTACAAGCGCTAAACCAAATGTACCAAATCAGAAACAAGCAGAAGCTGAGAAAGCAAATACTCAATCTGCAACAGAAAAACCGAAAGAAGAAAGTAACAACAATTCGTTTCTTCTAATTGTATTATTGATTGCTGTGGTTGGGGTTACTTTATATTACTTCTTAGTTATGAAAAAGAAAAAGAATCAAACCAAGGCAAATGAAGATGAAGAAGTAATGGAAGATGATTACTATGAAGATAATTTTGAAGATGAAAGAAAGAAAAATAATAAGGAAGATTAATAAATGCTGATTAAAGCCTATATAAAGAAGCATATGTTTCATCTTCCTACTCTTAATAATCAGATATTAGAAATGCAAGTTGTACAGGCCTTAAATATAAAAGTTGATAAATCAAGAATTTCAAAGCTATATCCTCTTACAAAAATAGAAGATAATGAAAATATTTTAATCAAAAAACAACATACAAATATCTTCTTACTAAACTTATTGCTTTTAGTATTAAATCACAATAAAAAAAACATTGCTGTTCAAGAGTATTACAATAACGAATGTATTATTTCAAAATTAGAAGAAGAAACAAATTTAGAATTAAAAAATATACCCTTTGACAACTTAGAAAAAAATATTATGGCGTATTTAACTTCTTCTAATCTAGATGAGCCCTCTGAAGTAATCGATATGCTGGATCAAATGATAAAAGCAAACGAAAACAAGGAGGATTCAGCTCTTGAAAATGTTGAGTTTAGTTTGGATTGGCTAGAAAAGGCACAAAAAGAATTAAACAGAAGGGATTAATCATATGTGGGAAAAGTCAAAGCGGGTTTTAGTAAGTAGTGTTCTATCACTTTCTCTAATAGGTAACACAACAGTCCTTGCTACTGTAAATAATCCTACACAAACAAAAGAAAATGAAAATATTGCTCGGAATTATTTGAAAGTGAGCTATGAAGGTAAAGTTTTATTCCATGAACTAATACCATCCAAAGCGATGATCCAAGTGCTAAATGAAAATAATGATGTAGTTGAAAGTACGGTATTAACTAGTGATAAAGAAATGAACCTTGAAAAACCGAAGGTTAGTAATGGGAAAATGTTAAGTTACTGGTCAATTGAAATGAAAGATGGAAAATTACTTATTAAACCAGTCTTAACAACTAAAGAGGAATTTTCAGTGAAATTCTATGTTAAAGATGTAGGTGGAAATTTATTAGAAAATCATGCGCAAGTAAAAGAAGTAGTGAAAAGTGCTACTAAAGATACAAAACTAAAAGATGTTTTACCAGATATAAATCCAAGCACAAATTATAAATTTACAGGGTGGTTTGAAGCAGTAGATAAAGGTGATGGAAAAAAGGTAGAAGAAAAACTACAGGATATTGATAATAAAAAAATTACCGATTCTAATGGTGAATATTACGCTAAATTCTTCTCTGATTTTAATAACAATGGGATTGACGATAAAACAGAAGAAATTACGGTGAATTTTGTAACAAATATAGAAGAACAAATTGCACCTGTAAAATTAAATATCGGTCAAAAAATTAAAGCGCCTAGACTGTCTAATAAAG
This sequence comes from Bacillus sp. C-3-6, assembly GCF_054509685.1. Taxonomy (NCBI): domain Bacteria; kingdom Bacillati; phylum Bacillota; class Bacilli; order Caryophanales; family Bacillaceae; genus Bacillus; species Bacillus sp. C-3-6. The sequence goes on along the minus strand of NZ_JBSSBE010000003.1, from coordinate 17,244 downwards.
ACAAGATTTTCATCGGTTGGTATACAAATGCTGAGTTAACAAATAAATTTAGCAATGACAACTTAAAAGATTCCATTACTCTTTATGCAAAATGGGAAAACGCTGAAAAAGTAATCACTGAATCTGAAAAAAAACCAATTACAGATAAAGATGTTTCAGATCAGGTTGAAAAAATTTTAAATGAACGTTTTAAAGAATTACAAGAAGCCCAAACCAACACAGAAAAACCTAACGAAACTACAACCGAGGTACCAAATAAAGAAACAACGGGAACAACAGAGAAACCTAACGACAGCAAAGGTACAGCCACAAATAGCAATCAAAAATCGGATGCAAACAATGCAAAAACTAATAATGGTAATGTTATTCCCCCTACAAATAATCCATGGGGAGGTTCGATGCAAAACGATACTAAGTTAAAAGATTATTTAACTTCAAACAGTTCAAATAATAATAAAGTTAGCGTATACACTGAAAAAAAATACGTGTTTAAAAATAAAAATATTGGCGAGAAATACATGGTCAAATTTTTAGATGCAAGTGGCGCATTTGTTTCTAGCCTAACGCTACCCTATGGAAGAACAATTAAAATATTAGATGAAAACGAAAATTCTCATGAAGAATATGCGGTTCGACAAGATACCACAATTAACCTGGATACAGAAAGATACATTAATAAAGGTTCAACATTTTTGGGACTGGATACACGAACCGTACAAGTGAATGCAACAGAAATAACAGAAATATATCCAACTACCGCAAAGAACAACTCAAACAGTTTTTTATACAAAAAAGATGAAAAAAATAACCAAAAGAAAGATTCAAACAATCAAAATATAATAATCGCATTAATTACAGTTGCGGTGATCTGTATCATATTAGGAACATTTTTATTCTTCAAAAAGAGAAAAAAGAAAGAGAAGAATCAAGAACAAAACATTAATATGTAAAAGGCGGTAAAGACTATGTTAGATATATATATTGTTATTCAAGTAGTATTACTTTTGATAGGCTTACCCCTTTTAATACAAGGCGGTTTAAAACTTATCAAGTATTATAAAATAGATGTTTTACTATCTATTCTTATAAAAAATGAATTACCAAATACAAATAAAGAAAAGGGGAAAAAATAATGCAATTTTTCAATACTGGTGTAGATGTATTACAAAAATTAGTTATCTTAATCGGTGCAGGTTTAGGTGTATGGGGAGTTGTAAACTTATTAGAAGGTTATGGTAATGATAACCCAGGGGCAAAGTCACAGGGGATGAAACAGTTTATGAGTGGTGCTGGTATTGTTTTAATCGCAACGTTACTCGTTCCTTCATTAAAGGGTTTATTTAGCTAAGTCAAGGTTACGCAAAAAATAGATAGGGGGAAAAATAATGCAATTTTTTAATACTGGTGTAGATGTATTACAAAAATTAGTTATCTTAATTGGTGCAGGTTTAGGTGTATGGGGAGTTGTAAACTTATTAGAAGGTTATGGTAATGATAACCCAGGGGCAAAGTCACAGGGGATGAAACAGTTTATGAGTGGTGCTGGTATTGTTTTAATCGCAACGTTACTTGTTCCTTCATTAAAGGGTTTATTTAGCTAAGTCAAAGTTAAACAAAAAGAGGGCGAGTAAAATTACTCGCCCTTCCTTTATATATAAGATTCATAAAAATAGAACGGTAAAATCCATGGTAACACCGCTAAAATAGGCATTCAACACAGTACAATTTAAAATGTTAAAGAAGGAGTATTACAATGGAAAAAATCAAGGAAAATAAAGCTTATATTATTCTTGGTGTAATTTTGTTTATTCTATTAAATTACCTTTTTTATTACTTTAGGGTAACTTTTGAAGGTAATACACTTGCTGCATTTGATTATTTGTTTTCAGAACCGCAATATCTCTTATACGCTTTTCCTTTGTCTTTTGACGTTATTGACTTGTTCGTCCCAATGTTTACAGTAGTATTTGCTGTATACGTTGTGATCGACAAGAAAAATAATAAAAAGAAATATAAAAAAGGTGCTGAACATGGTTCAGCGCAATGGGGTAGTGTTCAAAAAGATTTGAAAAATATGTATGACGAAAATGACCAATATAATAACATTATATTTTCAAAGAATACAAAGCTTAGATTAGATGATAAAGATGCTCCCTTTGATGTACGACGTAATAAAAATGTGACAGTAATTGGTGGGTCTGGTAGTGGTAAAACACGATTCATAGTTAAACCAAATATGCTACAGATGAATGCTAGTTTTGTAGTTACAGATCCAAAAGGGACGATTGTTAATGAACTAGGCATGGCATTAAAAAATGTAGGAAAATATAAAATTAAAATATTTAATACCATAAACTTTTCAAAAAGTATGCGATACAATCCATTAAAGTATGTGTACAACGAACAAGATATTTTAAAACTTGTTAATACTATAATGGCGAACACAGAAGGAGAAGGTTCAAAAAAAGGGGAAGATTTTTGGGTAAAGGCGGAAAGACTACTATATCAGGCGTATTTAAGTTTAATCGTTTCAAAATTCCCTAAAGACGAACAACATTTAGGAACATTAATTGATTTAATTTCATATTCAACGGTAAAAGAAGATGATGAGGACTATAAAAATCCTATAGATTATCTTTTTGAAGAATTAGAAAAAGAGGATAATACTCACTTTGCTGTAAAGCAATATAAATTATATAAAAACGCTGCTGGTAAAACAGCAAAAAGTATTTTAATCTCTTGCGGTGCAAGGTTAGCTCCATTAAATATCCCTGCACTTCGTGATTTAATCTCAAAAGATGAATTAAACCTCGATACACTTGGAGATCAAGGGCGTAAAACAGCATTATTCGTTATTGTACCTGATACAGATTCTACTTTTAATTTTATTGTATCTATAATGTATTCACAGCTGTTTAACATGCTTTGTACAATTGCAGATGAAAAACACAGAGGTTCATTACCAACTCATGTACGATTTATACTAGATGAATTCGCTAACATTGGATTGATTCCAAACTTTGAAAAATTAATTGCAACAATCCGTTCACGTAACATTTCAGCAACTATTATTTTACAAACGCTCTCACAGCTGAAACCAATTTATAAAGACAGTGCTGATACAATTATTGGTAACTGTGATACGTCTATTTTCTTAGGTGGAAAAGAAAAGTCAACAATTAAATCTTTAAGTGAAGAACTTGGAAAAGAAACAATCAATGACTATAACGAAAGTAAAACACTCTCCAACAATGATAGTTTTGGGCAAAATTACTCAAAATTAGGTAGAGAATTAATGACACAGGACGAGCTGTTAACAATGGAACGTGATACCTGTATTGTCCAAATAATCGGTAAAAGACCATTTAAAGATAAAAAGTATGATTTACATCAGCATCCACGATACAAATTCCATTCGGATGGAAAAAAATATTGGTTTGATATTGATAAGTATTTAGAAGCTCTTAAAAATCCAAAGAATCAGCAAAAAAGAAACGTATCTAATAATCAAACAAATCAACCAGAAGAACTAAAGCTAACAATTACAACTACAAAAGGTAGCTTCGAAATATAGCACATTTACAAATATACTTGTAAAAAGGATAGGGAAAATATTATAGAGTACTGTTCCTTATATTCGATACCGCAATATTTGTACTTAACAAAGTTGCTTTGTTAAGCAACTTTGTGCTTGAAATTGCTGCAAAACAACAAAGATATACTGTGATTTGATTATTCCTTAAATAGCAAAAAGTAACTTGGTAAATACACCATATTTCTTTTTCATTTAATTGAAAGTAAAGAAAGAGTCATAATTCAACATAACTCCTATTCTTTTATAAGTATTAAGAAATAACCAATTGTCTTAGACAAACAAAGAATCTAGTCAGCTGCTACCTGAAAACAAGTTTTTTGCGCTAGCATAGTATTTCTTAAAAACGGGGTGATGTACGGAATGGAATCGTCTTATTCCATTCCAGGACCATATTGTTAAGTATTATTTTTCATGAATACAGTATTTAAACTGATAGGGAAGAGTCAATAATAAATTAGGAGGGCTTTATGCGTAGCATAAAGAGTATACTGCTCATTTCAATTATTGTTGTTATTGTAGGTGTATTTCTTTTTCAGTACTTTGTTTCATCAACTTCAACTGCAGCAATCGTTACTGTTTTGGAGAAAGGATATTCTATGGAAGATGGAGAGGCATGGATTAAAATTATTCCTCCCAATTCGCCTACTGAAATTCAAAATGAATATAAAGTTACAGTAAAGGTAAAAGAGCCCTCGGTATGGAATTTAATTGAAAAAGACCAAATATACTTAGTGAATTATATAGAGAAACATAATATAAAAACCTTGGATTATATTAAAAAAAGTGGTGATAACCAAGCAATTCCATAGTAGTTATATCTACAATTGGGCACTTTAATAGAGTAACGAAAAGGTCCATAACCGCATTTCCCTAATGTTCCCCCTTAAGTAAATGGGGGGACATTTTAAGTGAACTGAAAAATCACGTTCTCTCAAAATTTCAGGGATAGCAAGATAGATTTAAAAAAAATGATAATAGTAGCCAAAGCTAGCAAAGAAATATCTTGTTTAAATTACTTTCCTTTAAGTATCCCATTTAACCTTTCCCTTATTACATTTCTTAACCCTCAGTTTTCAAGAAACTTTACAGTAGAATTCTATTTCCATATATTTTAAGTTTTCTGCACCGAAGTCTTAAAATAATAACACATCTCCCATCTTTTTTCCTCAATTGAAGCAGTTGCAATAAATGCCTCAATTTTCTATTTTATTTTCATAAAAACGAAAAGAAGTATTTACATTTATATCTATATATGTTAATTTACAGAAAGTTGTAATAATAAAAATAATAGGAGATGTTGTAATTGAATGATAGACTGAAGAAATTAATTATATCAGGGACCCTAGCTGGAACCGTATTTAATATTACAAATGTAGTTTCTGCAGATTCCACAGATATATCTGGAAAAGCAACATATACAAATGCGATGAGTAGTGATTATATTCAGGGGAATTTAACTTTTTCTACTGCTAATGGAGAGATTATAAAAATCGGCCCTCTACAATCCATTAATCCTAAAAACAATAGTTTTTATTTTTTTTCAAATAAGAAAGATTCATTACCTATTTTCAAAAAGGTAGAAAATGGGATTGAACAATCTATAAAAATCGATCCTACAAAAACTAATGGAAAATATAAAGTTCCATTTGATTTCGGAAACGGTGAATCGATAAAGGTAGAAGAAGATGGTTCTGCAGTTATTTACAATAAAAATAAAGAATCAATTGCCGTAGTTATGCCCACTGAGGCTAAATCTCAATCTGGAGAAAATTTAGAAGTAAATACTACACTTAAAAATGAGAACACCTTAGAGTATTATGTAAATATTAAAGAAGAAGTTAATCCCGTAACAATTAAGAACACGACCACATCATATGCTTTCTCACAATATTTTTCTAGCGGTAACTGGATTGTAAGGGATGGTATGGTTTCTTTAAGCTTAGAACCCACAAGTGCATTAACAAAATTAATTGTGAACCGTGCAATTCGAACAGACAGTTGGAATAAAGTTAAGGATACTTTCTCGATGGATGATCAATGGAGTAATACAAGCTCTATGCAAAATCAATATTTATGTCACTATGATTTTGCCAAATCATTTAAGACACCATGGAACTTAGAACCACATCGTCCAGATGTCGGCTATTTGAAGACTGTTGCTGCTACATGCAATCCGTAATAAACCCATGACTATCTAGAAGATTAACTATCTAGTAATCCTTTTTTCTTCTTTTCAACAAAGTGCGCATTTCGTGCTTTAAGCAGAACTTCATAGAGGAAGAGCCGATTTCCTGCACACTAAAGGATAATCGGCTTTCTAAGTCAAAAATATTATTTTACAAATCGTTCTTTGTATATCTTCTTGATCTGCGGCTTCAGTAAATTCCTCATACCCTGCAAACACCTCAGGGAACTGATATAAAGAGATCTCAATAATTGTGTCATCTGTATTTCTAACATAAAAGTACTTAACTTTATCCATGTAATCGTTATAAAGGTAATGACTCTTAATCTCGTGATGGTAGTGTTAGATTCCAAGACTTCATACAGTTTGATTCTTGTTTCATCGATATTAGAATATTGATCAACACCCTTTGATCTCTTTCCTCTTCCGAGTAAAATAGCGTCTTTGTTCAGTTCTATCGCGCCAATGCGTATAGACAACTCCTTATTATAATATTAAATTTTTTTGTTTGATTCTCATATAGAGTCACATGCGACTTTTTCTCTGTTTATGAGGCTCTTACGTAGTAGTAAGAACCATTTTTTCATTAAGCTCTTTATATAAATCTTAATATACAGTTGTAAAGATGGTTAGTTAAGTGTTAAAATTCCACATATACTCCTTAGGGAGTTCTCATATAATTAAACAAGAGTTTTAAAATTCTCGAATCTTAGCCCCTTGGAGCGCCCTTCAAGGGGCTGCAACAATTAAAATATCGTTTTTGTTCACTTTTTTGATACATTTATGAAACATTCATGTGTTATCTTCAATACGTTCTTTTCTTTTTATAATATCATGTGAGATATACCAACACAGAAAGCCCTAGCCCCCTAATCCTAGGGCTTCTTTTTTTAATAAGGAATTTATGAACTTTATTATTTTCATCCACTATATATTGTATATACACGATATATAGATGTTTATGTTATAATGACTTTGTGAAACATCACGTGTTTCAAATACAACATTTTTTTGATGACCTCTTATCTTTCCGTAAGAGGTCTTTTTTTAATAACTACCTTGTTTAAATTTACCTTAATTAATACCAAGTTTTCTTAACATTCGAAATAACAACTGTATAATATAATTAAACTATTTGTATGAGGGGTGATTTTTATGAAATGGAACCAAAAATACAATCCAAAATATCTCTTTTACCGTATGTATAGTTATATTTATAAAGCCCTTGATGATATATCATGGTCCTTGAAATAATTTAGATTGTTATGAATACACATTTGCTGTGTGCCCTTTTCACATTGCTATACAATAACGCTTTTGTTTAATTTATATTATAAAAATTCATTTTCATAAGAACTTCCCTTATATGCTATACTCATTCATAAATAATGGTATAAGGAATGTTAAAAATGGATGATAGATCGTCAAGACAATGGAAAATGCGACAAAAGTTAAGAGAACTGAAAACAAAAAACAGAAGTGATACAAACCCTTTGTTTAATGAATGCCTTGAATCCCTAGGAAGCGAAACTCTCATTTCCTCTTTGGAAAAAAGCCAGCAGATTGCTACTACTTTAATGAATTTATTTCCTATAAATGTATCAGGAAGAATAGATTGGGAACAGATAGACAATCAATTAATAGCCTCGAGCAAAGAACAACTAATTTCCCTTATTAGAGCACACCAACTAGATTTTGATGGACAGATTTTTATAATATGGGATAACTATGAAATCCCTGTAGTAAGTACAAATCTTGATAAAGTATTCCAATCACTAGTTGACGTTGATGCGGTCAGTTTTTATTATTTGCTATTAGATAAAAAATATAGATTCGTAATTGAAATAAACGATGAAGAATTGATTAAGGTTGGGTTTCGCTAATACTCTAGGCATATTTCCTCATTCTACGGTTCTACAAAATTCAAATTTCGTTTTAATCAAATACTTTAATCACATGTAAAAGTTACGTAAAGATTGCTATGATTCAATCCTTCCACCCTAGAAGCGTTATATAATCAAATCACAAACAATCAGGTTTGTACCTTTCTGTACGACATAACTCTTTACTAGGAGCAAATCCTAGCCTTTTTTATTTAATCCCCCTACTTCCAAAACTATTTAGCACACCAACTACTCCTCTAAAACCACTATCCACAGTTCCAATTACCACGCGTAAATTTGTATCACGCGTCATAACGCTATGCCTCCTAATCCAAATTCATTATCCCTTCTAAGGTTCTAACCGAAATATAAGTAGTAATAATTTCTATCTTTCCGTATTTTTCGTAAAACTCTACTGAGTACGTCATAACGCTATTACGCTTCAAGAATTTGTCCATGGTACTTGTTTCGGTATAATCAAAACTTCCGACTACAGCCTCCAGTGTTAGTTGCTTCATGCCCCTAACCCCATTGGACGAGATTTGATTTTGTTCTTATCTGCCTGATCCATGATTAATGCGGCAATTTCTAATTGATGCCTTCCTAGCTCTTTTGCTATTTTAAGAATATCTTTATCCTAACCCCACATTTTTTCGTAATTGAATCACTTCACTTTCATTAATCACCAAGTCCAACTCTTCTAAAGCAATATATAAGTTACGACGCAATTTCTTCATGTACCATCCCTGCTGTAACGCCATTGTGTAATTCTCCTCCTCTAAATCCCTTCCAAATATCGGGATTTCATTTCCCCTCCAATTGTAATTGATGAATTTCTCTTAGCTCCGCCATAACGCCATGACATCTTCTCTCCAATTCTTCAGAGCTGCAATTCCCTGCTTCGCAAATACAAGGTGCAAATTTGATAGCAGCCTCAAAATAGTTCTTAATTACTTCCTTTCCTTCTTCACAGAATGGGCAATATGTAAGTAATGGAATACGCCATAAGGCTATACTCGACTTTATAAAACAACAGTACAACATTCTTACAAATAGCGATGAAAACTACATTCATGAAGTACATGATCCTCAGGTTGCTGAAATAACCGCTAAAACCGCTAAACGTTGGGGATTACAGCCAAAGAAACTAGGTTTATTTATGAAGCAGCAGTTCAAATGGATGCTTTTAGATAAACTATAGACCTAAGTCATATTTCTCAATATATAAAACTAATTAATGTTGGAAAATAATATTTGGATGGGATTCCAATACATATTATTACAATTAAAGCGGTTCAAGTTGAAGAAAGGCACCTTTTGGTGTCTTTTTTTATGAGTAAGAGATAAAGCCTAGATACTTATAAAAATAGGTCACAAGACTCAATCACGGACTGAAAATTCTAAACCATCTTTTTATTTCCTTTCGACATAATATGACAATATCTATATATATAATTTGTTATTATTAACTTGGCAATCTTACATTTTACATAATTGGAGGAACAAACGTGGGAAAGATATTTAAGTTTGGATGCCTAGGAATTATAGCTTTATTTGTAATCGGAATAATTGCTATGGTTGCTGGTGGTGGAGATTCAACAGAAAAAACTTCAACAGACAGTAAAGCAGTATCAAAAGAAGGTGTATCTTCTGATGTAAAAATCGCTGTAGGATCTATGGAAACAGTAGATTCTGTGGGTAATGAATATACAAAAGAACAAGCACAAGGTGTCTTTAAAATTTTAGAAGTTACACTTACTAATAGCCAAAAAGATGCTATCACTGTTGATGCTAATAGTTTTAAGTTGGTAGATAACAAAGGTCGTGAATTCACATATTCAACACAAGGCCAAACATCTTTTGACTTAGCTAATGGTGGGAAAACTGACTTCTTCTTAAAACAATTGAATCCTGGTCTAACACAGACAGGTAAAATTGTATTTGATATACCAAAAGATGCTGAAGGACTTTTCCTAAAAGCTAGTGGCGGTATGACAGGTAAAGAAATTAATTTAAAAGTAGAATAGTTGAAGGCACTCGAAAGAGTGCTTTTATTTTTCCTCAATGACCAAAATTTCTTCATGCGGTAAAATAATATTTGGATGGGAGTCTAATGCATATTATTAAAATTAAAGTGGTTCAAGTTGGAGAAAGGCACCTTTTGGTGTCTTTCTTTTATTTTCAAAAGGACCTGCTCAATTAATTCTTAAATACATAAGGTAAATTAAACCCATTAAAAAGCATGGAATGAACCCTAGTTTTAACCTCTTATCTAAAGGAGGCACTAATATTATGGGATATGGTGGTAGTTGCGGCGAAGGCTGCGGTTTTGCCGGAGGATTCGCTTTACTCGTTGTACTCTTTATACTATTAATTATTATCGGATGCAGTTGCTTCTGCTAAAAAACTATTGGAAAAGACACTCTTATATGGGGGTCTTTTTTGTATATTAAAAACCCACCTATTTCTGTAGATGGACTAAATGTAATTTTGCACAATTAAGTTATAACAAAATCATTTATATCTAAAGTGATTAAATTTAACTTAATAACCCTAATACCTTAATAACCCTAATACCTTAATAATCTCAATTGTTTTATTATCCTTTATTTTAAAATGAAGCCTTTTCCCTATACGTTCACTAATTACAATATTTCCAGAGGTCAATTTACGCAAATGTTGTACAATCAAATCTTCTGTAATTTTTGTTTGCTTACTTAAATCAGAAACTGACAACGATCCATATGTAACCAATTTACAAACAATTGATAATCGAGTAGAATTCCCTAATAACCCCAAAACTTTTATACTTTCTGTATAGAAACTAAAATCCATATGAAAAGCCTGTAACAAATCTTCCAACCTCCTAGAATAAGACAGATAACAACCAAAATATCTTAACATAAAAATAGTAAAAAGAACCCCAAAATATACCAATTATTCATTGAGAAAAATGATACTTGACTGGGAGTCCAATACATATTATTAAAATTAAAGTGATTCAATTTGGAGGAAGGCACCTTTGGGTGTCTTATCTTTTGTACATTATATCTATTACGTGCTCATTGATTTTTTATATGCATTTGATATAATTACTGTATTAGTATTATAGTAATACCTTGTGTATATAATAAAAGAAGAGATGCGCTAACATCTCTTCTAGTAACTGCTACCGTCAGGGTGGTGGTTATATCATTTATTTTTTACGAAACCCACCCTTTTGCTTCCGACGGCGACGAGGAGTGGGTTTTTTGTTATCTTTTTCTAAAATTTGTTTCCTAAAAACATACGCAGAAACTTCACGTACAATGGCTTTCACAAATTCTTTTAGAAGCTCAAACAAAAACTCCATAGGTATATCACCCCCTTTCCTTCCAAATGGAAAGAAGGGATAACCAATCACCCTCACAATATACAGTTAATTCTATTCTATCATACTAGTACAATCCCACCAATATAAAAAGACTACCATTACTGGCAGTCCTTTTTGGGTAGTTTTAGAGATTTTCATTATAACATATTAATATTTAAATAATAAATATACATTTCCCCAAGATACTATGAATTTTTTATAATTCTTGATTTCTCAATCTTCGTTGCATAATTATATAATAATTAACAAATAACTTTAAAATTATTAATTCACTAGATTATTAGAAAAAGATGGTATCCATCTAATTATTTGGTAAAATATAGATATCCATTTAAGAAGGTAAAATTAATATAGATCAACTAAATAACGTAAAAAAAGACTCCATTACTGGAGCGCTCAAAAACAAAATAAGTAAACGAATTAAAACAAATAACAGACAATTTAACTATATAGATAAAATATAAATAAATCTATATATACTTAATATTACATATATGGACCCTATTTATTGATGCTATAATAAGCTTACTCGATGATTGTTATATTTTTTTGAGTTTTTAAGCAATACAAACACCTTCTTAACACCAAGTGTACAAGTAAAAGGAGACATCTTAGGGTGTTTTTTTTATGCATTAAAAATCCTCACCATCCTATGAAAATAGTAGGACCTTTAAAACAAATAATAATTGCAACTATATTAACTTTACATTACATTAAGGTTAGAGAATATTATACTCATAAAGTGCTAAATAGTAGGTGGGGAAAATGGAATTTAATAATTTGGGTATTACCATTAAAGAACTTAGAATTAAAAAAAAGATATCACAATCCGAATTATGTCATGGAATATGTTCACAAAGTCAAATTAGTAAAATCGAAAAAGGTGTGATTTATCCATCTAGCGTATTGTTATATCAATTATCAGAAAGACTTGGTGTTGATCCCAATAGTATATTTGCAATAACTCAAAATAACAAATTAAAATACGTAGAAAATGTAAAAAATGTAATACAAGATTGCATAAGGCAACATCAATATAAAGAACTTTATGAAATAGTAAAAAAAGAGAAAAACGAAAAAAATTTCCAATCAATAGAAGATAAACAATTTCTAATATGGCATGAAGCAATTGCTATATATCGTGTGAATAAATCAATAAAATCGGCTTTAGCTCTTTTAAATCATGCATTAAAACTAACTGTAACAAATACTGATTGTTTATCAGAAAGAGAAATAGATATTATGCAGGCAATGGCTATATTTTATGCAGAAAACAAAGAATACGAAAAAAGTATTAATATATTAAGAAGATGTTTAACTAATTTTAACAAGTTAGATTTTCCTAGAGATAAAGAAATTAAATTAAAGCTCATTTATAATTTATCAAAATGTTTAAGTTACACATGTCAATACGAAGAGGCAATAAAATACATTGATAAGGGCATCCAATTAGCCATTAATCTAAATACTTTATACTTATTAGGTGAACTATACTATGGAAAAGGTTCAAACTTATTAAAGCTTAAACAATCTAATGACGAAAATGTTGCTGATAACATGAAAACAGCATTATTTATATTTAAATTAACAAAAAACGAAAGCAAATTACAAATAATTAAAAAAGAATATTTTGAAAACGAAAATAACCACTCATAATTTCTTAAAAACTACTTACAAAGCTCACAGGAAAAGTCCCTATAGTTTATTAAAATTAAAGTGGTTCAGGTGGGAGGAAGGCATCTTATGGTGTCTTTTTTTAAATAAAAAATGTCCTACATTTTTATATTTTAACCTCACCACATTCCACCCTTACCAAAGAAATAAGCTCGTAATCCAAGCGCAGCTGGCATTTGGACGTAAGAAATCATAAGGATGTACAATATAGAAATTACTTACTGGGAAGAAATCTACTCCTTCTCCATCTCTGAATGATAAGTAAACTAATTTAGAACAATATGTTTTATAATCAGCAGATCTAAACGCAGCTCCCTTATCTTTTTCATACCTTTAATATACAAAGTTAGAGTATTCCTGATTTCCCTTATGGATAAACTCCCATTTAGATTGCAGGTGATGCTGATGTTCCTGGTGTATGTACTAATAGATATTCTCCTTTATTAGTTCAGTGAAGTCTTTACCAATAATGCCAGAATGTCCTGTAATACCGTAATTAGAGTCTGGTGTAATAACAATGTCACCTTTTTGCAACCAATCATCTGGTATGTTCCAAGATGAAGTTACTGTTCCAGCACATTCTACGCCTTGCTTTGGATTCTTTTGTTTTTCTGCTTCTTTTCTTCTGTAGGTATTCTTACAGCTTCATATGTATCATCAAGCCCTTGTGCCTTTAAGGCAGCTCTTGCTTCCGCAACTCTTTGCTGAGGTGTTTTATCTAGTCCGATATCATTTTCATTGAACTCTTTTTCAGCATTAAGTGACATCAATTTCTGTCCCAAATACGTACCGACTAGATAAAAATCTCCCTGCTCTGTCTTTTTTCCATTGGAAAAATATTAAACAAAATAGAAATTCATGTTAGATAATGCCAGATGTTCGTATTAATTGCTATATATTTATTATTTAAAATCATAATGGTTCAAGGCAGAGGCAGGCACCTGAGGTTATCTTTTTTATTACGAAAAAGACAATTTCTCGTACAATTGTCTTAATTACCTCTAATACTATTTGAAGAAATAGATCTATTATCATAGTTCCCTTATAATCTTTATCATCAACCATTTAAAGTTTCTTTAAACTATTACATAACATATGTTTTTTTGTACCATGCTTTGTTGATGCATTTAACCTTCTTAGATGTTGAGGGGTTAGAATTTTCCCTTGGTGTAGCCATATCATTAGAACATCCTGCGATATTTAAAAAAGTGTAACCGATAAAGACAATGATATTAATTTATTCAAATAATCACTTCTAACTCTTTTTTAGTTAACATTTTGTTATAAAATAAACTTCCAACTAATTTTACATTAGATCGAAAATTAAAAACTATTCTTATAGTCATAAAATGTTACATTTTGTATAATGATATAGTAATACATCTCCTAAAGACCTGCCTACTTACATAGATCGATCTTCTTAAATTCTTCAGCATTATGAACTCCTAAATCGAATGAATACAACGTTTCTAATGTTTCTGAAGCACCAATATATTTCAAAATACTCTCTATATCTTTATATGATTGAAAATATAAGATTTTTGCTTTTGGTATTTTCCCATCAGTTTGTAACTTTTTTTTCTTAATGCCTAATTCTTCAAACATAAAATTATTTAAATGCTCCAAGATATCTGTGGATCCATGAATACGAAAACGTGGTCTAACATAAATTTTATTTTCAGGACGTTTGACTTTTATCGTTCCAAGTTCATGCCTCAATAAAATATAATTTTTAAAGAATACTTCTTTATTAAACTCAGCTTTAGGAAATAACCTAGATTTTTCTCGTATCGGTGTCCAACCAAATTCTTTTACTTTCCTGATAAATGGATGATCACTATTCATAGACATATACCATTCCACATACCCTTTATCTTCACAATATCTTGATCTTATTTTTCTCCTAAAGAAATCAGCAAACTTTTTTACTATCACTTGTGACTTATGAGTAAATTGAAAGTAACCTCCTGATTCATAACCATTACGCCATACCATACCTAAAGCCTCTGAAAATGCATCTGTTTTAATAAAATCATCAATCCAATTCTTTTCTATAAGATTATTAACCATAGAATCTTCCCCTTATATTTTATCATTCTAATCAAGTGCAGAATAAAACAATATCCATATAAACAAACTGTATAATTTCACGTACTATATCCAATGTGTAAAACCAAATTCAGCAATAAAGCATATTCTAACCATCCATTCCCTTATCCTCTAACCAAGTAAGTAGTAAATCCCTTATTTATTCCTCTATCTTAGTAAGTCATTCCCACAAGAGCTAAATAATCTCAAGTTTTTCATCTGTTCTTCGCAATTAAACTTGACTAAAGGTCTTGAGGTTTTTTATCATGTGGGAACGTTTAAGGAAAACGGCTGGAAGGCAGATTTATCCCCTACTTTGATAGATCACAAAAAAGTAATCAATCAAAGTAGGGGATAAGCGTCTTAGTTTTCGCCATGCGGTCACTTATAAGGTATCCGTATGTATAGACCCTGCTCACTCAGCGATTTTCACCGCATACATCCTTTTGCTATGGCTTGTCCTTGTAATATCGTCCCTACACGACAAACTGAATGTATTCCCTAGCACCGTAATGCTAACGATAACCACCCGAACCTTTTAGGGATTTGTCCCTGGGCAAGTTCTCGCCCTCCCTCACCAGAAGAACAGGATTCCAATGAGGGGTGCTGTTTTTGTAGGCGTATACTCTGTACCCCCTGCACGACCAACAGCTAGCCACGCCATAACACGTTCCCGCTAAATGTATAGCAGCACGGAATTACGGCTTATCAGTTTTTATTTACGTGGTATCAGGCAATTCCACGCGAACAAAAAACAAAAAGGCATCTCTAATTCCTGAATATCCTGTAGATCCACAAGACTTCTAGGTTTAGAGATGCCCGTTATAGATCTTTTGACTACAAAAAATACAATTCTAGCACTTACTAGTTGAATTTTAGTCAAATAATAGATAAAATGGGTATATCAAAGAAGCCTCGTGAAAAGGCATAGTTGTTTAAGGTTAGTGGTGGTACACTACTTAAACGTTAACACTGCAGGTTAATACAGTTAATTTCTAGTCAAGTGGTGGTACACTTGCTAGAGCTAGTCATTCCCGCTAAAGGTTGGTAGCCGTTAGCATATGGGAATGGCTTTTTGTTTTATGTTCATATTCAATTGTTTTTAATTTTGCTCGTTTGATCTTCATTTATGTAAAATATCAAATTATGTTTTGTTTTGTAAAATGATGCTTGTTGTGTACTACGTTACAACAAGCTTTATCCTTTGTAAACTTCTGTATTACGAACTTTTTTCAAAATATCCCTATTTCCCTATTTCCCTTTTTCTATTTATAGATATAGGGATATTTCCCCTTTTCCCTATATCTATATTTCCCTATTTTTATTATTTTTTCGTCCACTAACTTCTCTACGAAATTACATATTTATTTCTTAACTATCTCTACTTCATACATCAAAAGAATCTTTTGATACCAACGTTTTTCTTATTAATTACTAACTCTATGATTCTATTGCATATACCGTACATCATTGTTATAATTTCTTTAGAGATATAGAAATATCCCTATTTCTATAGTTAGAAATATCCCTATTTCCCTATTTCTATTTTTCCCTATTTCTATAAAGGGATATAGGGAAATTTCAAAAAAATATAACTGGAGTGTTAAAAATGGCTATTACAATTACGGTAGGTAATTACAAAGGTGGCGTCGGTAAAACCACAAATGCTGTATTGAACTCTTATGAATTTGCTAAAAAGGGTAAGCGTACATTACTCGTTGACCTTGATCCACAAAGTAACGCAACAAAATCTCTGATGTTAACAAAATCCATTCTTAACCCTGATGACATTGTTACAGTAGAAAGAACATTAATGAAGGGAATACAAGAGGGAAGTTTAGACGGCTTAGAAGTAGAGATTGTGGAGAATTTATACTTAATTCCTTCTTACGTTGATTTTCAAGACTTCGCAAAATTTCTTTATAAAAATTGTTCTTCGGAAGCGGAAGAAGATCATTACTTTAAAGGGTTGCTAGAAAAAATAAAAAATAAATATGACTACATATTTATCGATGTTCCTCCAATGTCGCTAGAAGTTACGAAAAACGCCGTTGTAGCTTCTGATTATGTTCTAATTGCTCTACAAACGCAAGAACGTTCTCTTACTGGTGCAGAAAACTACGTAAATGAACTTATCAAGTTAAAAGAACTATATGACCTTGATATTGAAGTAGTTGGTATTCTTCCTGTCCTATTAAAAAACAATGGTAAGGTTGACGAATATATCATGGAAAATGCTCGTGAAATTTTCGGTGAAGAGAACCTATTCAAAAACATTGTCCCTCAAATGGAACGTATTAAAAGATTTGATGTGAATGGTATTACTGAAAAAGATAGACATGATATGAATGTAATTGAACTATACGAAAAGATTAGTGATGAATTATTATCTCGTATTGATATGTTTGAAAAAATGAAGGTTGGTGTGTAAAATGGCAAGAGCTCC
>NZ_JBSSBE010000002.1:0-456592 GCF_054509685.1 Bacillus sp. C-3-6 | reverse complement strand
GGATAAAACTTTTAGCAACCGCTTGGTATAGTTTTTGAGTCATATTTCTTTTCTTATTTTCCTCTACTATTTGGACTAAACCATTCTTTTCTAGATCACGTAAGTGATAGTGAATTTTTGAACGAGACAAACCAATAATTTGTGACAATTGTTGCCCTGAACGAGGTTCTTCAATTAAAAAAGAAAGAATTTGAACTCTTAATGGATCACTTAATGATTTTAATTGTTCATACTCATTTAGAATTAATATATCTTTTTGTATCATTTAACATGTTCCTTTCATCTGACTAGTCAGTTTTTATTGACATAAATATAACTGTTTTTTTAGACTGTTGTCAATAATAAATAAAATATTTTCTGAAAAATAAAAAAACGTTATCCTGTTTCTATAATCATAGGAAAGGATGGCGTTTTTTTTGTCTATTTCTGTATCTAATGAATTACAACTATTTGCTCAAGAAATTCAAAGCTTCTTATCTCCAAATACCTTACGAGACCTTGCTAGAGATGTTGGTTTTGTGCAACGAACCAGTAAGTACCAAGCAAAAGATTTAGTCGCTTTATGTGTATGGATGAGCCAAAATGTCGCTACGGCTTCTTTAACTCAATTATCCACCTGTTTAGAGGCATCAACAGAAGTGCTCATCAGTCCTGAGGGACTGAACCAACGATTTAATAAAGCGGCTGTCCAATTTTTACAACACATACTAACCGAACTACTAAACAAAAAAATGGTCTCATCTATGCCGATTTCTTCTCCATATAATTCTGTTTTCAAGCGTATTCGTATTTTAGATTCAACTGCATTTCAACTCCCGGATGTATTTTCATCGGTTTATCCAGGTGCAGTAGGATGCAGCCATACAGCTGGGATAAAAATTCAACTTGAGTATGATTTGTTAAGTGGACAGTTCCTACATATTCATACAGGTCCAGGTAAACAACATGATCGCACTTACGGCTCTCTGTGTGCCCCAACTGTGACAGCGAATGATTTATGTATCCGTGATTTAGGTTATTTTCATTTAAAAGATCTTCAATATATACAAGATAAAGAGGCCTACTATATCTCTCGTATCAAGTCGAATACACGTATGTATCAAAAAAATCCTAGCCCTGATTATTTTCAAGATGGAAGCATTAAGAAAGGTACAGAGTATATACAGATAGATATGGAGACGTTAATGAACTCCCTTCAACCAGGACAAACATGTGAAATAGCTGATGCTTATGTAGGAATGATTGATAAAGTGCCAGCTCGTGTAATTGTTCATCAATTAACAAAACAACAGCAACAAAAACGATTACATGATCAAGCTGTAAGAGAAAAAAAGAAAGGAATAAAATATTCTCCTCGTAGTAAACGACTCAGTGGTATCAATGTATATATGACAAACACCCCTACAGATATTATCCCAACGGGACAAGTACATTATTGGTATTCTTTACGTTGGCAAATCGAAATTTTATTTAAAACGTGGAAATCATTCTTTCACATTCATCATTGTAAGAAGATAAAACGAGAACGATTGGAATGCCATTTGTATGGGCAACTAATTGCCATTCTACTCTGTTCCTCCATTATGTTTCAAATGCGGAAGTTACTTCTCATGAAGAGGAAACAAGAGCTAAGTGAATATAAAGCTATATATATGATTAAAGACTATTTTTCTCTTCTACTCCAAACCATACAAAAAGACACCCAGGAATTATCAAAGATTTTGCTTCGTCTGTTTAATCTCCTACAGCACAACGGACGAAAATCTCATCGATACGAGAAAAAAACAGTCTTTGATATATTAGGTGTCGTTTATAATTGTACCATGTCGGATAATCAAGCGGCTTAATTGAAAAAAATGAAACAAGTTAGGGTTTATTTTGTATGCGAATTTTCAAATAGTTTATGCTGATTCCCCTATAAAAAGTGAAAAATCCCTTTTGGAATTGACTTGATATTACCTTAGCTTGATAGCGATGTGGTGCTACCCCTACTAAAGAATATAATGAAGGCGAAGAGGCATTTAGATGGATGCAAGGAAAGAACGTATAAAATACGAGAAGATGTCAAGGAACTATGAACGTATTTATTTAATCTCATTTATCCTATTAATAGTACTTATTTGTAGTAGTGTAATTATCATAGGAGCGGCAGAGGGGAAATATGGAGTGTTTTTGTTGTTAGCAATTTTATTTAACGCACGTATTACTAAAGAATTTCAAAAAAAGTATAAGCAGTATTTTAATAAAGGGCGTATATAAAATGATACATATCTTGAAAAAACAACATAGATATACATTTAAAATATCCCTATTTCATCATCTATTAACTAGTAAAAATAACCTTATATAAATAATTTTTTAGGAATTTAGGAATAGAAAACGTATCTTATTAAAATGTTATTTCCGTTCATATAATGAATTATCTTTCTAGCATATTTATAAGATTTATCTCATATATTAGGAGAAAGAATGCAAGTTAAGATGTGGTTATTGAAACTGTAAGAGGTAATGTAAGAGGAAAGTTAAAGGATGTGAAACCAGATCATTTGCTAATTGAAGATACGGTACCGTATATTGTACGAATTCAACAAATTGTATGGATTATGCCAAAACAATGATCCAATTGGTTTCATAGACATCCAAAGAAAAACACAGGGTTTTATCTCTGTTTTTCTTCAAATTTTCTTTTTTGGATATATGCTTGAGCATGGATAATTTCTTTCTGAAGTTCTTTTAATTCTTCCGTAGATCCTGATTCAATCTTCATGTACGTAGTAACTAGACTAATCATCATATCCATCTTCTCTACTATATTTTGAATGACTTGTTCAGATTGTTCTTTTTTAGGGTGTTGTATTGCTATTAATGCATTTTCTATATAATTATTCTTTCTTTGCTGGATATCATAAATAAACTGTTTTGTGTTTGCGTTCATTTGTTTTTCCTCCGTTTTAGATATATCTCCATTCTATCATATTTGAATGGGCAATATTAGATTCCCTAAATTGACACCTGACTAACTGAAATTCATGATTTTATATACCTACATTCAAATTAAAGATAGATTTTCAAATATTATTAATATTTTTCATCATTCATATCCCAAACGAAGCGACAGATAAACTATGTATTTTTTACATAATAAAATTAAAATTACAATGAATAATAAAAGGTTCAGCAATCTAGGAAGAGGAGAGAGCTGAACCTTTTATTATTTTTCTTTCCCTATTCTGCCTAAACTATCTTTAATAGTTGTTTCCCCAAGTTGAGTATATAACAATGCTGTATCTTGACTCGTATGCCCAAGTTGCTGCATCACTTGTAACGAGTCTTTTTCTTCCATATATAATTTATTTGCTAATGTATGTCTTAATTTATGAGGAGACATTCTTTTTCCATAAGCCTTAGTATATTTTTCTACTATATCTTGGATAGCCCTAACAGAAAGAGGCTGTGCAGTATGTTTATACTTCGATAAGAATACATTTTGTAACTCTTTCCCTGGAGCATATTTGCTATCCCTAATTTCCATATATTTTTCAAGATCATTTAATGCAATTGGGGTAATCCATACTGAATCTTCTTTATTTCCTTTGCGGATTACATCAATTAGTCTTTCTTTTAGGTTTATATCCTCCATACGGAGATCGGCCAATTCACTTACACGAATACCACTACCAAGAAAGAGGGAGAGGATGGCTACATCACGCTCTTTATCTCTTAGGAAATAGAATAACTGATGTTTTGTTAAAGATTTTTCATGTTCGTACTTAACATAATTCAGAAATTCTTGATCATCATCATTATGGAATATTTTAGATCTCATACGTTTTGCACGAGCATTTAATGTTTCTTTATCTTTATGTATTTCAATTTTAGCCATCACATTTCTATAAAAATAACATTCTCCATCTTCATTCTCTGATAGGGAGGTAAGGTACTTAAATAAAGATTTTAAAGCTGAAATTTTCCTGTTAACAGAAGAATTCTGCATATTTTGTTGTAGTTTTAGGAATCTCATAAAGTTTTCAACATCTTTTTTCTTTAAATTCTCTAAATCAGAGAAGGATATTTCTTTAATGGATTTTAATTCAATAATTTGTTCAGATAATAACCAATTAAAGAAGACTCTAAAATCATATACATAATTCAGTAGGGTGGAGGGAGAGGCATCATGCAATTCTTTGTACTCCACAAATTCTTCTATGTAAAAGGGCATTTCATTTAAATTCTCGTATAATTTCTTACGATGTACGGATTTTTGACGTTGCTTGCTGTAATCCATAAAAATCACCTCATATATACTATAACAGAAAAAATACACGAACACAAGTTCGCGTTAAATTCAATTTTTACACAAACTTATTTACATAATTCAATTATGAAATACTAAAATATATTCAAAATTGAATGGTATAGTGTAGTTAGTCAAATAAAAATTAGTGTGAAAACTACATATAAATGTATGTAAAATAAAAAAATTTTTATATATAAATTCATACAAAAAATCAATAAATGAAAACAGCTTAAAATTCGTTATCTAACATAAATTGGCTAATTTAATCATGATTATGAGGGGTTAATTAGATCAATATAAGAAAAAATCCTGTATATTAAAAGATAATTTACTATAAAAATTTTTAACCAATATTTTAGTATTTACTGATCTCCATATAAAACATGAATTATATAGACACATACCAATATACGGAGATTCATGCTACTGAGCTCGAAATCCCTAAATACTGTATTAGATTTTTATTTATCTATCTTATTGTTCGTAAAATTGGTATTTCGTGCGAAGTTGTGAGTATTTATTTTTCCACCTCTTTATAAAGGTATCATATACCTTACCTTTCATCAGTCTAAATATCTTTTAGTTTCATATACATTCAGCTATACATTATTAATATTGATTAAATGGTCGCTTATAGGATATAGCCAGTGTATAACATTTTAATACAAATCAGTTAACTTTAACTCCTTAAGACTAAATAGATGGTGTATTTTACAAAATATAATTGTTGTGATGTCGAAATAGAGCATTTCCTTTAATTCTTTTTGTTGTAATTGATTTAGCTGAGCATTCCGCTAAATATTATTTAAATGCAGATTTCAAAATATAACTACTAAATTTCTCTTTCTATCTCAATGACATAAGTATTCTTTTTATTTTGAGATTTATTCACTTGTTTTTTACAAATACCTATGAGATGTGTTATGTAAACTGATTATAAGTAAGTTATTGTAATGTATGCTTTTGGCTTCATGTAAGTGCGAATGCGAATCTGTACATCCGCATTCGCACTTACATGATATATGCCAATTTGACTTATATAACTGTGCTCCAGTATATATCGTTTAATCTTTTGATTATCAACTGAGATTGTAATAGCGTTTGCGCCAGGTGCGTATATATCCTATCTTTTAACACTCTCACTACTAATACTAACTAGATCAATTCTTTATTTTCTCAGATTCATATATTCTTCTAAAGTTAGTTTTTCTTTATATATATTTTCAGCAATATCTCCTACGTAACGTACATGCCAAGGCTCATAAGCATATCCAGTAATATTCTCCTTACCTTTTGGGTAACGAATGATAAATCCTGCACGATGTGCGTTATCTTTTAGCCATTTGCCCTCCTTCGTATTTGCAAAGGATAGCTCTAGTTCATTGTTCGCGCTTTTAGATGAAACATCCATTGTTAGTCCTGTTTGATGTTCACTATGCCCTGGCTTTGCAGAGAAGCGATCCGTATGCTCTTGCCCATTCTTTTTAACATTGCTGGCATACAGGCCTTTTTGATACTCATAGGAACGAAATCCTGAAACAGCATTCAACTGTATACCATCTTGCTTAGCTAAAAGAAATAGTTTTTCTAACGCTTCCGCTGCTTCTTTACGAAGATGACTCTTTTCTACCGTTCCACTAAATGAGAACGGTACATTTGGTACAACTAAATCCTCTGGCTTATAGTCTTCGGGTAAACCATATTCCTTATTTACTACAGCCTGTATACTAGCAAAAGAGCTTGCTATCTTTCTTGAAGTCACATTTTGCTTTCTATTTTTTTCATTATTTATGGAGTTTTCACTAGTTTCATGGTTTGTCTTATATGGTTCTTTACCAATAGATACATTAGTGTAAACGATAAAGATACCTAATATTACTACTATACAAGTTAAGGTTCCTACTAATTTAAATCTCATCATTCATTTCCTTCCTGCTACGCCTACTGTTACTCATTCATCATACTGTAACCATGTCAAATCCATATTAATTCCCTGTGAACTTTTCTTCATAGCGTATTTCTTAATAGATTGATAGTATATCTTCCCGTACTTTTGACACCCTGAAAATATCAGTTCTATTCATACATGTAGAAAAATAATCTAAAAATTTGTATAATAAGATAAGAAGTGTAGCATTCTATTATAGAAAGGTCTTGGTATAATGCTAGGTATTGATGTAAGGAAAACAAAAGAAGAGTTAATTATTTCATGGCAATTGGCGGAGGTTACGATTCCATTACGTGATGTGCTTGAGGTTACCGAAGATGCTACCTATGCTGGAGTTGAGGAACCAACTGCAATCCGTATTGGAACAGCATATGGGACAACTGACCGTATATTAATTAGAACTGTAAAACAAAATTATGTATTATTTACTACAAACAAAGTATCGATTTTAAAAGCTATTTTTGCTTAAATATGGTCATATACATAGACTCAAACAAAGTTAAAAAAAAGTAAAGGAGAGAAGTCATAGAATAGACTCCTCTCCTTTACTTTTTTGAAATGAATATGATAATCCATACCCACTTCAGTATAGCTTTTACAACATAAGAACGTCTTACTGTTTTGATTCTGATGTTACTAATCAAATTAAGACCAAATCCACACATCATCATTATTTTGAGTGCTATTGTTTACCTCATGCACTTTTTCGATATGATCCACTGTGTTGTAATTAATAGAAATGCCGCCCCAGCCTACATACTTCATATCAATTTTCACTTTCTCACCTGTTTTAAATACTTGTCCCTTTGTTAAGAACACATCAATAACGTCTTTCTCCCCATTTTGTGTTGGATACTCAACTACGACATATTTAGTAGCACTGTCTTCCATCGTACCTACTTCTGATACTTCACCAATTACATAATCAGGTGAGCCATTTTCTTTCAAATGCATACCTAATTTGTTTGTCGTATTCTCAACCTCTGTTGCAACCATATACTCCGTAAAGTTACGCATCATTGATCCAGTTGCTTTTACTTCGTCTCCTACTTTCACATTTGAAAGATTTTCTATATACACACTAACAGGTTCTTCGTATTGTTTAGATTTCACAACAATCACACCATGATCCACTTCTACTACGTGTCCTTCTAACGTCGAGAAATTCGTTTCAATAGAAGCTGCACTCGCTTTTGTTGCTTCTAATCCTGGTAGATTCGTTCCTGATAATGCTGCGAACCCTAAAGCACCTGCTAAGATTAATTTTTTCATACCCATTTGATAACATCTCCATTCATGATGATTGTATTTGTTTGATTGGTATCACCAACCTGTAACCATTATAGTTACAGGTTGTGCGAAATTGCAACCGTTTTACACATGCAATCTTGCATATCATTATCCTAGAATATAAAATTGAGAGCTCGCGGTCTTTAATGTTAATTAATTAATTTATTTTAATAATAAATTGTGGGAGCTTTTCTACATTTGAAATTATCAAGACCTAACTTTAAAAAAGTTAATACATTAAAGGGCATAACATTTTAATCATATTAATATGTTATGCCCTTTATTATTCAACTAACGCACCCGTTAGCTTAATAAAATCACTACGTCTATTACTTCAAATCAGAGGATAACATTCCATATACAAGACTATCTGTCCATTCATTTTTACTCCAATAATCTTGTATGAAATAGGCTTCTTTTCTCATGCCTATTCGTTCACACAATTTTTGTGAAGTTATATTACGTGCATCAAGATTAGCTTGTATACGATGTACATTAAATTCATCAAATAATTTAAATACCAAACTACTTACTGCTTCAGTTGCCAAACCTTTCCCAGCTACTTCATTTGAAAAACAATAACCAATCTCAACAGTGTCTTTCATATCTGTGTACCATACAGATAGATCACCCACTACATTAGTCTTGTATATGACTGCCAAACTTAAATTTGATTCTGTAGTGAGTACATTGTTTACTAACTTCTTATCGAATCTTTTCTGCATATCTTCATGAGACCACTTATTATGTAATAGGTACTTACATGTATCATCATTATTATAAATAGCAAATACATCCTGTAAATCAGTACCCTTAAAGGGTCTGATTATTAATCTTTCTGTTGTGATTTCCAAGCTAGCTTTCCTCCCTTACATTCATTCTACAAAACATTTTTTATAGTATTGAAACCGCCTTCTCAGATTTCGCCTAGATTACATATTTCATCATAGTAAATTAAAATCCTTCTTCCACTAACTGCACCGTTAGCTGCATAAGAAAAAGAGCAACAATCGCAGCTCTTTAATTACTATTGCATCAATGTGCTTGTACGTAAAAATCAACAATAATGTTATTTAATTTGGACTCCATACCTTCTATCTATTGGTAATAAGAAGGAATTAATACTGTATTAGTCCTCATGTCTTTCATGCATCTCTATTTTTTTATGTAGTAAATCTTTACCCCAAACTTGCATTGCTTCTAATACAGGTATAAACTTCTCACCTTGCTCTGTTAGTGAATATTCTACTTTGGGTGTTACGATTAAATAAAACTTATTATTCCGTCAATAATAAAGATAGGCATTAGCCAAAACTCATTTAAAGTCCTTAGTCTTTCTCCTTTCCTCTTGGAGATTCCTTGAGCTAGAGCCGTTAGCTTTACTAACTGCTCCTTTTTTGTATCTGTAAAAGCATGATTTGATTTGCATTTGTTTGAATTGTATACAGAATGCTTTCCTATAGTAATCGGTACATGAAATTCCATTCTATATGAAGATTACCTGCGTAATGCACCAGTAGCTTCTACTCGTGCATTTACTCTATTAAACTAGAACCTGTTTTCATTTCACCTTCTCTACGAAACTCATGCCAATTCTCTATACGTTCTGTTATATCAACGTAAACCCCAAAAAATGGTTTGCTTTTTTCATTTATAGCTTAGAAAGAATATATTTTAATAGTGTACTAGAAGACTTCTGATACACTATTTATTAAATACAGTAAATTATGTGAGAACCATTGGTATCCCAATAGTTCTCACATCGAAGTTAAGATAAGAGCGAAATAACCACGCTAATTTTTTTAGTTTAAGTATAATTTTAATTAATGAAGCACCTTTTCTATAGCTTACGTATAGGACTGATAAGTGCAATAATAACTTCAATCATCTTTGTAGCTGATGCCAAAATAAATATTGCAACAGGATTAAAATCGGAAATGATACCACCTACTAGTGCTCCTAACGGCATAGCTAGACGGGTAAGCACCCGTGAGAATCCTAGGACTCTTCCTTGCATATTGGTAGGAACAGTTTCCTGGCGGACTGACGCTACAAGGGTATTCCAAGCTATATTACAGGTCATAGCAATACCAAACGCAATATGGAGCAAGCCAAGACTTGCTCCATATTGCATAGGTCAATCCAATTGCACCTATACCTAAAAGAACCGGAATAAGAACCCCACGTCGAAAACGTTGCTCGAGCGGAACGACAATTATACTTCCTAAAAGTCCACCTACTCCAATCAAAGTATAATTAAAGCCACTCTGTTCAGTAGATAGATGTAATGTTGAAAGTAAGTAATACATAAGTGCTCCTAGTATAGCACTAGCACCAAAGTTACCAACCATTGCTTGAAGAGATAATGCGAGGTTAAGGCGATCATTTATTAACCATTTAAATCCCTCCTTCATTTCGTTTCCTATATTTCGCAATAGATTTCCAGGTTTATCTATGGATTTGTTTTTTTCCACTTTGGGCAATAGCAATACAGCGATTAAAGTAGCTACAAAAGAGAGAACATTTATCCAGAGCGCGTTAAATCCTCCTATGATAGCAATTATAATACCTGCCAATGCAGGTCCTGCTAAACTAGCAATCTGATTAACCATTTGGTATGCCGAATTAGCCCTTGTTAACGACTGACCTGCGATATGTGGAATTACTGTAATAGTAGCTACGTCAAATAGCATAGATAGTATTGCTAAAATAAATGAAACAACGTATAAATGCCAAAGTTGAAGTAACCCTAAAATATGAAGAATGGGGATGAAAATTACTAAGATCATACATCCTAAGTCCGCAATCCACATTAATTTTCGTCGATCCCAACGATCTACTAGTGCCCCTACAATTGGACCAAATAAAACAATGGGTAACACACCAGTAGCAAAAAGTGAACTCATAATTATGGCCGAACCAGTCAATTCATAGGCAATCCAAGGAAGAGCAAACGTATAAAGAGAATCACCAATCCTAGAAATCAGTAAACCCACAATAAATATCACATAAGTTCTAGACAAATGTGTCATTGTTGAAACCAAACCTTTACTTGTTTTATTCGATTTCAATGATGAGTTAACATTTGTCTCCTTATTAATTGTCAATTATATTTAACCTCCTTTTAATAAGTGAATTTTATTTTACATTAATGGATAATGAGATCCTTTATGATAAAAGTTTTATTTTATATTCGCTCCTATAGCACTGATTAAATATTTAATAATTATAAAGTTCTTTAAAGCTCCCCAAAAAACCTATGTTGTCTAACGATTTTCTTTATTTTTATATATACAAAAAAAGAGCACCGTTAGGTACTCCTTTTGTATATCAATGTTCCAAATAGTCTAAAGAGCTTCAATTAAAAACTTTAAATAGTGTATTAAATTAGGAGAAAATATTGACAACTGAATCGACGATCCAGTTTCCAGAGATACGGATATTCTTCATTATGTAGTTTTGTAGTATGTATTTATTTTCTTTATACCTTTAATTCTAAGTCTAGTTATCCTAGCATGATTAAAAAGAGAACCCGATGAGGGTTCTCTTTTGTTTTTAAGTACTTTTATACAATACCCACTATCATATAGAAACGATGCCATAAGGGAGCTGCCAAGCTCTATCGAATAGAATATGTAAAACGGATTTTTTGAACAAGATAGATCCTTTCGTACGTCAACTTTTTCTTGTGCCAGTTTTCGTTATCGGACTCGGCGTTTATGTTTCATACGTCACAAAACGCATATGGGCTGCGCCTGTTCTTACACTTCTGTTAAATACCCTATATAATACGTGGTATGCTCTTAGCAATTATCCCGTATCATATGTCAACTAGAGCATGATTACATCATGGTCCA
Source organism: Bacillus sp. C-3-6 (assembly GCF_054509685.1). NCBI lineage: Bacteria > Bacillati > Bacillota > Bacilli > Caryophanales > Bacillaceae > Bacillus > Bacillus sp. C-3-6. The sequence continues at coordinate 445,200 of NZ_JBSSBE010000002.1, read as the reverse complement.
GTTGACATTTTCCGTCATTTCATTTCTGATAAGTTATATCCTCGTGAAGGGATTCTATAAAAAAGTATAAAAGCTATTTCCGTAATATTTGTTGTTATGCGGAATTTTTCACCACTCCTTAAAAATCCATATAAAATCGTAGTGTAATCAATAAAAATTAGGAGTGAAGTAGAATGGAGAAAAAAGAGAAAACTCATACACTTGAACAGAAATTCGAGGAAAAATTGTTAAAAATATTAAGACACAAAGGTTGTCTGGCTGATGCTAATGATGACGAAGTTTTGAGGAGAATAGAATTTGATTTTGAAGACGGAGTGATTCTTGAGATAGACGTTTGTAACGGTGTTCGTGACGATAACAGTTCGCCTTATATGAATGTAAACTGATATAAAGATAAAAGGTATTTATATGCGTTTGGTACAGATCCAGAAGGTGAACTCATTGGAACGTATGACCGTCGATATGCTTCAGAATCTTAGCTTTGATGATTCTATTTTCATTTTGTTTCTTACTCTCCCAGGTACTGGGTTCATCGCCCGCTCGGCCAATTCTGGATACTGTTGTAGTTTTCCCGTAAACTCTTCTTTTTTTACAGGTACCGCTTCCTCATAATTATCCTCTTCTCTCTTATTTTGCTTTGTTTCGCTTCCTTTCTGTTGGTCTTTCTCCGTTACATTTCTTGTAATAGGAATTCCAGTGTCATATTTGCTACTCCCCCCTGCTACCAATCCTAAAATCATGCACAATGTAGAAATGAACCATAAAAATTTCTTTATCGTATGCCTCCCTCTCTTCTTGTTTTTCTTCCCTTACATCATAACGAAATTGGAATCAGTGTTTGAAAAACTATTGATTTCTATGATTGGACAAAGATTTATGTATACATCCATTGCTGAACTCCTCTACTCTTTCATACGGACTTTTTATGATATGTATGCAGGATTCACCCATACATATACCGAAACCCCAATAGGGAATCATTCCACTAATTACCATTCCTATTTCATACCATTACATTTTGGAGGTTAAACAGGATGAAAAAAAAGAAGTTACAAAAATCAGCACTTTCTTTTACCCTACTCTTTTCTTTAGGTATTTCTTCTTTTCCGCTTACAACAACCATTCATGCGGATACACAAGGGGTACAAACTGCAGAAAAGAAACAAGTCTCTTTAACGGAGCGTACGTCATTATTTTTTGACTATCTCCAGCAAGGTAAATATGCAGAAGCACTTCAGTTGACGTCTGCTGCTTTTCAATCCAAGTTTACGGCAAACATATTACAAAACTGGTGGACACAAAGTGGCGGGAGCAGGATTACAAGCATGGGAACACCTGTTATTAAAGAACGAAACTTAGTCCATCAAACGGTTGAAATTCCAGGAGCTATCGAAGGAACTACTATTCCACTACTCCTTAAATTCACGCCTGGCGGCAAAGTTGATGAAGTTGGCGTACGGACGATGCCACAGAAATCTTATACCATCCCGCATCCTAGTTATGACCAACCTGATTCCTACCAAGAACGTGAAATCGTCATTGGAAATACAACATACCCGTTACCAGCCACATTAACGGTTCCAAAACATAAACCTGGCGAAAAAGTGCCTGTTGTTGTTCTTGTTCACGGTTCGGGTCCGCAAGATCGTGACAGTACAATTATGGGAGCTAAAATCTTTAGAGACCTTGCAGCTGGGCTTTCATCAAGCGGTATCGCAGTGTTACGTTACGAGAAACGTTCCTTAGAACACGGTTTTAAAATTAGTGCAGAACCTGCTACATTAGACCAAGATACTACAGATGATGCCATATATGCAGCGAAATCAGCAGCGCAGCAGGAAGGCATTGACCCAGATAACATTTTTATTCTCGGACATAGCCAAGGAGCTGGCACCATGCCGCGCATACTAAGCAAAGCAAGTTCATCACTTGTAAGAGGCAGTATTTTAATGGCACCTCCTGCACGTCCTTTTACTGACATGCTCCTTGATCAGTATCAGTACCTCGGGGCACCTAAGGAATATATTGATGAACTAAAAAAACAATTCGCTTATATCGAGGATCCTACTTTTGATCCAGATCACCCACCAGCTGGTTATAATTATCCTTTTCCACATTTCATGTACGATGTGACTCGTTGGCGTCCAGTTGAAGAAGCGAAATCACGAAAAGAGCCATTACTGATTCTGCAAGGCGCACGTGATTATCAAGTAACTGTAAAAGACGAGTTTACGAGATGGCAAGAAGGGCTTTCAAGCCGCAGTAATGTTCAGTTCAAAGAATATCCGAAATTGAATCACATCTTCACGGAGGGCGACGGGGAATTCAGTCACCCTAGTGAATACGAAGTCCCTTCCAATGTTCCTGCGTATGTCATCCAGGACATCGTTACATGGGTCAATGAGACAAAGAAATAAGAAAACAACAAAAGCCATCATGCAATCATCATTGCGTGATAGCTTTTTTGATATTAAAACATGTCATATCAGAAATTAATCGCTTCTATAGTAATGTATGTATTATTTTTGGGGTTTTCTTGCAAGTAAGTACATCCTAGACTTGATATTTTTACAGCGCTTATTTGCTTCATATCTTACTATTCCTGGTCCGTCAGTGCAAGAATACAAGATTTATTTCAATATGTAAGAATGCATATTATTCCTCTTGGATGTTATGATATACTCTCTTTGTGAGCTGATACAAAATTTCTTTAGATTGGAAAACTAAACCTCATTAACCCAAGTTGGGGGCGCCATTTGGCGTCTTTTTTTAGTTTTGCTCCATAGGCATTTAGCTTAGATATTGAAGTAACCCCAAAACAAAAAATAAGCTGACCTTTTAGAAAATTTATGTATATCATTTTCGAATGCGGGAGTTCCATCTTTCAAAACTAACCTATTAAATAGGGTTAGATGTATAAACTATATTAATATCGGAATACTCTCGACTTGGGGTTACCGTAAATGCTTTCTCCTAATCATCCATATCGATAAATGACTTACTTCTGATCAATTTGCCTTTGTTGTTCTTCGTTTAAAAGGAGCTAGTTTTACATACGATAAAGCACTAAAAAACTGTGCACAAAAACCTGCATGGTAACAAGTTTTTGGCACAGTTCTATTATTTAATCCCTTTCATAAGTACCTGAATCTTTGGAGCCATGAAATATAAAATAACACTTAAAACAATGGATATTCCGCCAATTACACCGAAATAAATAATCTCTGTTTCAGGATTATATAATCGAACAAGCTGCGCATTGATAGCTTGTGCAGATGCACTCGTTAAGAACCATAAACTCATTGTTTGAGCAGAGAACGCTGCTGGTGCTAGCTTTGTAGTAATAGATAAGCCGACAGGTGATAAACAAAGTTCCCCGATTACGACTAGAAGGAAGCTAATGATTAACCAAATTGGGCTAACAAGGGATTCGGTACCATGGATATATGCAGGAATAATCATCACTAAGAATGATAAACCAGCAAATAATAAACCGATAGCAAATTTATTTGCTGTACTTGGTTGGCGTGAATTCAGCTTTACCCAAAGCCAAGCAAATACTGGTGCTAGTAAAACAATATATATAGGGTTTAAAGATTGGAACCATGAAGATTGAACCTCAAATCCTGCAAAGTTTAACTGCGTACGTTGATCAGCATAACTAGCTAAGATGATTGCTCCCTGCTCTTGAATCGCCCAAAACATTGTAGCAGCGATAAATAATGGTATGTAAGCAATTAAGCGAGATTTTTCAACTTCTGTCGTCTTTGGACTACGGTACATAAAGACAAAGTAGCCTGTTGGAATTAGAATACCTAAGATACTTACAAGTAAAGTAAATCGATCAATCGTTAAAATACCTGTTGGAATTGTTAACACACAAACTAGTGCAATTGCGATAATACCAATACTAAACTGTATAAGGACCTTTTTTCTTTCCTTGTCTGTTAAAGGATTTGGTACTTGCGTTCCTGCTAATCCTAGATTTTTCTTTTTCGTAAGAACATACATAATTAATCCCAATAGCATACCAATTGCAGCCACACCAAAACCTAAGTGAAAGTTATACTTTTGACCGAGTGTTCCAATCACAAACGGAGATAATAGTGCTCCTAAATTAATACCCATATAGAAAATACTGAAACCTGAATCACGACGAGTATCTGTTTCACTATATAAATCACCAACAATACTAGATACATTCGGTTTTAATAACCCTGTTCCAAGTACTAAAAATACCATTGAGATAAATAATGTATTAACCGTTCCTGGTAGAGCTAAGATGAGATGACCAATCATTATTAAAACGCCACCCCAAAATATTGTTCTACTTGAACCTAATAGGCGGTCAGCAATCCACCCACCAATAATGCCAGACATGTAAACTAACGAACCATAGATAGCCATAATGGATGCAGCTGTGGCGTGATCCATCCCTAAGCCACCTTTAGAAATGGAATAGTACATATAGTAAAGTAATATTGCTCTCATTCCGTAGTAAGAAAATCGCTCCCAAAATTCTGTAAAGAATAAAGTAAATAGTCCTTTGGGATGTCCAAAGAAACCATTTTGCGGAACGGTGCGAATAATATCGCTTTTGTTAAGCTTCTCCATAAAAATACACTCCTAATATACAGATGTAATGATGTTTATTAAGTATATAACAAAAAATAGAAAATTTAAACAAATATCAATTAGTTAAATGATTAGATTTTTTAGAAAAAATAAATTATATATTGTTTTTAGTGATGATTTCATTTAAATTATATAATATAGATATATTAATTAGAATGTTAATACTGTATAAATATAAATACAAATGTAGGAGGATTTATATATTGTCAATGAAAGTCGTTACGATTGAAGATATTTATCAAGAAATATTGGATGGAAAAAGGAAACGATTCCCTCCGAATACTTGGAAAGAAGATATGGATAATAAGCTCGCCCGCAGAGTAATCACATATTTATTACACAGTATCTTAAAATGGGATAAGGAAGACATCAGAAAAAAATGGAACACTCAATTACTTGTAAAATATAAATTGCGAGGATTACTTAAACATAGATACGAAAACAGCCCTTTTAAAGCAATAAATGATTTATACCCAAGTGAGTTTAAAGAGTGGGAGTTTGGTATGACTCCTTTAAATTTTTGGACGAAAGAAAAGGCATTAACGATTTTGAGATGGATGATTGAAGAAAAAAAAGGTTTATCGAACGAAAAGCTCTTACGCGTATACGGCAAAAAATGGTTGGAGAAAAACAAACTTAGTGCCCCTCTGGCTATGTACTGGAATAGTAGTCCGTTTGCAATGATTAACGATTTGTACCCTAGTCGTTTTAAAGAATGGGAATTTCTCATGACGCCCAATAACTTCTGGACAAAAGAAAAATCATTAGAAGCATTGAAATGGACCATTGAAGAAAAAGAAAAATTATCGCCCGAACAAATACTGGATGTATACAGTATAAAGTGGCTAAAGACTCAAAGATTAGCGTCTCCATGTCAATTAATGTGGGGAAATAGTCCATTTAAAATGATAAACGACTTATATCCAGATCGCTTTAAAGAATGGGAATTTAAAGTTACACCAGTTGGCTTTTGGTCCAAATGTAAAGCACTAGAAGCATTAAGGTGGACCATTGAAGAGAAAGAAAAACTGGATGAAAAACAGCTATTAAACGTATTTAATCAAAGATGGCTCATAAAACAAAAATTACGGACACCCTTACAACGCTATTGGAAAGGAAGCCCCTACGGGATGCTTATTGCTTTATATCCAAATCGTTTTTCTAAAGGTATGTTAAAAGGGTATTGTAATAATTAAAGTGAAAATGTAAGTATGCAGAGACGCCCTTTGGTGTCTCTTTTTGAAATCCTATGTAAGTACATTCTTATGTGCCTATCGCTTTATTTATTGAAGAAAGTGAACCTGTTATATTATTTCCCAATCCATCTCGTCAAAGCCATACCAAGAAACCCAGCGCCCATCCCTATCAGCCACCCAGTTTGGGCGCTCCCAAACATAAATCCCACTCCCGCGCCAAGAAACGTACAACCCACGAATACTAACCCCTCGATGCCCCAGTTCGGTCGTTCCATGCTTCATCCCCACCCTTTCTTTACAACATATGCTATATGCAAGCTAAACTTTCTAGCTTATGAACTGTTCATTTTCTCGACTATAAATATATGTTTCATATCCATTACTTACAGGTCCAAATGTCCTTTTTACATCAATTCGTCACTTAACTTCATTGGTTACTTTTTTCATCTCATAGGAGATTATTTCTCAACACATAAAACATGGAATGAAATTACCAGTAATGGTAATATAAAGGTACCTTCAGTTGTTAACTGTTGTTCCCTTTTTGAAAGTCCTGTCAAAATACAGGACTTTTTAAATTTACTTCCTACTAAATTGGCTTTTTCATTAATATCCTTTCACCTTTACATTGGACAATTAAACGATATTGGTGGAGATTCATCAGATTTTAAGTTCCTCTTTTCATATTAAACTGCATGCTTAAATATGTGGTTTTCAACTTACATTCGAATAACAAAATGTTCACTTTTTCGATACATTTATGAAACATTCTTATGATATATTAATTATATTCTTTTTATAAATCGCATCGTTCAGTAGAAAAGTCCTAGTCCATTCTAGGACTTTTTCATCTGCAAATAGCATGTTTGTCAGTTCTTTCGCACATCATTATATAGACAACTATATAATGAAATACTATAATAAAAAACGATTTTATGTAGTATCATATACGACTTTTTCTTTGCTTTTAGGACTCTTACTCAATTGTAAGGGTCATTTTTTTATTCAAATAAAATATCTATATAGAGATAACGACATTCAAGTCAGTATTTGATAAATTTCGAAGAGGATATGCTGAAAAATAACGATTATATATCCTTTTCATTAGTTTCTCTACCTAATAAACCTTACAAATTTGTAATACTATTGTCACCTTAATTGATAGTAAATTGGTTAATGTTGGTTTATTGTACAGACTATTGACCATATTTAATACAACATCATTGGTAGGTGTCATTTAATGGGAAGAAACTTATTACGCTATGGAATTATAAGTATAGCTTTTATTACCATCCCTATTGTATTTATACTTTTGGCGTCAGCTCATTTCATTCCAAAAGAATACAACGAGGAATGGCCAGAAGTAAAAAAGACTGCTGAACTAGTAACTATCGGTTACTTCAAGAAAGAAAGAAATCTCGATATTGTAATCGAAACAATTAAACCATCAGAAGAATATAGAACACATGAAATTTATCTGCATGGACATGTCATAAACAATAAACATCAAAAAGTTTCTGTTATTGTTAATTTTAGTGCTAACTATTCCATTAGAGATATAACTGAAAATAGTCTTAAAATAAGGAGTATTTAACTTATGTTAGATGCTCTTTTTTGCTTAACACTTTTGGTCAATTAAGTAATTACTTGGATTCTACAGTGGATCACTCTCCCTTTTTCAAATAAATCGGCACTTCTAAAAAACAACTTCCTACGCACGTTGATTTTTGTCGAAAATAATTTTTAGAAAATTCTTTTTTAAAGGAGGTTTTACAAAATCTTACACAGAATTAGTCGTATACCGTATCAATTTAGTAATTTTTTACGATTTGTTTCATTTTATCTACCACGTTTAGACAAAATAGAAAAAACAAAGCAAAAAGGAGAGGTATAGTTTGAAAGGAAAACTTGGATTAACGATTGTAGGATTATCTGTCTTTAGTTTTGCTCTTTTTGGTGTAAACATCGGAGATGGCGGAGTTGTAAAAGCTGAACATGGAGAAACTTTTGCTCCGAAATTAGAGTCACATGGGGATTCATGGGCTCCTGCTTATGATCACGGAAGACCTCCTATTTCATCATACAACAAAGGAGATACTTGGGCTCCTTCCTTTACAAATACACATGGGGAAGGAATGGCTCCTAAAAAAGAGACTCATGCAGATTTAATCGCTCCTTCGCTAGAATCACATGGTCATACTGGTGGAGCTCCTGCTTTAAACCGTGGGGAAACACCTGTTCCGATACAAGATACGCATGGACATTATCCAGCTCCAAAACTAGAAGCAGATGGGGACCATGGCGGGGCTCCTTCTAATACAGAACCTGGCGAAGGTATCTAAGTTCCCAAAAGGAGATCAAATTAAATTTTAATTGAATCGTATACCAAAAGAAATCCATTTTACGTAACAAATATGATGTATACGCATGTTTTCTAATGTGATACACTGTACCCGAGAGAAATCTCTACTACATAAGTGGTTTTCAAGTCTAAAAAATACACCTATTAACTAGGTGTATTTTATGTTTTAGAATTCCTCGATTTGAACTGTACAATTGAAATATAATACAGATTACCAATCGTTTTATACGTATCTCAGTTGAACTTCAGAATCACATATTATTTTAACTACTGCTATTCTTCTCTAATTACATCTATAACGTTATCCTTTTTAATTTTCCGAAGCGGAAATAGTACCGATACATAACTAATCAACAGTGCGGTTATAAAAGTGATAAAGCTAGATTGATAAGGAATAATCCATTCAAACGAAACCGTATTTGACATTGCTACATAAAGAATATACGACAACATACAGCCGAAAAAGATTCCTTGTATGCTTCCAAAGAAGCCGTACAGGAGTCCTTCATATATAACCATTTTTTTCAAATCCTTTTGCGACATACCAATCGATTTTAAAGCAGCTAATTCTTTTCTTCTCATAATGATACTGACTGTGATGGTATTTAAAATATTTACACAACCAATTAGTGTAATAACAGCTATAAATCCGTACCCTAATATTTTTATATAAAGTATATTGTCTGTATGGAAATTACTTTGAACAATATTATTTTTTACTTCTATAGATGCATCTCCACCCAGTTTCTTTTGTATATCTAAAATTGTAGCATCAGCCTGAGATTGATTCTCTAAATCAATTTCAAAACCTGTTAATTTTTGTGGAGATGGTGTAATATTTTCGGCTATTTGTTCACTAGTAATAAAAGTTATGGTATCCATCACTCTACTCATATTAAAAATATCCAATTCTACAATTGCAGCTATTTTTAAAGTTTCTAGTTTTTCTTCATTGTAGGAGATTTCCTCTGTAGGTTTTCTTTCCTGCCGACTTGTTATTTGGATTTCATCCCCTACCTGAAAAGTACTTAGAGAACCTATATATTTTTTACTTGTATTCATATCATTTGATGCAGCTTGCTTTACTAAAATAACTTCTTTTTCACGATTTAATTTTGAAATATCAATTCTTCCACTAGTTACATTTTCAGCTAGTTTCTTTAAACTATTCTCATCGTATGCTTTTATTTGTGTTTCCATAATTTCTACAGTTTGATTATTGTATTTTACTTTATGATACAGTGATTCATTTCCTTGTAATTCTTTAATTTGTTTATTTTTTGGTACTTTCGTATAAAAATCATTTGCCTGATATTGCTTGTACAGATTCTCTACGTTATTAACTTTATAAATATTTCGACTCATACGATCTATGCTAGGCTTGTCTAAATTTGAATTAACCGTAACTGATATATCCGATTTTAGAGCTTGAATTTCCGGTTGTTTACGCTGAATGACTGTATCTATGAGAAACGTAAACGTGATATACAGTACACTACTTATAATAATAGACAAAATTGTAACTGTATATCTATTGGGATTTCTTTGGATATTTTTCAATGCCATACTTAACGGAAAAGATAGTGGTTTCTTTAGTTTTGTTCTCTTTTTTTTCTTTATTTTTTCTTTTTTTATAGCCAATCGGCTACTTACGGCCAGTAGCGGTGAAATTCTACCTGCAAAAAAAGCAGGAAAATAGCTTGAAATATAAACAGTTATCAATGTAATTAACGAACTTACACATATAATTAACCAATCTAATTTAATTGTATATCCCATAGAGTTTTTAAGTACGTTTATCAGTACTTGATTAAGTAAAAAGACTACTGATATACTACACAAAATCCCAAAAAAGATAGCAATAATAGAAAGAAATGTTGCTTCTCTTATCACAATTTTTCTGATTTGTTTTTTTGTAGCTCCAATACTCCTCAATAGACCAAACTGTTTCATTCGCTCTACTATACTAATTTGAAATGCATTGTAAATAATAACAATCGTAGAAATCACAACAATCCCAATACTAATAGCGGCTGCCACCATTATCTCCACACTAGGCTTTAAGGCTCTCTTTAATTCGTCATTTACTCTTATATTTTTTTTGTTCGTCAATAATTTAAATTGGTTTTCAACTTCATCAAAGTTTGCGTACTTATGCAATTCAATCAATACGCTACCTTCACCAACTTTGAACTTATTTTTATATGTAAATAATTGACCAGTTTTATTTTCCTGAGTACTACTAGACTTATTTAGCAAACCAACAAGTTTATATTTTTTTTCATGAATAGTAAACATACCGCCTAATTTAAGATTGGGACCGAAGTAAGGCAGCATCCATTTTTCCAAAACAGCCTCGTTTTCATTTGAAGGCAGCTTACCTTCTACAGGAATACTAGACTGTAACAGCTTCAATGCTTGATGATCTGCATACATATAAGAAACAACTATATCATCAACATGGAGCACCTCTCCTGGAGTTATAATGCCATAAGAAGATATATTCGGATTACTTTTTATCATATTGAAAAGCTTTTGATTATAATTTTCAACTGAAATATTTGCAGAACCCATAGAACCTTTTTTAGCATTATTAATTCCCGAAGTGTATCCACTATTAAAAAAAAGTCCAATCGTTGTTATTAGCGCCAATGCTAGAATAATACCTGTTAATGTTAGCAGAGTACGTTTTATATTACTTCTGAGATATTTTTGACTTAACTGTTTGTAACTATGAATCAATACTCCTCCCCTCCACATTTCTCTTGATTTTGCACTAATTTTTTATCTGAAATAATCATGCCATCTGTAATGGTTATAATTCGATCAGAGTTTGATGCGATAGCAGGGTCATGGGTAATTAAAATTACCGTCTGATTATATTTTTTAGCCGTTACTTTTAATAAATTCAGAACTTCTTTTGTATTTTTTGTATCTAGATTTCCGGTTGGTTCATCCGCTAAGATAATATCGGGTTTATTTATAAGAGATCTACCAATAGAAACCCTTTGTTGTTGACCACCTGATAATTCAGAAGGCAAATGATCTCGTCTTTCATTTAACCCTAACGTTTTTATAATTTCATCCAGGTAATGTTCATCTACCTGTTCTTCGTCCAATAGAGCTGGCAAAGCAATATTTTCTTGTACATTTAAGACAGGAATTAAATTAAAAAACTGAAATATAAAGCCAACTTTTCTTCGGCGAAAAATAGAGAGTTCATTATCTTTATAATTGTAGACATTTTCATCACCTATAAACACATTTCCCGAACTCGGATGATCCAGCCCTCCTAAAATATGCAATAAGGTGCTTTTACCAGAACCTGATGCTCCAACTATGGTTACGAATTCTCCCCTATGGATGGAAAGATTAATTCCTTTTAACGCCTGTACTTGCGTTTCTCCCTCTCCATATGTTTTTACTACATTTTCTAATCTAACAACCTCCATACAACTCATCCTTTTCACAGATTAATTTTGAATCTCTACAAAATAGATTTTATCCTTATCGTACTCACCATTCTCGTCTTTTACTGCATACACTTTTGAAACGTAGTCGACCACCTTTTTTACTTTGTTTTTATTTTTATAATCAAAATTTTCTTTTGTAAACTGAATTAACGAAAGGCTTACTTCTTTTTCTTTTAATTGTTTATATGTTTCCTCATTAACAATTACTATCGGTGATGAAAAATAGCCAATCCAATTATTTTGTTCAATATGTTGAACAGGTATCATTTGTCCATTTAAATTTAAATTTCCATCCTTAACTTCCTCATCTTCCGCTTTTTTTCTATAAAATAAGTTTTTTTCACTCGCTAATTCTTTTATTTCTTTTACCGGGGCTGAAGTCATTGAACTATCTTCTTTAGATAAGGGTGTTCTTACAATTCCTTTTTTTAAGAATTTTTCAGCTGTAGATTTTGTAATAACCGCATATTGTTTCTTGCTAACAGATGATTTATCAAGTTGCTTGTCCATCTCTTCTTCAGTCATATTTTCTCCTTTTTCTTTCCATTCTTTCTTAATTTCTTCTTTCTGTTCGGTAGTGAGTTCTTGTTTTATTATTTCTGTGACCAATTTATAACTATAATCTGCTGTTCGTACGTTTTGATCTTTATACAGATTTTTAACAGCTGATATATTTTCTTTCGTTCCAGATACCATGATACCGTTTACTGGTTGTGAGGGACCATTTATATACCGATTTACAGCAAACCCTATACCTATAAAAATTGCTGTTACTACTAGAAATCCTATTATCTTTTTCATTTTCTTCCTCCTCATATACTATGTTTAATCTGGGATTAGAACAGTAGGTTTTTTCTTTATATAAACAGTGGCTAAAATGCTACAAGTCTTAATAAAGAATGATTACCTTCAGTATAGACGTCTTTAATTGTTAATTGAATAACTCTTGTCTTACTATATATACTTTAATCTTACAGTTTAGTAAGATTGCTAAATCTAACCTTTTATATACTCGTAACTCTGATCAACATATACTTTAAAATTAAACGGCTTTTATACATTTATTTAAGTACACACATACTTTTCAAATTCTCAAAAATCCGCTCCCATTCGGCTCTTATTCTCAATGATCTGTTTTTTAAAATTCATTTACATAATTAATGCGAATTCAAATTTCATTTTACATTTTTGTATAAGATAACTTAAACAAAACTTTACTGATTGTATAAAAACGTACAAATTCAACAAGACACTATTACAAGGTTTTTCAAAATATAAGCAAGTACATGTATGAATTAAGTAAATATGCTGCTTTAAGTAATTGTTGTATCTCATTATGTACTGAAAAGCTTTAAGCCGATTTGGGTTTATGCTTATACTCAGAAAAGCCTCTAAAAGTCCATTTCCATACTAAACTATTTTAAATTAGCCAATCAACGTGTAAAATAACTGTCATAATCTAAAATACTGCCATAATCAAAGACAAATGAGGAGAGATACTGTGGATAAAGTATTATTCGTTGAAGACGATAACGATCTAGGAATGGCTATTGAGTTTACTCTAAAAGGAGAAGGACTTGAGGTTATAAGAGTTTCTACTGTACAAGATGCAAAAGACCAATACGAAAATAATAAATTTGACTTAGCTATATTGGATGTTGGGCTCCCAGATGGAAATGGGTATGATTTATGTACCCATCTTAAAAGAAAAGGTGATATACCTATTATTTTTCTCACAGCACTGGATGAGGAGGCAAATGTAGTAATGGGGCTTGATATTGGTGGAGATGATTATATAACAAAACCCTTCAGGGTAAAAGAGCTATTATCTAGAGTAAAAGTACAATTAAGAAAAAAAATTAAAACAGCTTCTAATACTATATTAAGGTCTGAAAATATACAGCTTGAAGTTGAAGCGGCCAGAGCCTTTAAGCATGAAAAAAGTATAAATTTAACACATTTAGAATACAAACTCTTATTAACGTTAATGCTAAATCCTCATAAAGTGTTACAAAGAAATGAGATATTGAAAAAAATAGCAGATGAAGGTGAAGTGTTTTTCGATGAAAATACTCTTTCTGTTTATGTAAAAAGATTGAGAAGTAAAATTGAGGATAACCCACAAAATCCTGACTGTATAATCACACAAAGAGGTGTCGGATATTTCTGGAATAAAGACGTCAGTAAGGAGTAATTTAATGATAAATAGAGAAATAAAAATTAATATACTTACATTAGCATTAATCTCTTTTTTATTTATTATATATCAAGTTATCACAGTTCATATTCTATATGATCATTTAAAAAATGATTATATTACTATTTGGAGTGAAATTACTGGCAAACTAATTGAACAAAACCCAGAAAATGAATACGAAATAATACAAGCACTTACAAATGATACAGCCAATAAAAAAGATTATTCCAGTGATGGAGAAATGCTATTAAAACAATATGGTCTATCTGCTGAATTAGATTCAAGACTTTTTCCTTATTTAAATAAACATATATCCCAAAACAATATATACATGTTCCTTGGAGCAATAGGGTTCAGCTTAATCCTAATTTTTCTAAATTACTTACAATATAAATCTTTTTTCTTAAAAATTAAAAATGTAACAGCTGCAGCGAATAAAATTATTGAAGGTGATTACACCATTGATATCAAGGAAAATAGAGAAGGTGATCTAGCTAAACTTGCTAATTCTTTTCATAAACTGAAAAATGTTATTAGAAAAAGTATGCATAATTTAATGGAAGAAAAACAATTCTTAATTCAAACTTTACAAGATATTTCTCATCAACTAAAAACACCACTCTCAACACTTACAGTGAACAATGATATCTTATTACAAGGTAAATTAAATGAACAACAATATCATTTTTTACACAACAATGATGTTCAAATTTCAAGAATCAACTTTTTAATACATAATTTATTAAAAGTTTCAAAAATAGATGCTAGAGCAATACTATTTGAAAAAGAAAACTCTGATATTATTGATACAATTTATGAGGTCATTGCTAGTTTGAACAGTAAATTAAATAAAAAAAATATGAACATACATTTAAAAACCAATGAAAAAATATCACTTTTCCATGACAGTATTTGGATGCAAGAAGCTTTATTAAATATTTTAAAGAATTCCATTGAACATTCAAATGATAATAGTTCTATTTATATTGAAGTCACAAACTCTCCTATTCATACTGAAATAATAATTCAAGATTTTGGTGAAGGTATTGCATCAGAAGATTTGCCATATATATTCGATAGATTTTACAAAACAAAAAATTCTAATAAAGAAGGCTCCATTGGAATTGGCTTAGCACTAGCGAAATCAATTATCGAAGCTCACCATGGATTTATTAAAGTAGAAAGTCAAAAACACTCATTCACAAAATTTACAATAACTTTTATGAAGTATTAATAGTTCATAAAAGTTATTGTAAACCCCTAACCCTTGAGTATAATTTTTAAAAATTAATCATCTGTAAAAAAAGAAATTCGATTAACTTTTCATAAATGACTGTAGAGAAATAACTTTTCCGTTTTAGAGGTAATTAAAAATCTTAGCTTGATGGGCATAGAGTCACAATATCAAAAAAGAAAACTGTGCGTTTGAACAGAATTTAGACACAAAATATCCGATTCCTTTTACGCTAAGGGATCGGATATTTATTTTACTGTTTTATATAGTGTACAATTTCTCGCTTACGAGGTCTGTGTAGCAACCAAACCAAATCTTACGTTAAGTATTAGTGGGCATCAAAAATAGTAATGACTAATCCAGATTAACATTGATCTGATTCACAATTAAATATACCCATATGGCGAACTACCCGCCGCTTAACGTCCTAATGGACTGTTTGAAGTGGGGGCTTCTCGGTTAGTCGTTACTTTTGATAGCTAACGAATTCGTCCTAAGACAACCGAGCTAACTCCCTCGTTCCAAGGGTTATTTTATTGCTATCTATGCTAACGCTAATAAGCGTATTGCTTCATTTTTGATATTGATAGCTGCGTTATAATCTCTATCGAGATTTACACCACATATACAAGAATATACTCGCTCAGACAATGACATATTTTTCACATTTCCACAACTGCTACATGTTTTTGTGGAAGGAGAATTCTTTCGGGGAATTCGTTAAATGACTAAATAATACAAACGGTATAAAGAGAATTTCTAGTCTTTTCATACCGTTTTACGTTTGTTTTTAAGTTTCATACGAAATTCGTGGAAAGATAGCAGCATCTATTTTATAAATAAGGTTCAAAAGTTACCATACCTGACAACGGAAATATTAATGTAACCCTAGTTCCCTTATTAACTTCAGAATCAATGGTAATTTTCATACCTAATTTTGAGCACAGTTTTTCGCATAGATACAAGCCCATTCCTGTACTTTTGCTAAATCTTCTTCCATTCTCTCCAGTAAATCCTTTCTCAAAAACTCTATTTATATCTTTAGTTACTATCCCTACTCCATTATCCTCTATAGTGAGTATTACTGAGTTAGTTCTCTTAATTGAGTATATACGTATCATTTGTTCTTTGTTATTTGAGTACTTTATAGAATTTCCTATTATTTGATTAATAATAAATTCAACCCATTTTCCATCACTATATACGATTTCGCCAATATTCTGTATATCTAATTTTATTCTCTTATGAATAAAATCCCTATAGTTTCTTTTAATTACATTCCTTACTACATTATCAAGGTTGATTGGCTTGATAATATAGTCTTTATTAACGTTATTGCTTCGAGAATAATACAGAACCTGTTCTACAAACCCCTCGATTCGATCCATTTGAGAGTCAATTTTATTCGTTATTTCATTTTGATTATTTTCAATTATAAGCTTTGTAGAAGCTATTGGTGTCTTAATTTCATGCACCCATGTTTCTATATATTCTCTGTAATCCAACTGCATATCTCTATAATACTTTACATTTTCATGCATATCTCTACTTACTTCTTTTAGTATAGCGTTAAGCTTTTCCCCATGTATAAAGTTTGCTTCCTTTACTACCTCTGGAAGTAAGTATTTTTTCTCCAAGTTTTCTAATATGCCATTAATCTCATTATAATAATTTTTACACCTTATAAATTCTATAGCCATATATGAAATCAATGGAAAAAACCAAATACAAAAGACAAAGAATATGATAATGAACGGAACATGCACAGTCAGCAATATACCTGCTAGTATGATATATACCAGTACATTAGATAGTATTACTACTATTTTATCTTTAATAAATTCACCTAAATTCATGGCATTATATACCCTAAGCTTCTTCTTGTTGCAATTGGATTTTCTATACCTATCTCTTCAAGCTTTTTTCTTAATCTATTTATATTAACAGTTAAGGTGCTATCATCCACAAAATAATCAGACTTCCATAAAGTTTCAATGAGTGAATCTCTTTTTACAATATTTCCTCGATTATTTATTAAACATGAGAGTATTTTAACTTCATTTTTAGTTAACTCTACAGACTTGTCTTGATAAGTAACTGTTGCATTTGAAAGATTTAAAGTAAAATCCCTATAGATTAAGATATGATTCATCTTGAAATCTCCAGATGTTCTTCTTAAAATGTTTGTTACTCTTGCTAATAGTATTTCTGTATTATACGGCTTTGTTATAAAATCGTCTGCTCCTAAATTCATACTTATCAGTTCATCTACATCACTATCTCTACTTGTAACCATGAAGATTGGAATATCTGAAGTTTTACGTATTTCTCTGCATATATAATAGCCATCAAACACAGGAAGATTTATGTCTAGTAATATAAGGTCTGCATTCTCACTTTCTATATATTCGATAATATGATTAAAATCTGTGGGAGCCTTTACTTCATATCCATACTTTATAAAAAAATGTTGTAATTCTTCTCTGATGATTTCATCATCTTCAATTAGAATGATTTTTTTCATGACTTTTCCCTCCCTATACAGAATATAAGGCTATTACACCTTGAGAAGCAAGGTGTAATAGCCTTAATGAGCATTATAAAATCAAGTATTACTTTTTACAATATTTTTATACCCGACATATGTCGTGTAGAAATATCCTACATAAACTACAAGGAATACTAAGCCAGTCATCAATGCTGGTAAAGTAATGTCTGTTTGTTGAAATGCGTTAATAAAATTATTGATTACATAAATTCCAACTACAGAATGAAATAGGGCAAGAATAACTGGAAGACTAAAGTATACGAAAGTTTGAATGAAAATCGTTTTGTCAATCATTTTTCCGTTTGAACCAATTCTCTTCAAAGATTTATATCGATCTATGCTATCACTGGCTTCTGATAATTGTTGAAGAGCTAATACAGCCATACTCGTTATTAAAAATACAATACCTATATATATTCCAATAAACAGTACGATAGTTTTCATTCCCTTACTTTCTGCACAAACTTCATCCTTAGATTTGCCTGCTATACGATTAATATTTAATTTCGGGCCATTTTCGTCATAAAAGCCCCGTGCAACGTTATCATATTTTTTATTATATTCTTCTCTATTTCCATCTAAATAATTTACATTAAGTACGGACTCAGTAATTTTGTAGCCTGATAAAAACTCATCATTTATAATGATTGTGAAGTAATTAGTTGGCACATTATATGTGTAAAGATTCTCTTGTATAACTTTAGCGTTTTTTACCGAATATTCTTTCTCTTTAATATTCACCTTATTGCTATTTTTTAATCTTTCATTTGTCGAATTAATCAACAGGCTTTCATTTGATAAAAGTAAAATTTCATTGTTATTTAAAGTGATTTCCTTTTCACCTTTAAGATTTAAAATTTTATTATAATCAGATACTTTAATGAAATCTATACTGTTTTTATAATCTTTAAGTTCTGGTACAAAGTCCACCACTTCCATCCCTGTTCGATATACATTATAAGATACATATTTTTCGTTATTACTTATTTTAAAATTAGCTTTATTTAATACGTCTTCTATAGTATAACTTTCATCCTTATTCTCCAACGTAATACTGGCATCAAATGGTGTTATTTCTTTCGTTGTTACGTCCATCATTCTGTTAAAGCTGATTCCTGTAGATAAAGCCACCATTGTAAGGAATAACATAAAACAGATTACAGACATGGATATAAAATTTGTATTAACCTTACTATTTATTTGTTTGATGATAAATATATTTAACCCTTTAAAATAAATCTTTTTATTCTTCTTTACAACATATAATATAAATCCAGATAAACTAAAGAAAAACAGCAATGTACCTAATATGCCAAGAAGGATTGATACCATGAGCATAGGATTATTATAATCCAATCCGATTTTTAGTACAGTCACATATGCATATCCAAGTAATGCTACACACATAATAAATGTGATTACATAGATAAGAGGATTTCTAAATTTTACATCTTCGTTTTTTCTACCTGCTGTTAACATATCAATTATTTTGTATTTAGAAACAACATATACATTAAATAACATAACAAGCAAAAACATAATTCCAAAGTATAATACGGTTTTACCTATAGCACCTGTTGAAATTGCAAATTTATATTTATTAATGGGCAAGTCAAATAACTTTAATGCAAATGTAGATAATCCCTGTGATACTCCAATACCTATTATAAGCCCACTCACTAAAGATATAATACCAACTAGAAATGTCTCTGTTACTAATATTCTGGATATATTTCTTCTTCCCATACCTAAAGTCATGTATATTCCTAGTTCTTTTTTACGTTTTTTGATTAAGAAATTATTTGCATACAATATTAAACCACCTAATATTACAGATACAAATACTGACACATCTGAGATAGCGTTCATTATTACAGGTACATACTTTCTATCTGAAGCGTTAATTTCCATAAATGCCTTTTGTGATTCTATGGAGTTAAAGCTATAAAATATACAAACAGCCAGTGTTAGTGTTAAGAAATATATGGCATAATCTTTAAGACTTTTCTTTACATTCCCAATAGCAATCTTAGAGTACATTATTATCGTCACCTCCAAGAAGGGTTATAACTTCGATAATTTTAGTGAAGAATTCTTTTCTGGAATCATTTCCTCTTACCAACTCGATAAATATTTTGCCATCATTAATAAAAAGAATTCTACGAGCATAGCTTGCTGTAAATGCATCATGAGTAACCATAAGTATTGTAGCTTTTAAATCTTTATTTAGGCTTTCAAATCTTTCGAGTAATAATCTAGCTGATTTAGAATCTAACGATCCTGTTGGCTCATCTGCAAGTATTAAAGATGGATCTGTTACGATAGCTCTTGCCGAAGCAACCCTTTGTTTTTGTCCGCCTGATATTTGATAAGGGTATTTGCTTAATACTTGTTCAATATCTAAATATTTTGCAACGGCTTGTATTTTGCCATCAATTTTTGAACTTTCCTCACCTTTTATAGTTAAAGCTAGGGCAATATTTTCATAAGCAGTAAGAGTATCTAATAAATTAAAGTCCTGAAATACAAACCCTAATTCATTTTTTCTAAACTTGTCTAGTGACTTTGATTTTAACCGAGTAATGTCACTATTATTGATTATTATTTTTCCCGTCGTAACATTATCAATCGTTGATATACAGTTAAGTAATGTAGTTTTGCCACTTCCTGATGGCCCCATTATCCCAACAAATTCTCCCTCATCTACCTTAAAACTAATATTATCTATAGCCTTTGTTACATTATCTTTATTACCATAATATTTTTCAATTTTTTCTACACTTAATATATTTCGCATTAATACTTCTCCTTTTTCATTATAAAAATTCTTTAACTCCCCTTCATTTTATATAATTTCATTAATAGTATCGGTGGAATTACATTTCATTAACATTACATTTTTGTTATATTGAGTGATATCTCTACATGTAAGTTATCAGAACTCGCGGTGGTATACGTAAGGTTTATTCGATGCCTTACCAAATGGACGGATAAGTTTTGGTGCAAAAATGATAAGACTTAAGTAATTAGTGGAAATAAACAAACTAGTTACGGCGTAACAACATCTCAATTTAAAAGATATGGATTTATATTCATTTCACAAAAAGATTTTGAAAACAGAAAAGGATTTGACCTTTAAGGCCAAATCCTTTTTATTATTTCGCAGCAAGTTTTTCTTTCACTTTTGTAGGAAGCTCATCCTGCTTCACTTCTTCCAAATTGGATTTAATATTAATTACGGTACATGAAATTACCAATAATGAAAAACCCCTAAAATAGGAGCACATTACATTTTCTCGTTCTGTGAGATTAGTCTAATGATAAAATAAATTTTGTTTTTATCTGCACATTAGGTACGTGAAATTTTATTATTGAATAAGAGAAACTTGAATAGCTAGTATTCCCCCCAATCTACTCTGCATGGTTTCATTATCCATTAAGCCTTTAATAATTTACGTGTCTTATCTATTTAATTAAGTCTGTTTTTTCAAGCGACATATCAGAGATATTTTATATCTATTTCGTATGTGTGTTAGCAAGTTCGTTTGCAAACTTGTTAGCACATTTTTTATATTTCTTCTATTATATTTCCCTTCACAAACATATCATACTTTCCCGCTAACTCTTCCAGTTTCTTTTCTTTGTATTTGGTATGTATGAAGAAATGAAGTACTATTATTTTTCTATGTTTTTTTATTCTAAAAATACCTTTTCGTTTCATGAGGCTTCATTTTATACATCATATTAATAGGAGAAAACATACATGCTACCATTTGAATCCATATTCAAAAAACAGAATGATAAAAAAGACTACCATAAAAACCCACTCATTACTATAAAAAATACATAATATAATTGCGAACGTATAAAATTCAGATTTATTTTAAGGGGGAAAATTATCAAATGTCAAATGAACCGTGTCCAATTATTGCTCCGTGTCCAGTTGTCAGTCAAACACAAACACCTTTATCTAATGCACCAGCAGAACCTATTGTTACAGTAAATCCTATAATAAAAGTTCCAGTAGTTTTAGCGGAGAGAACACTTCAAATTGTTGTAGAAGCAGATGTTCCATTAGATCCACCAGCATCTGAAATTAAACGTGTTTTAAAAAATGTATTTTTAACACAAGGTAAATTAGTTCCTGTAGCATTTACTCCAGTAGACGGTACGCCTTATCGTCGTGTTACAAGAGCAAAATTATTTGTATCAGGTTATATTCGTAAAAATATTGAATATGCATCTGGTGAATGTAATGCAGCTTTATATGATCGTATTGCTAATGTTCCTTTTTCTGGATTTGCAGATTTAACAGAAGGTGATTTTTTCACTTTACCTTTAATTGCAGCTTCTTCAGATACAGCCTCTCATTTTATTAATCCTAAGGATGGCGATTTACCTCGTTTGGATAAATATTTCTTCGAAAATCATGTAGTTTATAATGAGCAACCTACTGTTGAGATAATCAGTGCTAATTTTTATGAATTAGATTTTTCTCCATGCCCAACAACGTTAGAGGCAACATTTGATGCTTTACGTGAAAAGATTGTGTTAGATCTTACACTAAAAGTATTACAAGTACAACAAGTACGAGCTGGTATTGTTTAATAAATAGAAAAAGACATTATCTTCTTTATAGAAGATAATGTCTTTTCTGTTTTGATAAAACATACATAATATTAACAATGAGTGTATATAACTGATATGGATTTATTTATAAATTCATCGGATGGGATGTGTTTTACTGATGAATAAGCCATGGTCTGGTAATAATATGGGGCATAAAATTTATAAGATTAATAATTTAAATGAGCAATTAATTTCAAAGAAAAAACAGAAAAAAGAAACAGAAAAAGAGAAAGAGAAAGTATTTTCTGAAACGAGGCAAAGTAATAGAGTGAATTCTATGGTGGTAAAAACACCTTTTTCTGTTGTGTCAGAAGTAACAAATTTTTTGACAAATCCTATTTTGAGTGAAAGAAGGCAAGAAGTATTTCAATTTGAAAATAACAATATTAATAATGAATTTCGTGAATTAGAGACACAATTAATAACTACCTCAAATTATTATTATGAAGAGCCGTATTGTAAAATGGTTTCTTCTAAGGTTTTTGAAAATAGAATTCTTCTCGAATTGGATATAAAGAAAAATACGAGTGATATTCCAAGAATAAATAAAGTAGAATCATCGTGGGTTCCTATACACAATTTCATAGTAAAGAAAAAAGAAATAGAATATGAGAACTATATAACAGGTGAATTACCAATTGAATTGGGTAGATATAAAACAGAAATTAGCTTACAAGAAGTGATAGATTTTAAGAAGAGGATTATAGGTTTTCAAAACATTTCACAAGATGTTATTTTAACTGAAAGTAAATTATTGTTACTAAAAAGAACAGAGAGAGCAAATTCGAATTCAAAAGAAATTGTAATAGACAAAGGTACCTTATTTGTGAAGGGACATATTCTTCAAACAATTGAATGTCTTATAGATAATAAACAATCTGGTGATAATTTTTATTGTTTAATGCAGAATATAGAGTTAGAAATAGTTATTAAAATTTTACAAAATCAAGAACTGTCAAATTGATTAAGGACGGCTCTTGTTTTTTCACTTCACAAACACATAAGCTTCATTTGCTGTTACATAGTATAGAGTCCATAATCCTTTTACTGATAATCCAAGATCACGAAGGATTTTAGCTAATAACTCAAATTATTTATCATAGCTACGTTCGAATTTCTCGCAATTTCTAGTTTCACATAATTCTGCATAAACAAATTGTTTATTTGCTTCTGAACCTGCACCATATGCAATGTATATGAGAATTGTAAACTTGTCTTGGGTATGGGATAAGAAAAGAATTGATGATGCAAAATTACATATTTCATTTTTATATATTTATTTATAATAGAATGGAACTGATCAACATTTTCGTTAAAGATGGTCTATCAACCCCTAACTACCTAATGAACTCAAGTAAACGCATCTTAAGTCATTTTAAGAGGTACAAAAGGCATCTATTTGGGTGCGTTTGTATAAAATTTGAACTGATTTTTTATATTCGCTACCAACCACGAACCTTTTTAGAACAATAGTATCATTATGTCACCTTTTTAGAAATTATTTTTAATTACTTTTAAGTTTTTCCACCAGAACTGGAAAATCCCTGACTACTCGAAACATCAACTATCAGGTACTAATATTCAATAATGCGTACTGGAAATGATTAAACATTTTTATAAACCAGCGGAACGTTTAAGAAATCGATTTTTTTCTTATCAAAATTTAATTAGCTTACAGTAATACAGTGGTCATATATTTTTAAGAATAACGGAAGAATATATAGAAATTGCTACAGAAATGTGAAGTTTAATTAATTTAGGAGGAACAAACTTGTTTAATCAGTTTGTAAAAGTTATACCAAATTTATTTACGATTGGAAATTTATTGTGCGGTGTTATCTCAATCACCTTGAATATGAGTGAATATTTGGGAGTAGCCTCCATTTTCATTTGCTTTTCAGCTATTTTAGATTTTCTTGATGGAAGAATTGCGAGAAAATTAAAAGTGAACAGTGAGTTTGGCATAGAATTGGATTCCTTAGCTGATATTGTTAGTTTCGGTGTCGCCCCTGCCCTTTTATTTCATACGATAGCAACACCTTCTATTTTAACTTCTTTGGCATTTATCCTTTTCCCAACAATGGGTGCTTTAAGATTAGCTAAATATAGTATTAAACCAACTATTGGATATTTTAAAGTATTACCTATTCCAGTTGCAGGATTATCATTGGCTGGTATGGGATTGTTTTCATATGGCAATGCATGGATTACTTTAATTCTCGTCCTCTTAATGGTAAGTCCCATTAGGTTTAAAAATTTTTAATCGAAGTTACGCCCAACACCATTAAGGAGCATTTCAAATGGATTTAACGCGTCAATATGTATAAAAAAGCGGGACAATAATATTAAAATTGGTGCCACTCGTAAAAATTAAAACCTTGTATTTATGGTATTGGGTTAATCCATCGATATGTTGTTCTAAAACGTCAATACACTTTTAACAGGAGCTCCCTTTATCAAGAGAGCTCCTATTCTTATTTTTTCTTCTTTTCTGTTGGTTGACTTTGTTTAGCAAAATTAGATGAATCATCAAAATTCGGTTGCTTTTTACCAGCATTATTACTTCTACCTTTTCCCATATGTAATGCACCTCCCCTCCCCCTTACTATTCCCAATAAAAAAATTCTCTTGCATCCAAGAGAATTTTTGATTGGTTTCTTATTGATAATACCTAAGTACTTCCAACACTGCCATTCGATAAAAGATGGATCCAATGTCAAATTCTTTAATACTGAAACAAGCATTATATTTTCATATTTAACTGGATAATCAATTAATAATCCTAATGTATTTCCGGAAACTGCAACAATTATGATTTCCTTGTCTAACACCTCATCTATAACTTCTTTTAATTATTCTTACCTAATATAATATTTTCCTGCGCATTGAGATTGCATGTTGTATAAGGAAGCCCTTCTTTTTTCCATGTA
The DNA here is from genome assembly GCF_054509685.1 of Bacillus sp. C-3-6. NCBI lineage: Bacteria > Bacillati > Bacillota > Bacilli > Caryophanales > Bacillaceae > Bacillus > Bacillus sp. C-3-6. The sequence continues at coordinate 419,996 of NZ_JBSSBE010000002.1, read as the reverse complement.
AGAAATCCCCCCTTTAAATTCACTACTTCCTTTATACCAGCTCTTTGTAAAATACTAGCTGCTATAGCGGAACGTAATCCGGTTCGACATTGCAAAACTATTGGACAATCTTTCGGTATATAATCTATCTGTTCAAATAGATTACCTAAAGTTATATGTATTGCATCATGAAGGTGTCCTTCCTCCCACTCTTTTTTACTACGCACATCGATAACCTTAACGCTTCCACTTTTTATATGCGGATATAATTCAATCGATGTTTTTTCTTTGTAACTTTCAATTCTATCAAGTCTTTGTATTACTTTTAAGGGTGCAAAAGCAACAATATTATCTAGTCCAATAGATTCAAAGTCCTTAATGACTTCCTCCACCTTAACCTTTTCTTCATCTAGAATTATTAAAGCCTCTGTTTTATAGTCTAGTAACCATCCACACCAAGTTGTGAAAGAATTGTTATACGGTATGTTAATTGATTTCTCAATGTGACCCGAAGCAAAACTCTCTACATCCCTTATATCAACTATTTGCTGAACACTCCTCATAACTTCTTGAAGTTCTTCTACTGTATTAATAGCAGTAATCTTTCTCTTCTTACGAATTGGAGGACCATACTTATTTAAATTCTTCATTAATGAAAAATACTTTGGAGGCTCTGGCTGTCCCGTTAATAAAGTCGATATAAAATCACCTTCTTCATTACACTGAAATGCCCAATTAAACATCTTTTCATAACCTAATGTAGAAGTTGGAATTGCTCCTAATGCTTTTCCACATACGCTTCCCGCACCATGCGATGGCCATATTTGCAAATAATCAGGGAGTATTTTTACTTTTTGTATAGAATCAAATAATTGTTTCGCTCCTATTTGTGCAGTATCTTTCATACCAACAGCTGTTTCTAATAAATCAGGTCTTCCTATATCTCCTACAAATATAAAGTCACCTGTGAAAATCCCTATCGGTTTATCATTCGTAAAATTATTTTGACTTGTATCAGTTACTAAAAAAGAAATACTCTCAGGCGTATGCCCTGGGGTGTGAATTACATTAAATTTTATATGGCCTACTTTAAACTCCGTGCCCTCTCTAACCAATTTGTATCGACCTTCGTTGAGATATTGATATTTCCAATCACAATCTCCTTCATCAGATACATATAAATTTGCATGATAAAGATTAGAAAGTTCTCTAGATCCAGAAAGAAAATCTGCATGAATGTGGGTCTCAGCCGCAGCTATTACTTCCATCCCCTCTTTCTTAGCAAACTCTATATATTGTTCTATATAGCGCCCTGGATCAATTACAATTGCTACACCTTCCTTCTGACACCCGACTAAATAGGAAGCATGCGCTAATTTTTCATCATAAAAATATTTTAAAAGCATAGCTATTCCCTCCAAATATTTATTTCAAATTGCTTTTCAATTTTTATAACCACTTTTTATCTTTTCCTATAGGATCCCTTTCAACATTAAATTCCAATACATATAGGGCAACATATATCTTTTAAGTAAAAACATACTATACCGTTCTTTCGCTTGATTAAATGGAAACGTTTCTTGGGGCTCATGTTCATAGTTAAATTCAGCGAGTATAAGACTTTTATATCCTGTAACAATCGGACAGGATGTATATCCATCATATTTAGCATGCAAGTCTCTTCCGTTAAGTACGTCCATAATATTTTGTTTTAAGACAGGTATTTGTTTTCGAATTGCCGCTCCAGTTTTAGAGGTGGGTAAATTGGTACAATCTCCAAGTCCGAAAATATTCTTATACTGTACATGCTGCAAAGTATAAGGGTTTATATCTACCCACCCCTGAGAATCACTTATCTCACTCTCTTTAATAAAATTAGGTGGCCCCATTGGTGGAACAACATGGATCATACTGTATGGTACAGTTTCTCTTTTCAGTGTTTGCGTATCTTCAAAAATTGCTTCTCTTTTTTCAGCGATAATCTCTACTAAGTTTTTATTATAGTTCGTTATAATTTGCTTTCTTTCTAGTACTTGTTCTAAAGTATTTGCATATCGAGGAACCTGAAAGATGTTACTGTTTGCAGAATAAAACATTACTTCACTTCTGTTTCTTACACCAATTTTACAAAAATACTCTTCAGCTAAATACATAATTTTTTGTGGAGCGCCACCGCATTTAATAGGAGTATTAGGATGGGTGAAAATCGCATTTCCTCCTTTAAAATCTTCGATTTCTCTCCAAGTAGAATCAACATATTTATAAGAATAATTGCTACAAACCCCATTAGTCCCAATAGACTCTTTTAAACCTTTAATACCTTCCCAATTTATTTGTATACCGGCTGCTACAATAAGAATTTCATACTTAAGCAGCAGTCCATCATCTAAAAGTATCTTATTTTCTTCCGGAAATAACTTAACAACACTTTTCGGAATCCACGTTGCGCCTTTAGGAATAAGTGATTCTTGATCACGCACCGTAATTTCCTTTGAAACAATTCCACCGCCCACTAAACTCCATAGTGGTTGAAAGTAATGTTTTTTTGATGGATCAATAATCGCTATACTTTCTTTCAATAGGGATACATTTCGTAATAAATGTGCAGTAGAAGATAGTCCTGCAGTCCCAGCACCAATTACAATAATTTTATAACTATCTCTGGTCTTCATTATCCTCTTCCAATCTAAAATTGATTTTGAAATTAACTAATTAATAACCGTATTTCCATCGTAGTAACATTATTATAAGTTAAAAACACCGTTACTTTATCTGATTTAAATGAAAATTTTGTTAATTTTACGATCAATATTACTATATGCGTAAGTCCACTTTGTTACTTCCATATTATATTTTAAATACTCAAACTATATATTTTTCAATAATAGTCTTTACCTTTTCTTACTTTAATTACAGTTTCTCTCTGTTCTCAAAGCTATCTTTATCTTCTTTTTCAAAGAATACTTTGTAACCTGTAATTCGAATTTAGGATTTCAAATAGTTCGTCCAAAATATAGGACTTCATATAATTAGATAAGGGAAATGTAATTTAAATATGGGAAGATTTTGATATCACACTAGGTATTGGTGTTAAACCTAAAAAATTATTTATTAGCTTGAAATTACCAAGGATTCGTATTCCATTAAGTAAAATTATTGAGGTAACCAAGGATAATACGTAAGTTGGTTTTGAAAGAAGCTGATTATGTATTAAATACACCAAAAAATATTTTGGTGTATTTAATTAAGTTCATTTCTAATAAAAATCTCATATTATCCACTCCCTCCTTGTATGAAATACATAGAGGAAACCCCCACATTATTACTATTATCATTTACAATTTAATAGCCTGGGGCAAATCAATAATTCTGCGTAGAAGTAAAGAAAAAGCATCCTCATTTAATTGGGGGTGCTCCTTTTTTACTTCTTATGAACAATTATCTTCTTTTTTATTGGAAAGGTCCCATAGCTAAAAACTACAGTAATAATCCACTTCACTTTCACTATTAAACTCCATTTTTAAGGAAGGGTACTACTATTGAAAAAATAAACAAATCTTTTAATTTTGTATGGGAACATGTATATATTGTTTGGATCGGCAAATGTATTCAGCTTGAAAATTAGTCCTTTTGAGCTATCACTTTTTTAAAGGGCACATATGTATATGTATTCATTTATTTAATTTTGTTTACACACTTAAGAGAAACAAGCATATAATATTATATACTAATCCAAAAACCATATAGTCTACTTTCTAAGAGCACTGATCTGTGTTCTTTTTTTCAATTTTTTGCTTCATTTTCAAAAATTTATTACCCTTAACAAATCCTATTAAAAATTCTTACATATGAATTTGATTTTTAAAACTTTCTAGTTGCTCGAGATATCCATTAATACTATCGAAAACTTAAGTCTTGTATTTCATTCTATTCAAATACCATTCAGCACACCCCCCTATACCCGTGCTTTCTCACTTAACAATTTCGAATCATATTATTTGGACCTTAGAATAGCTATTTACCAAATCATACAATATCTCATTAATAAACCTTCTGACCATAATATATTTTTTAACCCTGTGTATTGTAGGGTTGAATAGTTTTCAAATTGATTATGAAAGGATAAAGCCCAGAGGTGACTTCTATTAGTCCAAACACTTCACATTACTATCACATACACTATAGAATGTTTGAACTTTATTATTTCAATCAAAATTTAATGTTAGGAGGATTTAATGTGGCAGATTGTACAGGTTTAGCTTGTTTTCTATTCTCTTCGTGGCCAACAGGAACAATTGTTACAGTTACTACTCGATCAGGTCAAATTATTGGACCTGCTACTTTTTCATTATTCTTTCCGAATATATGTGCAGTAGTGTTGGTAGAAGAAGATGTGATAACCCCCACTTCTACTAATACTATATTCATAAGTTGTGAAGATATAGAAAGTGTTACGTTAACCACCCCTTAAGATGATTCATATTGTTCTCACTTAATCCATATTTAAGACATTCTAATGAATGTCTTTTTTTATGAAAATCTAATCAGTATACCCTAAAATGTATCATTCTGTTGCACCTATTCTTTTAATATGTTGCTTTCGTTTAAATTTTTTCTCTTCGAAAGGTTACTTGTCTACACGTTATTCTACAGACTTTCATATGATATAGTATATTGTTTAAAGGAGGGATAAATTTGTTCTTATGTAATTTATTTGGTTGTTCAGGTGGAGTATGTAGTATTTTTAAAAATTTACAATCGGGCGAAGTCGTTACTGTAACTGGTAAATCTGGGAATATTATTGGACCTGCTATTTTTACAAATTTCAATCCTAATACTTGTATCGTCACATTAGAAGAGGAAAATTCAGTTACACCTCCTACTACAAGTATTACTAAGATTAGTTGTAAAGAAATAGAAAGTATTACGTTTATCTCATAATATATTTTAAACCTAAAGCAGGGGTTGAAATATGAAACTCTTATACATTACTTCTGGTTACTCAAAAATCTATCAATATCTAGATCAAAGCATACAAAGAACTCTTATCGATCAAAATTCCGAATGGTTAGCAGTACAGCCAAATGAATTAATACAGCAATTGAATTTCATTACAACAACGTTTCATCCCGATATTGTATTCACCTTATTAGGTAATCATCTACCACAAAAAGCAATTCAATATTTTAAAAAAAGGAACATTAAATTAGCTGTTTGGTTAACTGAGGATCCATTTTATATAGATACTTCTCTTCTTCTATTAAATAACTTCGATTTTATATTTACTATTGATAGCGAAGCACTTAAATATTACACAGCTTTAGGATATACCAATGTATATCACTTACCATTAGCAACTAATATAGAACTATTTAAACCAAATCAAAAAAATTCAAAATATAAAAGTGAAGTATTGTTGATTGGATATCCTTATCCTAACCGAGTAAAATTGATACAGTTTCTCTTGGAAAAAACGCCTTATCACTATACTATTATTGGTCAACACTGGAGAAATAAGTTATTAAAAAAATGGAAGAATCACCGAAGAATTAAGATTATAGAAGGATGGATTCCACCTCAAGAAGTTGCACTCTATTATAATAATGCTAGTCTTATTTTAAATCCTCATCGTAGTCATCTATTTCCACAGAATAAAAATAAAAATAAAGTGAAAAATAATACCATTAATAATCGCGCTTTTGATATTGCCGCTTGCCAAGGCTTTCAAATTATTGAAGAAAAACCTGACCTTTCATCCTTCTTCAATAAAGATGAAATTGTATCCTATAACAGTTTTGAAGACTGCTTAAACAAATTATCTTTTTATTTAAATGATGCAATTTCGAAAAGATTAATGGTCGAAAAAATTCATGCAAGAGTTATTAGCCAGCATACTTTTTATGAGAGGATCCATTTTATAACGACTACTATACAATCACACATTCATTAATTTATTAAATTAATAATATTTTTTCTTCAATACTCATTCTTAATAAATTAAAATGTTTTTTCAATTTTATGAAGAAGCATTTTAATTTGTCTTTTCCCTATAGAAATCTACCACAATTTCCCTGAAGATACAATTGCACTTTCAATGAGATGAAGAATAAACATCGTTTGGACCAATTTAACAAGTTTGCTACTACATTTTTAGTATTAAGGATTTTTTTATTAACATTTCGTATCAGTGTATACTAGTTAATTTTAGCTATTATTGAAGGTGAAATATCAGCGATATTTTCTTTTGTATAGATATTAGCCGATTCGTTTACAAACTTTTTAACACTTTTGTATATTTATTCTATTATATCCATCTTCACAAACGTATTGTAATTAGGTACTAACCCTTTAAGTTTCTTTTTTGTATTTAGTAGCCGTAAAAAATGAATCACTGGCATATCACCGTAATATTTCTGCTTATATATTTTGAGGATATTTGGTATGAAGAGATAGAATAGTGTTCCGCTGGTTATACTCATACTGAGGTGAATTGTATGATTTGGGCTATCATTTCATTAGTCATCGTTTTTGGATTAGGAATAATACTTAAAGCACCCGAGGTCCCTGAAGAAGAGATTCGCATGAAATACTTAAGAGAACCATAGAATCGTGAATATCCAGAAAGAACTGACCCGCGAAACTTTGAATATTTAATCGCTGACTTGTTTAATTCTCGAGGATATCGAGCGCAAGTTACACCAGGTTCTAATGATGGAGGAAAAGACATTATTCTTTTGAAAGATGATGAAGTGAAATTTGTTGAAGTAAAAAGATATACAAAAGAATCTATTGGACGACCATACATTCAAAAGCTACATAGTGCCATCATCGATGGAGAAGCTACAGGAGGATACTTTGTTACGTTAAGTCATTTCAATAAATACTCCACTTATCCCCTAATCCACTGTATTTTCATCAAGTAATTCAAAATTGAATGTCCTATATATTTCCCTCTAGACACTTGAATAAAACTTAATATGTCGTTAATACTGTAGACAAGGCTTTTAATAAATCTGCCTTAAATTCTTCCCACTCTAACTCTCTTGGTCGAGAGCCGAGCAGTTAGCTTTTGTTGGCTGCTCTTTTATGTTTCATCGTCACATTATGATGAAATAGTCATATATTATCTTGAATTTAAAAAACCTAATTCACTTTTCAATATCTCATTTCTTCCTTAAAGAGATCTTTTTATAGCTCCTCTTTTTAAGTTTGTCAGCATAAAACTAAATATTAAGTCAATACTAAAGATAGGCGAAAGCCAGAACTCATTTAACCGTCCCTGTAGTTCTTCTCTTTTCTGTATTAAGCAGCTAGCTTACACTAGCTGCTATTTTATTTACACATATCATAAGACTTCGAATATATTATGTTTGAAAGTGCTCTATTTTATCAAAAGGCAATTCAGCGACGATTACCTTTTTATTTCTCAACACCAAGTACATGGTATCAAAATCCCAATAATGGTAATATAAAGGTACCTTCAGTTGTTGAATGTCTTGCCCTTTTAAAAGGCCCTGTCTAAAAACAGGGCCTTTTAAATTTATCTCCTACTAAAAATAGCATTTTCATTATAAGTCTTTCTATAAACGCTCTAATTTCCTCAGCATCAAATTAAATCCCATGAAACAGGCGTCCCTTTTTCTATATCCTTACTCGCTTTTTTCCCGATAATTTTGGATAAGTGCTTTGGTAATAAGCCATTCCCTGGTCTAATAGCTTTAACATTTTCATTTGTAAAGACTTCTCCTGCTTTTATGTTTTCTACTACATATAATGATCTTCTAAATTTTAAAGAATCTTTTTCTATATCAGTAGGTCCATAATATACATTCCCCAAAGATTCCCATGCTTTTTCAGTTTCGCTTACTAATAATTTAAATTCAGCTGGTTCCATTGAAAATTTAGCATCAACTCCTCCATCCGACCTTGAGAGCGTTAAATGTTTCTCAATTACTGTAGCTCCCAAGGCAACACTTGCTACAGATACACCTACTCCCAGTGTATGATCTGATAAGCCCACCTGACAGTTAAATAACTCTTTCATATGAGGTATAGTAACTATATTTGTAGATTTTGGAGATGCAGGATACGTACTTGTACATTTTAAAAGAATTAGTTCTTTACACCCTTCTTCTCTCGCAGCCCTTACTGTTTCATCTAGTTCAGCGATTGAAGCCATACCTGTCGAAATGATTATTGGTTTTCCTGTTGCGGCTACCTTACGTATGAGGGAAATATCAGTATTTTCAAAAGATGCAATTTTATAACATGAAACATTTAATGTCTCTAGAAAGTCTACAGCTGTTTCATCAAAAGGCGTACTAAATGGTATCATTCCTAACTCTATACAGCGATCAAAAATTGGTTTATGCCACTCCCATGGTGTATACGCTTCTTTGTATAAATGATAAAGTGATTTGCCTTTCCATAAACTTTTCTTATCATGAATTAAAAAATCACCATTTTCTATATTTAAAGTCATTGTATCTGGTGTATATGTTTGAATTTTAAATCCTTGTGCCCCGGCCTCCGCAGCTGCCTCTACAATTTTCAACGCCCTATCTAATGATTGATTATGATTCCCTGACATTTCTGCAATAATAAATGGTCGCAAACTATTGCCAATCTCTCTACCTCCGATATATACATTACTCATTTTTGTCACCTTCAAGTTCTTTTTTTATAGATTCTCTTCTTTCCTCCCATTGTTCACGGGACAAGGTCATTGTAATGACATCAACATAATCATTGTCCCTGTAAATATAATCTTCATATCTTCCCTCTTCTTGGAAACCAATTTTCTGATGGAAATTTAAACTAATACGGTTTGATTCTATTATTTCTGCACATACTTTGTGTATGTCTTTGATTTCAAAAATAAAATCTAATGCTAATAAACCTAATACAGTTCCGGCACGTCTTACACTTTGCTTTTCACCTATATAAAATCCCCAATAACAAGTTCGATCCATTTTATCTATTTTTGTAAAATTAACAAATCCAATTGGTTTTTCTTTATATGTTAATAATCTTGCAACCTTTGTATCATCCAGTACGAGTTTTTCATACCACTTTAAATGTTCGTCTATTGTTATTTCATGATTTTCATACATAACCGAGCGGATTTCTTTTGTATTCCGCCAATTTAAAATAAGTTCTAAATCTTTCTTTTTTAACTTTTCCAATTGAAAATCCCCAATATCTAACATACTATCCTCCTAAAATAATTTTTGCTATTTCATTTGTATTACTGGCACACTGTATAGAAAGAGCTTTATTAGACATTTCTTTCACTATTTTAAAATCTGATAAAAGTTTGTTTAGACATTTCGTAATTGCTTTATCCGAAACACTTTCAGCTGTACCAATATTCCATGTAGCTCCAACCTTCGCTACAGCCTTTGTTACTTCAATTTGATTTTGGGCAGTTGTAATTGTTATAGAAGGTAATCCAAGAAAACATCGTTCCCATGTGGTTGTGCCCCCAGCTCCTATCCCTAAATCCGCTCGTACGAGAAGCTCTTCCATATTCTCTATTTGACAATAATATGAAGCGTTAGTAACACTCTTACAATAAGTTTGAATATCCTCTTTATGAGGATTTTGGCTACCTACCACAACGTCTATTTTTAAGTTCTCTTTATTTATATTTTGTAAAGCTCTTAACGTTTTTAATGTCTCATTTGTTACATCATGGCCACCAAAAAAAATAAAAATCCTCTCAATTTTTCCTGTTCTTTTTCGTGAAATCTTCTTAGCTGCATGAAACTCTGGTCGTAATATAGCGTATTTAGGCCCCAATTTTACTAATGAGTGCTCTGGTATTAAATCTTTATAGCGACCATTAAGGTTATCATATAAATTTTGGTCTAGTAACAAATCACAGTCATGCATTCGATTTGCAAGATCATCGATTACCATAATTTTTCTTACACTTTTTCTTAAAGCAGACTCCCACTTATTATCTAATCCATAATGATCAACAATTAACCAATCACACTTGGGAAGTTGCGACAAAATATCATTGGTCTGCTGCGCATCAACAAACCAATGATATTTTAGCCAATTTAAATACCTCCCGTTTTTTGCACTTAAGAAATTCGTATTTTCACCATCTCCATCTAATACATACACATGAAATCCTTTATTTAAAATATATTGATGCAAATCACCTTGCAGCTTACGACAAATGAAATATACTTGAGCACCTTTATTTCGCAATTCTTGGGCCAGTGTTAAACAACGCATAACATGACCGGTACCTATTTCAATAGATGCGTCGGCGCGAAAGGCAATTTTTTTCTCAAGCAAGATACTCCCTCCTCACTAAAAGCACTATAACTTATTAACTTATAATTTCGTTTCTCTATTTAGCTCATCTACTAATGATTGTTGATTTGCCCATTTCAATTTCACATGATTATTCATTTCAATAAGTTCAGGATTTCGAAGGATGTAATCTTTTATTTGATGAAAAAATAAAGGTTTAGATTTTACATTCAGACCTTTATAAAGTTCATTGAACATATCTAAATCCGGTTGTTCATCTAATGTTAACCTCCAAGTAGGGTAACAAAATGGTGGAGGAAGTTTCACTATATTGATACGAAATAAATGTGGATTATTAATAAAATAAAATGGAAGGTATTCTGCATAGGTTAAAGGTTTTGGGGTTTGTAGTAGTCGTTCAATTGCCTCTAATGTAAAAATATCGCCTGCTGTTCCGACAGGTAACGTACTTAACTCTGCCTGTGTATAATCTGCACCACTTTTCAAATGTTCATCTAGTAAAAAAGTATTAATTTCTGGTGACACAGCTGGGCAATCTCCTGTAATCCTTATGACAATGTTTGCATTTTCTTGTTTTGCAGCTTGGAACATACGATCAGCGGTATTTTCTGGATCACCTCTAAAAATCTTAACCTTTCCATCTAAATTAAATTTTTCCAAAGGGTCATCTTGTGCAATATCTGAAGTAGCAAGTATGACCTGATGCTTTCCTGGAATAGCTAATGTATTTATAAGACATCGTTCAATGGAAGAAACTCCGTGTATTGGCAATATGGCTTTTAAAGGTAATCTAGTAGATTTTAAGCGGCAAAGTACAATTATTACTACCTTAGGAGGCTCAATAACCTCTTTTGTTAATGGGGTACCTGCAGACAAATTATATACAGATACCTGAGGTAATAATTCCTCTGCTTCAAGCTTGTTCAGCGCATTTTCTACAACATTTAACTCCATTGTTACTTTATTAGCTGTAATAATTTCTCCTTTTTTAATGTCAACTTTTGTAACTGCTCTTAACAATTTCTGATTTTGCAATTTTATTAACCCCCCTTTCATTTAATTTTTAGCAACACTATAAAACGAAAGAACTTTTCTCACAGCTTGTATTACATCCCACACATCAGCTTCTGTCATTTTAGGAAATAGAGGCAGCGTAATAATTTCCTCATATACGTTTTCTGCTTGCGGACAAATACCTTTTTCATAACCTAATTTTTGATAAAACGGTTGTAAATGTACGGGTATATAGTGCACATTCACACCGATATTTTCTCTTTGTAACGCTTCGTAAAATTCTTTTCGATTACATTTTAATAATTTAGTATTTAAACGAATAATATAAAGGTGCCAACTCGAACTGGTTTGAGGCAATTGCTTTGGTATGATGATTTCAGATAAACAACTAAATTCTTTACTATAAATGTCTACATATTTCTTTCGAATCTTAATAAAAGAGTCTAATTTACTTAACTGTGATAAACCAAGAGCAGCTTGTATATCCGTAATTCTATAGTTGTAACCTAAGAATTGCATTTCATAATACCAAGGTCCATGATTTTCAAGAAGTTTTTGGGGGTTCCTTTCAATTCCATGCGTACGGAATTGAACAAGTTTTTCATAAAAAAGAGGATTATTTGTGGTAATTACTCCGCCCTCTCCGGTAGTAATATGTTTCACCGGATGAAAGCTAAACATTGTCATATCACCAATTGAACCAATCTTTTTATTTTTATAAGTGGCTCCTAATGCGTGGGCTGCATCTTCAATGATAATCAAATTGTTTTTTTTTGCTATTTTTTGTATTGCTTCTAACTCTACAGGCTGTCCAGTAAAGTGTACGGGAATAATGGCTTTTGTTTTGTTTGTAATCTTTTCCTCAATAGATTTAGGACTAATGTTATATGTTTCATTGTCAATATCGGCGAATACCGGCTTTGCACCCTGGTATAAGATACAATTTGCACTTGCTACAAATGTCATTGGAGTTGTAATTACTTCATCTCCCTCAGTTATGCCAGCTGCATAGCAAGCAGCATGCAATGCAGCTGTACCATTTGAAAAGGAAACAGTGTATTTTGCTCCCACATATTTTGCTATAGCCTCCTCAAATTGTTGAACCATAGGTCCTGTTGTTAAAAAATCCCCTTTTAATACGTCTACAACAGCCTGAATGTCATATTCATCAATTTGTTGCTGACCATATGGTAAATAAGTTTCTCTAACAGGCTTTCCTCCATGAATACCGAGAATCCCCCTTACCATTACTCTTTCTCCTTAGGATTAATTTTTAAAGATTTAATCCACTCTTCTGTTTTAATAACTCCATCTTCTAAAGAAACTTTCGGTTCCCAGTCTAATATTGTTTTTGCTTTTTCATAGTTACATAATAATTTTTGGATTTCACTTTGCGGATGGATATGAGTTACGTGTTGAATACTTACTTTATTTCCCGAAATCAATTCTGCTAATTTATTAATGGATATATCTTGTCCTGTTCCAGCGTTGATAATATGACCATTTGCTTTTGCAGAGTATCCTGCTGCCACAACAAACTCTGCACAATCTTCAACGTATAAAAGGTCTCTCGTTTGTTTTCCATCCCCGTAAATATTTAATGGTACATTATCTAATTTATTATTTATAAAAATGGCAACAACCCCACCTTCCCCACCTGTTTTCTGGAATGGACCATACGTATTAAATGGGCGAATAACCACTACAGGTAGCTTATAAGCATAATAGTAAGATAAAACCATGTTTTCAGCAGCAATTTTTGATCCAGCATATGGAGAAGCTGGTTTAATCGGGTCTAATTCTGATATTCCTTGTATATTAGTAGCTTTATCATATACCATACAAGTACTCATAAAGACCATTTTGACGTCATACTTAAGACATTGTTCTAACAAATTAAAAGTACCTATTGTATCATTTTCAAAAGTTGATCTAGCATCATCTATACTATCTTGAACATTGATACTCGCTGCTAAATGATAACAAAGTTCAAATGAATTATTTTTAAATAATTCAGCAACTAATTTTTTATCTTTAATATCTCCTTGAATGCATTGCTTTAAATTTAGATCGTGTGCAAACTCGGTGATATTTGCAGTAGTTGAATTTGCTAAGTTGTCTAATATCCATACCTCATGCTTATCCTGCAATAATCTCTTTACAACCCACCTACCAATAAAACCTGCACCACCAGTTACTAATATTTTCATAGTTTCTCCCCTCCTGTTAAAAGTTGCTGGTTTAATATTAAATTTCTAAGCTCTTCTTTTGAAATTGCATTTTGATTATCAGAACGGTAAAATCCTGCTTTCGCCCTTTTTACATTTTCATATTGTGTACCCTTTTTTAATGGGCTAGGAATGATAAACATATCTGGTAATTCAAAAGCCTGTAAAGACTCATCATGTGTCATAAGTTCTTCATACATTTTTTCACCAGGTTTTAATCCAATTTCTTCAATTCTTATATTCTCCTTAGGCAACCCATATAACTTTGTAACTTCTTCTATCATCACTTCACTTAAATCTTTTAATGAAATAACTGGCATTTTTAATATAAAAGTTTCACCACCCTTTGCTATTTTCATTGCTTCAATTGTTAACATAGTTGCTTGATTCAGTGTCATCATAAATCTACTCATACTAAGATCCGTTACAGTTATTTTTTTGTTTTCTTTAATTTGATTTTCAAATAAAGGAATGACAGAGCCTCTTGACCCCATCACATTTCCGAAACGAACACTTGCAAATATCGTTTCACTTGAACCTTTTGAATATTCCGCTGATGTAATCAATCTTTCAGCAGTCAACTTTGTTGCACCGTAATTATTTGTTGGTGAAATCGCTTTATCAGAGCTTGTAAAAACTACCTTTTTTACTTTCTGAGCAATTGCGGCTCTTATTACATTTTGTGTTCCAAAAATATTGGTCAAAACTGCTTCAAACGGATTATATTCACAAAAAGACACATGCTTCATCGCGGCCACATGAAATACATAATCAATATTTTCCATCGCACTAAATACTCGATCATAATTACGAATATCCCCAATTAAATAACGAATATTTTGATTTTTATCCCTAAATTCTTCTTGTAATAAAAATTGATTATATTCACTTCTACTAAGAACCCTTACCACTTTTGGCTTTTCCTGTAGAACATTAGAAAGAATGCTTTTTCCAATTGTTCCTGTTCCACCAATAATTAAAACGTTTTTATCTTTAAAAAACATGAAAATATATACCTCCTCATATTAAAAAATTAATTTTAGCTAAGAAAACCTCTCTTCAATTTGTGTGTAGTTCCATTAGCAAGCCATTTGTTGAGAGATAAACTGGTTTATCGGATATTAAAACACACGTTTCCATTGCAAGTTTAAGATACATATTAATCATTGAAAACTGAGGATATAATCTTTTACTTCAAATATTTATAAATGGTGATGAGTTTAATCTTTTTCACCTTGAATTAAATTTATTAATCTTTTTGTGCATGCTTCTTGCGGATAGTTTTCATTAATAAATTTTTTTCTTAATTCTTTTGCTAAATTAGATTGTAAAGGATCATGTAGAACCTTTTTAATCGTACTAGTCACATCCTCCATAGAATGGTTTACAAGCCAATCTAGCGTATCGTAATATTTATAATCCCTTTCCTCTAATAAAGATTTATAAACAACTACAGGTTTGTCTAATAACATTGCCTCTAATCCTACTGTTGAATTTGAGATAACCACAAGATTTGCATGTAAAATAACATCATACATGTTCACTTCATTTGTTATATATTTAACATTTGGATATGTGTTACTTAACTTAATATATTCTCCTACTAGGTTGCGCCCTTTTTCCCAAGGATGAGGCTTTATAATAACCGTAATATTTTTGTCTTTTACTAGCTTTTCTGTCAGTTCGGTATAAAATGAAGTTTTAAATGGCTGGGTTGCAATAAAAACCACTTTTGTAGAGGTGTCTATTTTTAATTTATTAAAAAAA
This sequence comes from Bacillus sp. C-3-6, assembly GCF_054509685.1. Classification (NCBI taxonomy): domain Bacteria; kingdom Bacillati; phylum Bacillota; class Bacilli; order Caryophanales; family Bacillaceae; genus Bacillus; species Bacillus sp. C-3-6. Next base: position 404,718 of record NZ_JBSSBE010000002.1, on the reverse strand, counting down.
TTCTTTTCATCCATATATACTCTATCAAAGATCTCATCATATCTGGGGTGCCCTAATATTTCAATTTGAGATTCAGTGACCCCTTTTTGAAGGTACCAACCTTCTTCATATTTCCCATATACGACCTGTTTTGTTGCGAAAACCGGAAAGTATGCTTCTTCTCCCATTATTGCGCCATGCTGCAAGCAATAACTTGGTATACCCTCACTACTTAAAAGAAAAGTAAGAGCTCTACTTGTTATATCTTCCGTAGTACCAACAATCACACCAGATATATCTTGTTCTTTAAAAATAAAATGAGCCATATTAAGTTTCTCAATCATGATAGGAAGGTCGCTGAGTAATTTTTTTTGAAAAAACGTGTTTGATAGTAGTGGGTGTTTATTAAACCTTAAAAAGATTTCTTTAGCTTTTTCTATATAAATATTTGCATTATTAGGGGATTTATTTATATAATCTGGTGCACAAACTGTAGGAAGTCCATAGAGTTCGGTCTTTTTTGATCTAGTTAATATCTTAGTTTGATTTGGATGAAAGTGGGTAAAATTACTTACTGAAAAACGGAGATAATCTGAATTTAGCAGGATTGTTCCATCTTTATTTTTTCTTTTTATTTTTGATTGAAATGCAGAAATTATTTTTTCAAACTCCAACTGTAACTGTGTTTCCGCTATTGGTTCAATTGACAATTGCTTGTAAAAATTATCATCTTTCATTTTATTTTTTATATCTTCATCTAAATATTGATAAAAATTACTCAATAATGGCAAAGGAATGTTATGATGCTTTAACTCTGAAAAAATATTTATATATTCTAAATTTAATAGCCAGTAATTTTTCAAATAAATGTCACTCAATTTTTCACCCTCTTTTTCTTCTTAGATCTTCTCTTAATTCTTTGCATGTTCTTTGTGGTGGTAATAATTGCACAAATTCATTTTTTTCTTCTGCAAATAACTGTGCATGTATTGAATGAGGAGTAATATAATTAATATCTAAAATTTCATCTAAGGGATAAAAATCCCAATAGTGATTTAATCTCCAAAAGAAACGTGCATCTCCTATCCGGTAAAACTGAGGATCTTCATCCCAGTAAGAATTCCACCTTTTTTCAAGAATTGGTAAAACAGATGCTCTATGCATAATAGAACAATGATCAATGGTACATGGCGCATTATTTGTAATTTTTTTGGCAGGTCTTTCAACAGTTTTAATAGGCATATCTGATTCATCTATATGAATCGTTTTTGATGCAGAGTAAATAATTTGAACATCTTCATTCTCATCAAGATAACTAGACATCTTTTTCAAGCGTTCTTCTTCATATTGATTATCATCTGTAATATAAGTTATATATTCCCCTTTAGCATGCTTAAGTGCTTCATTAATTAAAGCCGCATATCTGACTTTTTTTGTCCTTTCAGAAATATGAGCTACATTACTTTTATAAAAATGTACATTTTCCTTATTTATAAATGGTTGAATCACCTTCTGCGTTATTTCATCTGAATTATCATCCATTATAAAAAGCTCAAAATCTTGAAAAGTTTGGTTTAATACACTTAATATCGATTTTTCAACAAACGCAGGCTTATTGTAACTTGTCATTATAACTGAAATTTTAGGCAAATATCCCTCTCCTCCTTATCAACAAATACAAAAACAGTTACGTTATTATATAAATAGAAAGGACAAACCGTTCCGATAATTTTAAAAAAGATTTCTTTACCTATAAAAAATTAATAGCATTATTTATATTCACCTATATCCTTTTTTCTCCACTATAGTCCATACCATATCTATGAAAAAGTAATAAACTATTTAAAATAAAAAAGAAAGTGTTGATAAAGCTTTAATTATTATATTTCACTAGAAAAAAAACATTCAATATTCTCAATAGAGGTGAAGTATTTGCAACCCAAAATATCAATTATCCTTACTAGTTATAATAAGCCGTCATTAATTAATCAAGTTATTGAAAGTGTTCTAATGCAAACTTATAAAGAATGGGAACTTTTTATTATGGATGATAACTCCTGTTCAGAAACTATAAATGTCATAAAAAATTATCTAGAGGATCCTCGAATTACTTATAAGAATAGTTTTATACAAAATGATGAACGATATAAAACTACAAGATATGCAACACTTATCAATGAGGCACTTCCATTAACATGTGGGGATTATATTTGCTATCTAACGGATGATACTATATACCTTCCAAACAGATTAGCTGAAATGTTATCTTTCTTAGAAAAACATCCTGAAATTGATATAGTGTACTCTTCCCAATACGTAAAGCATGTTGATTATAACTTACAACCTACAAATGAATTTGTGAGAGAAGCTTCGAAAATTTTATATACAGCTGCTAATGTTGTAGATCACTGTTCAGTTATGCATACTAAAAGAATATTAGTAAAAGTCTATGAAAAGTACCGTGGATATTGGGATACAAATCCTTTATATTGGTTTGTTGGAGATGCGATATTTTGGAAACGCCTAAATACATTCCAACCTTTTTATCCCATTAACAAAGTGCTTGATATTACTTTTAAAACACCATTCTCTTTCCAAAACTTGTATGCTAACCTCCCTTCAAAAGATTTAAATGGTATTTTGTTCAGTAATTCACAGGGTGAAGTATTTTTAATTGATAATTTTAAACGTAGGCTCATTTCAAAAGAGATGCTTTCCTACTTCAAATATAATCAAAATGAAATTGTCTTAATTCCCGATCCATTTATCTACAAATATACAGAAGGACCACCCATAAGCCTTACAACATCAATACCCAATCTACGGGTTGTGCAAAATGAAAAAGGAGAATTATTTTATATAGAAAATAATCAAAAACGTCCATTTATTAACACTATAGCATTTCGCAAATTTAAATTTTCAATTCAAGATATTATTAAAGTTTCACAACATAGTTTAGATCAATTTTTAGACGGATCACCTATTTATCCGAATATATCTAATCACACGATCCTACCGGAAGGCAAAGTATTTATCTATCATCACAATTATTTCATAATGACAGATTCCATGCTTCATCCTATAGATAAAGACATATTGCAAAAACTTTATTTGTTAAAGAACTATATACCAATTTCAAAAAATAATTTATCCTACTTTAAAATAGGCCCCCCTATTTCTTCATATCCCTCTCACTTTGTCGAAAAATACTTAGAATAGTACCCTTCTTATATTTAAAAGCATTTCTCATTAGAAGTTTCCTCATTAATAATTATTATCTAAAAGATACTACTTCTAAGAAAACTCTACTGGTCAAATGCTAACCAATAGAGTTTTCTTTTTTATCTAAGGATTCTTTTAAAAAGACAACAATTTTACTACAGTAATCCAGGACTGGTTTTTAATTTAAGTTACTGGATAGTATATAACTCTGGTGCGATATCCCTACCAGCTTTCATTCCAATAGCAACTCCATGATATTACGTCAAAGATAGAAGCTCTTAACTTAGGAATTTTAATTTTTTAAGTTTATACGATGGTCTTAGCTCAATGTACTTTGATATATAGGTCCACATCAATATGTTATTGCATCATATACTGAACACATAATTTAAATTATTTTTAAAAAGGATGATAAGGATGAATCTAGAAGATATACAAAAATCCTATGGCTTAATTGTAAGTTTAGGAGGGTTGTGTCAAGTCACCAACCAAATCAAAAGGCACCATTTAAGAACATTTTCTGGACCTTTAGATTGGTTTTATTATCCATCACTTTCAGATGTAAACAGGTTACTTCAAAATCGATTTGAAAAATTTATGAAGTTAGAAAATATGGTCATAGAAGGTTCAGAAAGTTACGGTCTTATTGAATCAGAATTTGATAATCAAACTAAATGGGCAGAAAGAATTACCTACTGTATAAAGGACACTTATTATAATTGTTTTTCAATGCATGACTTTCCTATTAACTCAGAAAAGGATTGGAAATCAACCTATCCTTCTTTTAAATCTAAATTAGGAACTAGAATTAATCGATTCCTTGAAAAAATAAATAGCAGTGAATCGATTTTATTCATTAGGATTTGGGGAAATCGAGATGAAGCAGTTGAATTACAAAACGTATTATCCGAAATTACAAATAAGGATTTTAATATTCTTATTGTTAATTTTAAGGAGGGGATATCTAATATTGTTGTACAAAATTGGGGAATATCGAAGGTTTGTTCAATTGAGCTCCCTCGTTATCAGGATAGATGGGAAGGTGATAATTCCGATTGGGATTATATTTTAAACAAAATAACGTTAGCTTAATAATTTCCTTCTTACTTTTAACATGATTTTGCCGGTAAATTAAAATAGGTGTAGAGAAATACAATTCCCATTTAATTGATACACACTTAATTAATAAACCGTTCATATAATAATTCATAAGTCCTTCTTTATTGAATAAATGGTTCTTTACAAATTTAATTCAATCGCTAGAGCACCTTTATACGGTGCTCTTTTTTAAATTTATAGCATTTGACACTCCCAGCAGGTCCTACACCTTACGGTGTAACGGATGGGATTCTTGAATGACTAAGCATTCGCAGTCCATTTCTGTTTTGAACAGCCTTCAAGATGAGGGTGTGCCATCACCCCTCCTAAGACAGACCATATAGGTTCTTAGGCTGATTGACTATTACCGCCAACCACAGTTGCGTAGCGAATATTCATCGCCCCAACGATATCACGATGTTTCTCAAATCCACATTGGCACTTGTATTTTCTGTCTTGCGCCTTGTTCTTTTCAGAACATTTCGGACATGTTTGACTTGTATAAGAAGGGTCCACATATTCGACCTTTATGCCAACTAATGTCGCTTTGTACTCGATGAATTGTGCTAAACGATGGAATGACCAAGTGTGTAGATTTTTTTCGTTTTTACGGCTTGTTCGTGCCGTCTGTCGAATGTTCGTTAGTTGGTCTAATCGAATGACAGAAATATTATTATCCGTTGCAAAATCAACGATTACACGACTTACTTTGTGGTCTTGGTCTTGCATCCATCTTTGTTCTTTATCATCAAGTTGACGAAGGGCATTCAGTTTCTTAGCTTCTCCTAATTTCTTGCGAACACTGCGAAACTTACGTTTCATAAATTTGTTTTGCCTACCGTTCCCGAAGAAACGAACTTTATCATCATCTGTGATGGCTACCGCAGGAACTTTGAGACCTAAGTCTACTCCTAAAATCTTTGTTCCCGTTTTTTCGTTTGTAGGAATCGTGACAGATATTTGAGCAATCCATTTAGCAGATTTCTTCGTGATACGAAGTGTACCTAACTTGTGCTTCAACAATTCGAAATTGCGATTATATTTGTCGATTAATAAAGCGCGAACCTTTAAACGAGTTGACTTTCCGTTTACCATAAACGGAATTGAAATGTGTGTGAAGTCAAATGAATAGTTTTGGTTATTCCATACACAAACAGGTCTTTTTAGAATCGGAGCGATTTTGTATTTACTCTTTTTCACCTTTGTAGAAAACACACTTTTCGCATCTTTAATTGCTTGATTTTTCACCGCACTTGGGATATTGGCCTCAATATCCTTTGTACTTTTCTTCGTGCTTTTGTTTGCTTCAACCATTTCAGATACAAGGGCATTAATGACTTTTATATACTCGTGGCTACTTTGTTCCAATAGCATGATTTGTTCTTTTGTTGGAAGCAATTTAACTTTAACCGTGATGGTTTGTGGCACAAGCTTCATCCCCTCGTTTTTTGATTTTCAACATAATATTTTATTGTCTCACTTGATACACTTCCAGCAGTAGAAACAAAATAAGAACGCGTCCATAGGCTCGGCAAGTGTTGAAGATGTAGAAACTCTTCTCTCAAACGTTTTGATGTCACTCCTTTAATTTTTGCCATTGTATCAGCAGGACTAAGTGTTGGTGGTGTATTTAAGAACAAGTGAACATGATCTTTGTCGCATTCCATTGCAACAATAGAAATATCCAATTCTCCGCATATTTCTTGAACCAACTCCTTGAAACGTTCTTCTACTTTTGTGTTAAGAAAAATCTTTCTTCTGTATCGCGGGCAAAACACAAAATGATAGTTAATTAATGACACGGTTGTTTTGGTTCTTCTATAATCATTCATCATATTCGCATCGTATCAGTTGGATAACAAAACTGCAACATGAAAGATGAAAAAATAAAAGATACCAACATTTTGGATACTTAGAGTGCCACAAACCTTGCGGTTTTTAGTGCACTCCTTATCCAACCTCACTTTCATCCCATGCCTAAAGGCGAGGGGCTTTCTCGTTCGGGAAGGGCTGTAAAATGGAATATTTGTTTACTGTTCCTTTAAATAGTTAATTTCCTTCGCTATTCTTCTGCTAATTTCTTTAAAATCATTTATACAATCAGCATTTTCTTCTTATGTAGTATGTTAACCACTACTTACATCCATACATTATCTTATTTTCAGTATAATTTTATTTTCTTAGGTTTTTAATTATAAGCTTCTTCAATTCCCCTGATTTTCCTCCCCTTCTTTTATCTTACGAACAAGCAATTTCTTTCATTAGTACTAAAATAACCTAATTTACAAAAAAATGATGAGAAACCACAGTGCGTATTCTTCACGTTTAATCAGCATTTTAATTATAAATCTAACCTAAATTTTTTAGTTGATTGTCATTATGGTACAACCGTGTATACATTTATCAAACAAACTACATAGTTTAAAATAGTAAAATATATAGAGAGGAAGGAAATAGATCTATGAAAGTCATAATTTTGTGTGGTGGAAAAGGGCTCCGGATGCAAGGAATTTTAGAGGACATTCCCAAACCATTAGTTCGAGTTCAAGGAAAGCCTCTCCTCTTGCATATAATGAATTGGTATAGAAAATATGGACATTCTGATTTCATTTTGCCCTTAGGATATAAAGGTGAGAAAATTAAGGAATATTTTATGGACTTTAGCTGGAAAGAAAACGACTTTAGTTTAAATTGTAAAACCAGTCGATATACGCTACTTCAGGAATTAGAAAATTGGAATATACACTTTATAGATACAGGAATTGATACAATGACCGGGTCAAGACTAAAAAAACTTGAATCCTTTGTACAGGATGAAACCTTTTTATTAACTTATGGTGACGGATTAGCCAATATAGATATTGATCAACTCATATCATTCCATAAAGAAAAAGGAAAGATTGCTACATTAACTGGCATTAAAAAAAATAGTCAATATGGTCTGTTGGCGGTCGAAGATGGAATTGCTATTGATTTTAAAGAAAAACCATTACTTGATGAAGTAATTAATGGCGGTTTTTTTGTATTTAACAAAGAAATATTTGATTATTTAGGTAATAGTGATGATTGTGTTCTAGAAGAAGATCCTCTTCGCAATTTAATAAAAGACAATGAGCTCGCAGTCTATGAACACAATGACTTTTGGGCTAGTGTCGATACACCTAAAGATTTAAAAACTGTAGATGAAAGTTGGAATCCTAATAAATTTTAATGGAGAGGACTGAATAAGCGTTGAACTCTAATGATAAAAAAATAAGTTTACCTCGATTGTATATCCCCTCTAATGAGAAAATAGTTAACCCGCTTTCAACAGGAATTAAAGCTTCAAATCTTTCCAAAAAAAATACTCAAAAAAGAATTAATCCCCAATTCTATAATCAACAACATGATCTAAATAATCATTTCTGTGTCATTGTAGGTAGTGAATATGTCTTGAAAATCATTGCTTTACAGCAATCATTAATGCAGTACTCAGAAAAATTTACATTGTGGATTTGTTGTATAGACCCTTTTGCATATTCACTATTAAAAGCAATGAATTTAATTAATGTAAACCTTTTACAAGTTGAAGAATTAGAAGATAGTGAACTAAAAGCAATTAAGAGAAAAAGAAAAGTAAATGAATATTGTTGGACTTTAAAATCTGTCTTGATAGAATATTTATTGGTCAATTATGATTTACCATCTATTCTATATTGTGATGGTGATTTATGCTTTTTCTCTGATCCTAATATTATTTTTGAAGAATGGGGTGAATACTCTATTTTTCTTACCCCCCAAAGAGATCGTGATTGGGTAGAAAAAATGTATGGAAAATATCAGGCTGGTCTAATTGGATTTAAGAATGATCTCTATGGACTAAAAAGTGTAAGATGGTGGAAAAATAAATGTCTAGATTGGTGCAGTGCCGAGGCTGAGGAGGGGAAATTTGGAGACCAAAAGTATTTAGATTATATCCCTATATATTTTCCAAAAGTAAAAATTTCAAATAACTTAGGTATAAATGCTGCACCTTGGAACTGTATATATAATAACGATTATAAAATTGACAAGACTAAAAACGATATATTTATTGAAAACGACAAACTAGTTGTTTATCATTTTGCATGTATTACTATCTTTACTGAAAATGATTTTGATCTTTGGTCTTTGGGAGCAATTTCAATACCCAATAATATATTAAACCATATTTACACTCCGTATTTAGAAAGAATTCAATTTGTTTTAAATCAATTAAAAGATAAATTCAATAAAGATACTAAACAATTTTTAAGTAAAAAAGATATAAATAAAGCTCAAACCTTATATAAAGATTCACAATTAAGAAGAAAAATGAATCAATCCAATCATTTTATGAATTTTTCAATGATTATAAGTAAAGAACGATTAATTCAAGGATTGACCTCTTATTATTCCTTAGAAAATTTCAACGCCAAATTTACTGTATGGATCTGTTGTATGGATGATTTAACTTATCAAATATTAAAGAAATTAAAATTACAGCACGCTATACTAATTCCGGTAAAAGATATTGAAAATCATGAACTCCTCAGTATAAAAAATGATAGAAGTTTACAAGAATATTGTTGGACATTAAAAGCACCCCTATGTCTACATGTCCTGAATCTTTATCCGGAAGTTGATCACATTATATATTGTGATGCTGATATGTATTTCTTTACAGCACCTAATATCATTCTTGATGAATGGTGGAAATACTCTGTATTCCTTTGCCCTCAAAGAAGCTCTACTGAAATTGAAAACATACACGGTATATACCAAGCTGGTTTAGTAGGCTTCAAAAACGATCAAAATAGTAAAGAGATTTTAACATGGTGGAAAGATAAATGCCTAGAATATTGCAATAATCATTATGATGTTGAAATGAATAGATGGGGTGACCAAAAATATTTAAATCATATTCCTAACATCTTTTCTAATATAAAAATCATGACTCATAAAGGTATTGATGCAGCACCTTGGAATGTCATTTTAAATAGCAGTTCTATATCCAAAACAGATAACAAAGTTTTTATTGATCAAGATGAATTAATTGCTTTTCATTTTGGAAGTATGCAAATTATTAATCCAAATGAGTTCGATTTATGGAAACAAGAAACTTTAGAATTACCTCCAGCAGTTTTAGATTATATATACATTCCTTATATTGAACAATTGAATAAGACATGTCATACCCTTCATAATACTTTTCAAAAATCTCCCTCCTCTTTATTTACTGATCAAATTGATACAACAACAATAAAAAATTATTTTAAATACTCCTCCCCTCATCAAATTTAAGACTGATACTTTCCTTGTTTAAAAATACATCTTAATAAAGGATAGATTATCACTATGATTACTTCATTAAAAAATAAAACTTTCCTTATTACTGGTGGATACGGTTTTATTGGTTCTCACTTGGCACGAAGACTTTTAAATTTACAAGCAAAAATTGTTCTTTTTATAAGAACACCATCAAACTGTTGGAGACTAAAGGATGTTCTAAAATATATTGAAACCTATGAAATAGATATACGAGATAAAAAGCAAGTTCAAGATGCAATAAAGAAAATTAATCCCGATTATATCTTTCACCTAGCAGCCTATGGTGTAAATTCTGCCCATACAGATTACATCCACGCTATAGAAACAAATGTTTTAGGGACTTGTAACATTATTCAAGCAGCAAAATTTGTGAATTGTAAAAAAATCATCAATTTTGGGAGTAGTTCTGAATACGGTAACAAGATGGAACCTATTCATGAAAATATGTTACTAAACCCTGTAGATATCTATGGAAGTACCAAAGCTGCTGCTACTATACTCGCCCATCAAATTGCTAGCGAAAACAGCATTAATCTTATAACATTAAGACCTTTTGGCATATTCGGAGAAGGCGAGGAGCCACATAAAATTTTTAGCTATATAATCTTGCAAGTATTACAAAACAAAGAAGTAAATTTAACTTTATGTAATCAATTAAGAGATTATTGTTATATAGAAAATATAATAGATGCCTGTATCCTAGCAGTAGAAAATACTACTGTACAAAATGAAATTTTCAATATTGGGAGCGGCACTATTCACCCCTTAAAACATTATGTAGAATTATTATTCAAACATTTGAAAACCAATTCCAGACCAAATTACGGTGCAATTTCCTCTAGAACAAATGAAAGATGGGTTCCTGAAGCAGATGTCCAAAAAATAAAAAACTCTCTTTCCTGGAAACCTAAAATTAATATTGAAGAAGGAATTATAAAAACAGTTAATTGGTATAAAAATAATAAACATTTATACCTAACCCCCTAAAAATAGGGTACTAAAGGAGGTGGATTAATTGTTAAACCAAAACTTTAACGATGCTTTTTACGGAAAGACAATTTTAATTACTGGACATACTGGTTTTAAAGGTTCTTGGTTATCCCTATGGTTAAATGAATTAGGTGCTACTGTAATTGGATATTCATTGGATCCTAAAAATAAAAATGATAACTTTAACATTACTAACCTTCAAAATAATATAATTGATATCCGTGGAGACATTAGAGATTTTAATAAATTAAATAAGGTTTTTACAGATTATAAACCTGAAATTGTATTCCATTTAGCTGCCCAACCTCTAGTTAAGTATTCATATGAATATCCTAGAGAAACATACGAGGTAAACGTTGTAGGAACTATGAATGTACTTGAGGCAATTCGATTACATGAATCAGCTAAAATAGGAATTATGGTGACAAGTGACAAGTGCTATGAAAATAAAGAATGGCCTTGGGGTTATCGTGAAATTGACCCTATGGGCGGCCATGACATATATAGCTCAAGCAAAGGATGCTGCGAACTTTTAATTTCTTCCTATCGAAATTCTTACTTTCCAGAAGAAAACTTTTCTCATCACAAGAAAATAATTGCAAGCGTTCGAGCTGGTAATGTAATTGGTGGCGGTGACTGGTCAATAGATAGAATTATTCCTGATTGTATACGAGCATTAGAGTCAAACAAAAAGATTATAATTAGAAACCCTACTGCTATTAGACCCTGGCAACATGTACTAGAACCCTTAAGCGGGTATTTACTCCTTACAGAAAAAATTATAAATAATGGTACCATTTATTCAGGAGCATGGAACTTCGGACCATCCCTTAGCAATATTGTTCCAGTAGAAAAATTAGTGACCAGTTTACTAGATATTTGGGGCGGCGGGGATTGGACAGCAGAAAATATAGGTCCAATAAATTTTCATGAAGCAAATTTACTAAACCTTGATATTAGCAAAGCAAAATTCAATCTTGATTGGCAGCCAAAATGGTCCCTACAACAGACTTTAGAAAATACAATAGATTGGTATAAGCATTATAATTCTTACACCAGTACAGAGATGATAAATCTATGTGTTAGCCAAATTAAACAATATTGCATGCTTTGAATTACTCTCACTCATACCTGCTGTGAGTTCCTTAAGTAAGGAGTCCTCTTGGCTAAAATAATAACAGACGCATTAAATTTTATAGTCTAAATTATAAACCTACTATACCTAGAATGATGTAATCGTCCATTCACAAAGATTGTATTTCTTCGGTTATATTTTAAATAAATTATTGACTTTATACTGTATAATAAAGGAATCACTAAAAAATATGTGATTCCTTTGTTCTGAGAAAATAATGCCTTGATTTAACGACAATACAGTATATGCGATTATTAATTTATTTGTTCTAGTTATGAAAAAAACTATCCCTGTCAAAAGAGCTTCGTCCAAAGAAACACCCCCCTATTTTTTTGTACTTATCCTACCCGAAAAGTAAATAAGGTAAAAACTCCACTATTTATATCTGATATTTTAGAATTATACTGAGCTTTAACAATTTAATAATTCCCCCTTCTTGTAGCTATTCCACCAAGTTGCTTGCTAATATATTGAACCGAATGTTTACTATCACCAATGGTGATGAATTCATGACTTACTTATTCTATACACAAATAACTTTTAGAATCATCTTTTTAGAACAAGTCAAGGAGACTTTCTCTTTTATAAACTTTTTCCCCTACCAGTCTTTAATTTGTCTTTAATCAAAAATAAAAACAAACCTTCAAAACAGTACATCTTTTTTTGAAATCACATAATTTCCAAACATCAAAACTCTAAATGTTGATACCCGTTATATAATGAAATCCAGCTATAAATTAGATAATTTCCCTATTACGAATAATAAGATAGTCTGTTTCACCTTTTTACATTATCTAAAGAAGAACTTGTAGGAATTCCTACAAGTTCTTCTTTGCTTTCTTTATTCTTTTCTTATTTACATACGCAAAGTTTAGACATTTCGTTGTGATACACATTATAGTACCAAATAAAATAATTTTAAAATTAATACGTAATTAATCCGTTTTAAGAGAACGAAACTTCATAAATCTTCAATCACAGTTTCTTGGTTCACCTAATAGAAAGTATGAGGATTCGTATCATCTTTTTAGTGACCTTTTGGTATTATAATCTAAGTATTTTCGACACGAATTGATTGTTTTTTATGAATTTTCTTGAAAAATATTGTAAAATCACTCCATTTTTTCTTCTATTTTGTTATGATGTTTATAATTAAATGGGATTAGGATATTTCTATAAGATGGGGGCGTATATTATGAGTGTCTCAGTAAAAGGAAATGAGCAGTTAACTGCTCTATTGAACGACTGGTATCGATCTATGCTATCTCAACAAGTTATAAAAGCTACTAATCTAAAAAAGAGAATTGATGAAAAAATCAGCAAATTAAGCACTGAGCCAAATCAAGAACATCAAGATCAAAATTTATTACTATATTACTCACTACTTGAATTCCGTTACAATGTCTTAACAGATAGCCTTGGTATTCAACAAAATAGCTTTGATGCCATTAGTGACTATGATATGCCTACAGACCATTTTCTACGCTTCTATTATCACTTTTTTAAATCCATCCATTCCACTTTTATATCAAATTATACTGAGGCAGAGGAACATTATAAACTGGCAGAAAAGATACTAGTAGACATACCAGATGAAATTGAACACGCTGAATTCTACTATAGAATTGCTACTTTTTATCACCATACCTATAACATGCTCGCTTCTATCGAATACGCAAATAAATCGAGAACAATCTTTTCAAAGTATGAAGGTTATGAAGTAAAAACAGCCTTTTGTAATAGTTTGCTAGGTGGTTGCTGCATCTATTTAAAACAGTACGAACAAGCTGAAGAATATTTACAAAGTGCAATTGATTTACTACAAAAGAATAAAGAAGAAGATTCCTTGTTATACGTAAAAAGTACTATGGGGTGGCTGTATTCTGATCAAAGTATGTCTACTTTAGCTATTCGTCACCTTTCAGAAGTAACAGAGAAAATCCCTACACACTTCAAGGCTATCTTTCTACAAGCTAAGGAACATTATAAGTTAGGGGAACAATCGACGGCTAGCAAACTCATTGTTAAGGGATTAAAGATCTGCAGAGAAATCCATAACGAAGAATATCTACATCACTTCTTTATTTTAAAAAGATTAAACGAAAACATTCCATTGGAAGAATTAGAAAAAATCATTCAAGAAGGAATCTTATACTTTGAGAAAGAAGAGTTATGGGAATATGTTGTCGAATACGCTGAATTATTTGCCACAAAATGTAGACAATTAGAGAACCACAAAAAAGTAAGTGACTATTTCCATATTTGTTATCAAGCAAGACGAAAATTAATTGAAAAAGGAGTCTTAAAATAATGAAAAAAATCAGCTTATTATTATCTGGTATTGCTTTCATTGGAGTGTTAACGGTGGGAATTTCTCAGTTTTCTAAAACAGATCAACTTGCTACTCATGGACATTATCCTGCTCCTTCATATAATGTTGGCGATTATGACAGTGCACCACAACAAATTTAATATAAATGTATTTAAAAACCCTCCAATTGGAGGGTTTTTAAATGGCTTATCTGCCTGTTCAATACGTGTAGAGAGTCATAGTATACTTCTTTACTATGTTATGAGTTTTTTATTTCCACTCTGTAACAAGATTCTAGCATCCTCTCCTAGAATCTCAACTTAAATCTTAAATCCACCAATTAACTCTTGAAGTTCTTCCGCCATCTGTGCTAATTGTATTGCTGAAGAATTTATCTCTTCCATAGAAGCATGTTGTTCCTCAGATGAACCAGCTATCGTTTGCATACTTGAAGAATTCTCTTTTACAGCCATAGCTATTTGATCAATCGATGTATCGACTTTCATTGCATCAGTAGTCATTTTATTAGATAGTTCCACCATACCATGCACTTTTGACACAATATCATTTGCAAATTTTGAAATCTCATAAAAACTTTGTTTTGTATCGTTCGCAACTTTAATTCCCGATTGTACTTCTACTCCCACTTCATTCATAGCTTTTACAGTCTCGTGTACGTCTGCTTGTATTTCCTTAATTAAACTTCCAATTTCCATTGAAGATTCGGATGATTGCTCTGCTAGCTTCCTAACTTCATCGGCAACAATTGCAAACCCTCGCCCCTGTTCTCCTGCTCTAGCTGCTTCAATCGCTGCATTTAATGCTAATAAATTTGTTTGTTCCGCAATATTTTGAATCGCTTCTAATATACTGCCAATTTGCTGTGATTTCTTATCTAATAATTTTATGACATTATCTGATTGAGAAACAGAGTGATGGATAGACTGCATTTGTGTTACAGTTTGTTCTACTAATTTTTCACCTTCATTGGCTTTTTGTTTAGTGTATATGGAGGAAGTCGATACTTCAGAAGCATTCTCAGCTACATATTGAATATTACGTGTTACCTCACCAATTAATTCAGCTCCAGACTCAACTTCATTATTTTGAACCTCTGCACTGTTCGAGATTTCTTCCATCTCTTTTGTAATTTGCTCTGTCGCAACACTTGCTTGCTCTACACTAGCAGTTAGTTCCTCAGAAGACGCCGCTACATGTCCTGCAGATGTGTTAATTCGAGAAATAATATTACGTAACGACTCTGCCATTGTATTGAAACTACCACCTAATTGACCAAGTTCATCTTTTGAACGAATATCTATTTTCTCGGTTAAATCTCCCTGACTAATTTTTTGAGCTGAAATAACTAATTGTCTTAATGGATTAATAATAGATCTAAGTATGAATAAAATTACAATTCCACCTAACAATAATGAAGCCCCTATTATAGTGAGCGTTTTATAAAAAATAGGATTGGTAGCTTCTTCAATTTCTTTCATAGGCATTACGCCTGCTATTTTCCAACCTGTTTTTTTGTTTGTCTTAAAGCTTATGTTCCGATCTTCGCCATTGAGGCTATAAGTAATTACTCCATCTTCTGTCTTGTACAATTCATCCGCTAAAGTTTTCTCTAATTTCTCTCCAGGCTTTAGTGATGGATGAACAACTATAGTTTTATCTTGACTAACTATAGATACAAATCCTTGCTTTCCAATTTTTATCATTTTGGATGTTTTTACGATATCTGTAATATTCAAATCTAAGCCAATGACACCACTTTTATCTGCATTTTGCTTTGCAATTGCAATTACCATATTTCCTGTAGCCTTTGATTTATATGGCGATGAAACAATAATCTCTCCATTTGCTTTTACTGCATCCTTATACCAACTACTTTCTAATGGATTAAACCCTTCTGGTATTTTTCCTACAGGTGCATGAATAAATTGATTGTTACTGGATGCTGTATAAATCGTTTCTATTTCTGGATGTAACTGTATATATTGATCAAATTTACTCTGTACATTTTGCGATTGTTCAGGATTATAATCACCTTGTGTGAGTACCTTTGCAAAATGAGTGACATCTGTATGCTTATTTTCTAATTCATCATCAACAATCTTATCTAAAATACTTATATTATCTTTTGCTGATTGTAGAATTGTTTCATTAAGATCTGTTTTTGCTTTATTATAAGATGATACTCCTACAATAAGACTTGGTATAATTAATATTGCTATAAATGCCATAGACAACTTCGTTTTAAGCTTTATTTGTCCCAATCTTTCTTTTATATTAAACACTAGCTACTTCTCCTTTTCATTTTTACTACTTTTATAGTCTATTTAAATTTTTCTCCTTTATTTTTTCCACATTCATTTATAGTACCATTAGAAACGGAACTACAATTACATCCTATTATTTATACTTTATTATTTAGCGATTTAAATTTCACAGGTAGAGTTTTATCTATCCTCCTTTTAAATATGTTATTTTTCTATATTGAGCAATTATTAGAATACGAATTATTCAATATAAACTGGATGAAACATATACTCATTTTGAAAATAATTATTGGATTCGTTTGGATAAAAATTTAGTTTAGCGCTATTCCAATCAGATGAAATCCTTACCATAATAAATTCACAAAACCTAACTAAGTACATTTATTCTTTTAATAATTATATTTAACTGCCTTTTAACCATTCTAACTGTATTACTTCATTGATTTATCTATTTATTACAACCACTTTTGTATTATTGAATCACTAAACCACAAATTCTAAATAGGAGAATAAAATAAAATAAATTAGAGAATTACATTGTAACATGTATATATAAGTTTTTAATATTTAAATTTAAAACTTTACTATTTTTTATATGCAATATTACATGCGAAAAACCTTAATTTTTTTGTTATACTATGCATGTGGATTTTTCATCCGAAAATCTACCCAGACGCATATTTATGTATATGCCACCCTAATTGATGAAAGCGAGAAGAATGTTTATCATTTTTCTCACTTTTTTATTTTGGCTCTGTTAATATTAATTATTGATAAAAAGTATTAAATATGGGAAGACACCTTAGAGTTGGTCCTTCTCTTAGTTGTTGATTATTCACATTCAAATCTAAAATAGGTATTTTCTAAGCCTATTCTTTGCTTTAATGTTTTGCCCAATGCATAATTATTTGGTAATTCTTTTTCAATGACACAAATAACATAGCCTGCTTTTCCTCTTGTTAAATTAGTTAATTGTAAGTAGTTGTTGTTGTCGTAGATATAAGAAATAATATATTCATAGAAATTATTTTCTTTGTCTTCTCTATTCATATCAACATTGTACAACCTAACTCTTGCTCCTGCCCAAATTTCCTCATCATCATCAACATTACTTAAAGGCATCCATTTCGAGTTATCCAATATTTCACCCTTTTCTTGATTCATTCGTTTATACACTGAATGTTGCTAGACGCAAACTATCATAAGCATCAGTCATTTCATTGATTAGACGACCACCGACAGAGCCTTTATTTAAAATGTGTGCTTGTACTTAATTCTTTAGTTAATTTTACATTTTAAATCTACGAAAATGAATTCCCTTATAAAAACTCTAACAGAGAATCTTTCTTTCAAATTTCACCTAGGGAATCATTTCTTTTCCAAAAAACCTACCAACATCTTTATCAACTCATTTTAGAATATTTAAACAATAATCTTATATACAAACTCTGCATAAATTATTCATTTTCTTTTATATAAGACCTACCTTTTTACTTTTGATAGATTATTAGACATTGGATTATTATACATAAACGCCAAAACATGAGGTATTTTGTAGAAATTTGTCTATCAATATGTATGTACACCCTTTTGTAGTGGATATAGACTGTGAGGTGTAAGGAGGTACCTTACAAAATTATGAAAAGGAGATTATAAAATGAGTAGATTAGCAAAATTCTCAAAGTTAGCATTTGCAACTTTAATCGTGGGAAGTAGTTTAAGCACCTTTGTTTCGTCACACAGGGTACAAGCTGACACCTTAGATACTAATTACCAAGATTCTGTAAAATTCATACCAACTTCTAGTGCTAGGCAAACAATGGAACAAAAAAACACTATTGTTCCCGAATCAAAAGTTATTAAAAACCATTATGTAAAGTACTCTAAAGCACATTTCCAAACTGAAGAAAGTATACCAAAAGAGATTTATTATTCTTCAGAAGGCTTTAAGGGCTATATACAGGCAAATACCGTTTGGGATATGGGAGATCATTTCGCAACACTATATTCCGGAACCGTTATTCGATGTTAGACTTTGAACCCCTCTCTCCTAATGCTTATAATGATCAATAGCTCACTGCCAATACGGTAATATCTATTGTTCATAAAATAAACCACAAAATCTTTCGATTTCATGGTTTATCAAATATAAAGATAATGCTAAATGAATACTCTAACATTACCTTCCCCAAAGTTAATTATAGAGTATTTTCAAAAAAAAGACACTCTTGTAGTGTCTTTTTTATAGTATTTTAAAAAGAATTCCGCCTACTAACACCTTTTTGTTGCGCCTATTCATCTATTTCAATATAATACTTTTCCATCTCGTATATGCAATAGACAATGATAGCTAAACTCCAACTGACACTATAATAATTATGTGTGTAGAAGTCATATCCCGCTTGAATACCTTTCTCTATTACAACCAATTTGACACTCCCACGGCTAAAGCCGCAAGTCCTACACCTTACGGTGTAACGGATGGGATTCTTGAATGACTAAGCATTCGCAGTCCATTTCTGTTTTGAACAGCCTTCAAGATGAGGGTGTGCCATCACCCCTCCTAAGACAGATCCTATAGGTTCTTAGGCTGATTGACTATTACCGCCAACCACAGTTGCGTAGCGAATATTCATCGCCCCAACGATATCACGATGTTTCTCAAACCCACATTGGCATTTGTATTTCCTGTCTTGCGCCTTGTTCTTTTCAGAACATTTCGGACATGTTTGACTTGTATAAGAAGGGTTCACATATTCGACCTTTATGCCAACTAATGTCGCTTTGTACTCGATGAATTGTGCTAAACGATGGAATGACCAAGTGTGTAGATTTTTTTCGTTTTTACGGCTTGTTCGTGCCGTCTGTCTAATGTTTGTTAGTTGCTCTAATCGAATGACAGAAATATTATTATCCGTTGCAAAATCAACGATTACACGACTTACTTTGTGGTCTTGGTCTTGCATCCATCTTTGTTCTTTATCATCAAGTTGACGAAGGGCATTCAGTTTCTTAGCTTCTCCTAACTTCTTGCGAACACTGCGAAACTTACGTTTCATAAATTTGTTTTGCCTACCGTTCCCAAAGAAACGAACTTTATCATCATCTGTGATGGCTACCGCAGGAACTTTAAGACCTAAGTCTACTCCTAAAATCTTTGTTCCCGTTTTTTCGTTTGTAGGAATCGTGACAGATATTTGAGCAATCCATTTAGCAGATTTCTTCGTGATACGGAGTGTACCTAACTTGTGCTTCAACAATTCGAAATTGCGATTATATTTGTCTATTAATAAAGCGCGAACCTTTAAACGAGTTGACTTTCCGTTTACCATAAACGGAATTGAAATGTGCGTGAAGTCAAATGAATAGTTTTGGTTATTCCATACACAAACAGGTCTTTTTAGAATCGGAACGATTTTGTATTTACTCTTTTTCACCTTTGTAGAAAACACACTTTTCGCATCTTTAATTGCTTGATTTTTCACCGCACTTGGGATATTGGCTTCAATATCCTTTGTACTTTTCTTCGTGCTTTTCTTTGATTCAACCATTTCAGATACAAGGGCATTAATGACTTTTATATACTCGTGGCTACTTTGTTCTAATAGCATGATTTGTTGTTTTGTTGGAAGCAATTTAACTTTAACTGTGATGGTTTGTGGCACAAGTTTCACCCCCTCGTTTTTTGATTTTCAACATAATGTTTTATTGTCTCACTTGATACATTTCCAGCAGTAGAAACAAAATAAGAACGCGTCCATAGGCTCGGCAAGTGTTGAAGATGAGGAAACTCTTCTCTCAAACGTTTTGATGTCACTCCTTTAATTTTTGCCATTGTATCAGCAGGACTAAGTGTTGGTGGTGTATTTAAGAACAAGTGAACGTGGTCTTTGTCGCATTCCATTGCAACAATAGAAACATCCAATTCTCCGCATATTTCTTGAACCAACTCTTTGAAACGTTCTTCTACTTTTGTATTAAGAAAAATCTTTCTTCTGTATCTTGGGCAAAACACAAAATGATAGTTAATTAATGACACGGTTGTTTTGGTTCTTCTATAATCATTCATCATGTTTGCATTGTATCAGTTGGATTATAAAACTGCAACACGAAAGATAAAAAAATAAAAGATACCAACATTTTGGATACTTAGAGTGCCACAAACCTTGCGGCTTTTAGTAGCACTCCTTATCCAACCTCACTTTCATCCCCTGCCTAAACGCGAGGGGCTTTCTCGTTCGGGAAGGGCTGTAATACGCTCAGATCTCTGTTTAATAATTAGATTAAATAAAACTTTATTAGCCTCTTTTTAGAAAATTAAATATGTTCCCCATGATCCATAAATACTTCAATTGATTCTTGTTGTGATACGTCTTTTACATTAGTAAGACCAAAAGTAAAAACTGTGGACAACATCATCATTAATAAAATAGCTTTTTTCATTTTAGCGCCCTTCTTTCTTTGCTTATTTTGTCTGCGTCTAAAGCAATGTGTAAATATTTGCTTGCCTTTTCATGATTTTTTGAATTGTAGAATTGGTCACCTAAAAGAGAAGCATATTCTTTTACCCACTCATATAATTCTTCTGCTTCAAAATAAGAAATACCTTCTATAACTAATTTCTCAAATTCTTCGAGTGGTGCTTTATTATGTAATGTCCTTAAGATTTCGAAATGATGACGATAACCTACATCACTAAGCTTATAACCTTGTTCAATATATTCATTAGCAATAGTATGCTTTCCTAGCTTGAAATGTTCTCTCGCTAAAAGAAACATAGTTTTAAAGTTATTCTCTAATGAATTCTCTAAATGTTTAACTGCTAACTCTGGCATGTTTTGACTTGCATATAAAAGTCCTAAATTATGCTTAACGCGTTTAATTAGAATTTCATCACCTGATTTTTTGAAAGTGTCTAATGCTGAAAGTAAATATTCTTCTGCACTTTCAAATTCATTTAGTCGTATGTTTGCCATTCCTAAAGTATTTAAACATGCAGCTATTTTCAATTCATATCCTGCATTATTTATAAATATTTCATTTGCCTTCATAGCATATTGAATTGCTTGAATTGGTTTCATTATATGGTAGTAGTAAACAGCAACCCAATAATTAAATTCTGCTTTTTCAATTTCATCATGCATGTAATCTAGAAGCTTTTCAGCTTCTTCAAAATGAACCCTTGCTTCACTATTGTTGGCCGTATTAATGGCGTAAATCGCTTTAAACAAATGATAATAGTACTCTAAAAATGTTTCATTTTCATCTGGTAAAGGTTCGACTTTGTCTAAAATATCTTTTGAACCCTTCGTATCACGAATTAGAAGGCTGTACCGCGCATTTAGTAAAGCGTAATACATTAATATTGTTTGATCTTCCTTGATATAATTAATTTTACTTTCAATATCTTCCTTTATCTTTTCAGACTGTAATACACGTTGTGCAATCATAGCTTGATACCAGTCATTTAATAATTTGGTGATTTTTTCGTTAGAAATGAGGTTAACACTCATCTGCCCCTACCCCCTTTTATCAAATATTATCACGGCATACTTGCATTTATAAATATATTCACAATATTTTAACTTGAGAAACTTATTTTTGAATATTCACAGAAGAACATGAAGAAATTAATTCGAGTTTTTGGTATCACTCTAGAATTAGTAGCTATCTTTAGACTTAGTTTCACTTCAAGCAACAAAATAATGAACATAGGAAAATATTCTAATACAAAAAGAACCATTCTATCACTAATGGCTTCTTTCATCTTATATATTTTCTTTGCTGTACCATTTCAGATACAAGTGCATTGATTGTAGAGATATATTCTCTTCCCATAGCCTTTAAGATAAAATCCTGTTCTTTTGTAGGAAATAGCTTAATTTTTCTGTCACAGATTGTTATATTTTTCTACAACTAAATCCCTAAGAAGTCTGGCTCTTTTAAGACTTTTGTATTCGTCTAAAGTTATAACTCTTACAATTGACCACGAACCAAGCCACATCATTTTTCTGATATAACCACTCGGGATTTTAATTTGAGAAGTATCACAAGCATTTCTCCCACACAGAACAAACAAGGCATTTTTGTAGTCATCTCTATATTCTCTGTTGAATTTATGGTCTTTCATAAATTGTTCAAATCCGCAATTACTACATTTAATTTGCACCTTTCTCAGCTCCTTGTTTTTTTGTTTTTCTACATATTTTTTAAAAGTTGCACTCGATACATTTCCTGCGGTAGATACAAAATAACTACATGCCCATAAACTTGGAAAATGTTTAGGGTAAGGAAATTCCTCTCTCAATTTTTTGAAGTTACTCCTTTGATTTTTGCCATAATATCAAAGGACTAAATGTTGACAGCGTGTTTAAAAACATATGTGTATGGTCTTTGTTACACTCTAAAGCGACAATGACAATTTCTAATTCGTCGCATATTTCTTGTACCAACTCCCTAAAGCACTCTTCTAAATCTGTCCGGTATGATGCTCCCTACTTTGTTCAAAGAAACCCGTTGTCCATTCTATCCCTTTCCCCTTTTAATTAAAAAGCTATCTGTTACTCTTTATTTTATATATACTTTTCTTTAATTTAGGCTTTTTATGTAACCTTACTTTGCTTCCATTAATATCAAAATCCAACTTTTCTTCTTCTAAAGCCTCCATTTTCTGCTTATGTTCTTTTTCTATTCTATCTTTTTCTTCTTTTCTCTTAGTCGCTTTAGGACCAATTACGAATAGAATTAAGAAAATACTAACCATTACAATGAACGTAGTCACTAATACTCATCCTCCCTTACCAAAACCTCATACACAAAAAGCTTTTTAACTTATTAGATTTAAATTAGAAACCTAAAGGAGAATAAGTACTAGTATATATAGAAGGAATAAATATAGATGTTACCTTCACTATTCCTCTATCTCCTTATATAAATCAAAATTATAAATGGCGCAGTAAGGCCGGTACTAGCAATGTCATTACAAATATAAAAATTGAACTATATCTCAAACTTGAACTCCATTTTCCATATTTGGGATGTTCAAACTTCTTATAAAGCATACCTAATGCTAAAGATATCAAAAACATTAATACAGCTGTTCCTAAAATTATAGAAGTAATTAAGCCCACCATATTACTCATAAAAGTTTGAAAATCAAAAGAACGTGTTGTCAACATTAACACTGGTAGAATCCTTATTAAAAGTATGAGGATAAATGAACCTACTCCTAAATATATAGATCTTTTTTTCCACTTTATATGTTTAAACCATAACGAAGCCCCAAAAACTAATAATGATATTAAAATTACTACAGAAAGTATAAGGAAAATAACATCAAAGAATGCAGGCACACTCGCATGGACTGCACCATCTATTTTGTCTCCCCCATCTTTTATTACATCACTGCCGCCATTAAACAAAGAACCAAACCAGTCTACAATCCAATCGGTCATCCAAGAAATATCGAATGGTAACTCTTCATTATTTGTTTGTGCAGGAGCAGCTGAGTTATATACCTCCAAATTATCCTCCTCCTTAATTGAAATTAAGCCCTTTACTTTAAGTATATAAACTTACCTAACCAAAACTAAGAAAATATCAAATCCTATCTTATTTTATTAGATAGAAATTCACCTTCTTCAAATGTATGCAGGACGATAATCCGACGGTAACAATAAGAAGAATTTTCCTTTCTGCGCATAAACAGAAAAAAGAGCACCCTATCACTAAAAATAGGAGTGCTCGTATTTATTTTCGTCTATTCCTTCTCTGGCCAAATTTTTGCGTTTGATTCTAATAACCACTTGTGTTCTTCCTCCATGATACGATCATTCCATGGGTTATTCTCAAGATGTCGAATCATCCAACAAAAATACATTGCATATCCAGGCGCAGTTGCTTGCGGGTGGTCTAGCTCACCTGGAATTGTAATAAAACTATTATGTACAACGCGATAAGCATCCTCCTCAACCATTGCACATCCAAATCCCTGTGGCTTGTTAAAGCGATAATAATATACCTCCGGTTGATCATGGTGATGCGGTGGGTAACTCGACCATCGCCCGGGATAAGAAATAACTTCTCCTACTACCATGTTAGAATATGCTGCATTATTATAGTCAAAAATTGTACGAATAACACGCTGCGCTGTTCCCTCCCATACTCCATCTCCAGCTACAACACTTTGACACTCATTTGGAGTATACAACTTAGACTCAAATTCTTGATTATTATCTGTTTTTTGAACAAGCACTTCACTATCTGAAAGAGCAGTAATTGTAACCTTCACATTTTTAGCCACATGTAAACACCAAGGGTTTTCTTCAAAAACAGACTGTCTTTGAATAACTTGTTCCATTCCTTCCCACTCTAGACGTATTGTCCCTTCTAGTAAAAGTACTGCCGTTTCATTTTTATTATCAAATAGCAGCTCTTCTTTTCCATTAGACATCTTATATATGCCTATATCCATTAACATATCACTGCATTGACCGTTCATTTCTGTTAATACATTATACCCTTCATTTAATTCACCTAATTTTCCTAACACGGCTTTCTCCCCCTTTTAATTAATGGCTACTCTATCATTCTCTATCTTTGTCAGCTAACTAAATTATGAGTTCCTTCTATTATTTAATGAAGAAAGCTTTTCTGGTTGTGCTTTGTTTTCACTTCCGAAAATGAGCATATGATTTTTAACGTTTTCGTATGCGGCCTCAATTACATCTTGATGATACGTAAAGTAATCTGAATAAGGAGTATTTAGGACAGCAGTGTTAACCGTAGAAACTATATTCTGAAACGTCGCTGTTGCTACATTAATTTTTCGAACACCATGTTGAATACATTGCTTGAAATCCTCTGGGCTAATGCCAGACCCACCATGTAATACTAAAGGAATATCGACTATCCCATTAATCTCCTGCAAGCGGTCTAATCGTAAATCAGGGTCTCCATTGTACATCCCGTGCGCATTTCCAATCGCAACAGCTAACGCATCAACATCTGTTTCTTCTGCAAATCTTTTTGCTTCTTTAGTACTTGTCAGCATCATTTCAATATCTTCTGATCCATCCTCACTACCACCTACTCTGCCAATCTCAGCCTCTACTGTCGCTCCGTACTGTTTCGCAAGTTCTACAATTTCTTTTGTCTTTTGTATATTTTCCTCTAACGGATAATGAGAGCCATCAAACATAACCGAACTAAAACCAATTTCTAACGTCTCTTGAATCTTTTCAAATGTCATACCGTGATCAAAGTGAACTGCTACTGGAACAGTTGCTTTTTTCGCTGCAGCTACCATCAAAGGACCAATCATATGAATTGGCGAATAATTCAAACGAACTTCCGCAATTTGTAGAATAAGCGGCGAACGTAACTCTTCAGCTGCTTGAATAGCTCCCATGACTGTTTCCATATTAGCGACACTAAAAGCACCAACCCCATAATTCTCTTGATATGCCTTTATTAAAATATCCTTCATTTGAACTAATGGCATTACACATTCACCTTTTTCAATATTATTTATTAAATGTAAAATCAACCTTCTCGTCTTTTTACCCCTTTTGTAAGAAGACATGTTGATTACCATACCATTTACTTAGGGATAATCTTAAAATGCTTAAATTACAAACCTGCTTTTTCTTGTATAAATTTTCGAGCTTTTAATGCGTATTCAAAAGGATTCGCTAAAGCTGGGTCTTGCTCTGCTTCTACCACAAACCATCCCTTATATTCAGAGTTTGCAAGAATAGTAAATACTTCATCAAATACAATTACGCCATCTCCTGGAACTGTAAACGCACCATTCTTCACTGCCTGTAAGAAGCTCAATTCATTTTCCTTTACAGCATCTACTACTTCCTGGCGAATATCTTTTAAATGTACATGTTTAATACGAGGTAAATATTTTTTCAAAACATAAAGCGGCTCTTCTCCTGAAAAAACAAGATGACCTGTATCAAAAAGTAGGGATACAAGCTCTGGATTCGTCATATCCATTAACTTTTCAATTTCTGCCGTTGTTTGAACACCCGTACCCATATGGTGATGGTATACAATATGTAGCCCCTTTTCCTGAGCTAATTTACCGAGGTGATGTAACCCATCTGCAAGCTTTTCCCACTCTTCTTCTGTAAAAACGGGTTTATTGCGAAATAGTGGTACATCCATTAAACCTTGAATACTATGTCCTTGCTCTGAAACAACGATGACTTTTGCACCCATATCATGCAAGAAATCCCTATGCTTAATAAATTCTTCTACCGTCTCTTCAATCGGCTTCGTTGTTAAAAACGTACTAAACCATGCACTAGCAATCTCCAAGTTTCGTAATTCCAAACATTTTTTTAATACAACTTTATTTCTCGGGTATTTATTCCCTACTTCACTTCCATTAAATCCAGCTAGTGCCATCTCACTAATACATTGTTCAAACGTATTTTCTGCTCCTAGCTCCGGCATATCATCATTTGTCCAAGCAATTGGTGCAATTCCAAGCTTAATTGTATTTTCTTTAAACATCCCCTTATCTCTCCTCTTTGCAAAATGTTATAGAATCTTGCCAAGTTCACTTAACTGTTCGTTAAAAAGAGAACTTCCTAGACAATATGCATGTAGATAAAAAGCTCTCTTTGTGTCCTAATCTAATATGATCTTGCCTTTTGCAAGTTACTTACTTTACTCTCATACGCGGCTTGTACACTTGGACTATTAGATACTTCTGCAACACCTACATGCCACCATGAATCGTATCCATTTGTCATTGTTTTTGGTAATACTTTAATATCAATTAATGTAGAAACTGTTTGTTTTTTCGCATCCTTAAGCGCTTCCTGTAATTGTTCCATTGATGTAACTTGATATGTTTTCACGCCATATCCAGCCGCGCTAGCTGCAAAATCAATTTTCATAATAGCACCGTTTAATTTACGAGTTTCCTGGTTTCGGTAGCGAAACTCTGTTCCAAAGCTCCCCATTCCATTGCCCATTTGTAAGTTATTAATGCAGCCAAATCCGGAGTTATCAAACAATAAGACGTTAATTTTTTTGTTTTCTTGAAGACTTGTGACAAGCTCAGAATGAAGCATTTGGTAACTGCCATCCCCTACCATTGCATATACTTCTTTCGATGGTTCAGCGAGCTTTGCACCAAGTGCACCTGCAACTTCATAGCCCATGCAAGAGTATCCATACTCCATGTGATATGTATTAGGTTTTCTTGCTGCCCACATTCTTTGTAAATCACCCGGAAGACTTCCTGCCGCACCAACAATAATTGCATCTTCATCAAGTAATGTATTGATTTGTCCAATGACTGCGGTCTGTGTTAATTGTGTACCAAGTGCGTCTACATACTCATTTAAATTCTCATCGAAATGACCTTCAACTTCCGGCGTGAAACCTTGACCTGTAAAGCGAATATTATGTAGACGTTCTAATTCTGTTTCCCAAGCCTCTTTTGCATCATCAATTTCTACTGTGTAACTAGATTGATACTCAATTGCTTGCAGTTCATCTATTAGAGCGAGAAGCGCTTCTTTCGCATCTGCTATAACCTTTAATGCATCAAGTTTGTTCGCATGGAATTCCGAAATGTTGATGTTTAAAAACTCAACCTCTTTATTCTGAAACAATTGCTTAGATGCCGTTGTAAAATCAGTAAATCTTGTCCCAATTCCAATAACAAGATCCGCTTCCTTTGCAATTGTATTAGCTGCTAAATTCCCAGTTACCCCAATGCCGCCAAGATTATATGGATGATTGCTTTCTATCGCGCTTTTCCCAGCTTGCGTTTCTCCAAATGGAATGCGGAATGTTTCAGCAAACTGTTTGAGTTCTTCTGCCGCTTCTGCGTATCTTATACCACCACCGCAAATCATAACTGGCTTTTTCTTTCTCTTAATCATTTCAACCGCATCCGCTAAGCTGGCTTTGGTAGGTAGGCGACGCTCAATACGGTGAACGCGCTTTTGGAAGAAGTAAGTCGGAAAATCCCATGCTTCCCCTTGGACATCTTGTGGTAAGCAAATTGTTACAGCACCTGTATCTGCCGGATTCGTTAAAACACGCATGGCTTGAATCATAGCTGTCATCAATTGCTCAGGACGATTCACCCGGTCCCAATACTTACTTACTGCACGGAAAGCATCATTCGTAGAAATAGATAAGTCATGCGTTTGTTCAATTTGTTGAAGAACAGGATCAGGTTGTCTCGTTGCAAATACATCTCCTGGAAGTAATAAAACGGGAATATTATTTGCAGAAGCAGTTGCTGCAGAGGTAATCATATTTGCTGATCCAGGACCAACTGAAGAAGTACATGCCATAATTTGTTTTCTATGTTTTTGTTTTGCAAAAGCCATTGCAGCATTTGCCATTCCTTGCTCATTTCTCCCTTGATATACTTCTAATTCCCCTGCGTCTTCTTCTAAAGCTTGACCTAGACCTACTACATTTCCATGACCAAAAATCGTAAAGATTCCCTTAATAAATTTTTGTTGCTTCCCATCAAACTCTACGTATTGCTGATTCAAAAATTTCACCAAAGCTTGTGCTGTCGTCATTCTAATAGTTTGCATATTGTTTGCTCCTTTCTATCTCTATCAGTCATTCTGCATATGAAAAAGGAGTATCAGGAATTTGATAGACTCCTAATACTTCCTTCTTATGTTTTACTACTTCCGTTACTTTCGCTTACAAGCAACTAGAGAGATCCTACTTTTCTCTTCATGATTATTTTTCCCAACGAGATGTAAGCATTTTCTTTCTTGTATAAAACTCCACGCCGTCAGTACCATTCGCATGAAGATCACCATAGAAAGAGTCTTTCCAGCCAGAGAATGGGAAGAATGCCATTGGCGCCGGAACCCCAACATTCACACCTAACATACCTGATTCAATTGTTTCACGGAATTGACGTACACTTGCCCCGCTATCGGTATAAATGCAAGCTCCATTTGCAAAACGAGACTCATTGGCAATTTCAATCGCTTCATCCAATGATTTCACACGAATAATAGATAAAACAGGAGCAAAAATCTCATCTTGCCAGATTTTCATTTCTTTTGTAACATGGTCAAAGATTGTTGGCCCAACGAAGTAACCAGCTCCTTTTACAGCTGTATCTTCGCGTCCATCACGAACTAATGTAGCACCCTGTTCTACACCTGAATCGATGTAACCAATTGTGCGCTCTTTATGGTTATCACGAATAACTGGTCCTAAAAATACATCTTCATCAAGACCATTTCCAATGACAATTTTGTTCGCTTCTTCTACTAGTCTTCCAACTAATTGATCTGCAATTTCTTCTTCTACTGTTACAACAGAAGCAGCCATACAACGCTCACCAGCTGAACCGAATGCAGCACTAATAATTTGCTTTGTTGCTAGTTCAAGATTCGCATCATTTAATACAATGGAATGGTTTTTCGCACCTGCTAATGCTTGCACGCGTTTTAAGTTTTCTGTTCCTTTTTTGTATACATATTCTGCGACAGGCTGAGAACCTACAAATGAAATTGCCTTCACTAATTTATGTTCCAGAAGACCATTTACTACATCGTGTGCGCCATTTACGATATTTAATACACCTTTAGGTAAACCAGCTTCTGCAGCTAATTCTGCTAATTTTGCTGCTAGAAGTGGTGTACGCTCTGAAGGTTTTAACACAAATGTATTACCGCAAGCAATCGCAAGTGGGAACATCCAGCATGGAACCATCATTGGGAAGTTAAAAGGTGTAATCCCGCCTATAACACCAATTGGGTAACGATACATACCAGACTCAATACCTGTCGCAATATCAGGAAGCTGTTTTCCCATCATTAATGTAGGAGCACCTGCAGCAAACTCCACGCACTCAATACCACGAAGAACTTCACCGTAAGCCTCGTTATAGCTTTTTCCGTTTTCGATCGTAATTAGTTTCGCTAACTCTTCCCAGTTATCTACTAGTAATTGTTGATATTTAAATAGAATACGAGCACGTTTTGGCACAGCTGTTTTGGACCAAGATTTGAATGCTTCATTTGCTGCTAATACAGCTTGTTCAACATCTGCTTTTGTTGAAAGTGGTACCTGGGCGATTACTTCTCCTGTTGCAGGATTATATACAGCTTCCATCTTAGTTGAAATGGATTCTACCCATTCGCCGCCAATGTAGTTTTTTACAATTTGTGCTGTTTGTACTGTCATATTCATTCTCTCCCTTTTATGTAATGTAGAAGCGTACATAAGATACGCACTTACTTGATTACTCATTTATGATGTTTTTATACAATTTCCTCAGCCGTTTCCATGAATGCTGAAATCTCTGCCCTTGTTGGCATTGCATCCGAACAGCTATGTTTAGAAATAACAATCGAAGCAGAAGCACCACCTAATCGCATCGCCTGAGGAATTTCAAGCCCTTGCATTAGGCCATAAATAAACGCAGAAGCATACGAGTCACCGGCGCCAAACGTCTTTAATACCTTTGTTTTAAAAATACCGCCTCGGTGTGATTGACCGTCTCTCGTATAAGCGATTGACCCATCCCCGCCGTGCTTAATTACGACGATTTTCGCATGATGAGAAAACCATCTTTCAGCTGTAACTTGGTCATTAGATTGTTCATAGTTTAATAGTTTTTCCATCATATCGAACTCTTCACGCGTCCCAATAATGACATCCGACTTTTCAGCCGCTAGATTGTAATACACAGCCGTTTCAGCTTCTGACTGCCATGTATAAGGGCGGTAATCCACATCAAAAAATACGACTACATCATGTTTACGCGCATATTCTAGCGCTAAAAATACCGCCTCGCGAGAAGGACTTTTCGCTAAAGCTGTTCCTGAAATTAAGAGAGCTTTTGATTGCTTAATATAGTCCTCAGATACTTCTGTTGGATCAAGATTTAAATCTGCGACATTGTCGCGATACATTAAAATACTGCAATCTTCAGGGCTTTTAATTTCTGTGAAAGCTAAACCTGTCACTGCACCAGTGTGATCAATACATATCTGATCTGTATTAATATTGTTGTCCTTTAAGTACCCTGTAATAAAGCGGCCCATTTGATCATCGGACACTTTACCGATAAATCCTGTTTGTAAGCCAAGA
This sequence comes from Bacillus sp. C-3-6, assembly GCF_054509685.1. NCBI lineage: Bacteria > Bacillati > Bacillota > Bacilli > Caryophanales > Bacillaceae > Bacillus > Bacillus sp. C-3-6. The sequence goes on along the minus strand of NZ_JBSSBE010000002.1, from coordinate 373,259 downwards.
CGCGCTGCACCAATTGCGATATTCGCAGGAGATCCCCCCACATACTTAGTAAACGTTCTTGTTTCTTCCATAGGACGTTGTGTTTCATTGGCATTTAAATCAACGCATAAACGTCCAACTGCAATTAGATCTACTGGACAATCTTCTTTAAAAATAAGTGGATTCATTGTTATTACCTCCTATGCTTTATGAAAGAGTGAATGATATGGTTCATATTTTTATAAACCTAATATTCATAACTCTTTATCTTTCTAGAAGTAAGCGCTCTCTTTATTGATTTAATGCAGGCTGTTTATGTTCAATTTGTACAGGTTTTCCTGTTAGTAAGGATTCCTTCGCAGCCTTCGCGATTCGCTCTGCTTGTAATCCATCATTACCACTGCAAATAACAGCTTGTCCTTCTATAATTGACTTTGTAAATTGTGTTACTTCCTCAATGTAAGCTTGCGTGTAGCGCTCTAAGAAGAAATACAGCGGCTTGTCTTTTACAACACCTTCTGTTTTTGAAACTTGTACTGTTGTCGGACAGCAATTATCCGCAGCGACCGCTCCTTTTTCACCAAACACTTCAAGACGCTGGTCATATCCATAAACCGCTTGGCGGCTATTATCAATTACCCCTAAAGCTCCATTCGCAAATTTCAATGTGACAATTGCTGTATCAACATCATTTACTTCCTGAATGGATGGATCAATTAATGTTGTGCCATATGCAAATACTTCAACGACTTCACTATTCATCACATAACGAGCCATATCAAAATCATGAATCATCATATCCATAAACAATCCGCCTGAAGAGCGAACATACTCTATACTTGGTGGTTGTGGATCTCTAGACGTAATTTTTAAAATATGTGGGTGTCCCACTTCTCCTTGTTGAATAAGATCATAGACTTTTCTGAAGTTAGGATCGAAACGACGATTAAAACCTACTTGAAGAGATACCCCTTGTTCTTTTACTACTTCTAATGCATCTAATGTTTCTTCTACAGAGAAACTAACAGGTTTTTCGCAGAAAATATGTTTTTTCGCAAGAGCCGCTTCTTTTATAATTTGCGCATGTGTATTTGTTGGTGAACAAATAAAGACAGCATCAATTTCTGGATCTGCTAATAAATCCTGATAGTTTGTAGTCAGAGTGGAAATCCCTTTATCCTCAGCCCACTTTTCTAGATGACTAATCACTACATCTGAAACCGCTTTAATTTTTACTTGTGGCATCAGCTGCAAGTTATCAACATGCAGTTTCCCAATTCGTCCAGCCCCAATAATTCCAATCGTTAAAACATTCATATGATTTCTCCCTCTTTATTTAAATTTAAGAAAAAAAATGAAAGTCTATAAGGTTTAGCCTAATAATTTTAGTTAAGCGCTTTCCCTATTTTTCTTCATTATACACACTTGATTCTAAATTGAAAACATTTTTATTTTTTTGAACACTTACCTTTTCATCCGAATTTTAAGTTCCTTCAATAAACGTATTACATAAAAATAAAGAATAATAATTAGAAATAAATAATCTAAAAAGCTATAAATATATTCTTTTAAAATACTGATATAACAAAGAAAACCAAGCCTTTTAAATAGTAACCCCCATCTATAAGGTATTTCTTTCTTCTCATACTCACTATTATTTTATTGTCCAATAAGTAAATAGAATGCCTCTATAAAAGAAAGTTGTAAATTGTCGAAAAATTAAATTGACGACCTCACAATGTAAGCGTATACTTTTTTTATCAAAAATAATTAAGCGCTTAACCAAAAATAACTTATCGGTGGTGGGAGAATGAACGCTATTAGTTCAAGCAAAACATTTATGGACAGGATTGGTATCCCTTCTAATTTAACTTGGGGATACATAGGAATTATTGTTTTTATGATTGGGGATGGTTTAGAACAAGGATGGTTATCCCCTTATCTCGTTGAGAAAGGCCTAACGCTAGAACATGCTGCTTTCTTGTTTACTATTTACGGAATTACTGTATCTGCTTCTTCTTGGTTTTCGGGGGTATTTGTACAAATGTGGGGACCAAGGAAAGTCATGACTTTTGGTTTAGTATCATTCATTCTAGGTTCTATTGGGTTCATAGGTATAGGTATTCAACATATGAATTATCCAGTAATTATAATTTGCTATGCTCTACGAGGATTTGGTTATCCCTTATTTGCTTATTCTTTCTTAGTCTGGGTATCATACAGTACTCCGCAGCAAATGCTTTCAAGAGCAGTTGGCTGGTTCTGGTTCGTATTCCAGCTTGGGCTTAGTGTTATCGGGGCCTTTTATTCTAGTTATATGGTTCCTAAAATCGGAGAAATCGCTACTTTATGGAGCGCCTTAATTTTCGTTGTCGTCGGGGGATTATTCTCTATTGTTGTAAATAAGGACAAGTTTAAAGCACAAACCGTAAGCGCTAACAAATCAAGTGAGTTACTAAAAGGCATTACCATCGCATTTGAAAATCCTAAGGTTGGTATAGGCGGTATTGTAAAAATTATAAATTCGGCCGCTCAGTTTGGATTTGTTGTTTTCCTGCCTACTTATATGATGAAATATAATTTTACGATGACTGAATGGCTTCAAATTTGGGGTACTCTATTCTTTGTAAATATGGTGTTTAATATTATTTTTGGTATTGTTGGAGACAAGTTTGGTTGGGTAAATACAATTAAATGGTTCGGAGGAGTCGGTTGCGGAATTGTAACTCTTGCACTCTATTATGTACCTCAAATGGTGGGGCATAATTATTGGGCTATATTATTTGTTGCCTGTTGCTACGGAGCAACACTTGCCGGTTATGTACCGCTTACAGCATTAGTCCCATCTTTATCTCCTGAAAATAAAGGAGCTGCAATGTCTGTCTTAAATTTAGGGTCAGGATTATCAGCATTTGTTGGGCCATTAGTAGTAACTGCCTTCATCGGGCCATTAGGTGTTGGCGGCGTGATGTGGATCTTTGCCGGTTTGTACTTCTTTGGTGCATTTCTAACTCATTTCCTTACTATTCCAAAGGAGAATGAGATGAAGCAGGATTTAAATACGAAAAGCGGCGAGCAATTCTCAGTATAAACTCTAAATAAAAAGAAGGTCATCATAACTGTACATGGTTACGATGACCTTCTTTTCGTTACATTCAAATAGGCTATTAAAAAAGTTTTCATGTAATATCCTTTACTGAGGATCTCTCTACTAACTGAGGAATAATAGTAATTTTTTGCTTAGCATGTTCCTTCATTTCCATCGTTTTTAAGAGTTGTTCAAACGTACAAGCTGCCATTTGTTTAATTGGCTGTTCAATCGTCGTTAACCCAGGATCTGCAATCTCAGCATAGATTGTATTATCAAATCCGATAATTGATAAATCTTCTGGAATTGAAAGCCCTTGTTTTCTTGCTTCATTCATAAGGCATATAGCAATCAAATCTGTACAAGCAAAAACTGCTGTAGGCCTGTTAGGCAAATGAAGTAATTCCTTACTTGCACGTTTACTATCTTCCACTGTCGAATAGCAGCTAATGATAGCCTCATCATCTAACGGGATCCCTGAATCCGTAAGCGCTTGTTTGAAACCATTCAATCTGCCTAAGCTACTTTTTCTATCCTTCTCCATCATAATCGTTAAAGATGTATGGCCTTTTTGCGTTAGATAACTTCCAGCTAGGTAGCCTCCCCTCATATCATCAGTTGTCACAACATGAGTTGTGATGGAAGGATGATCTACTGTAAATAGTACAAGCGGCAAATCTCGATTCACTATTTTTTTAACTAGTTTATAATCATTTAATTCCGTTGCAATAATAATGCCATCTACTTGCTTTTTAAATAGTAAATCAATGTATTCGTGCTCACGTTTTGTTTGATGGTCTGTACTACATAAAATGAGTGTATACCCTGATTCTCGTGCACTATTTTCAAAAGCTCTTGCTACTTCTGCAAAAAATGGATTTGAGATATCTGGGACAAGTACCCCAATCGTATATGTTTTTTTACCTGTTAACGCTGCTGCTACACTACTTGGCTGATAATCTAATTCGTCCATTACCTGATTTACTTTGTTTATTGTTTTTTCACTAATACGCCCTGTTTGATTAATTACCTTGGATACAGTTGCTATTGATACACCTGCTTTTTCCGCAACATCATAAATTGTTGGTTTCACTTTAATTGTCCCTTCTTAATCATCTTTTTCTATATTTTATCATAAATATATTTTGCTTCTTGGTACACAAATGGAATTCTTTTAAAATTTGTAAGTATTTCTATCTTATAGCGTAACGCTTCATACTTACGAGCTAATCAACCTTGATAAAGCACCGGTAGAAAAGTATTTGACTAATTTGATTATTAGACATTTAATATCCACATGCAAGACACTACAATATTACTCATAAAATTATGTAATACAATTGACTACATCTTAAGTCGCTAAAAAGAATTATCTCCTTTATTTTTTATCGTCACCCTTCCATAGTACCTCCATATGTTGTATAGAGATATCTCCTTCTACATTTCATTGATGCCTCTTTCAAGTCCTAATACACACCTTAAAAAGAGCACTTTTAAAAAGTGCTCTTTTTACTTTGCATGTCACTCATCCTACAATGAAGTAAGATCTTAACTTATGAATAATTTATTGAACCCCTGCTAATAATATAAATAAATTGGTAATAGCCAATCTGTATCCATAATGAATCTCTAATTTTCTTGAATTCTCCCTGAGGCAAGGCGGCTATTTTTTATAGCTGCCTTTCTTGTATGAATTTTGAACTACCCCCACTTTCACTTTGTTTAGAAGTGAGGGATTCCTAAGTAAAGAGTTCTATCGAACTCTAATTGATTAGGCTAACCCCGCAGTCCTTGCGGTTAGAAGCCTTATCGCTTCATTCTTTATATTGATACTTGCGTTAATATCCCTATCATGGTGTATACGACAAGAAGGACAGTCCCATTCACGTAGGTTTAAATTTTTAACGTCTTTATTTTGATATCCACAACAAGAACATAATTGGCTGGAAGGAAATGTTTTTGATACGACAATGACTTGTTTTCCATACCATTTTGCTTTATATTCCAACATAGTTCGAAATTGTGACCATGATACCTCACTAATTGCTTTTGCTAACTTATGATTCTTTAACATATTCGATACTTGCAAATCCTCTATACCGATAACATCGTGGTTTTTGATGATTTCGGTTGAGATTTTGTCCAAGTAATCTTTTCTAGCATTTGATATGTATTCATGAATTCTAGCTACCTTGACTCGTTGTTTATTCCACCGAGAAGATCCTTTCGTTCTTCTAGAAAGAACACGCTGTGCTTTCGCCAACTTATCTTCTAATGATCGGAAAAACTTCGGATTTTTATAGGGTTTTCCATCTGACAAAATAGCGAAATCTTTTAGTCCTACATCTATTCCAATGTAAGAATGTGTTTTCGGAAGTTCTTGTACTTCTGTTTCAACTAATAGTGACACAAAATATCTGCCAGAAGGGCTTCGTCTAACAGTGGCACTTACAATACGTCCCTCTACTTCACGACTTTTGGCACATCGAACAAGGCCTAGTTTCGGCAACTTTATTTTGTTCCCTACAACGGCAATATTTTCATTTGTTTGTTTTGTGGTATAAGATTGTACGTTGTTCTTCTTAGATTTAAAGCGCGGGGCGCTGTTTTGTTTTTTGAAAAAGCGCGTATAAGCATCCGCAAGGTTGCGAACAGACGACTGAATCGCAATACTATCCACTTCTTTGAGCCAAACAAAATCTTTCTTCATGGCAGGGAGTTTGGCAGAGCATGTACCATAGGTCAAGCCTTGCCCTGTCTCTTTGTATGCGTGATCCCATAAGGATAGGAAATGATTGAATACAAAGCGGGAACAACCAATCGTTTTGTTGATTAGAATGGCTTGTGCTTGATTTGGATAGATACGAAACTTATAGGCTTTATTAATCATCATTTCATTCACCTCCATTTCGGTATATAACTATTATAAACCAAACGTACATTCGATAGATAGTGAAGTAATACTTTCTATATGTCGAACAATTAAGATGGCTTCCTGCCATCCCTTGTTCGAAGCCAATTCATCTCCCACCTACTCCTGGGCTGTTGCCCTTCACACACTCCTTGAGGAAGGAATCTTCTTGGCTAAAATGATAAATATATGCACATACTATTAACGGAAGGCTTGAATCATTGTCATTGAAAATGTTCAGCACTTCCGCTCCTTAAGAGAACAGTCTACGCAACTGTTCTCTTTCCTATTTCCTTTTTTCACGCATATAATCTGACAAACATTATTAACTCTCCTACAATCAATCGCATTGCAATATTTTCAATATTCCCTCAACAAATTCTCAATATTTTTCATGGACAACAGCACACTTTCTCAACGGTTTTAATATCTTAATATTAGATACTCAAAGGAGGTGTTGAAAAATGACTTGGTTCATTATTTTAGGATTTATGCTTATTTTAATAATAAGCGGTTTTCATGCACATAGTATTCATATCGTTTTCAAAATAGGTTCAGATACAAAAGCTGTGCCAAGTTGGTCTTTCGTTAATAAAATAAACTTCCAAACATTAAAAGAATTAATAAAAGGACTAAATAAGGATAAACTTAAAATCCTTACAATAGGAGAACTTGTTATTCCTTTAAGTTTCTTTAATAGATTATTTAGCAAAACATTAATTTTTCTATTCCTATTCTTTTACTCTCAATACTTAAACTAACGTAATTTAAGATCAGTTAAAGAATAACAATCACTAAGCTTAGCAAGCCAACAATCGATCGCCTATGATGAACTGGACCTGAAGAATTAAACAAAAAATTAAGCGGCTGTTTGAATGTGAGTCCGGTATTATACTGGACTCATTCTTTTTAACTGTACTTTGATTTTTTTCTATTGTAATGAACTATATAATTATCTAATACTATCTTAATCTGTTCCATACCCTCGAATTTTGTAAGATAAATTACTTTTGCTTTGTCTTGTTCTGTAATTCCATCTCTTTTTGAACGAAGGCCTTTAACTTTTTTAAGTAATCAATTTCCATACGTAAACATTCATTTTCATCTTTTAATGTCTCTATAGCCTCTTCAATAACTGCATTATCTAACTTCGATCTTGTATTTCCCATAGCTGGATCCCCTTTCTTCTTTTATATAGGAAATCCATGTCTTATAAATCATATATTCCCCTTCATCTACGAACTATTTCAATGAATTCCTTAACAAAAACGTTTCATTTATTTCCTTTGTTTTTAATCCACTTCTAAACATTTCAGAAATACCCTTTGAAAAATCCCGCTATATTCATTCCATAGTTCTCTCCCCTAAATGAATCCTAGTACATATTATCCCCAACACATTGATGGGTTTTAATTGTATTTTTAACAAAATCTTCTTATATTTAAATAGACATGCCACTTTAATCTGTCAACTCCACCTATATTGATAAATATAAAAAAACAAATTTATTTGACATTTTGGTGACTTCTAACAGGAAAATATATACATTAAATGAAACCTGATATATCGTTAATTTGTAAGTTGTAGTTAGTTGGCCAACTTTTCATACAATTTAACAATTTAAAATATGGGGGATCTAAAATGAATCAAGTATTATGGAAAAGTAAGAAAAAAATGATGTATCTAGTTGGTTCACTTCTAATTTCTCTATCAATGTTTTCAACTACTAGTTTTGCAGCTACAGAAGGCGCTGTAAAAAGTGTTACAAATAGTACTTATACCGGGATTGCAGCTGATATAAATCTACCAAAATCAGTTGTTGTTAAAGATGGGTATGTAAATTGGTATTTAGGTATTGGAGCATCTAAAGTTGAGGGTGGTATTTCAAAAACACCAAGTGGATATAAAGTATTTCTTAATTCAGGATATAATGAATCAGGTCAAAACAGTAAATATTGGAACACACAATATGACACATCAATTAAAGATGGTGATCGGGTAAACCTTAAAATAATTAATAACGGAAATGGTACGGTTACTATGTATGTAAATGGAAGCCCTAGATATGCAAATCAGCCTGTATATGGCTCATTTTCTCAATACGAACCAGTAAAAATGGTTCAGGGTGTTGAAGATACTGGACGTAACTCCTTTAGCCAAGCTAGCTTTTCAAATGTACTTCTAAGAACAGATACATCTGGATCTACCTACAAAATTTGGAACGGTTCAATTTCTTCCTCATTTTCTAAACACGGTACTTATGGTAACAATTTCACAGTTTATTCTCAAGTACCATTAAGCGCAAGTTTACGCTAAAGATGTTATGTGCATAATAATGTTTTTGTGAAAAAAAGTAGTTGCACTTTTAATCTGTACCCTTTGTAAAGGACATTTTGAAAAAAATTAAGCAACATCAAGAAGATGATTTCTGTATCCAACAGGAGTCATCTTTTTTAAATTCCATTGATATCTATAGTGATTATAATACGTCATATATTTCTTAATCTCTTGTTTCAATTCATTAAAAGACGCGCAAGGTTTTATATGAGCTTCATCTTTCAGATGACCAAAAAACGATTCTTGTGGGGTGTTATCTCAACAGTTGCCTTTTCTTGACATGGATTGTCCAAGGTTTAGCTTTTTGACTAGCTTTTGATAGGTAGAGCTTGTGTAGTGGGATCCTTGATCTGAATGAATATAAGCACCTTCAGTCAATCGAGTCCGCGGATTCCTTTTTAGTTTATGGAGAGTTGTCGTTACGAGCTCTAATGTCATCTGTTCTGAAACATGGTAAGCTAAAATTTCATTAGTTGAGCCGTCTAAAATTGTAGATAAATAGGCCCTTTGATTCTTACCGTAAACTAAATAGGTAATATCTGCAAGAAGTGTTTTCCCTGGGGTATTTTGTTTAAATTCCCGATTTAATTGATTCGGTACTATTCAATGTTCTTTTGTAGCTTTAAGCATTCTTTTATAAGGATTCGCTTTGCGAACCGGACAGACAATCTCGTATTTCTTCATAATTCTACGGATACGCTTTAAATTGTAGACAACTTGAAACTGACCCGCCAATGTCATCTTTATCTGACGAGCCCCCTCCTTTCTATTTCTAAATCGAAGTGCTTTTAATATGGTTTCCTTCAAGATTTCATCTCGATCACTCTTTTGTTTCCGTTGTTCTTGAGATGAAACTGAAAAGTAATTATAGTATCCCGAACGGGATACTATAATTACTTTTCAAAAATGACTGACCATATTCCTTAAGTTGTATTTCATGATGACAGAACGAATCAAGATGAATTTCTGACTAGGTGGTAGTGTTAGTTCCTTCTCATCCTCCCTTCCATAAGTTTGATTTTTTTAGCAATTCATTTTCCGCCTTTAGTAAGTTTCGTTCGGCTTCTAAACGGGCATACTTTTCTTCTAACGTAAGCTCTCTCTCAAGAGTTCTTCCAGCGTTTTCGATACGTGTATCCCTTAAACCCAATACACCATTTTTTCTATAAGCAGCACGCCATCTACTTCCCGATGACATAACTCGTTTCATTCCAATCATATCTATATCAAAACCACATTCTTCAAAAATATTTCGAGGTAGCTTTCCTTTTTCATTTTCCTCAATAAAAATATGCTTAAATTACTCTGTATAAGTGATAACTTTCTGACTTACAGATTTTACGTATAGGTTATTTGATAAAATTTGAATTTCTCTTTCTGTAAATAGCTTTTTTGTCATTTTCAACATTCTCCGATCCCAATTTTCCTTTTATTATACAAGAAATACCCTATAGAATAGACTTTTTTCAAGTGTCTATTCTATAGGGTACATTTTACTTTGCAGCTACTTTTCTATATGGATTAAATTATAATAAATATAGAAGCAAAAATAAATTACATCTTTCATACTTTAACTTCTTTGAATTCAATAACATCTGATCAAAGTTCCTCTTGTAGTAGCTAAAACATGTTTTACTATTAATGATGCTACTCTCCTCATTGAAACTTTAATTCCATCTCATTAATTTATCATTTTAGCCAAGAAGACTCCTTCTTCAAGGAATGCGAAGTGAGTAGGTTGGAGATGAATTGGCTAAAATGATAAAACCCGTTTGGTAAAAAAACCCTTCACAATTTGTAAAGGGGTCAGTATACATTGAAAGGGTGCTTCCATTTTAATATGTAAAAGAAAAGACTTGTATTGATAAAATTAACCTTTTTATTTTTAAAGTTTTTAATTCACTATAAATAAATTATTAGGATTAAATTCATCCTATACAGAGTTTTTGTATTCTTCACTATATATGATAAATCATAATTTTGAGTGTAAACTGTTGCATCCAACATTTTATAATCTTCTATATTCATTAATATAGAAACCCTAATTACAGGAAAAAGGGAAGAATGTTGGTGGCTCCTCCCTTTTTGCTTATTTTTTAACGATCTAATGTTTTATTCTATAGTCCAAACTATTTTTATTAATGAAACCTACTGAAATTCAAATATACACAGCTTGAGTTAGCAAACAAGAAATAAACACTTCATTATTATTTCTGCTATATTTAGAAGGACTCTTTTCTAATACAATAAGAAAACCAAAAAGAACTTGTAGTGATTACTACAAGTTCTTTTTGGTTTAAAGCAAATATATGTGATACATAGAATATCTCATTATTTATAGCGCGGAAAACATATTGATAAGATTTGATTTCATTTTATAACAACTTCCAATGTTTGTAATTTTAAATTTACGCTATTTAAGAAGTGAAGATAATATATTATTTCTCATCCTTAAAAGTAATAATTATTTATTTTGTACAAACAATTTAAAACAATATCTATATCACAATAAATTATGAAAATTGTAAGTATAGATAAAGAAATGAAAAAATTAACGTTTTACAACGAATGTATATACACCACTTAAATCTCCATTAGATTTGTAAGCTGCTACTTGGGCTGTCCCTTCCCCTATAGTTGTGACCTTATTTCCGGAAAGAGAAACTACGTTGCTTCCATATAGGATGCTAAAACGTGAACCAGTCATATAGTAAGTACTATTAAGACCTAACGAAACAGTAGTATCTCTTGGTTGAACAAAGTTTGATACTTCATTTTTGACCATTGCTGGTTTTTCAGCTGCAAGTACACCTCCAGCACCAGATAACATAATACCAGTAGATACAGCTCCTATTACTAATTTCTTCAACATAAAAATCCCTCCTATTAAATAATCAGAACCTTCCTTTATTTCCGAAGGTTCTGATTAGAATTATACAATATAATCCAATATAATTATTTAAATATGCAATTTTACATATGTTAAAATTTTGTGACTAACCTTTGATCATCTATGTTTTAGTTAAGTTAGGAGATAGTTAAGGAAAGGATGGTGTTATTTCTATTAGTTCTTTAAAGTCATAAAAGTTTATTAGTAGTTTAGCTGTCCTTCTATTATTTTAATAGTTTATTAATCCATTAATGATCGAGGAGGTTGTTATATGAAATTTTTAAAATTTACTTTTATTTTCTTTATTTTATTGTCAATGATCCAATTCGTAGATTTAGTCCATGCCGAACAGGATGGAGAAAACTATTATACAATTTTATTAAAAGAGGATGGGAACTATAGAAGTGCAGAAGAATTAATTAGTAAATATAATGGAGAAATTTTATATTCTGTTAAGGAAATTGGGGTTTTGCAGGTAAAAGCAAAAGAGAAGGATATGAAAAAAATCAGTCATAGCTCTATTATTAAAAATTTTAGCAACTCAGTAAGGGTTAGTGATAAACAACCAATTTATGATAAAAATATTGGTGAGTTAAGTAATAGTAAATGGGATTATCAATGGGATATGAAAAAAATTACTAATGATGGTGAAAGTTATAAAATATTTTCTGGAACCAAAAATGTAACTGTTGGAATTATAGATTCAGGTTTGGATCAGGAACATCCAGATTTAAAAAATAATATCGTTTTTGGTTCTAAAAATTTAGTTCCAAGAAATGGACTAAGAGGAAGAGAACCGAATGAAACTGGAAATATGCATGACACTAATGACATTTTGGGCCATGGTACCAGTGTTGCTGGACAAATCGCTGCAAATGGACTGTTAAAAGGGGTTGCTCCAGGAATAGGTATTAAATCGTATAGAGTATTTGGTGGATTAGGAGGCGAGTCAATTTGGATAATGAAGGGTATTGTAGAAGCAGCAAAAGATGATGTTGATGTTATAAATTTAAGTTTAGGAACATATTTGTTGGATGGAACATATTTATTAAATGGAGAGAAATATGTAGGAGATATTGCGGAAATTGAAGGTTATAAAAGAGCTATCAATTATGCTAAAAGCCTTGGGAGTGTTACTGTTGCGGCCAGCGGTAATGATGGTTTAAATGTAAAGGATAATAATCAAATGAATGAATTTTTTAAAATGAATTTAGACTCTAAGGATATAATTTTTGAAGGGAATGTATTGGATATTCCTGCAAGTATACCAGACGTAGTCACTGTATCTTCAACAGGACCATCAAATGAAATTTCAGTTTTCTCCAACTTTGGAGAAGGATTTACAAATATAACGGCTCCAGGTGGTGATTTAAGATTATTAAGTCAATATGGTCCGGAAACTTGGATTAAGGAGAAACTTTTTGAAAAGGAACATATTATGAGTACTACTATAGGAGGTTCGTACTCTTTTAAATTCGGAACTTCGCTTGCAGCTCCTAAAGTTTCGGCGACATTAGCCTTAATAATTGATAAATATGGTTTTAAAGATAAACCATATGAAGCAGTTCAATTCCTTTACAAGAATGGTGTAGATAAGCAAGATAACAATACAAACTTTAAGCCAAAAAGTTTAAATGTTTACAGAGCAGTAACAAAATAATTATGCGTTTAGAAAATGGATAATTAAATAGTCATTTTTAAATTATGTGATAAATTTTATTGTACTCTTGCTATAACTTGAAGAGTACAATGTAGGAAAAAGAACTTGTAGGGTCGCTACAAGTTCTTTTTCAAATAATGTACAAAAGGTGAAACAAACTATCTCATAACTTGAATCGGAGCAAACATGTTGACCACGGGTTAATTTCATTATATACCAAATATTAACATAAGAAGTATCGATATTTGAAAATTTAGTTAATTAATACATAAAAATGAAAGTTCGTCTCCCCTTCCGAAAAATCTCAATTATTTATTTTATATAAGCCACCTTAAATCAATGGTGATATCTTAATAAGGTAGTAACAGTATAAGTGTAGGTAAATAAAGAATAATATAGGATTCTTACTAAAAAACACCTATATAGCTATACGTAACTATTAAACATAAGGTTATCCATCCGTCTCATCAGTAAACAACAATCAATACCCTTTTCTTTTCAATGGTTTAAATATGAATTAATGTGTAATTTCTATATAACAAAGAATAAAGCACCTACTTTCATAGGTACGTTATTGTATTTGATTAATTGTGTATCTGGTTGCAATTGCGATTGCCCCTAAAAGCAATATGCCAAATATTACGTCATCTGTTGTTGTCCAATTAAACATACTACTTCTTCTCCACTAGAACATTCTTTTAGCACTTTCACCTTAATTTTTTTATCTTTTCCCAACGATTTCTACAATTTATAAGGTAGTTGAGCCCTTTTATTCAACTACCTTATAATACGTTCTACATTATATAAAAATATCTATTACACTAGTTGAATACATGCTAGGGCAACATCCAAACCGAATAAACAATTAATTCAGAATTTTTTTTAGAAACTTCATTATCTCACAATTACTTTTTTAAAATAAATCAAAAAAATTTTCTTTACTTTAAATTCCATAGTTCATATAATCTTCTATGGAATTACATTTTTTTCTAAATAGCTCCTCATTTCTAAGTGTTCGAAAGGACAATTACAAATTATTATACCCTTATGTTTAACCAAGTAAAATAAAAATCCAGTTTTTCACAAGGAGAAGTGACTGCATGCAAGATATTTTAAAACTATTTCCGAGCGTTGACGGAAATGAAGAAAAACAACAACTTTTATTAGAATCTATGCAGAAAATAATTAAAAATCTTGACCGATTAAAAAATGAAGAGCGAGCTACTTTAGGTAAATGTGAGGAAAAATCCGAAGGATACTACAATGGCTTAATTCACCAAAGTCATATTCCACTAGCTGGAATCACTATGTCTGAGGTTATAGAAGAGCTAAACCAATTTATGAATGGTCATCCTTATCCAAATAAATATTACTTGTCTAACGCTGTACCACTACCAAGTATACCTTCACTATTAGGTGTAATAACCATGGCCCTTTTAAATGGTAATGGTGTTTGGGATGTATATGGTCCAGGGGCAGCTGAAGCAGAAGTAAAAGTTGTATCCATGCTTTCAAAACTGATTGGTTATAATCCTCATAATAGCGGTGGCTATACAACATGGGGTGGACAAGGATGCGTGTTTTCGAGCTTGCGCTTAGCAATTTCTAAACAATTCCCATCAGCAAAAGAACATGGCGCTCCACAAAATGTATATTGCTTTGCTTCTGAAAATGCACATTATAGTTTATTAAAGTCAGCTGAAGCAACTGGCATCGGGTCAAATCACTTAATAAAAGTGAAAACTGATCCTTATACAAATTCTATGGATATAGAAGATTTAGAGAATAAAATGATACAGGTTATTAAAAATGGCGGTATCCCCCTCTATATTCTAGCTACTATGGGGTCAACAGATACATTTACCATTGATGATATAAAAAAAATTAAAGAGAGCGCTGAAACAATACAGAAAAAATATAAATTAAAGCCTATTTATATCCATGCTGATTCTGCAATGGGCGGATTCTATAGCTTCTTTAATAATTATAATTTTGAAGAAAATCCACTCTTATTTGAACCTAATGTAAAAAATGCCTTACAATACGTACAAGATAAAATGCAATATATGTCTCTTGCAGATAGTGTATGTTTTGATTTTCATAAATTAGGACAAACACCTTATGCCTCAAGTATTTTAATCGTAAAAAGCCATACTGATTTACAACTGATGGACATTGAACAAGATGATACACCTTATCTTGGTAATAGATCATATGGTAGTTATCATACAGGCTATACCTTAGAATGCTCACGAGCTGGTAGTGCTATTCCAATGTATATCAATCTATTAGCCTTTGGAATTAATGGATATCAAAAATTATTAGCAAATTATATTCGTGTAAATCTATTATTTAGAGAGAAGTTGCGCAAGGCCCTGCCTCAAGTCGCAATCACAAATGATTTTACATTTGGACCAATTACAACTTTCCGTTTCTATATGAATGGAGATGGCCAAGAAAATTGGGAAAAAGAACGAATAGGCTTTGCAACAAAAGAAGAGATTGAGGATACAAATCAGTTAAATATAGACCTATTTAATTATCTAGGAAAAAATCGTGATCAAGTATTTTTTGGCGATACAACTCGTTCTTGTGTAGTAGATGTAATAAACAGTTGTGATAGAAATTCAATTTCCACATTAAAATTCTTTTCTATCTCTCCATATACAACTGTTGAATGTATAGATGAAATCGTAGCATTTCTTTATGAACATATTTCGATTGCTACTAAACAGATTTATTCATATGTTTAATAACCATATTTGTTAGCGCTTTAATAATTAAATTTAACTAAATTAAATAAAATTTTTAATCCTTTTAATCACTATTAACTATATCAGGAAAAGAGGAAAAACATATGAATATAGAGCTACTAGATACACACCACGTGAAAGATGCAGCACATTTACTTGCACATTCTTTTGTGAATAACGAACCTCTTGTAAGCAGTTTACAAATTCCTTTTGCTCCTTTTCACAAAATGTGCGAAGAAATGATGAAACAAGCTGTATCTCAAGCTATGTCATTTGTAGCAATAGAAAATTTTCAAATTGTTGGAGTTCTTTTAACAAAAAAAGTAACTCAGCCACTAATAGATACAGAGAAAGCGATTGAACTATGCCCGCAAATGGAACCTATTTTTCAACTTTTAGATACATTAGAGACAGAATCTATTGAATTTTCTCATTTAGATAAAGAAAAATTGGTCTATCTAGATATGGGCGCTTGTCATCCAGATTGGATGGGAAGTGGTATAGTCACTACCCTTCTTTCACATGCCATTCAAGAAATAAGTAAAAGAGATTATGATTTTATCGCTGCTTGTACAAATAAAATTTCTCAAAAAATCCTTAAAAAACTGTATACGACCTTTGAAATGAATGAAATAGTGTATAGTAAATTTCTTTATAAGGAAGCATACCCATTTGCTAACACAACAACTTCCTTAGCAGCACAATTACTATTTATACCTAAATCCCAATCCGTCATCGAGGCCATATAAGTTTGCGAAGAAGACTAGCTGTACTTTTGTGCAGCTGCTTTTTTATATAGAGTAAATTAGTAATAGATATTCTTACATAAGTGACACCTTTCAGACTTTAACTTCTTCAAATTCAATAGCCACTTTCTCAGCATGCCTTATTTCTCTGCTTAACCTACCTAAAAATCCCCTTCTATTTATTTCAACATGTTTCATCATGCTTTAATTTCATATGCTCTATTATTTCATCTATACAAGTACCTTAGACACTCCTCCCTATTTAATCATTAATCTTTTACTTTTTAAGTAACGATTGATACACATCTTCCCACTCTTAAATACTTTAAAATTTATTACCTAATAACCCCTTAACATTCCCTGCAATTCTTACAATTTTCATTCATTTTGTTTATCTATTCATTCATCCGCCATATCCTATATATATCCCTAATCTTTCCCAAAGAAACCAATGTAAAATTCATGATAAAAGGAAACAACCTTTTCATATTTAGCATTTAAGAAAAAAGAGTGAGAATTACTGAATTCTCCTTTCTTTCCATCCTTTTTAGAATCTCTTTAAAATCTAATTCTATTACATTCCTGCTAGGTAACATGTCTACTAATCATTAACCATTTGTATAGCTATATAAAGACTCTACTAATTCATTAAAGGAATCTCATTCCCCCTATCGAATTATTGTAGAGGAAAGGAGAGGAATACATGGAAATTCTAGGGTTAGACCCTCGCGTATTAGCGACTTTAGGTGCACTTGAATACACCAATCGTCGCAATAAATTAATCGAATACTCGGAGAATAACATATACGAGTGTAAAGAAATAAAAGAAATACTTCAATCACTCCCTAAAGAGAAGCAGATTGAGGTTCTTGAGAATCAAGCTCACTTTGAAGCTGTGGCAAAGATGATTGAACAAAACAATTTAATTCTTTTAGAACAGATGAAAGCTCTACAGCTAATTCAGAAATAACAAACTTATGATTAATTAATTCTACATATGCTTCTATATATAATGTCTCTTTATCTATACTACCAGCCTCTGTTTTTACAGGGGCCTTTGTTATGCGTTGATTCATATTTTGAATTTGAATGGTTTCTTTCACATGTATGAATAGATCTTCTAACAAACCTGGTGTAGACTCTAATTCCTGCTTTTCAATTTCCTCTGTGACGGCACTGATAAATTCCCATAGTACTTTTGCACCTAGTAGTTCTGCTAAACGTTTTTCACGCATTTCAAATGTTTTCATGTTCATATTTAACCACTTCCTTCTCCGTATTTTTACCGTTAATTAAATTGTTTATATTATGAGGTAGCTGCTATGTAAGGTAATTGAATTCTCACTCACCCCACTTGTAAACTATAGTTTACAAGTGGGCCCAAAAATAGATTCAACGCTTTTTCCCAAAACCTTTGCTATTTTTATAGCTAACTTAACGTTTGGTTGTTTTTTATTATTCTCTATCTCAGAAATATAAGTGCGCGATAAACCAACTTGTTCCGCTAATTTTTCTTGTGATATTAGTTTTTCTTTCCGTAATTCAGCTATCCTATTCACTGCTCTACTCCTCTCCGCTTATGTATTCATATAATTACAAATAATTGTAAATCATAGTTTACTAAATCGTCAACAATGTTTTACATGTTTTTTCTCTATTTTAGTTTCTTTTTGTAAATTATTGTTTACAATTGTAATAGGAGGATTACATATGAAGAAAACTCTTGGTGAAATTATTAAAAATTATCGATTAACAAATAAACTATCCTTGCGCGATTTTGCTCAAAAATGCGATGTTAGTCATACTTATATAGACAAACTTGAAAAAGGCGTAGATTCCAGAACAGGAAAACCTGTAGAACCAACACTATTAGTAATAGAAAAGATAGCAAACGCCATGAATATAAGTACTAAATCCTTATTAGAAGAAATAGGATTCATTGCAAAAGATAGTATCGAAGTACATAATACAGAATTAGAGAAATGGTTTACATCAATTAAAAGTGCCTCTCCCCAAAAACGAGAGGAATTAAAGAAGTTTTGGGAATTTATAATACAGAAAGAAGAGTAATATATCAAAAAGACCGCTACCTTAACAAGGTGGCGGTCGCTGGTTCGAACCCAAACGAGGTTATGCTGTTCCCTCCTTGATATTCAAGAGGGGTTCTTATGTATAACAATGGAACAGCTCTTTTAGGGAAGAAAATTCCATTTGACTTAAGACTCTTTTCGATATTTAGCTAATACTTGTTCTAAACGTTTACGTTCACCTTAGGCGTATTCTTTTCTAAAGCTATTTCCATTGCTTTGAGAACAAGTTCTACATTCAAATCTTCAATCCCCGCATTATTCCCTTCAGCTATAAATGGTTTACTAACTCCAAAGTTTGCTCGTTGAATGCTATTGGGTTTTCTTCTACTACTTTTCTATCACTTGAGCAGCTTGCTGCTTCTTTTTCCTTCATATCAAAAGCCTTTAAGCTAATTTTTCTCGCGTTAAGTTAGAGCTATCTTGTTAGTTTATTAGGCATAGATCCTTTTTTTCTTATCCTATATTTCTGACCTTTTAATATGTCCATTTCCATGAATCATATATTATGAATACTTTTATAAATCACCCTTACAAATAAAAAAGAATAAGAAGATCCATGCGAATAAACGCTTTAGAATCTTCCTATTCCTCCATACACACCCTTAAAAATAGTTGGCTTATTGCTCTGTATTAGATAATCCCCTTTTTCATTAAACTTACATAGCTGTTATCTCCAATAATGACATGATCTAAAAGAGGTATACCAATAATGTTTCCACACTCCTTTAATCTCTTAGTTACTTCAACATCTTCATGAGACTCCATACTATGTCCTGATGATAGCAATAGGTAAGACTTTGAGGTTATCTCCACCTTTTCCCCTGCTCTACACCGTGCGTGCAACTTTCATCGCACACGGCATGCCATCGTTTGCCTTCTATTTCATTTTCCTCAATCTACTTAGTTTAATTTAAATCCCTAATTTACTTGATTATTTCATTTCCAATTAACAATCTTAGTTTATTCAGCTTTATAAGTTGTTCCTCATTTAATTCAAGAAATTCAAGATACCTTTGGATAGTTTCTACATCTGTGGAATGGATTAGCCGGTGAACATCTCTAGTAATTAGCACTAAGTTGGAATAACTATCATCCTTCGTTTTACTCCATAATGTTTTATGATGGCAATCCATTTCCGTTAGAATCAATTCTTCCCCAGTTACTGCGCATTTTCCATTTTGGGCTATAAACAGCGATATTCGATTGTCATTGAATTCTATCGTTGTCCGTTCATTAATGATAGGGTGTTCCCTAATCCATTGAACTTGCCAGTTCGGAACCGACTTTTGTTCCCGATGTATTAGTTCTCGTCCTTCTTTGGTAAATTTATTAACACTATTTTTGGGCATTAATGCTGTTTTTGTTTTAATGAACCCAATAGGAATGAGGGGATATCCATTAATATATCTTGTCATCTTTGATTTTAAATAAGGTTTAATGCCTTTATCTTTGATTGGATAATTGGTTGTTTTTCGCAATGAAAATTGCTTTAATCGTTGACGTTCTATTTGTGTTAATTGGTATTGTATTGGCATCAAACTATTGACTACTTGCGTCGCAATTTGATAATAATTGTGAATGCCAATAACCATACTATTATAAATTCGAACGTTCTTGATTAATTCGTTTCCATTGGGAACTCTTTGCATGAGTTTGATTTGGTCTTTGAGTTGTTTCTTAATCCTCTTTCGTGCTTTTTCTGCTATATGTGATTGACAAACGTATTTTCTGCGGCCAAAACGGTCATATCCTTTTCGTTCCATTTTCAGTTCAAAGCCGAGAAACTCGCTACTTTTCTTTTTCAGATTTGTAATTTGAGATTTCTCCCCAGAAATAGGAAGGTTTAACCGTTCCTCTAGCCACATTTTGCTTGCCATGAAAATCTTTTCGGCATTTAATCGCGTTGTAGTAAAAATTTTAAAATCATCTGCGTAGCGGACAATGTACATTTCTTTTAATGTAGATGTTTTTCTAAGTTGTTGATAGCGATATTGACGATTATACCATCCTGTTTTCTTATTAAAATAGTCGTTAATCGTTCGACACTTTTTACTTTCCCATTGGTTTGCAATCCACCAATCAAATTCATTTAAAGTGATATTCGCCAATAGAGGGGAAAGTATTCCACCTTGCGGTGTCCCTTTTGTTGGATGTACGATTTCTCCATTTGGTAAAACAATAGGCGCTTTTAACATTTTACGTATAATCACAAGTAATTGTTTATCACGAATACCCATTGTCCAAATTTGTCGCATAAGCTTTGGATGTTTCACTTCATCAAAGAAACCTTTAATGTCTATGTCCACTACATATTGCATTTTATTATTGTTTATTCGCCCATTACATGCAGATATTGCATTTTCAGCTGATTTTGTCGGTCTAAACCCATAACTATATTTATAAAAATTAGCTTCACATATAGGTTCCAGTACTTGTAGAATACATTGTTGTGCAATTCTATCCCACATAGATGGAATACCTAATGGTCTAGTTTTTCCATTAGGTTTTGGAATTTCCACACGTTTTACTTTTCGAGGATTATACTGTTTAAATCTTTTCTTCACAATTCCAATAAACTCATGGGTTCCAAGCTCTTCAACGTCCTTTATCGTAACTTCATCGACTCCAGGCGTGGCACTTCCGTTATTCCGTTTAATATTTCGATAGGCGAGTAGAATGTTGTTGTCTGAAGTAATGATTGACATGAGGTTTTTAAATTTTTGTTTATCCTTACTTTTTGCATAAAGTTCATCGAAGATTTCAGTCATGCCATAATACTCAGCATGGCGTAACCTTGTATTTTTCATTCTAGGGATCTTCTTAAAGTTTTCGTTCAAGGTATATCACGCTCCAATCTTGGCTCGTGACCTTTTTAGTCATACGAGAATCCTTGAGATGATTGAGTTGAAATAGTTTAGGCGAAACGACTTGAGGCTATTGTTCCATTTCCATTACAGAAACTTCATCACTCCTGCCTCTACTCTCACTATCATAAAAGGAAGTTATAGATATATTCCTTTCCTCCCTACCACTTCATAGAGTGTGTACTCTCCATGTTGATAGCTTTCCACGTTCCCTTAACTCTATCTATTCTTAACTTAGGTGCTAGCTCTTGCCTGGCGTCCTCTCCATCGCCTGTAACGATGCATGGAGCTTTCGAAACCACCATACTTACTCGCCCACGGAACGCACTTGAAGTTTTCATCAAGTCTACTCATTTCTAAGTAGTTTCACTTACAGACATTTCGTTCGCTAGTTCGTCAGTGTTTTATCACATTCTCACCATATTAAGTTTTTCACGACTCCCGACCTATCAGTTGTACCAACCACCTCTGGTTAGCTTTCGGTTACTCATGAGTACTACGACAACTTTCAGCCGACTTCACCGAGCTTCACACCCTATTCTTATACACATTCGAATAACGCATGTCGGAGTATTAGAGTAGGCATTTCAAGGCGTTACCCTATCATTCTACCTATCGAGTTAAGAGTTCACGACTCCCTTACTTGCCATAAATGACGTTCAGACAGCGTGCGTAACCTTTTCAGTTAGGAACGTGTCGCACGATGGTTATGGAAACATACTATTGAAGATGCATTGTTTAATATTGCTGTGCGGAACGTCTCGCGTGGATGGACTAACGATGAATCAACAGTTCCTTCGAACACAATGCTACATCCAATAATTTCATTCTTTGTGTTTAAGTTAAATACACCAAAAATTTCATTAGGTCTTGATTCTATATCAAATATAATCTGTGCAAACCGTACAGCATCCGCTGGACAAGTGATTTTCTTTTTCTCAATATCATAAATTCGATTACTGTCTTTTACCAACTTTACAGATTGAACCATAATTTTCTTACCCATGTCCTTCTCCTTTCGAAATAAAAAAGACGAGACTGCTCCTCTCATCTTTTTTCACCTTCTTTTGTATTTTGAAATTCAAAATTCTTACTTCCTTATTACATTTCTTAAAAAGTTAAGACATCCTATCACATCCTTGTTAGGTCAATACTTGTCCTATTCCATAACGCAAAAAAACCTCCCAGGAATACATTCGTAATACAAATTAGCGTATATGTTTTATACACTTACTTGTAATGAATCGTAAACCCGAAAGGTTTGTGGTTATTTAGGAATGATTAAAAAGGAAAAATTTTCTTGAACTTATTATATAATAAGTTCATTTCTATTTCAATTAAAACAAACTGAATATTCATACTTCCCCAAAAGAGATTTGATTTCTATAATAAAAGACACCCCTATTCAATCGAGTGTCTTTACAAAATTATTTAACTTGTTTTTGTAGAATTCCCTCTAATTCTCGCACAGTCTCGGAAAATTCATCAATTCTTACCGTGCACATTTCAATAGTTTTTTCTGTATCAATAACTTCCCACACGGGATGTATAACTTCTCCATCTTGTTTCGGATAAAGCAGAATACACCTTTGAATTTCCTTATAAGCAGTTACATACGCATACATTTGATAAATGTCACTCTGAACATAACTACTTCTTCCATTATTTGTTGCACTTTTCCACTTCGTATCCATGATTATCACATTATTAATCACAAAATCTGGTTTTAATAAAATGTTCTGGCGTCCACTCTTCTTATTACGTAATAGCCTCTTTTCTGCATGTTGACTGATTATTTTATTATTACCAATAGCCTCTTGTAATGCTACTTCAATATATTTTTCAAACAACATATTCATTTGAAATAAGAAAGAGAACGATGATGCTCCTCGCCCTTTACTATAAATCGTTGCCCGCTCAACGATTAGCTTAGCAAATAAAGCAGCTTGACGAAAACGTTCATTCTGTCGGTTAAATGTAATGCTTTTAAATTCCTTCTCTGTAAAATGTACTACATCCACAGGTTCTAAGTAGCCTAAACAGCGCTCAAGATAAAGTTTTAAAGTATGTATTTTTGTATGCTTTTTTACAATGAGCAATGCACATTTAAATAGCTGGTTCAAAGAGTTATTTTCCGTATATTCATCAAATGCACAATATGCTTTTGTTTTTTGAAATACATTCTTATAAATGTGTTTACTAAGCTCGAGTTTGCCACGCAGTGTATTTAAATTTTCTTCATGACGTTCGTATGTTTTATAAGTCCCTTTTCTGAGTTCATTCAGCAAACGGGTAAGAAATGTAGCAAGAAATGCCGTAAGCAGTTCTCCTCTATCCTCGCCATTTAGTACTTCCTCATAAAATGAAACCGGCAAAAAGCCTGTAATTGAAAGCATTCCTAGCAATGCCTTTCGATCGTCAGTAGGTGTGAGTTTTAATTTAGGAATAATTTCGTACCGCACGTCCGAACATTGTATCACGCCAACATAATTAATAAAGCGCATTCGTTTGTACTTCTGATCAATCACTTGGTCATTTGGATATTTCTCTTCAATATACCGTATAAGCTCATCAAATTGTTCTGCTGTAACGTCGTTTTCTGTAATCCAGTCATATGCCTCACGCACTATAATTGTCTTATTCATAAATCGCTATTAGCTCTTGCGCTGTTAATTTTCGTTTTACTCGGTACAGTGCAGGAATATAAATAGATGGCTTTTGTTTAAACAGTTCATTTACATTAACTTCTTCTTTATAAACAATATATTGATCTTCTTTTGAACTCCCTATTCCCCCCAAAACAAGACCAATCTTTTCCCAATCATCATAAAAATACTCTTGTAAAAGTGGAATGATTTTCGTTTGAAAAATAGCTATAACTTCATTATCTGTTTTCGCGTTTATAAAATACGCATGCCCAATCATATGATCGCGATCATACAGTACTTCAATCCGCTTATTAATAACAGAAAGCATTTCAGCAAGGTCAATTTCATCACCAATCGATTCAAGAAGATCAGTATTTGGCATGATTTCTTCAAACACAAAGCGGCGACGTAACGCTGTATCAAGCAAAGCTATAGAGCGGTCAGCCGTATTCATTGTCCCAATTACATATAGATTGGGAGGTAACGAAAACTTCTCTTTTGAATAAGGTAATTCAACAATCAATTCATTACTTTGTGTTAAACGCTTATCCTCTTCCAGTAACGTTAATAGCTCACCAAAAATCTTAGAAATATTACCTCGGTTCATTTCATCAATAATTACAACATGTTTTTTCGCATTCGAATAATCAAACGAACCGTTTTCCAGCAATGCCTTTTGAATAATTACCTTTTTCTCTTCTCCTTCAACCTCAATTTTTTCTTCTTCTGTTGTATCTTCCATTTTTTCTAATATCCAATTTAGTACAGACCAATATCTCGTCTGATTACACCCACCAATCGCCTCACGAACAAACATAGTATTATTCTTCCAATCAATATCATGATCCTGAACATAGCGATACAGGCTTAGTAAACGATTCTTTGAAACTATTGAACTAGTTTTTACATCTTCACTCGTTATAACAATATTATTTTGCTCTGAAATGTATGAAATGAAATTTGTTGTTCCTGTTTTTGATTCGAATTGAATATTATTCTTCAGACCATTTTCAATCAGGTAATCATATAGTTGCTCAAAACGAACTTCATTAGAAAAGTCCTGACTAGTGCTTTGAATTCCTTCATACATCGCTTCAAGAGCGGCTTTTTTCAAAATACCATCTGTTGGTACAAAGTTCCCTTTCCCATCAGATTTCAGCCCTTCTATAAAATCTTCATATCCATAGGACTGATGAAACGTTACGAGATGAATTTGTCCTGCTTTGGTTAAACGTGAAAACTCTTGTTGTAATGCTTCTCGTCCATCTACCTTCAGTTCCTCATATGTTCTTTTATCGATTAATTCAAGAGCACGTTCAACGATTTGATATGTTTTCCCTGTTCCAGGCGGCCCAAAAAATACATAGTTTCTTGGATCTGAGTCTGACACTTCAGTAGATTCTTGGGGCCTATTGCTAATTTCCTTTCCCTGCATAAATACTAAGTTAATTACATTTTTATTTTTCACTTCATTTAATGTACTACGATATCCTCCGTAACCTATGAACTCTCTCTCCTCAGTATTAATCCACTCGACTGGAAGGAGATGCCCGTACTCCTCGGAGAATTCATAACCATCGATAGTATCTTTGGTAATTTTTCCAACAGCGCTAACCCGTAACACTGATCTTGTCTTCCCATCAACCTTTCGAGTAAAAGATGTTTTTAAAGCAACAAGGTCTCCCTCTTTCATTTTTAAAAATTGCTTTAATGCTTTTTGTCCTGCTGATGTTTCTTCTTTCTCATCAATGATATCCTCAATATTTTCTTCTTCTAGAAAAGATGATAAATCCTCATGTGAAAATCCTATCGCTATGCAATTGTTTGCCAACAAATAATCTTGGATGGAACGATCTTTTCCATATGTATGTCCAGCTAACCAATAGTTTGTATTCTTAGCAAGGGATTTATCCCGTTCGGAAAATGTATCCCAGATAAATCTTGAAATTTTTTCATTAGACCAATCTAAAAAAACACTTTCTTTCTTAATAGCATGTAACACTGCATGATTCAAAGCAATTGCATTCTGAGGAGTAAGCAATTCATCTTTTATATGTAATTCCTTCCCAAGTTCAATCAATATTGGTGGTGAATAAATATTTAAAAATTTCTCTGGAACATAAATATTTAAAATTTTTAGCATTATCATATTATAAATTGGTAAATCTAATGTAACAATTTCAGAAATGCGGCCTTCCTTTGCAAGTTGAATCGCTTCACAAATCCCCTCTTTTAGAGCTCTAAATTCTTCTTGTAACTGTTCATCTTTTAATACCACTTTTTGTTTACCGTAACTTTTACAGTACTCACCAGTTTTAGCAAGATAAATACCGAATTTAGCAGAATTAGCTCCGCCAATGCCGCCTAAAATATTTTTTCGCTCGAGCCAGTAATTAAAACAATCTTTTGTTTTGGTATTTGCATATTCTTCTATGGTGAGATTTCTTAAGGATTCTAATGGAAAA
Organism: Bacillus sp. C-3-6; assembly: GCF_054509685.1. NCBI lineage: Bacteria > Bacillati > Bacillota > Bacilli > Caryophanales > Bacillaceae > Bacillus > Bacillus sp. C-3-6. Next base: position 346,828 of record NZ_JBSSBE010000002.1, on the reverse strand, counting down.
CGTTTTACGAATTCTTGGCGCCCTGATTCTTTTTCAGTAAGCAATGAAATATCGGGTTCAAATTGAGTAGCTTTTTGGTTGATGATTTGAAGCTTCATCTTGGAAATTACCCCCATTTAATTTTATAGATTAATTATAGGATATGAGGAGATAAGAAGGAAGTAATTGGGTGCAGATTAATAGATTTCGTGGATTAGGTTTGAAAATTGAAAAGTAGTTACCTCCCATAACTTAGCTATGAGAGCGCCACTTTGACAGGGTGGAGGTCGTGAGTTCGAGCCTCTCCGGGGTCATAGTTGTAAATGAGACCGTATTTTACAAGGGTTTGTAAGTGTTAAGGTTTTATCCTTTGCACACCAAAAATCATCCTAGTGTTGCGGCCATTTACTTTTTAGGGTGCAAGTCATTCACGTCTTCTTATACGGTAAACCAAATTACCGATATAAGGAGGCGTTTTATTTTGTCCAGAACAGGTAAAAGAGGTAAAGCAAAGTTAGGTCGTACAAGTATTGAGTTTAAACAAGTTGAAACTTACACATTCCAAGAGTTATTTAACATTTATATGTTTGCAAAAGAAGCAGAAGGACTTGCAAGAAGAACACTTGAAAATAAGAAGGTATATTTCTTAGTATTTCATCGATATTTAGAAGAATATCATGAAGACGTATCACCTAATACAATCGATACAAATACTATTAGAGCGTTCTTGTATTACTTGAAAAACGACCACGTTAAGCATAAAAATAACCATTGTGTTAGGGAAGAATATAAATCCGTTGGTGTCTCCGTTTCTTATATAAATACTATCATGAAGCATATGAGGGCATTCTACAACTTTCTCGTTGAAGAGGATTATGTACATTTAAATCCTTTTACAAAAATTAAATCATTAAAAGAAGCAAAAGATAATATAGAAGCATTATCCGTTGATCAATTAAAAACTTTACTTAAACAGCCAAATCAACGAACATACGCAGGATTTAGGGACTATGTATTAATGATGTTACTTGCTGATACGGGAATGCGTATTAGTGAAGCGTTAAACCTTCAACAAGAGGATATTGATTTCAAAACGAATGTGATTGAATTAAAACTACTAATACAAAAAAACGTAAAATTCGATATGTACCGATTTCCCATAAGACTAGTAAGCTACTGCGTGAATTACTAGTTGAAATTGAGGAATTTGATACCCTGCATATATTTGCTACTGTTTATGGGAATATCATTGATCCTGCACGATTTAGACAAAGATTAAAAACATATGGTAATAATGCAGGAATTAAAGCGATAAGGGTCTCTCCTCACACTTTTAGACATACATTTGCAAAGTATTATTTGCTTAATAACGGCGATGTGATGACTCTTCAAAAGATATTAGGACATTCATCAATTGAGATGGTTAGAAAATATATTAATATGACAAACAAAGATATATTAAGGCAACATAATAAGTATAGTTTGATCAATAATCTATAGGGGAGGAGTAGCAATATATCACTCCTCCCTTATCTTTTCATTTTAAAAGATATTAATTTTATATAATGAATGAACCTTTTGTATATTTTCATTCTCATAAACATAAGATTCACTTATCTCTGCTTCCCCTTCACTATCATTCCGTTCCTTACTTATTATTTGTTTCATTCCTAAATTAGTCCATACTAGCGTTAAATCATTCTCCTTTAAAAATCTATCTAAAAATTCTTTTTTAACATACAACCCTTTAAACTTATCATTTGAACTTATAAAAACTAAATCCTCTCCAAGTAAATATCCATTTTCACCGTTCCACTTTAAATCTAAATCACTAAAAAATTTTACTGACGGAAGGATAAGATTATAGTCATATTTAGTTCTAAATGAATCTGAGTCTCCTTCAGAAGAATATTCATTAGTAGTTGAGATCAACTTAAATGGTAATTTTCCCCCCACCACTTCCTGATCTTGTTCATGATTTCTTAAGATATTTTTGAAATGCGGGCTCCATGGGTACTCACCAAGCCACCCTTCATATAAGCTATCATATCCTTCAGGCATCCAACGCCCCATGAAATTTTTATCTTTCACCCATTCCTTATAAGCTGACATTTTTTCTTTTTCTATTAGATAACTTCTGATCTGAAACCAAATATTTTTGTACGGATATTTCTCCAAATCATATTCGGTATAAGAGTTGAAATCAAAATATGCTTTAAGTAAAATCCAGTCATCTTGATGATAATTCTTTGTCAATTCGGATTTGATATCTGGTACATCTTCATTCCTTAACCAATCCTTACATGGTAAACCCTCTACCAATCTAAAATCGTAATTTAATGTAGTTGTAATAAAATCATTTACTACTTTTGTATTAGGAACTGTACTTTGATCTATTCCTCTATGTCCCAAAGCTTGTTCAAATGGAATTATTTCCTCTACAATCCACTCTCTTCTTTTTTTACAATAGTTATCCTTTATTTGTCCTATAATTCTATTTAAGCAGATCTTCTGATATTTTTTCCCTACCCTTTCAACGAAATGATCTCTTCCTCTTCCAGCTCCATATGTATATCCAATATACTCATCTAGCCCCTCTAACCTCTCATTATATCCCATCTCTAGTACATCTCTATAGATAACTCTGCCCAATTCCTCTTTCGAGATAGGATAATCACTTAATTCGGTATTAAGAGTATACTTATTAAAATCCCCATCTGTACAACTGAAGTGCAGGTCCTGATAATTCTTTTCTTTAAGTAAATCTTTCATTTGCTTTTTTGTTGGGGTTATTAATTTTCTACTACTATATGGCGGTCTAAAATCTTCTATCCGTTTTCCTTCCGGAAAACAATTTAAAACCACAGAGAGTTCCGCTATTCCACGCATATAATCCCGTATTACAGCATTATTTGTAAGCCCCTTCTGAAAATAACCAATCCATATATAGTCTACCAGCTTTGTGAGATACTCTTTAGTTCTGTTTTTAATTAATGAACCATAAATAGCACCCCAAATTCTTTCACTTATATAGTCATCATCTACATATCTAAATTCTTCTATTGTAGGAATTATTACTTCTGGATATAAATAAAAAATATTACTTAATGCTTTACTAGAATAATCCCTTAAATCCAAATCATTACTACCGCAAAACCATGAAAGAATTATGCTCCATAGATTCATAATTTCGATATCAAGACCTTTTATTTTTAAAGCTATAGCCCAATCAACAATTCTTTTTACTTCCGATTCATTACTGTATCCCTTTAGAAGCCAATAACCAAGAAAGGCATCTCTATGTACAATTGGCTGTCCTTTAAATAATTTATGAAAATACCTTGCGTTAAATAAGTTCTTTGGTCTAAGCGAAAGAGATATAATAGTTAATAGAGCTTTTTTTATTAGTTTTTGATCCTTGCTATTCATCAAAGTTTTTCTTATTATCATTTCACTTTTGTGAGAAAATGCCTCTTCACTTCTCCAATAGAAAGAGTCTAGTATTATTTCATACAATAAACCATCTTCAATATCCATAATTTCAAATAATTCTAAATGGTATCTTTCAGCGACGATTATTACAATCGCCTCTATAAGACCTCTGTACGAAGTTGGACTCTCAAACAGTAAAAATAAGTCGCCTTTTTCTTTAAATGCTTCTTCTAACTCTGACTTTGATTTATAGTTCTCCAAGAACTTTTCAGCTAAAATAAATTCAAATAGCCTTTCAAATGCAAATGAAATTGTTGGCCCTTCAAAATCATCTTCCTTTAATAAATTTTCGGAAATTAACATTTGAAAAAATTCAGTTTCCAAACTTGGCTTCAATCCATCTACTAGTTCCTTTGCATCTCCCCAAGAAAGATACAATTTCCTTCTATTATGCATTTCTAATGCTAATAGTTCTACAGCTTTATGGATCAACTTTTCTTTTTCCAAGAGCTTTTTAAACTCTTTTGAAATTTTTCGATTCTTTTGTTTCAAAAACTCTTCTATAAGATCATTAATTCCAAGAAATTTTGTCAAAAAATGTTGTTCTTTATTTTCTGCTAGTGTTTCACAATACATTTTTAAGAACAATGGATTAGAAAACTCCTTCTGCATAGGGGGAATTGATGGGTTTTCTAAGTTGTAATACCTAAAATATTCCGTATAGGCTTCAAATTCATTTGCTTTGAATCCTGTATGCTCAATAACCTCTATCTTGACTTCATCTGGGAATGTATCATCTAGATAAGTTGTTCTACAGGACAGTACTATTTTTAACCATTTATATCTATCAAATTTTGCTAAAAATGATTCTAGATAGTCCTGCCAATACTCCCTATTACTAGTCTCATTAATTGCATCAATGTACAATATTACAGGCTTATCAATATCTTCACCAATATTATTCAGTTCATACAAAAAGTCATCAAATATTATATCAGTAGGAAAATCTAACCTATCTTGAATTACTTCTTCTGGGGATTTATCCCTAAAGTATTGACCATAAAATATGATAGATGGGATACCAAATTCCAAGTTTTCCTTAGCTAAATCACATATGCTATGAGTTTTACCAACCCCGGCTACTCCAGTTAAAAGTAACTTTTTTTCTAAAGATAGATTGTATTTACTATATTTTATATACTTTTCTACCTTTTTTAAAGCTCCTTCTAATTCCTTCAAGCTATCAATATGCCTAGTAGGAAATGATACATGATATTCAGCCATGAACTCCTTAAAACGTCTATTTAAGTGTTGCCCCTTACCATGTTTTTCTTCAAATTTCTCAATTAATATTGGCATACAATCAGTTATTAAACCTCTGATATTATTTATTTGTTCAGTTAATTCAGAAACTTTATTTATAGTTTTCCTGTCTAATTTACTAACATTATAGTATTCTATAATTGCTTCCAAAACTTTGTAAGTTTCACTTAAAATTGCTTCTCCCAATTCAATACATCCATTCGGAGAATCCCTTTCTCTATCCCCCCTGCTGTTATTTTGAATAGATGATTTCCACCAAAAAGCCTTTTCTTTCAAGTCACTTATTAAATTCTTTACAGACAATTTAACTTCATTTCTTCTACTAAAATACAACAATTCATCTTTCAATATGGTATTAACATTTAAGTTAGGCGTATATCTAGGACCAGCTATTTTAATTGCTTCATCTAACTTATCTTTGAACCATCCCTCACATAATTCAATCCCATATTTCTTAAAAGCATTATTCCTTAATTCTTTTAGTTTTATAAAGTCAGAATCAAATCTTTGATCAATGATATCCCTGAATAGCTTTACACTAATTCCCTCTAATTTATCGTTAGTATCTTGTCTAACTAGCATACCTATTATTTTATTATTTACGATAATTGGTGCTCCTGAATAACCATTGTATCTCTCTAAATTATTATCAGTAACTTGTAATAGAATATCTACCTTCTTATTATTAACAATTTCTTTAGTTTCAATTTTATTTATTATTCCCCTTACTTCATAACCATTAGAAAAAGTTTCAGGATACCCATAAGTCTCCCATTCAAATTTTTGTTCATTTGGATTTATCATTTCTATTAAGTCCAAAAAATTCACATCTAAAATTTTATTTTCTAGTTCTATTAAAACAACATCTGTATTGCTATTTACTGAATATTCTAACCCGACGGTTCTACCTTTTGAGATTACAGGTTGATCACCCAAATTACAAAAAGATACTTCTACCTCTTTTTCTTCAATGGATTCACCTCGCTTTATAACATTGTGCCTAGCTGTCAAAAGATATTTTTCTGCAATTAAAAATCCAGTTCCATTCTGACCTTTAATTTTTATCTCTGCTACTATCCTCTTCAGGTCCGTATTAAATGCCATACTAATACCTTCTTTCCAAGACTCTATCTTTGTCATTTATACAAACCGTATAATTATATTTTCTCTTCCACTCTTCATTATCTAAATAAAATGCCTTATCAATTGGATAGTTGAAAATAATCGTTTTCCTATTAGTTGGATTTGTCATCACAAGATTAGCTAATGTTTCATAATCTGGGTGTTGGAACTTTTCTCCATTTGTTGATATAATAAAATCCTTCGCTGTTACTTTCTCCAAAAAACTTCCATCAATATTATATTTACTGCCATGATGTGACAGCTTTATCATTTCAAAGTTTAACTCATATTTCTCTCTTTCAACTAAAACCTGTAAACTTTTTTCTATAGTATTAATACTAGCATCAGATAAAAACAGAAATTTTTTATCGAAATTCTCTATAATAAACGCAATTGAACTTCTGTTTACTACTGAATTATCATTCCCCAATAAAAGTTTATAATAACCCTCTAATTCCTTTTGTGTAGATATCTCTTCATTCCTTGTGTAGTATCCCTTTAACCTTGAAAGCACAAATTCAAAAGCATCCTTCAGCCTTTTATCTTTTGGCAATTTAAAATTAAACTTTCTTTCATCTAAACAATTTACCCATTCTGTTTCAAGTTCTGTTAACTCATTAGTTGTAGGGGATAAAATTAATATGCTTGTATTTGAATCCAATTCTATTCTAGGTACTCTATCTGCAACTATCTTCCCATTTTTAAAGAAAGTATTTAAACTGTACCCTCCTTCTTCTATTAAGGCAGAAAGAGACACTCCTTTAATAGCACTTATTTCTTCACCCTCAACCTCAACTTCATAACCCCTTCTAATAATTTCTTCGACGATTTCTTCCTCTATCTCATCAAAGCACTCATCATAAGGTAGTGTCCTTATTTGTTCCAAGCCATTATGCCATATCTCATCTATCTCTATTATATTTTCCTCTCGATTTTCTTTTAAAAATTTTAAGGCACCACCAATATGGTCTAGATGTATATGAGTGTTAATTAAAATATCTAATTTTTCTCCCTTATTAGAAATAGACCTTAATTCTCTTTTAAGGAACTTGTCATATGTTTTTGCAAATCCTGTATCAATTAAGATATTATACGCCTTTTTATTAACGTTACACGAAAACAAAAAACTATCTCCATACGAAGCAGGAAATATTTTTAAAGTAATACCTGTCATAATGTCCTCCTGTTTTGCTAATTTTTTCTGAATAAAAATGTAATAACCTCTGCCACATCTAGTAAATTAAAATGCTATTCAATAGAATATTCATACCTTTCCCTCAATCTTCTATTCCATTAATCCTAAAAACTATCTTAAAATTATATTTAGAATGTAGGAGCAGATGTGCTTATACATTATTCAGTATACAGATCAATGAAAAAGGTAATATGTGCCCCCATACCTGTTTTTCTCTATATGATAATTCATTTTATATAACCATTTTTCTGTAATCTTACTGCTCTATAAAGGGTCGCTCTACTTATCTTGGTTATTTCTTCAATCTCTTTAACAGTCATCTTATTAGTTTTTCTATTGTGAAATAATCTAAGGGCATATTGTAGTCCTCTATTATTCTCTGTGTATTTCTTAGGCCTTCCTTTATAGACACCTCTTTGCTTGGCTGCTTCAATGCCCTCTAATTGTCTTTCCTTAATCATTTCAGCTTCAAATTCAGCTATACTAGATAGAACAGTGATCATTAACCTGCCAATTGTCGTACTTGTATCAATTTTATCTCCACCCATGTTCAAAACAATAAGGGAAACACCCTTACTATTTAAGTATTCGATGGTGTTTAAAGCATCCTTTGTACTTCTAGCAAACCTATCTAACTTCGTAACAACAATACTATCACCTTCTTGAACTGTCTCAAGGAGAAGATTGAACTGCTCTCTATCTTCTTTCTTTCTTCCACTGACCTTCTCTTTAAAAATAGTTTTACATCCTGCTTCTTGTAGTTGTTTAATTTGTGCACTTAAATTTTGACTTGCCGATGATACTCGACCATAGCCATATTTCATAGAAATCCCACCTTTATTTTTGATACATGTATGCGAGACATTTATATCCCAAGTATATCAAGCACCTCAAAACGTATCAATAGGGTGTACTCAAATGATACATAGCAGTTTCAGAGTAACTATTATTTTTAAACTAAAATCTCAACAAAAATGAAATCTATACTATTTTAATGTTAAAATTATCCTAAAAATACACACTGGAGCGTAATGACATGAAACCAAATGAAGAAATTGTTTTACAAAATAAATTACTAATTAGGCACGATTTACTTGAAGAAGGACTAACATTAACTGAAAGAGAATCAGTGATTCATGAACGAAAAAGATGCGATATTTTATTTAAGGATAAGAAAGGAAGAAACCTTTATATCGAAGTAAAAGAATTAGCAGATGATAAAGCTATTGAACAAATTCTAAGATACAGAACACTAGTTGGAGACAATAATTCAAGGTTTATGTTGGTTGCAAATTACCCAATAAATGATATTTACCAATCAAAATTACAGGAATTACAAATAGAGTATATGAGTATAAATAAAAATGATATTCAAATACAGTTAAAGAATATAGTCGAAATACCAAAAGGAAATTCTATTTATCGTACTAAAGAAAACATTATAAAGAAACTAAATAAACAAGGCACTATTGCAAGCGATATTTACGATTACATAGCTAACAACTTACATACTTTAGACACCTCCATTATCTGTAATATCTCAGATGGAATCATGTTTCAATTAGTACAATGTAACGAGAAATTTTTATCCATATCAACTATTGGAAACCGCTTGCTATTTCATTTCCCTAATGGGAATCGTGACAGTATATACGTCAAATATAAAATTACAATTCCAGAACTATACCGTTACAAAGATAGATTTTTAGATAATTTAGATAACGATAAATATAAAGACAAAGAGCCTAATCAAATTGATATTAAATTGAAACATGTTACAAGTCTAGAGTATATCAAGCCACTTATTAATGAAGCATTTAAACAGGTATTAATGAGCCATTGGTCACACATCTAAAAAACATAAAAACTGTGCACTAGTTCAATGTTTCAGGTGTTTACTATATCCATAATTTTTCATCTAAAATTGTAGGAGCAGGTGTACTTATACACTATTCAATATATAAATCATTTATAAAAGTGATAAGCATCCTCTGCCAATGCTCTAATCCAAAAGTATTTATAAAGGATATACTTCGTTTTACAAACGTTTATATAGTAATACATCCGCTTTTACAACCAACAAATCACCTAATTTAATCCCCTACTTAAAGGTATACCTTAATAAACAAACAGACACTTATTATAAAGTAAGTGCCTGTTTACAATTACACACTTTATTTATTTGTTCTGAATACTCTCTAATGTGATATTGGCGAAAATATCCTTTATTTTTTCACTTCGCTTGAAATTATCACTAAAATATTTATTCAATAAATTAACGTACTCTTGATTTCTCTTTTTTTAATTCACTACCCCATCGGATTGGATATGGTCTATGCTAAGTTGAATCAGTTTTGTCTTTTCAGTATCACTTAGTGCCATCCAATCATGCCCTGTTATAATTTCCATCTCACCTTTCCATAAGCGCATTCCATCCTCTTGCTTATTTGTAAGCTTAATTTCTTCGGTGGTTGATACATTTTCCCCGCTTATTTTTCCATCTACCTTAATTGAAGCACGATTAATCTTTAAATATTGACCATCATTAACCTTTATGTATCTTTCACCAGTGAAGTTACCATTCTCAATGATAGTTTTCAATCGAGAAATTGTACTTCCACTATTAATAGAGCAATAACCCGATCCATTTTGAGCAATTAGCATATATCCACTACCCTTCGATTACTCAAATATTATGAATGAATAATGACAGACACTAACAAGTATTTAAAAAATTTAACTTTGAATTTTTGGCAAGCTAATAAAAACAAGATACACTTCACCCAAAAAATCCGCACACAGTTAAAATGGGTAATATCCCCAGTATAAAATACACCGATAAACATGGTGAAAATATGGCATGAACCCACAATAACCTTTTTACCGATTTTAAAGAAATGTTAATAGCAAATAATAAACGGAATAACAATTTGATGGAAAAAGAAAAAAATATATCTTCAATAATTGAAGGTATAAGTTCTGATAACCCATGTGGATTTATCTATATAACTACCAATCTAGTCAATGGCATGCAATACATCAGTAAACACACTAAGCTTGGAGATAATTACCTTAGAAGTGGGAATTTCCTTCAAGAAGCCATTAAAGAATTGAGAGAAAAAAATTCGAGAGAGAAATTCTCGCTTATGGATATACAACTGAACATTTGAATGATCTAGAAAAATCCTATATTAAAATCTTCAGATACCAAATATATTTATACATTTCTAACATTTGTTTATCATAATAGGTGTAACATATACGATTACCGTTACACCTATTCCATATCATCACTTTCTTTCGATAAATCCAATAATGGGTTTTTCTCCTGTTGTTGTGCTCCATTCACAGTTTTTAATTTTTTTCTTCGATTCTTAACTTAGCTAATTTTACAATTTGCATTAAATGCTTTCCATATTCGTCCAATAAAATATCTAATTCATCAATGCGCTCTACAGCTTTACGATGATAGACTATGTACTGACAAAGTTGAGATAAATCTTCAGAATCTGCTTCAGACAAATGATCATGAAGTTCAACAAATTTCTCAAACATCTTTTTCTCTTCAGAATGTAAATAACTTGCTGGCTGCAGTTTAGGTGGTTCTACTCCCATAACCTTTGTTTCTTCTTCCTCACGGGTTCTTCTAGCCATTTTCGATAAATTTCTATTACTTAAGTGTACAGATTTAAAATACTAACGACAAATACGGTAACTAAATCAAGTAATATTAATTATTAATAATAATCGCCTTTTTATCATATTCAATTTCAAACTCAATAATCTTCTCTATTATTAAGTTTAAAATATTACTTAGAATCTCATCACTTAAATTTTGTAGGTCTTTAATTTTTTTTTGAGTCTCTTCTTCAATAATTAGTATTTCTGACTCCCAATAATCATAGTCGTGTACAATATTATTTCTTATCAGCCTTAAGGAATCTATTCTTGTTATTAATTCAGTTAAATCAATCTGCAAATCATTATTTAAACGTAAAATCTTTTTTCTTAAGTTTCTTAAACTTTTATTTTTCCCAATAGTAATATTGATAATATTATTAAAAAACTTCTCTATCTCCGAGTAACACAATATAATAAATGTCATTTTTTGAAACTCTAAAAAATCTGTTTCAATACCATATAATTCGTCCTCAATGGTCATAGTCATTTCATATTCTGAAAATGTATACTCTCCTAAATACTCATCCTTAATTGTCCTATTTTCAGGATTTTCGATCTCTTTTTCAAAATCTTTAAGTTCATTCCTTTTAACCTTAATATAATCTTCATAATTATCTTGAGAATAGTTATAAAACCTAACTAAATTTTCAATCCTATCATAAAAGACAATAAACTCTATTCTTCCAGAACTTGAATCCGCAATTTCTGTATAATTTAGCATAATCATATACTCACTCCTTTTTACAATAATATAGATAAATGTTTACTAATATATTTTGACCATTACTATGCCTATTTAAAATCTTATGTTATATTACGATGTCAATTAAAAATAATCCATTATACCGAGTAAATGTCTTAGTGGAAACACCTGAATTGATAGGAAATATAATCGCCATAGTTCTAAATGAGGAATGATTGTATCAAGAGCGTAATAAATAATAAAAGTATTAATATAAACAATCCTATTACTCGTATTAGTAATCATAGGGATGCTAACGTTTTCTATCACTATGTGAGAAGATTTGTTTTACAAAAAGGCAAGATCAAGAGAGGTAAGCTTGACGACTACAACTACAGGAACTGATTAAGAATATGAAGGGCAGGAATATGGATTTCTATATAGCTTTCTTTTTATTTTTTACAGATTTTCGCCAATCTTCGCATTTTTTAAAAATTATTTTTAAGAGTACTTAATTATATTCTATAAGTTGCTGATTCTCCCCTTCTTCAAAAACACGTTGTCTTCCATGAATCCCTTCTATATTTTCTATTTCACTGATAATTAATTCGTCTAATAAATGATAGATTTCATATAAAAAGTGACAAATTTGTTACATTTTTTACTGGTTTGAAATCGAAATCCATAATGTATATTCCAATCTAATTTATAACATCGAAATTTAACGTTTTGCTAAATACTACAATTTTTAGGAATTCTATCCCTTCTCATTTTTTCTACATCTCATTTTCGTTGTCTGTTAGACATGTAAAATTAAATACCGAATGTTATTTCCGGCTCCAATAATCCCCTAACAATGCAAGGAAAGCACTTACGTCGTTCATAATAAATTCCCTAACAGTTAATTTACATTATTATTTTATCACCCCAAAACATTAATTGACGAACTTAGATTGCTAGTTTTTCACTTTATTTGCAGGAATTTATCGTTATTTGTAGAAATATATAAAGTTCAACAAAATACAGGTGTGCTGACATGAATTTTCAAATGGAAATATGGAATCTTAATCACCAAGCTACTGGATTAACGAAATAATTTGAAATGAGAATTAGATTGGAATCAGAAAAAAAGATTAGATAAACATATTCTTTGGAATACCTCGAAAAAATTACTGAAAATACACAAGGAATAAATGAAATCATCATCTCGGTAAGAAAAATAATTAATTTAATAAGCGTACATTCGAATTATTTCAAGAAGTATTCACAGTGCTTACAGCGGAAACTCCTGAGCAAGTTGATGGCATATTAAGAAATGTAATGAACAAAGCTTTGAGCACGATATAAGAAATCTTTAGCTATGGAAAAATGATTGCTAAATTAATTTTTCCATATTCAGATATATTTACTTAAGGCTCCTTACAAACACCAAAATTAGCAGACTGATTTCACAATTCATATTAAAATTAAATTTCTAAGAGATTTTCGCCATTTGTTGAACTACATAAAATAGAGGTGGTAATAAACTATGACTGTACAAAATGAAAAAATATTAACATGTCATCATTGTGGTAATAAAACATCTATGAAAGAGGTTGCAAAATATCAGCATAATGAAGATGAAGATATTTGGGATTACGATATTAACCCTTATACGCCGGTTCATGCTGTTACTTACACAAATGAATGGCGCCTTTTTCTATGTCCAGTATGTACCAACGTTACTTTAGAATACTCAAGTTATAATAGTTTGGAATTTAACCCTCAGGGCAATCATATTGTCTCCAAAAAATTATTATATCCAGTTACAACCATAGAGATTAATTACATTCCTAAACATGTTGCAAAAGCTTTTGAAGCCGCAATAAAGGTAAGACAAATTGACGGTGCCATATGTGCTATTGCTATCCGTAGAACACTTGAAATGATGTGCAAGGACAAAGGAGAAGAAGGCAGAAATTTATATTCAATGTTAAAATCTTTATCAGATAAAGGCATATTACCTCCAATATTAAACGATATGGCAAGTGTTTTGAGGGAAATTGGAAATGCAGCTGCTCATGCAGATGAAGCTAAATTCCATCATGATTTAGTGCCTTCAATGATTGAGTTCACTAATATCATTTTAGATTACGTTTATAATCTGCCGAAACGGATTGAACAAATTCAAGATAGAATCGGCAAAAAAACTACTGAAATTGCAACGAGAACAAATACTGAATTAACACCAAAAGCATAAAGTAAGCGTATTACGAATGGTTTTAATTGAAATTTCACTAAAAAGCTCAATTTCAGTAACCAAACTTATCGTATTCTAGAGAATATCTAATATCTTGTGCACCTTTAAATAACAATTCAACTTCTTGCTCTTTTAACACAGCTAACTCTTCCTTATCAGCTTAAAGCGACTTGGTTTTCACTGCAATAGATTTACAGTTTGTTCTAAATCTATTGCATGTCCAGGAGAGTTTTTTAATTTTTCGATCATTTAAATTTCACTTTCAACCTTCATATCGCAGTGAACTACCGTAGTTTCGCATATACAATAATGTTTACTTAGCTAAATTGATATTGTATAGAGAAGAAATGATACAGTTGTTTAAATACACTTTCAACACTTTTTCGTCTGATTACTCACACTGTGATTCTTTGTATTAAATCCACCCTAGAGATATTCAACACAAGATAGTTTACAAGATTTTACTTATATTCCAGTATAAACTTCTTAAAGTAGCTTTTTCAAAGTATTTTCTACTTCTTTCTTACTAGTAAATCCCTTTTTCTTCTTTTGCTTTCGTTTACCTGTTAGGGTGAATACCAATATCTACATTATAAAAGTATTCCCCTGTTTTCTTATTTTTTTTGACGATTCCTTTCATCTCTAAGAACCTCCTTGGGGTCCTTAACTGTGATGTAAATTGGATAATATCGGTATGATTTTGCGCTATATAACATAAAAACAAGCCATATGCTCTATAATAAATCAAAATAATAATGAAAAGTTTACTATTTTAGACCCCCATTTAAGACTACTAATATTCTCCCAAGAACATTAAATTTCTACTAATAGATCAACTATAAAGTTATTCTTAACGATTTAAGGAAAGATTTTCTTTAGAAATACGTTCCCATTTTCAAATCAAAAGGACAAGTCTATATCTCTATCCTTTTGATTTGAAAATCGCTCTATCCTAGACTCCCTTTTTTATTCAACCTGTTCTCCCTAAGAAATTTCAACTCTTCACATTTATTATGAATTTCATATATGTTTTCCAAGGTATGTTCTATAATTTTAATAGCAATTACTAGCTCTTCTTTTGTAGGTATTTGTAGCTCATGTAATGATTTGTTACCCATTAATCTATGCTCATGTAAGATATCCGCATGTTGTTTCGTAAGAAACCCCTTTTCAAATAACTTATTTATTTTTTGCTCTATACTCCCCTTATCTATACCTACATTAGAACAAACGGATTCAATAATTGCCCTAAGACATGCCATACTAGAGAAATATAAATTCTTATTAAAAGTCTGAATTGCTTCGAAATAAATATTCTTTACCTTTAAGGGTAGAGCCTCAAATTGTTGAAAGCCTAAAGCACTCTCCTGACATTCTGGATATAATTTGACATGTTCATAGGGGATTCCGGTTTCATAATCTATATCCTCACTAGTTTGCCACGTCTCATAAAAGGATACTTCTTCACACCCATTACATTCGATAATTTTCCATGCTCCCTTAGCGTAATCAATCTGCATTCCTGGAGTATTTTCTGGTGTATGCACTCTGCTATATTCATGAACCACTTTATGTCTAGTTAACTGTTTGCATTTATTACAGTATTGTCTCATATAGTCTCACTCCTAAAACTTATTACATTTTCGTTCTTCTCCCTAACAACTTATTGTACACTTTTTTTAATCATATTTTTGACTAAAACTAAAGCTCTAAACGCTTTGAAAAATGGTTTCCTTATTCTAAATACCTCATAATATCTAGTAATTATCCAAGCGCTTAAAATTACGATTAATAAAAAAGACGTAGTTATTAACTACGTCTACCTCCCATAATATGTTTTTAATGACCAAGAAAGTTTGAAGCCAGTTGATAAACACCATAATAATACAGTGCAGTCAACCCAAAGTAATACATATTTACCTCAAACTGTCCTAGTTCAAGAAACTCCGATAGAATGGGAGCAACCTTTGGATATAGCTTTTTTAATGGAAATAAAGCAAACATAGAAATTAGATGGATTAACAGAAAAATAAACATGCAAACTCCTCCAGTTCATAAATTACTTAGAAACCCTATTTATAGGAATCCCTAGGCTCATGCCCTTGCATAGCTAGTACGTAATTTACCAAACTTTCTAGACTTACAATATTCACCCTACTGTTATATCCATTTATCTCATGTTTATCCAAAATTAACATTAGCTAAACCTTCCAGCCTAAATCCAATATAACAATCTAAAAGGCACTTGTAAATTATAAATATTAGCATACAAATTACTTTTTATACGATATTTAGCTACTTATAGAGGATTAGATATTATATTTTACAAATTGTGCTATGATTCTCACATTAATAAATTTTTATACTTTAACCTTAACGGCTCCCACAGTTCCTTAATATCCTCCCTAATCCTACCAACATCAACTATTTCTACTAGATGAGCTAGGTAAGAAGGCAAGACCACTTTACCCTCTTCGAAAGCGATGGGTTCTCCATAGTGTGTTATATCCTCTTTAGTCCATCCTAGACTATTTAAATACTGTTCTGACTCTTCCACTCGCCAATACCACATATAATGAATTAATTTCTCGTAGAAATCTAAAGTATTCATTTATAAGAAAATCCTCAAATTCTTTAGGTTCTATTTTTCTTAAATCGTATAATATTTTTATAATATCAAGCCAAGTAATACTCACAAATTTATTATTCTTGGACTCGAAAACATATGGATGTTTTGATAAAGCAACGCCAATTTTAGGAACAAAAGCATCACCTGGATATTGTTCTGCATCTATATATTGTTCTAACTCCGGAGTTAACTTACTTACATTCTTTATGGAAACACTTTTAGCTTCAATTACAATAACAAATTTCAGTTCATTTACCTTATAAAAACTTATAGCTATATCTCTTCTTATCTTTGGTGCACTTTGAGACAGCATTTCTGCATCAACCCTATAGAAGTCGTAACTTAGACATTTTGTTTGTTTTGGTTCGCTATTTTTTTCACTTATTTAATCAAAAAAGTCGATTCAGACTTAGATTCGAATTTTGGGTATAATTTAAAACTTGATTTTACTTTTTTCCATAATACCCTACTATCCTTACATTATTTAATCAATCTCTAAAATTTTATGTGATAATAAATCAAATTATCCTTTATAAAAGTCTGACTGTTCTTTTATATTAATCTTGAAAAAATATATATTTATATCTTTTCGGGGTTGCTAATCTTCTTTGTCTACACCACTCCAAATCATTTTATTATTGCACTCTTAATTTCCCCATGTTAATAAACTTTGCAATTCCAAACTCTAAGTGAAAAGTAAAAAGAATTTTTAACCGGCCTATTCATAACCCATAAAAAATAAGCATTTTATTTAATTTAATCAATAGGTTCAATTTTTCCTCACTCATAGTCGAAATCGCGCGCAAATATATTTATTCTATTAGTTTCAGATAAATTAGTTTGCAAGAACACCTCTACCCATTCCATACCTCTACTTCTTTCTTCTGTTGCTGGTTCATTCTCTGTTTCGTCCCCTGGCCCTGTTTCGTCCTCTGGCTCTGTTTCGTCCTCTGGCTCTGTTTCGTCCTCTGGCTCTGTTTCGTCCTCTGGCTCTGTTTCGTCCTCTGGCTCTGTTTCGTCCTCTGGCTCTGTTTCGTCCTCTGGCTCTGTTTCGTCCTCTGGCTCTGTTTCGTCCTCTGGCTCTGTTTCGTCCTCTGGCTCTGTTTCGTCCTCTGGCTCTGTTTCGTCCTCTGGCTCTGTTTCGTCCTCTGGCTCTGTTTCGTCCTCTGGCTCTGTTTCGTCCTCTGGCTCTGTTTCGTCCTCTGGCTCTGTTTCGTCCTCTGGCTCTGTTTCGTCCTCTGGCTCTGTTTCGTCCTCTGGCTCTGTTTCGTCCTCTGGCTCTGTTTCGTCCCCTGGCCTTGGTACATTTTCTTCCCTTAGACCTAAATCCAATAATGAATAAGCTTCCAGCACATTAATTATCTCATCTCTAAGAATAGTATCTAGTTCAAATGAATACATTTGAAGGATATCGTTAAAGATAGTTATTATATTATTTTCTGGAGCTGCCATTTCTGTATATTTTTCTTTGCACAAGGATATTATAGAATTTTTGACGCTTTCTCTAATATATGAAAAGTTTGGACAAATAAAAGTTATATCATTATCTAAAAGTTGCTTAAAAAAAATATCATTTCTTAATATCTCTTCATCTTTATCTAACCAACCATTTTTACAACATTCATATAATAAAAACCAATTCTCTCCATAGAGGTTGTTATCATTAATAAGAGTTTTATAATAAGAAAACTCAAGTACCCCTGATAATAAGTTCTTAGATTCCAATATCAGCACCAATATGTTTATGATAGAGTTTTCATATTTTAATAAGCTTTTTGTTACTTCTTCATCAATAGATATTTCAAATTTATTAGCAAGACTAAGTGCCCAAAATACTTCATAATCATTTCTTAGTTCAATATGTTCTTTAATTATACAATTAATAAATTCACTAATTTTTTCAAGATTGATTGGATAACCTCTATATTTATAAGTTTCAATAGTTTCAAATATTAAGGGTATTGTAGAAGATTCTACTAATGCTGTTTGTAATAATAAAGATTCAAATATAGCCCAATTCTCTTTCTTTATAATAACATTTCTCAATATGGTAAGAGCATATTTCATTATACCTTTATCTTCAGTCTCATTTTTATATTTAAACATTTGATTAAAATACTCTTTTAAATCTACACCCTGCATCTTCGATGATAGTTCTGGTTTATTCTTTGCATTTCTAAATTTATATTTTTTAAAATAAAATGTCCATTCAGGTTCAAGAAATAGTGGTATCTTATTAATTTTTGTTTTTGTAACATTAAAATCTAGTTCATAAGATTTCAATACTTTATTCATAATTGTTAAGGCTTTATTAGCTTCTTCAAAAGTTTTAAAATAATACTCCATATCATCAGTGTATCTATACCCCTCAACAGAATAACCCATCTGATTTTTAAATTCTTCATCAAGAGATGTTCCAATTATTTCTTGAATAATCCAAGATGACATAGGGCCTATGGGAATTCCTAATGTTTGGCCATCCTGCATATTTCTTATGGCTTTATCTAGTTTATTCCCTAGTAGGTCATCATTATAAGGGTTTGCTTTAGCTATTTCTTTTGTATGTAATGCCCATGAAATTGAGTGTGTGTATATACTAGGATAATACCTATTAATATCCAAACATAAGATATATTTGTTTAAAGATAATTTTGCAATTCTTATATTATTTTTTTCTGACATTTTCTTTTTTGGCTCAATAGAATTACCGCTTAATACTGGAGAGGATAAAGAAATTTCAGATTTATTAAAATGAGTATTTAATTCACTCCAATTATCTTCGATAATTTCAGCCAATACCAAATAATGCAACGGATGGGGAATAGCACAGATTCTTCTAAAATTATCTTTTTTAGGAATTGAATATTCTACTAATTTACTCTTTTTATTACGACTTCTATTAATTAACCTTGCATCAGAAATATCTATATTATTCATTTTTTTACTTAAAATTGTTGATGTTATTTCTGATGGAATATCTCTCGAGAAAAATCCTTTTTCAATAATACATTTTGCAATGCTCTGTTGTTCGCTCATAATCTCACATCCCAATTAACTTTAAATTTATAAAAAAACATGTACACTTTGTTTATACATCCATATATGATATCTTTCTAATACATGCGATATTACCACGATTAAAATTATTTTTATCATAGTTTTCAATAAGAAAATATCTCGTTATATCTTTCCTCCTAAATTTTATCTTTTATTGAAATATGAATTAACCACTAAACACTACTTTCGAAAAATTCAATCAAACTTTAATCCACATTAATATCCCTAAGCACTACTCCCTCTAAATAGACACAAAAATAGAGAAAATAGCCGATAGTTCATTATCCACTCCTTTCTCCCTATTTTATATAACATAATTTGGATCAGTACTTGTTACCTTACCTTCTTCTACTATTATCTCAGCTAATCACTTACTTTATATTTTAGTAAAAACTAAGTTGTATATAGTAAAATTTAGTTTTCACTAAAATATACACAAGTATTCTGCCTAACTTTCAAACTACTAAATGATTTATTACCAAAAGTACTAACGACCTCAGCTATATTTCTTGGTGTTTTTTATGATCTTATATGGTTTAACTTTTCTAAATCTCTAATTTGCTGTTCATAAAGTTCATATTATTACTGTATCTTTGTAGGATATTGATAATATTCAACATAATTGTACCAATACCAAGCCAACTTAGATATTGTTAGCATCTTTTGGGCTTCTTTAAAAAAACTCCATGTCTTGTATTAAGTCTTCAAAAGAGTTAATACAAGATTCCGGTAACCTTGAAATACTTCTTGAATATTATTAAGATACACTGCAGCAAAAAAACATTTCAGAAACATTCAGTCTTCTTCGTGTCTTTATACTCAATTATTGATACTTCTACACTCTTACTTATCTGACTATTATTTGTACTAGACATTATGACATACCAAAATGATTTTTTATATTTCGATTTACATTTACCATTTTCCCCCAATAACTACTATTGAATTTTATACTATTTAAAGGAAATCCTCTAATTAAAATCCAACTATTCTCATATCCTTTACTATTACCAACATGAATAATGTTACTTCTTTTGTATTAAATGGCTAAGTATCATTAAAAACACTTTTATCTACTAATACACCACTTTGGACGAATGCTTCATATAAGTTATTAAGCTTTTTCACGTTTGGGAACTCTTTTTAAAATATGTTTTTAAAATTGAACAGTTATCTTGCTCTTTCTATAAATTTATTACGTTTTCTATACCTCCTATTATAAAAAAAATATACATTCTACAAAAAGACGCATTAATCACAGGCACCGCATAATGTATTAAAGGCTGTGGCTAACGCCTCCCCCCTTGTAGTAAATAGATAATTATTAATATATTGTGAGAGCAGAAAAACCTCCTTTTAATTTAATTTTAATTCTCAAAAAATAATTCTAATAGATTAGAATCAATCTAACCATCCATTTTTACCTATAAAATTTTCTTATTACATATCTAACAAGTTAAAATAATATCTTTAAAATGCAAAAAATATAAACCTGTATTAACATTATCACTTTATTCATTCTAAGAGTATTTCAATATGCCTTCCTAATAAAAAAACGTAGTCATCACTTAATGACTACGTCCCTCCCAATAAAATGGTGCTCTAGTGACCAAGAAAATTTGAAATAAGCTGGTAGACACCATAATAATATAACGACACCAAGCCAAAATAATACATATTCATCTCAAATTCGCCAATCTCTAATAGCTCCGATAAAATAGGAGTAACCTTTGAATATAGCTTTTTCAGTGGAATCAAAGAAAATAAGGAAATTAAATGGATTAACAGAAAAACAAACATGTTTATACCCTCCAAGATATAGATTATAGTGATTACAATTTCATTTAATAAGAAATTGTGATTTCTAGGCTCATGCCCCTTGCATAGCTAAGAAGTACATCACAATCTAATAAAAATTCAGGTTTACTTCAAGATTGTTTTTGCTGTTTCCTCCACTTATTCCAGTTCCCTTAATTCCGATATTATACTATATCACTTATAGGATGCTATTACTATAACAATTAAGCCTACGATTGTAAATAGAAATTAACAATACTTTTTTCACTGCCATCTTAACCGTTAAATACTAACAGTTAAGATGGATTATGTGTTTAGCATTACTAAATTGGATAAATACATTTGTAGAGCAGCATAAAATATGTAAAAATGCTACATTTTTATTATCTATTTCAATTGTTATCCTCTTTCTATTGATCTTCGGACTCTTCCATAGAATAACGCTTAATAAGGGCTTGCAAGTCCTTTCTAAATTGATTACGATAAAATATTAAGCGCTTATTCTCCCCTCCATTTTGCTTATATTTTTCATAATCTCCCTTTTCCACTAAATCCTGCAAACCTTTCTGATACATAAAACTTAAATTATTATTATAATTGTTTAAGAAAGATTTCAAATCCCCATAATTTATATACCATTTGTTAGCAAAACTTTTAATTTCCTCATCTGAAATTAAAAGTTTATTTGGAGTTATAGTATTTGATAAAATGTTTTCATCGACCTTTTCAATATCCGAACTAATAAATAAATTCATTAAATTATTCCTTTTTATGCAAATAATTTGTTCACTTAATATTTCAGAAAAAGTTATTTCTTTGCTATTAAATTTTAACACTGGCTCATAATCAAAAATATTACATAATACATTAGAATATAGTTCCTTCAAAGGTATATTATTAATTTCAAACACTTGAAGTTTTTGCAATCTATTGTCTTTAGAATTAAATAAATCTGTGATATCCAATTTTTCACTTTCAAAATCAATCAATTTAACAATCCAAATATCGTTACTTAATTCCATATTTGGCAATGGCGCACCATCTAAGCCATTCAACTCTAGATATTCTACTTCAGGAAAATATAAGCTTGAGATATTCGAAGCTATTTCAATTTTCACAATTTTACTTTTAACACCCTTGTTACATAATGATTCTTCTATTCTTACTTCTTGGTTCCCCAATACAATTATTCTATGTAAGTAGTTTAACGGATTTCTCAATGCTATTTTAAAACTCTTCACTTTTAAGTTCTGTTCTTCACTGTTAGTCTCATTACGAAGTTGGAATTCATTCCTACAAATTTCTAAGTCTTTGAGTTTAGGTAATCTTGAAATATCAAACTCATTTTTATTTAATTCATATAATACTATGTTGTCTTTTAATACCAACTCTTCTAATTCATTTTCTTCAAATGCATTAGAAAAATCTCGCCAGTTGACATTACAATTCACAATCTCAATTTTACTAGCTTGTTTTAGTGATTCTTTATAAATTTCATTTACAAATAATTCTGATAGAAACTCAGGATCATTTACATCAGCAACACTAATTACAAAATTATCTTGTAAATTTATAAATTCAGGAGATATTTTTTTCAAAATGTCCAATACTTTTTGTAGACTTTTCATTCCAGTTATTTTTATTTGCTTTATGCTTTGAAGCATAAAGCTCGTATTATACACATGAATATCTTCAAATAGATTACTACTTTCTTCATCTTGAGGAACAGGGAAATTAAACACTTCCTTAACCAGGTTATATTCTTCTAATCCTTTGATAACTACATCACTATCATTAGTGGGCAATACATCGAAAAAAGGAACTAAGTAAATTTTCTCAGCATATTCCCTACCTAATTGTTTAATGAAAAACTGTAATTTTTCTGAAAAATCTTGATTGTAGTAGAATATGTAAATTTTTTCAGCTTTCTCAAAAAAAGGTTGCAGAAAAATAAAATCACTGCCCATAATGGAGTGTCCTAAAATAAACAAATTAAATGAATTGTTTTCCGCTTGATTGACCTTTGAAATTAACTCTTCTCTTTTAGGAAACAATATTGAATCTTTTTTTATTCTTACTAGTTTATCATTTGTTAGAGATCCTTCTAAACTAACCTTGGAAATATCATTGTTACCAGTAAATCCACCACCGAATATAATATTATTATCTTCTATTGAACCATGTAACTGATAGATTCTATCTTTTTTAATTTTGTTATCATCGAAAATATCCTCTAAGACTGTTGTAAAATTAAAAGTCATGATATGAGTTTTTTTATCTGAAAACAATTTTGAGTAAAAAGGGTTGATTCGTAAATTCCCTCTATCTGGTTTATCTTTCCACTCAGTATATTCCCTTTTTATATAACGATAAAACAGTTTTTCTAGCTCTTTGAGATCCTTATTCAATTTATTTACCCTATAATTCTTTAATTGATCATGTTTACTATATTCTAAGGATTCATTAATTTCGATCATCTGAGTTTCAAATATTGTTTCAAAATCCGACCAATTTAATTCTCTACCATGAAACTCCCTAACGAATAAGTTATTAAAATCATAAATTTCTTCATTCGTCTTCAAATTATACTGCTGTATAATATCATTTAAAAAATGATTATATGAGCTTGCCATGCCCATACTTAAATCAAACCCATTTCCTATTACTACATAGTTCTCCTTCATTTTCATTTTATTTTGGTTTTCCAAAATATAATCACCTCTTCAACACATAAGCATTTTGCTCCATCAAATATTTTTAATTTATTCTTTTTATAGATAGAAACATACATCCTCATATATATTTCAAAATACAAAAGCAATCTGTATTTAAGAAATATTAACAATTAACTAACCACCCGAACTACTTTCATTGTTTTAGTAGTAGGATATCCATTCTCGTAACTTTTTCAAAATTTGAATGCATAAAAGCTTTCATCCACTGTAAAAGCACCTTTTAATTACATCATTTAATCATAATTATATATTTTTATACAAACATTTTTTGTAAAAAAGCTTTCTTAATTTCTTTTAAAATTTTTAATTGCTTTTGATGAAGAGCGATAGTATCATCTAGTTTCTCAAAGAAAGTACCTATTCGTTTCTGTTCTTCAATACCCTTAGGTAATTTAACTTTTGTATTAAAGAAATCTTGAGCTGATATATTTAATAGACCTTGATTTCGAATACCTTCAGCAGCACGCATAGAAACATCTTTATGCCATCGATTAGTTTCGTAGTATGAAACTAAAAAGTTCGAATCAATAGAAGTTGGTTTAAAGTTAATATACATTGGTGATACGGCACCCATTTCATATTTTTCCAAACGCTTTACTGTTCCCCAAGGATTTTCATTAGAATAGCCCCTATTAAAGGAAAATTCACCTTTTTTCAATAGATAATAGTTACTAATATCTCGACTTTCTACCTGCTTTTTTAAAAATGTATTTTGCTCAACTAATCCGTACTGATCAGATATTGTAAGAAGGAGTTTTGATTCTTTGTCTTTGTTTTTCCTTGTAACCCTCTCTACAATCGATTTTAACTTGCACTCTTCCCAAGCATCAGTAAATCCAGGAAAACGAAATTCTGGAACACATTCATCATTTTTAGGAAACATTTTTTGCAGGAAACCTCTTTTACTTTCCTGTAAATTTTCAAGCTCGCGCTGATGAAGAGCAAGAACCTTATCAATTTGAAGGAAAAAATCTCCTATTCTTTCTTGTTCTGAAGTTGACGGTTTTAGAATAATAACGCTACTTAGAATTGATCGATTTATATTAAACCTTGTACCTCTAACAGCTTTCCTTTCAATTTGTTTTCTATTTTTATTATTTAAAGAGAGTTCAACAAAGTATGCATCAAACTCTTTTTTCTTTTTTCCCCTAATAGAAAAACTGCTGTTCAATGCATAACTCTCATCCAAATAGGCTTTTGACCAACCAACTTTATTTAGAACTTCTGATGATTGAACAAAAACAAGGTCACCATTTTCCACTTTATTTTCAATTTCAGGGAAGCTATCAACTTTCATTGAATTTCCGACTTTATCATAAGGAATTGGTTCATCGGCAAGAATATCCATAACGCTAATTATTTTTTTCCCCTCACCCAATTCCTCCTCCGGAGCATTAATTCCGTTTGAAAAATCCATCAATTCAGATAGGAACTGCTTCTTCCAATAATCGGGAAACCCCTCAAAACGTACTTGAGGTGTTTTATTACTCATTATGTTCACCACCTTGAACACTCCCAAAATCTAGAATATTTATAAAATGCTCTAATTCTTGTTGTGCTTCTTTTGTTGTTCCAGACAACTCTTGTACCATTTCTCTTAAAACTCGGTTTGATTCAACAATTTGCTTTTGAGTTTTTTGCATGTTATGAGCGACTTCAACCAAAGAAATATGTTCTTCTTCAAAAGTTTCCACATAACGAGGTATATTCAAGTTAAAGTCATTCTCTACGATTTCATCAAAACCAGCGACATGTGCATATTTTCTAATGTCTTCACGACGTTTATATGCATCTAGAATTTTATTAATATGTGTATCTTCTAAGACATTTTGATTCTTTTCTTTTGTATAATCATTGGATGCATCTATAAATAGTACATCTTTGTTATCACGGTTTTTCTTCAAAATAATCATAGCAGTTGGAATACTTGTACCAAAGAAAACATTCGCTGGTAAACCAATCACTGTATCAATAGATCCATTTTCAAGCAAAATATTCCGTATTTTCCCTTCAGCTGTGCCCCTAAACAATACACCATGAGGCAATATAATTGCCATCACACCAGAATCTTTCAAATGATAGTAGCCATGTAGTAAGAAAGCAAAGTCTGCTTTAGATTTCGGTGCCAGTACTCCATACATTGAAAAACGCGGATCATCCATAAACCCTTCATTAGCTGACCATTTTGCACTATATGGTGGATTCATCAGAACACCATCAAATTTAGTCGGTTCCTCTGTTGGCCAGTCAGAATCCAAAGTATCAGCATTATGCAGGTGCTGATTGGCTAAACTCACACCATGAAGAATCATATTCATTCGTGCAAGGTTATATGTCGAGGTGTTTAATTCTTGTCCAAAATAACTCAATGTTCCAAGTTCATTAGAGAATTTTTTTGCATTTAACAGCAATGAACCAGACCCCATTGTAGGATCATACAAACTTAAACCTCTTTGATTTTCTTTCCCTTGAAGAACTATTTGAGTCATTAATTTAGAAACCGATTGAGGTGTATAAAACTCACCTGCTTTTTTTCCTGATACAGAAGCAAATTGACCAATTAGGAATTCGTATGCATCTCCTAACATATCTTCTTCATGAGCGGTATCCAATTCGGCAAGTTCTAACATAAAAGTAGAAATCGTATGATTTTGTTTTTGAGCTGTTACCCCTAATTTTTTTGAATAAAGATCCACATCCCCAAACAAATTTCCAAACACCTTACTACTTTGTTCAAATTTACGGAATGCATGAGCTAAATCTTCTAGTTGAAATTTCCCATTCTCAATCGCTTGAACTAGAGCTGTATAAGTAAATTCTGGTTCAAAAGCATAAGAAAAGTTATATTTTAACTCTTCTATTAAACTTTCCTTTATTTCAAGATTATTAAATGCATCAACATAAACTTTTTGAGCTTCATTTATATCACCAACTTCTTCTTCAAGCAATTCAGCTGCATAATAAAGCATCTTATCCGATAAATATTTATAAAAAATAAGGCCAAGCAAGTAGTTTTTGTATTCGCTCGCGTCCATTTTTAAGCGCAAAATATCCACACTATTCCACAATACTTGGTAAAGTTTCTTTGAATTTTGATTCGCCATAATTGTTACCTCCTTTAAAGAACCAGTACTTGATAACTATTTCATCTATACCATTATAATCCAACTAACTTGATTTCTAAATATACATTTAAATAAGTTACTTTCATAAGTTTATATTCATACGAAACAGAATTGTATTATTTACCTATTTTAAATTCGCCTTTGCACCAGAACCGCACACACTAATTCTGCAAAAATGGCGCACTTGAATAATTAAAGGCAATTCAAAAGATGGGTAATTAACAATTGAAAGAAGCTCTAGAAATTAAATAATTATTGTTAATCAAATAATTAAACAACTTATTACCTTAACACAATTAGTAGACAGGTTAATCACTAGAAATAACCAAAATTCCCCTTCTATTAAAACAAGGGGAATTTTATTATTCAATGATTGGACGATATATTCCGTTATAGTATATTTCAACTCTAGGAAGTTTTATTACTATGTAATTAGTACCCGAATAATCATAGTCGGACAAAATTTCCTCATAATTTGTAATTAAACAAACTGTGTAGGCTCTCTGTCTCTATTAAATGATTTTTGCACTAGAACCAGCTATAAATCTATTTTATTTATTGATGTCTCTTTTTCCCAATTAAAATATAAAGCTGTTTCAGGATGAATGACTGTAGTACTTGATAATCCTAAAAATAGATGATGAGCAAACTGTTTAAAATGATAATTGATATCTTTAGGGTTAATTTCTAGAAATCTTTGCTTAAAAGGTTGCCCTGTCATCATTGGATAAGCCCAATTAAATTCTGAATCAGATAATTCTGTATTATATGGGTCCCAATAAAGGAATAATCCATCTTCCAAGCTAAGAATCATGTTGTGTCTATTTATTTCGTTAATACTTTCAGCAACATATGCCTTTTCTATTTTTTTCATTAATTTCTTTTTATTAATAGCATCAATCTTTTTGCAGATCAAAAAAGACATCATATGATCAACATGATATGTATATGGGTCATATTCTTGAGATTTGTACTGTGGATCTCTGTATGTAACAGTACAATTTCTTAAATTTTTAACTCTCATTTCCTTGTTTTTTGCCAATTTTATTAGTGCATCTATTAGTTCGCCAGTATCTAATGTTGATTTTACCTCACCAATTGCAGTTACAGTTTCCACCGTAAAAAACTTTATATGACTTGCGCTAAAAATTGGAGATGACTTATCAAACACTACTATGTCACACTGAGTGCTTATTCCCTCATCACCTTCTTCTGTATTAATTAAAAAACCATCACTTACATCCTGATGTCCTGGAATTATTGACTTAACAAAGTCTTTACAAGCATCTTCTCTATATTTACCGTATTCTCCATTATGAAAAATTTTATCCTCTTCATCTTTTTTGAAAATACGTTCCGAATGTTCGAAATGTTCCCTTAATATTTCAGCATTCCAATCTAGAATTTTTTCAAGGTAGTTACCCATATTACTCCACTCCTATTTCTAAATACTTATTTAATAGATTAATACTTTTCGGTGATGACCAATGCCTATTTAATTTTCGAATAATTAAGGATATTTCACCGTATTTTAATAAATATAAACACCATCTAATGCAAAACAATTAAGCCTTTATCATAACGTTCATCATGATTACAACAAAGTAGCAGGCCACTGTATGGATCAAAACATTCTTCATTTGTGCTTTCTTTCCAGGGTTTCAAATGATTCGCCCTTAATAATTCTGATAAATCTATACCACACAGCACACATTTATCTTCCTATAGTAACAATAATTCCTTTCTGAATTTTTGCTACCTCAGTCGGATTTTTGTTTTCACTTCATGTTTCAGCGATTACTGGAATTAATACATCGCCATTCAAGTAAAATAATTAAAGCATTACATGGCTTTTAAGGAGATTAAAAACTTTGCATGCCTAAAAGTAGTCACCCCCAAAGCGTTAGGATCCTGTTGTACTTATCTCCCCGTTAATTGTGAATCCCATGCCTTGATCTACTATGTTCTCCTGGTATAGGAATAGAATCTAAACAACGGAATTATAAGGATCACTTGTTTACTTTATAAGTTGTAATGCTTTCATATAATCCTCTTTTTTCTCAAGAATCTTTTTTGCATTTTCTGCCGTTAATACATAATCTACTACAATATTTTGTAATAATTCCTTCTTAGCATTTGGTAGTTGAATCGTTATATCTTCCACGCTACTCTTATTATTTTCAATTGTTTTATTAAACTCTTGAACACTTCTTGCAAGCTCCGCTAATTTTTCCATATGTGCGGGATTGTTTACATCCAAAAAGATATTACTTCTAAAAACTGCTGTAACATATTTCTTTGAATTTTTCTTTTCTATTTCTGCTTCAGCCTTTTTATCAAAAACAGCATCTCCTGTATACATTTGTTCAAACGTAAATAAATCATTATTTCCTTTTCCAGCATAATATGTATTGAATTTTTCTTTTAAATCATTCGCTTCTTTTTTTATTTTATAATTATCATTTACTACTTTTGGAGAAACTTGTCCATCGAATGATAATTGAAATTGTAAATACGGTTTATCTACTTGCTGTACATGGGCTATTCGTACATCTGGTCCCAGTATATCCTTACCGTTTCCAGTTGTTTCAACTTGATCTAGTTTAACAGAAAGACCATACTCTGATTTTGTATAATTTTGTGCTTTTTGTTCAATTTCTTTATTCGATATATCACATGATGTTAGTAGTAGTAAACTAATCATCATGCTATATGTTACTTTTTTTATTTTCATATGGTAGCCCCTCTTATTTTCACTTTATATACACAAATGCTAATATAGATTTAGAACAAAGTCACGAAGTTTCACAGAAAAAAGAAGAAATTCGAATAAGTTTGCTATATATATAAATTTTAATGATTTGAATATATTCTACTACATTTTAAGGAGGCATTTATCTTGAACTATGGCTGGGCTGGAACTATTGAACAATTTAAAGAATTAGATTTAAAATCATTCATTAAACAATTGCAATATCATGTTTATAAAACCAATGCAGATGATACCAAAATAGCTTCTCAAAAGAGAGCATGGATTGATAGTTACAATAAGCTACAAGATTTATTTAATCGATTTTCTAATTTAGATGCATCACTTATTTTTGAATATGAGATTTTACGCGGAGGTGGCCGTCGTCCAGATATACTTTTATTAATCAATGGTTATTTGATAGTCATCGAATGTAAAAGTTATAATTACGTTTCACCTTCTGAATACATTCAAACTTCACTTTATATGCGTGATCTCCAGCATTATCACTCAGCTATTCAACAATCTAACATGCAAGTAATAGGTGTTCTACTGCTTACAAACTATGAAGGTGAACAATGGGAATTCCAAAAAGATTATCAAGTAACCCTTTCAACAGTTGATGGATTGGAAAGTATTATTAAACGAATATTAGAGAAAACAGAAGTACAAACGTTGACGCTAGACGAAATAATCAATGGTTTCTATGAACCTTCACCTTCTATGCTAGAAGCTGCTCGTTCCATTTTACATAATGAACCACTCCCTGATATTAAAGCAATATCAAGCAGTAATTTTCCAAAAGTACAACAAACTATACGCACAATTATTCAGGAAGCACAAAATACAAATACTCATCACTTAATTTTAGTATCTGGTGAGCCAGGAGCAGGTAAAACATATTTGGGTCTGACCATTGCACATGAAATGAAAAATGCAGTTTATTTATCTGGTAACGGGCCATTAGTAGACGTATTACAAGATACGTTGAAAAATAGAACGTTCGTACAAGGCCTATATGGATATAAAATGGATTTTCTCGAAAAGAAAATCATTCCAAAAGAACAAATTATCATTTTTGATGAAGCACAACGAGCATGGGATACAAAAAAAGTCGACCAATCACTCACTCGAAGAAAGCGAGAAGCCCAACACTTAAGTGAACCGGATATTATAATGAATATTACGACACATAATAAGCCGTGGAGTGTAACAATTGGCTTAATTGGAGAAGGTCAAGAGATCTATTCTGGTGAAGAAGGCGGTCTCCCTCTGTGGAATACTGCGATTGCTGGAAAAAACGTTACTGTTCATTCTAAACACCCTAATTCTGTATTCACAAATGCAGCACATTATAAAACTCATTCTCAGCTACATTTAAATTCATCTTTCCGTGCTCATGCAGCTTTAAAATACTATGAAATTATTAATACTTTATTAGATATTAATTTTGAACAAACGAAACAGCTTATTCATAACCTACCAAAGGAACATTATCAGCTTTTTATTACGCGTGATTTAGACAAAGCAAAAATTACTTTAAATCAGCTTTATCAGGATGATACAAAAACAGTTGGTGTCGTCTGTGCTGGTGGCGCTGATCGTCAAAAAGAAGTCCCTGTTCTACCACGAGATGAACGATATGAAAAGCCTAGTAAAATCGCTCAATACTTTAACTATCCAGGGTCTCAATACTATTGTAAAAATCTCAACTACAGCGCAACTGAATTTCAAACACAAGGACTTGAACTAGATATGGCGCTCGTTCATTGGGATGATGATCTATATCTAAAGAATGGGGCTTGGAAGGGGCAGCACTATCAATGGGGTGTCGAAGATCCGTTCCAAATTAAACTCAATGCATATAGAGTTATTTTAACAAGAGGGCGAGATGGAACAATTATTTACATACCACCAAAACCTATTCTAGATGAGACTTGGAACTTACTTGAAAATCAATTAAAAATCCCTGAATTAATGTTTTAAAACCTATAATAAGAGGCTATATTCAAGATTCCCTCAGAATATAGTCTCTTATTTTTCTATTTCACAGCAACCGGGATATCAGTTTTTAATGGCTTAAAACAATTGCAAGAAAAAATCCCCTCAAACATTTAGTATTTTTAGGGAATTGCAACTAAAGAAGTTGCTGTTTCCTTTATTACTTTAGCAACTTAATTGCTTTGCGTTACTTGTTGTACTCTTTATACTATTAATCATTATCGGATGCATTTATTTCTGCTAAAAACTATAAAAAAAGGAACCTTAGGGTGTCTTTTCTATTTGGAAAAATCCCCACACATTGTGTAGGGATCTTGTTTTTCTTACCAATTAATTTTTGTTGGATTTAACTTAGAAATATTTCCACGTACCAATTGTTTTTCGTTGCTGTCATAGATACCGATATCACCAGAGAAGTTTTCCCAATATTCCCCTAAATAGTCTTTTGATGGTGCTTTCAAATCTACATATAATCCCATAGTCCCAAAACTTGCCACCTGGCGTGCTGCTGTGTCTCCTACTTGTTGTGCTCGTTCTTTCGTTGTTCCCGCTGGAACGATAACTACAATTCGAGTTAGACTGTCTTTCGCTTCAATATGGACGTCTTGCGCCTGTGCAGCCACCTTTATTCCATCCTTTGCTGTTTGGATGCCTAATTGGCTTAATTTTACATCCTTATTACGTGCCCCCTGGCCTTGTGCTGCCTTCGATTGTTCCACTTTTTCTTGTGCTTGTGCCTCATTTAACCCACTGACTTTCGGTTGTTCAACAGGCGTTGACTCCGCTTTTGGTTCTTCTTTAACTGTTTCCTTTGCTACATTTTCATGCTGTTTTGACTTATCGGTCGATTGTTGCACCGTTACTTTCTTATCTTCTTGCTTCTTTTCTACCTGAAATGCTTTAACTTTTTCTTTTTGTTCCTCTTTCTTCACATCTTGCTCTATTTTGGCTTCTTCAGTACCACACGCTGCCAATAATAAACCTGCTGCAATTGTTAAACCTGCTAATTTAATTGCTTTCATAATAAATACCGCCTTTTCATAATTTAATTCTTTCATATGCATAAACGACCTTAGCTACAAATATTAACTTTGTACCACATATCTGAATTATTTAGATGATAACATATCGATATTCAAATTTACTATATTTAAATATTAATTTTATAATCTATTTTCAATCACAACAAATTAATCTTTTCTTGAACTACCCCCACTTTCACTTCGTTTAGAAGTGGAGGATTCCTAAGTAAAGAGTTCTATCGAACTCTAATTGATTAGGCTAACCCCGCAGTTCTTGCGGTTAGAAGCCTTATCGCTTCATTCTTTAGATTGATACTTGCGTTAATATCCCTATCATGGTGTGTACGACAAGAAGGACACTCCCATTTACGTAGGTTTAGGTTTTTAACGTCTTTATTTTGATACCCACAACATGAACATAATTGGCTGGAAGCAAATGTTTTCGATACGACAATGACTTGTTTGCCATACCATTTTGCTTTATATTCCAACATGGCTCGAAACTGTGACCATGATACCTCACTAATTGCTTTTGCTAACTTATGATTCTTTAACATATTCGATACTTGCAAATCCTCTATACCAATAACATCGTGGTTTTTGATGATTTCAGTTGAGATTTTGTCCAAGTAATCTTTTCTAGCATTTGCCATGTATTCATGAATTCTAGCTACTATTACTCGTTGTTTATTCCAGCGAGAAGATCCTTTCATTCTTCTAGAAAGAACACGCTGTGCTTTTGCCAACTTCTCTTCTAACAATCGAAAAAACTTCGGATTTTTATAGGTTGTTCCATCTGACAAAATGGCGAAATCTTTTAGTCCCACATCCATTCCAATGTAAGAATTTGTTTTCGGAAGTTCTTGCACTTCTGTCTCTACTAACAATGACACAAAGTATCTACCAGAAGGGTTCCGTCTAACCGTAGCATTTACAATACGTCCTTTTACTTCACGACTTTTGGCAAATCGAACAAGACCTAGTTTTGGCAATTTCATTTTGTTTCCTACAACGGCAATGTTTTCATTTGTTTGTTTTGTGGTGTAAGATTGTACGTTGTTCTTCTTAGATTTGAAACGCGGGGCACTGTTTTGTTTTTTGAAAAAGCGTGTATAAGCATCCGCAAGGTTGCGAACAGATGACTGAATCGCAATACTATCGACTTCTTTTAGCCAAACAAACTCTTTCTTCAAGGCAGGAAGTTTGACAGAGCATGTACCATATGTCAAACCTTTTCCTGTTTCTTTATATGCATGATCCCATAGAGATAGGAAGTGATTGAATACAAAACGAGAACAACCAATCGTTTTATTGATTAGTGTCGCTTGTGCTTTATTTGGATAGATACGAAATTTATATGCTTTATTGATCAACATTCATTTCACCCCCATTTTCATATAATTCTATTATATAACAAACGTACATTCGATTGGTAGTGAAGTAACAGTTTATGTATGTCGAACAATTAAGATGGCTTTCTGCCATCCCTTGTCCGAAGCCAATTCATCTCCCACCTACTCACTTCGCGTTCCTTGAGGAAGGAGTCTTCTTGGCTAAAATGATAAAAAAGTACACCTCCAATTGTTGTTCGTGTCTAACAATTGGGGTGCACATCAAACAGGACGGCTTATGTTTTATTTCAAATACTCGTACCACCAGTTTCTTTCGTCCATCCAAGCTGTAATCTTATCAAGCTCACCATTTGGTAACACCTCGGTTTGCAAGTATGCTAAACCAGTTAATGGATCAGAAATAACTTGCCCTTTAGTTCCACGCTCATTCATAGCATATAGAGCTTCTTGAACCAATGAAATACCAAAACCACCAGATTTAACATATTGATAACCGCCATTAGCAACAGATTGTTTTGATTGTTTCTCTCCGGTAAACCAATCCAGGGTTTTGTCACCTTGCAATAAATTAATATCCACTTTCCCAATACCATCAATATAACCATTGTCGGTATATTGCCAAATGTCACAAGTATAGGATGGTTTCTTCTGTGGACTGCCGTCATTTGTTCCGTATCGTGGTAACCAAATAAAATCAGCTTGAACACTTTGTAAATTATAGTCACCGTACATATGATGTGCTACATAAAATCCTACTGTCCAACCTGCAGCTTTACATGTATCAATAAAAGCTTGTGATGCTTTAGCTAAATCACTAAGGTTACCTTTGCTTTTCATTGACTTTACTGTGTCATCTTCCACATCTAATACAAGGAATTTAGCATTAGGATTTACTCTTGCTAAGAAATCCTTAGCTTCCACAATTGCATCTGCTACTGATACGAAACATCCATAAGCATATGCAGCATGTGGAATACCGTATTGTTCTGATTTGGCTACATGTTCATTATACAAATGATCTACTAGATTTGAACCATATTGTACCCTAGCAATTACTAAATCTAATTGTGCTGCTGCTACATCCCAATTAATACTTCCATTCCATTTTGAAATATCTACAATGTGTCCCATTACTGAACATCTCCTTCAAATAGTTTTTATTTAAATTCTGTTACGTCTTTAGAAATAGATCCAAAAACTTTTGCCTATTCTTCAATAACTTCCTGGTTCTTTTGAATAACAGCTTGGTACTGTCTTCACGCTGTTCATTCTTTTTTGTATAGTAAAAAGCATCCATACAAATAATGCTGCGCATGCTCCCTATCGAATACCTGAAATAAAATCTCGATAAACAAAAAGAACACCTCAATTGAGACTGCTCCTTTTGCTATCATTTTTTATATTTGTCTATATTTAATTTTTTTCTTTTCTAGAGTTTGATCTTCTAATTTTCGCTTCAATTTCAGAAGATACACTTTCTAACAACCAAGTAGGAATCCATCTATCCCAGCCAATCCGTACACAATTGGCTGTAAAGCTATTAAAAATATGATAAATTAAACCACCCGTTACCATAAAGTAGAAAAATTCTGGTAGTTTAAACGCAATATCAAATAAATGCGCTAAAGAAGGTAATAAAAAGAGCACCACAGTTCGTGCAATGCCCTCAATTCCATATTGTGATGAATACGTACCATCTAATTTTGAAGCCTTACTACCAGTTATCCAATCTAATACAACTACCCATACCAAAATGATAATCCAAATTAAATTAGATTTACCATATAAAAAATTAAATATAGTTCCCAATCCTCCACTAATTACAGAAGCAACTTTAAATTGGGTGGTATTAATAACATCAAGTACATTTAATGTTTTTACAAGCTCATGAATCCGTTCCAAACTTTCACCCCCCTTTTTACATTTCAAAGCAAAATAAAAAAGCCTGCTTTGGCACGCTATTGTATAAAAAGATTTACATATTCATTTTCTTCCACGCATACTCTAGTGGTTCATTTCGTGGTGGCTTCATTACTTCTTTTTCAGTAGTTCCTTTCTTACCTTGAGATAAATTGTGCATAACACCTTGACGGGTGGAAATTTGCCTAATACCTGTTCGTATCCAATCATCAGGGTTTAAAATATCACCTCGATGTGTTAGCAGTTGCCTAACGCCTGTATGTGAAAAATCGATTGGATTAACAATAATCCCTTGACGATGTGTATTGATTTCACGTATTCCATCATGATATAGCGTTGTTGGAGATATGATTATACCCTGATGTGTATTAATTTCGCGTATTCCATCATGATATAGCATTGTTGGAGATATGATTATACTTTGAAGTACTGTCATATACTTACCTCCTTCTTACTCGATGCGTAAAGCTACATAGTAATCACTAAATGAATTATATTGACTAGCTATAGGGGCCGACGTGTGAAATAATTTGTACTTATGAATTTCCCCATTTTCAACAATCTCTGTAATATCACCATAAATAAAACCGCTACCTCTATAGATGTAAAAACCATCGTACTTCCCTCTGAATCCTTCACTACTATCTCCCATGTATAAAGGAGTGAAAACTATCTTTCCTTCATTAGAGGGTGCCTTTAGAAAGACTTTATCCCAATAAAATGTAGAGTTTGTATTAGAATATGGATAGGACCCTGCAAATTTAGTTCTATCAGTTGTATGTGCAGCTGCTTGAGCACGAGAACCGCAGCTAAACATAACACTGAACGGGCAAGAATACGGTGAAAATAATTCCGGTTGATAGTATTCGTCTGGAAGGCCTATAAAACCAATCACTGTCTTTCCTTTGTGAGATGGGATTTCATCATCATTTGCATATACACAATAAATGACAGTATCTTTATCAACGTATAGATATAGGTCAATCATATATTTTTGAAAATCTAAAGCGGTTGGTGTATTAGTATTAGTTGCTTTTCCATGGTGAAATACTAGTGAGTACCAGGTATTTTCTCCGATTCCATCACTGGTTTCTTCGTTGTATCCCCTTATAAGCCTATAACTCCCATCTGTGTAATTTACTTTTGGATCTCTTATATCAAGGCCGGATAATAATTTAGAATTATTATTAATGGTATCAAATGGCCGTAGTTCAATATAGTTATTTTTTGTTCCATCGTTGCCCGCTGAATACATAACAAAAAGGTTATCTTTATTTGTCTTGTCAGCATTTAATTGCTGCCATCCAGCCTTTTTCATTTCATCGATAATCTTCATAAAAACTTCTCTGCGCTCTAGTCTGTGTAACTTACAAATTTTATTTGTCATTTTGTATATTCCTCCTTAATTTAAACGTATTGCTTTCATAGAAACATTAAAAGTAGAGGTTGCTACACCCCTATTTTCTATATAAAGATGTACCTTGTTTGTATAATCTTTATCCTCACAAGGAATAGCCAAAATATCATATGTTCTTTTTTCTGATAAGCTTTTATAAATCTGATTCCCATTCTCTTTTTGATCGTACATAAATAACATTGCTTCAACGTTTGAATCATTTGTAACTTGAATCGTACGAATATCGTATTTGTTACAACCTACATCCAATGGAGCATATAGAACTTTTCCTGGTTCAATTGTAATTTGTACATTCCTCTCAATAAGGATTGATGGTGTAATCTCACTATCGGATGTATATCTATATAATTTCATTACAGTTCCCATATTGTATTCGCCTCAATTATGTTTTAGATGAATATTAAAATGAATTGGTTCAAATGTTAGGAAATTTGCATCCTTCACAATCTTTACCCAAAAATCACGCGTACTTTGTGTAGCTATTGACTCAATCTGTATTTCATTCAAATAGTTAGTCCCATCTAACGAAATAAGTACCTGGGTGTAACCAACTTTATCCATATATTGCTGGATTGATAGTTTTATATTTGTAGCAGCACCAATATTATCATTTACGATTGTCATTTTTACAATTCGCTCATTATCCACCATGTAACCTAAATTCGTTGGATCCGTTGTATTTAATTCTTCGTTATTCATTTTAATTTGTAGGGATGAACCCATACAATACATATCCCCACCATAGAAGGTGGCCTGTTTCTTTGCTAGTAGTTCGTTTTCTTCGTCATATATTTCTACGATTCCCTCAAACTCTAAAGAAGGAAGTAGAATATCAATGCCTGTATCCGCTGCAGCTACAATGTTAGTAGACAAGATATTATTTGCAGAATCTTTTAATACAATCTTATAATTTTTATATAGTTGACGCAGACGTAACATATTACTCTTTGTCATAATAATTTTATTGATGTCAATCGGTACAAATCCCTCTGCAGTTCCTCTTTTTAAAACAACA
Organism: Bacillus sp. C-3-6; assembly: GCF_054509685.1. NCBI lineage: Bacteria > Bacillati > Bacillota > Bacilli > Caryophanales > Bacillaceae > Bacillus > Bacillus sp. C-3-6. Next base: position 308,356 of record NZ_JBSSBE010000002.1, on the reverse strand, counting down.
CCAATTCTTTTTACTACTAATGAATCATTATCCATATAATCAAAGGATGTATCTGTCTTTGTATAAAAATCCCATTGATTCTCCTTACAAATTGCCATCCACTCTTTATGGCTTTGAGAACTATTAGCAGAATAGGATTCAAGGAATTCAACCTTATTCTTTTCATTTTGATAGATCAGTAAGCCGCCTTCATCTCCTTCTTTTGTAGGAGCATAATCCGCAATAACCTGAATTGCAAAGTTATCTTGTGGTTTATCAATTAACAGCATAACGTCTTTATCTGCAGAATGATTCATACGTAGGAATCCTTTTTTAACAGCATTGTCAAATGCACTTGATGGTGACATAAGCCATTTTGGATTTACGGAATCGAAATCATCTACAAATAATTTTCCGCTTTCTTTTTCATATAAGGATACTTTTGGCTTTTTAATTAGATCTGATGATTGTAATTCTCCACCGAATACGTCAATTGCATCTATAATATTTTCTTGAGCTTCAATTACAACTGTATGAATACCTGCAGAAAGATTTAATTTCTCATATGCTAAACATTGTTGTAATGGAGATTTAGGAGAAATTGTGTAAGTTTCAGAAGAACCGTCTATTGTAATTTGTATTGGATATCGATAACTTGAGTAATTATTGTGTTCTGAAATAACTCGAATTCCAGTTCCCGAAAATGCAAACTCACAGGTGACAGGTTCGTTACCGTGATCACTATTATGAAAAGATACTGTATTGTTAAAGTAACCCTTAGAGTTTGCTAGATGATTCCAAGTGCCTGTATATTTAATATTACTATCCGTATCATCAAATCGCTTCCAACCTGGTTCCGGTTCTTTTAATACATCACCGACTTTAGCACTTAAATCTGCGTAATCAACAGCAGTTAAATACATATAAAGATTCTGATCATTTGAACCAGTAGTGAAACCATCATAAGTTACCTCTACTCTATGAGTGCCACTAGGTAAATCTAACTTCTCAAAACAGACTCTAAACATTGATGGAGGATTAAAGATTACCGAACCTTTAATCCAATTCCCACCATCTATTTTTACTTTTATATTGTAACGTTGTCCTGAACTACCTTTTTGCATTATTCTAAAGGCTGTTCCGGTAAATGTGAATGAAAATATATCATCACTTGTATTTCGGGGTCCATCACCTGCAACCCAACAGTCTTCTGCAGCAGGATTATTATTTTCACCTACTATAAACCAATTAGCATTTGGGTATTTATCCTTATCTCTTATACCTTGAAAAAAAGTGTTAACGTTATCGCGTTGGAAATACTTACGCTTCCATCCAGATTCCGGTTTCAATAAACTATTGCCTAATTGAATTGTCACTCTATCACCCTATATTATCTAGTTTTCTTCAATGTAAGCTTGTTAACAAATAACTAATACTTTACATAGTTTCAAACCTATATTTTCCCTACACACTCTATTTGTTCTCCTTTTTCTATACCTAGCGCTCTTTCAAGTAAGGTAACTATATTTTTATACTAACTACTCAATCGTTCTTTACTACCAACAAAAAATCAATCCATATTCTCTTTTGAGTTCTCTATTATGATAGAATTCACAGAAAGTTCCGGCTAGACTCAGGATTTATTTAAATGATTACATTCTACATCTTTGTTATATAAAAATCGTTTTTGGGGTCAATTATAATTTTTTAAAATTTTTTTCATTAATAACGTTGCTGTTCTTATATCTTATTTACATTAATTATGTTTTAGATGAACATTAAAATAAATTGGTTCAAATGCTAGGAAATTTGTATCCTTCACAACCTTTACCCAAAAATCACGCGTACTTTGTGCGGCTACTGAATCAATCTGTATTTCATTTAAATAGCTTGTCCCATCTAACGAAATAAGCGCCCAGGTGTAACCGACTTTCTCCATGTACTGTTGAATGGATAGTTTTATATTTGTAGCAGCACCGATGTTATCATTTACGATTGTCATTTTTACAATACGCTCATTATTCACCATGTAACCTAAATTTGTTGGATCCGTTGTATTTAATTCTTCGCTATTCATTTTGATTTGCAGGGATGAGCCCATACAATACATATCTCCACCATAAAAGGTAGATTGTTTCTTAGCTAGTAGTTCGTTTTCTTCATCATATATTTCTATGATTCCCTCAAACTCTAAAGAAGGAAGTAGAATATCAATGCCTGTATGAGCTGAAGCAACGATATTAGTAGACAGGATATTATCTGTAGTATCTTTTAATACAACCTTATAATTTTCATATAGTTGCCGCAGACGTAACATATTACTCGTTGTCATAATAATTTTATTGATGTCAAGCGGTACAAATCCCTCGGCATCTCCTCTTTTTAGAACAACACCAATTCTTTTTGCATCTAATGAATCGTTATCCATATAATCAAAGGATGTATCTGTCTTTGTGTAAAAATCCCATTGATCTTCCTTACAAATTGCCATCCACTCTTTATGGCTTTGTGAACTATTAACAGCATAAGATTCAAGGAATTCAACCTTATTCTTTTCATTTTGATAGATCAGTAAGCCACCTTCATCTCCATCTTTTATAGGAGCATACTCACCAATAACCTGGATTGCAAAGTTACCTTGCGGTTTATCGATTAACAGCATAACGTCTTTATCTGCAGAATGATTCATACGTAAGAATCCTTTTTTGATAGCATTGTTAAATGCATTTGATGGCGACATAAGCCATTTTGCATTTATTGTATCAAAATCATCTACAAATATTTTTCCGCTTTCTTTTTCGTACAAGGATACTTTGGTCTTTATATTCACATCTGGTGGATTTAACATATCACCAGGGTTTTTAATATCAATAGCATCAATACTTAAAATCTTATCTGCAGCACTTCCTGGAGATATTCTAACAACATGCTCACCCTGGGATAATCTTAGTTTTTCATATACCAATGTTTGTTGAACATAATTAGGACCAACTGTGGTGTAGGTTTCAGTTGTTCCATCAATACTTATTTTTACATCATTGTAGTTATACTGTGCTGTATCATACGTAGCGATAATTCGAAATGCAGAGCCTTTGAATTTAAACTCGGCATAGGAACCTTCTTTTTTATATGTTTGAGATGCAGTTTTGTTATACCAAGCAGGTGATGTTGATTTACTCCATGAACCAATATATCTAATGTTGCTATCCGTATTATCAAACCGTTTCCAACCAGGCTCTGGTTGCAATAAAACATCACCAACTTTAACAGTTGTAAGAAGTGCTCCCCCTAATATATCAATTGCATCTATAATATTATTTTGAGCTTCAATTACAACTGTATGATCTCCTAAAGTAAGATTTAATTTTTCGTATGCTAAACATTGTTGTAAATTAGTTTTAGGAGAAAGTGTATAAGTTTCAGATGAACCGTCAATTGTTATTTTTATCGGGTTTCGGTAACCTGTACTCATGTATTGTGAAATAATCCGAATTCCAGTTCCCGAAAAAGTAAACTCACACTTAGTTGGTTCATTACCATAATCTTCATGTTTGTACGAAACCGTTTTATTATAGTAACCTGTAGCATTTGTATTGTGTTGCCAATTTCCTGTATATTTAATGTTCCCATCTGTATCATCAAACCGTTTCCAACCAGGCTCTGGTTGCAATAAAACATCTCCTATTTTAGCTAGCATAGGTGTATCTAACGGTACAATTTTCCCTGCATTATCAATATCAAATGCATTGAAACGATGACTTTGATTAGATAAATTCTCAATTTGGATAATGACTTCATGTACTTTCCAGCCTAATGATAGTTTTTCAAAAAGAAAAGTATACCCCTGTAAACCACCACCCAAATCTTTATATAAATTAAAATATTCTTTTGCACCACCGTCAATTGATATAGAAACAATTCCAGGGCCTTTCCAAAGTTCTGCTATTACTCGTAACTGTTTCCCCAAAAACTTAAATCGTAAATAACTATCTTTTACCGAACCAAAATAATAAGTATCACTTGAAGAGGTGTTAAATTGATTAAATTCAAAATAATTTTCATTTGATTCTTTGCAATTTATTCTATTCCATCCTACTTCTGGATTCCTCAATATATCCCCAATTACAGTCATTGCATCACCTACTATTTTTCTCGTTTCCTTCCAATTGAAGTTCTCCCATCATTATTAGTGACTATACGATACTCATAACTTCAGATTATTATATATTTTTCTATCTAATGCTCTTTCCATTGAAAATATTTAGTCATCTTCCATAACAATTTTTCGTCCTAGTTACATTCAAATCGTTCAAATTACTTTGTAATGATTTCTAAACAAAACAGTATATCCATTGCTACTGACTTTCAAAAAAATATATCCCTTAAAATTTATTTTTGTTAGCTGTTACATAGTTTGTCCCTCCTTTAATTTTATTTTTATTATTTTTTACAATTTGAAATTAATATGTGATATTTTCCTATTAATTTCATTACAGTCCCCATATTATATTCACCTCAACTATGTATTAGGTGAATATTAAAATAAATTGGTTCAAATGCTAGTAAATTTGTTTCCTTCACAACCTTTACCCAAAATTCACGCGTACTTTGTGCGGCTATTGAATCAATCTGTATTTCATTCGAATAGTTAGTACCATCTAATGAAATACGTGCCCAGGTATAGCCGATTTTCTCCATATATTGCTGGATTGATAGTTTTATATTTGTAGCAGCACCGATGTTATCATTTACGATTGTCATTTTTACAATGCGCTCGTTATTCACTATGTAACCTAAATTCGTTGGATCTGTTGTATTTAATTCTTCGCTATTCATTTTGATTTGCAGGGATGAGCCCATACAATACATATCTCCACCATAAAAGGTAGATTGTTTCTTTGCTAACAGTTCATTTTCTTCGTCATATATTTCTACAATTCCCTCAAACTCTAAAGAAGGAAGTAGAATTTCAATGCCTGTATGAGCTGCAGCAACGATGTTAGTAGACAAGATATTATCTGTAGTATCTTTTAATATAACCTTATAATTTTCATATAGCTGGCGTAGACGTAGCATATTACTTGTAGTCATAATAATCTTATTGATGTCAAGCGGTACAAATCCCTCTGCAGTTCCTCTTTTTAAAACCACACCTACTCGTTCAGCTGATAATGAATCTTTATTCGCATAATCAAAGAATGTATCTGTCTTTGTGTAAAAGTCCCATTGATCTTCCTTACATATTGCCAACCACTCTTTATTACTTTGTGAACTATTAGCAGCATAAGATTCAAGGAATTCAACCTTATTTTTTTCATTTTGATAGAGCAGTAAGCCACCTTCATCTCCATCTTTTGTAGGAGCATAATCCGCAATAACCTGGATTGCAAAGTTACCTTGCGGTTTATCGATTAACAGCATAACGTCTTTATCTGCAGAATGATTCATACGTAAGAATCCTTTTTTGATAGCATTGTTAAATGCACTTGATAGTGACATAAGCCATTTGGGATTTACAAAATCAAAATTATCTACAAATATTTTTCCGCTTTCTTTTTCGTATAGCGATACTTGTTTTTTTTGAGCATTAAAGGGAATTAACTCTCCGGCCAGAATATCGATTGCATCAAAATTTATATTAAGGCCGGATAAACTCACTGTATGAACACCCTCAGCTAAATCGAATTTTTCATATAATAACGTTTGCTGCTTTACAGTATTACTTTTATAATTGATATTTTCGGTTGGTAGATTATCAATTGAAATTTGACCTGTATCATATGAAGGAGATAACCAGCCTATAATCCGCAAAGCTTTGCCATAAAATTGAAATTTCACCGTCGCCAATTGGTCATTAGATGGACAATTGTGTGCAGAACCACCGTATTTATCTGGGTCTATAGTCACGCCCCACGCTCCAGAATATCGGAAATTGCTATCGGCATCATCAAAACGCTTCCATCCAAGTTCAGGTTTTTTGAGAACATCACCGACTTTAATAGGAGCGACAAGCCCTCCTGGTTCTCCAAAATCCAGGGCATCTAAAGTAGTAATCCCAGTTCCATATAAAACAACATTATGAGTTGTATATTGTAGATCGTTCTTCTCGTATAGGAGTACGGCATCATTCCCTGATTTATTGGGAATATATGAACCGCATTCTTTACCATCTATTTCAACATTTACATTACCATTCCAAGAACTATAGGTGCAGCCTATAATACGGAGTTTACTACCTACAAATGAAAATCGTACTTTTGATTCACCACCACAAATATGATATGTTCCATAGGCAGCGGTAGACAATTGATTTGCAGTCCAATTCCCCTCATATGTGATTAGCTTATCGTTATCATCATAACGCTTCCACCCCGTCTCTGGTTTCAGGAGTATTTGTCCTATATAAGCCATTCCATCCCCTTCTCTTTATCTCGTTTTCTTCCAGTTTGAATTTGTCCACCAAGATTGGCGGCTATGACGCAGCCATAACTTCGGATCATCATTTTCCTTTTCGATAACTATTAATTCATCTGGTTTTAATGTATCTAGCACTCTCTCCATTTTGAATAGTTCATTATCCTCTAGAACTGATTCTCGTTCTGGTGTACGTTCAAATCGTTCATATTCCTCTATAACGCTTCCTAATTCATGTTCCCTATCAAATATGCCTACTTCATTAACTACAACTTCTACACTAGCCTGTCGTTCTAATAATTCTTGTGCACTAACAATTGCATATCGTTCAGATTCCCTTACTACATCTACAGTTTCAATTACATTTATATCTGTTGTTATAACTTCCTTATCAGCTGGTGTTATGTCAGAGATAACTCCGCCTTCAAATTCACGTATGCCGGTAAAAGCTTCTTGCTCTGTAATAAGAGCTTGTTGTGTATCCTGTTTATAAGAAAGGTCTAATGATATATGTTCAGCATCTAAGATAACTGGAACGATGTCAGAAGCTACTTCTTCAATAACTGCAGTTGTATGTTCTTTCATTGCTTTTTCAGATTCAATTGTTTGTTGTATTTGCATTTGCATTATTTGTAATGTTTTAGAAGTATCTTCGAAAAGTGTAATTCGTGTTTCTAGTTCTTTTCGGATACGACCAAATAAATCGAATTCCGGAAGATATACAGGGATCCCCATACCTTCAAATAAATCAAATTCTTCTATAGAAGCCTGTAATTCGTTTGTTGTTTTATTAGCTACAGCACTATAATCTACATTGGTAATCATTTCTCGTGCTTTTATTTTGGAAGAAGAACTTTCAGATATATCTACAAGCTCTCCTGCATCTTCTTTATCTGCACACTCTAGTTTAATTACATTCGCTTGTAATTCATGTGAGACATCTGCAAATGCTACATCTGATGACGAGCTTTGTATTTCTTTTAATAAACGCTGTGAATCGTCTACATTAATAGTGTTGGCAGTTAATTCGTTTAATCGTTCAAATTCATTGGTGATGATTTTTTTTGTTTCAAATGTATTCTGTATTTTGATTGCATTTGAAGTTACAGATACTTCCTCAACAGATAACACACGAGAAGTGATTTCACTTTCTTGTGAACTTGTAAACGCTGTGACAAACACATTTTCTTTCTTTACAAATTCTTGTGTATTGAGCTTAACAGAAACATGTTCTCTTACAATGCGTTCAAAATGATGAGTTTGTACGATATTGGCATTCCGATCATCTATTCTTTCAAATTCACTAGTTTCGATGTTTTCTATTGTATATACGTCCACTTGTTTATTAGAATTTTCTACTGTAATTGAATGTGTAAAAAGCTCATTCATCCGAATAGAAGAGTCAAAGTTTATATGCGTAGCATCTATAACAGGCTCTCTTTTTGCAGTTGTTAAATCTTCACTTGGAAGTAAATCTGCATTTTCTATTATTGTCTTACGTTCAAAATCATGCTGTTTTTCAATGTTCGTTGCTAATTCCCTTTGAATTCTAGCGAACAAGTCGTAATCTGGAAGATAAACAGGAGTTCCCATTCCATCGAATAAATCAAATTCTTCTAAAGAAGCTTGTAATTCATTTTCTGTTGTAAATGTTGCGTAATCATCTGGGAAACGAGTTTCTATTTCTTTTCGTTTTGTTTCACCACAATCTTCTATGTTAATTAATGCATCAATGGTTGGAGAAACGATATTTGATACAGCACACTCGTTATATTCTCCGTGCATTTCCCTAGTTACAATTGAACTTATATCTCCATAAAATTCTTCGCCATATAGCACACGAGCGACCTTTACCCATTCTGGTAATTCATTAATACCAGCCGCTACGAACTCACGTAATTTATTTTTCAATATATCCTGCTCTATGATTTGAGCTGCATCGTATTCTTTGGTTATAAGTTGTGATTCATTTGCATGATGCACAACTGCGTCGTTTCTTTCATTTGGTCTTTCGCTCTCTACCCCTTCGATATGGTCTATATCGAAAATTCGTTCATGTTGTTTGTATTCATCCGCACAAATAAATTGCATTGGCATACTATCAATACGTTGAGACTGCTGGGTTTCTAAATTGGCCACATCAATAATTCGATTTAATTTGAAATCAGTTGAGTCAGAAATAGAAGCATCCATTTCATTTTGTCTTAGTGCTTCTTCAATGACTCTGGATAAGATTCCCTTAGCTCGTACTTTCGTACCAGTAACTGCTGCATTATCTTCCCTAACCGCCTTGTGCCTTGCGTATGGAGCGATGCAAATCGGATAATAAACATCATTCTTATTTTCTGTGTTTGCTGGAGTAATAGAAAAAGAGTAGGTTCTCTCATTTCTATTGGGTCCAGAACCAACTGTAACAACATGACTTTTTTCTTTGGTACATATAGAAGGGGAAGCAATAGAATAAACTTTTTCACTCATTCTTCTGCTACCCCCTTATTTTTAGATATCTTCTTTGTAGATCGCTAAGCCAATTGGATTGAAAGGCGTTGCTTTCGCTTGCGTCATAGGCGAAACAGGTGTGGTCGGTAATGTATAGCGGTATAATTGCGCCATTTCATAATAAGCGATAATTTCAGCGTCATTTACCGGTGGTTCATTAAATGTAATAGTTTTATCATCGGAATTGTACACATATTCTTCCTTTGGTACCTCTATACAAGATCGTAGTAACTTTAAGGTATCACCTTTAGGTTTATGTTCTAAGTGGAACACTTTACGCGCCCCGTCACCTTTTCCTAGCACTTCATTAGAAACTGTTTTTTCAATTTCTAATTCATCAGCTTGCTGGATGTTTTTCGGATGAACTGCATAGACATCATCTAATTTACCTACATACCCATCATTAGGATGAACAATATACACTTGAGATAGATGATATTTACCACTATACACAGACGGATTAAAGCGTCCCTGACCATTATCAACATCCATATTATGAGTAATGAAAGAAAGATAATGATGTTGGTACATAGAGCCTGTATAAGATTGTGCTAATTGTACCGTTTCATTACCGTTACTTGTACTTTCTCCGTAATCTATCGTTGTATTTCCGACCTTTTTATTTGCAGAATATACAAATTGGTCACCTGTACGACAACCTGCTGCGATTATCATATTTCTTCGCGGAGCATTTTCAAATGTATACATTCGGCCGATATAAACAGGGACGAATAAAGCACGAACGGGAGCAGGTGTTGGATCTACACGCATAAACATTGCTATACGATCTCTATTGGCATTGCCGTACAGATAAACCACTGAATCTCGCTTCCAGTCTCTTGTGAAGCGTTGTTCGGGTGTAAAGCTGATTGGTGTATAGGGTGAAGGATTTGCGAAATTAAGCGCTGAATATACTTCACCCATAATGCTTAACATATCCTCTGTATCGAATGATGTTTTTGCCGTTAGTGTATCTATTGTTCCATCTGCTTTAGGTTCAACTGTATAGAATCCAGCCATTTTAATATTTTCTGTACTTGCAGGTGCCTTTTTAAACACAACTTTTGTTTCTGTAAATGTGTATTCTTCTGGCGGAATAATCACATCATTTTTATAAAAAATGGTACGAGACTCATCAAAATTAGGGAACGGATATTGGAACTCCGTTTTGGTTCCATTCCCATTCCCTAAATTACTTGATTGATCCGATAGTTTTAATTCTTTTTCAATAAAATACTGACTATAAGTGAAGAAAATCATGTCATTAGAAGGTTCGTAAGCATCACTAGCAAGTCTACATTCATATGTAATTTTATCGTTTTTCGCTGGTGCATCAGTAAACTTAATTTCCCCAGTACGTGCATTTATTGTGTAACTTTTTTTATCTTTCACGATACTATTTATATAAATGACAAGAGAGCTTTCCGTTACTGGAAATACAGGCATTTGAAAGGCTTTCTTTGTCCCATCTCCTACACCTAATTTTCCTAAGGGAGAATCAGCTGTAATGTATCGATTATCGGTAAAATCAGTTACATTTGTATCATACGCAGTAGCTACTCCTAATTTTCTACGTTCCCCATCACTACCAGCTGCTTCAAATAAACGAACATCAATAAATTTACTAATCCCACTACGAATACGGAAAAATAGCTTTCTATCCCATCCATTAGTAGTAAATATTTTTTCCAATTCAATCGGTAATGTTTGTAAATACGCTATTTTATCAAACCACATATATATTCATCCGCCTTTATCTTGTTTTTTCATAGATTCCTAAACCAGCTGGTCTATAAGCAGTGGCAGGTAATTTTGTAATTGGTGAAATGGCATCGACCGTAAAGAAACGATAAATATCATGAGTATCAGGACAAGTGTTTTGTCTTACTTTCAATTTGTCTCCATTTAATAAACCTAAAGGCGATAGCATGACGATATAAGGCATATAACCGCGAACACCTTCTTCTGGATGAACAATATACGCTCGTGACGTATGTACTTTATTGCTGTAAACAGAAGGGTTAAATTGATATTTGTATTCATCATTCTCATGATTCTGCCATGAGTTCGGATACTGACCACCTGTTGTACTTTTTCTATCTGGTGGCATCATGTTAGGTGGTACATTCCAAGCTAGATAATGTGCTTGATACCTTGCTCCAAAACGTGATCGCTTGATTATGATGTTATCAATACCGTTACCTGGGTTTTTAGGATACGATTTTGTTCTCGGCATATATTTTTTTACATCCCTAAATGGAGTTTTACTTTCAAAATCATATTTATGCGAGTTCGCTTCTGAACCTTCGTCATAAGCTGTTCCGGCCCATAGAGCATCAGCGATTGTGTCATCAGCTGCATAACTTTCTAATTTTCCCATATAAACAGGAATAACAGGAACAGAGTTATTATCAAATGCAGGTGTTTTGTCTGCTTGTATCAAAAGTACGACACGAGATTTATCTACTTGTCCTGTAATACGAACCATTGAATCTGGCCACCAATTCGAATCGGCATCTATATTTGTTAGTTTAGGATTTCTAAAAGAACACTTTACCCAAGGTGACATCATGAGTTGTGGAGCATCAGTGTATTCATAAGAGTAATTGTAATAAATTTCACCTGTACTCGGATTTTTGTTTGGAGTTTTTATTTCTTTAACATCGGATAATTCAACATCCATTATAGATTGGAATTCAGATCCGTCCTGAGCGCCCATAGGAATTAAACTATTATCTTGATAATTTGGAATTTGTTCTATCATGTATAGATACATACAAGAACGATCTTTATACCTTGGATTATTTTCTACGTAAGATCGAAATTCTGCTTCACCTTTCTCTGTAGACAAATCAATATCTAATTTTGTTTTAGTTTCCCAAGCTGAGGTCTGCACGATTCCGTACATACCACCATCGGAATTTTGTAAAATAACGTGTTTTGCACACCAATATTTATACAATTTAGTAGTTTTACCTGAGATTGTTTGCTCTTTTTCTTTATAAATGTATTTATAAAAGTTTTTGACTTTCTTCCAACCGTTTTCAGTCATTAAATTTATGAGTGAATCTTGAAAGTCTGCTTCTGAAACGATTTTTTCAACGTATGCCATCTATTTCACACTCCTAATCTCTTAATAGTTGGTAATTAAGCCATATAGCTTTTTTCTCTGCAGATGCATTGTGATATTCGAACTTTAGCTCCGCATTAGCAGGTATAGGCTTTACAACGGAGAAATTAAATCCCTCCGGCACATCTTTTACATAAACTTCTTTAAATACTTGCTGGCCATTAATAAATAAATTCCAATAGTCCCTATCACTGTAATGAGAAGCGGCAACAGAAAAAGCAATCATTTCTGTTTCGAATGGCAATGAAAACTTATCTACATGAATGTCATCATGAATACCAACCCTACGTCCTTGTATGAATGGCTCTGTTTTTGTAGGGAAGTAAGGCGCATCGAATCTTCCACCTGCCATATAATTAATTGCAAAACTCATAAATACGCCCTCCTTATCTTAAAAAGTGCAATTCAAACCAAACAGTTTTAGCAAGAATTCCTTGGTTATGGAATCGGAATACAATTGTGTCTCCTGTTTTAACCGCTTTATAAACCATAAAGTGCATCCCTTCTGGAAGACGCTTTGTATAAATATCTTGGCAAACAGTTTGTCCATTCACGATTAAATCCCATTTATCATCTAATTCGTAAATGGAAGAACTAACACTAATTGCGTAAATCTCCATGTCTGTAGGTAATATATATTTCACTTCATCCGTTTTATATGATGCGGAATCCATAATGAATCCAGGTACGAATGGTTCTGTTTTTGTTGGATGAAAAGGTGGATCTAATCGACCACCGGCTAAATAGGTTGTTTCAAACAAGAGCAATCACCCTTTTTCTTGTATTAAAAAATTCCCGTGCGTCATTACGACACATCGGGAATTGTTAAATCAGATAGTATACCGTTACCTTTATTAAGAAGTCTCGGCTGCACACGCTCTAGTTGCTTTTGTGCATTGTATATTAATTGTATCTCCATTTCTTTTCCTGTTACTTTATGAGAGACAAGAACCTTTTCTAGCATGCTGTGTGCATTAAAAGCTAAATCATAATGTAAATATTTATCCCCATCGACTGCAGATAAACGAGCACCATCACGAATAAGCGTATATCCTTCGGTCATGCCTTCTTTAAATACGTCATTTGGATCATTACCAGGTATCGGTTTTCCACCGCTGTAAAATTCCCTATCAATTAACCCTTTCATTAAATACATAATAGGATCATATAAGTTTTTTTGCATTATCATTGAATCACCCCTAATTTACCCTCGTAACAGACCAAGTTTTTGCTGGTCGTTGGATATAATAGTGATCTTTGTTTTGATTTACCCGAGGAAATGATAAATCTGGTAACGAACCATAATCAAACAAGATATTATTTTGCTTATCTAGTACTTGCAAACGTCCTGTAAGAATTCCTTTAGGGTTTCGCACTGCTTCAAATACGATAATATTCACGCCATATTCAAGCGGAATATCAACATACGTCGGATTGTTTCGGATGAAATAATTTTCTTCGATTAATTTATCATTACAGTAAATATTTAATAAATCGCCATCCTCTACATCCCAATCCCAAAGTTTTAAACGTAATGTATCTACATTTACTGTAATACCAGTTATATCTGTATATGGAGCTGGTTCATACCCATAGTTAACAGATAAATCTAAAGTTTGATAGAATCCATCATCAGCAGATATCATGGTATTAATTCCTTTAACAAAGTAGTTCCATTGTTGCCCAGAATCTCTATTGTAAACAGAAACCACATCGAATAATTGAATCCTTGGATCTCCAATGACCGCTACAGTTAATGTTCTGAACTTCTGGATTGCTTTTAAATGATAAGCTGCAGCAACCGCTCGTCTTGCAAAGAACGTTGTCGCCCAAGGAACTTCTATCATTTCCTCTCGTAAATCACCCTGCGATACATTTTTTAATAGAAACGAATTAAGAAATCCGTTTGCATAATCGCCGCATTTAACAACAATGCTATTACTTATATCCTGGTCAGTTAGCTGCATATCTAAAGAGATAAGGTTTTCGCCTTCTCTAAAACTAAACTTTGCAGGCTCATTAATTGCATAGTCTGGCATTTTCATAAATGTACAACTTCCGTCTGGTTCGTGTTTAATATAATGGAATGTTGTATCTATGATATCTCGAACAATCTCATCCCATTTTTGAAATCTCTTTCCTGTTGCTCCTTCAATAATCCAGCTTTGATTTGTACCGGGAATGTTTACCCTACTTCCGTGTAATGTAACTCCTGCTTTTTCAAGGAAGAATTTCACTACATCATACACATTACCGGTAGGTGCAACAATTTCATCTGATCCCCGCGTTGGAATTACTGATTTTTGTAGAACCTTTTTATAAGATGTTGTGCAGGTAACTGATATTGTGCCGCTTTCGGCATTCACCTTTATGTCAGATATAAAACCATGTATATACGGTAAAGCTTCTTCACCATAACCGATAGAAACCTTAAATTCAGTCTGCGGATATAGTTGGTTTGTGTTTGTTACTTCACTGTTGTAAAACCATTCTTGAATGGAAGAAAACTTACCATACCAGTTATCAGGTGCCATTTGCCCATATTCATTAGCAAAGGTAATAGAAAATGTACTTGCGAACTGATCTGCGTTCTCTTGCACTTCCAGGCTCATTACACGATGTTGTATTTGTACATAAGAAGAAGATTCTCTTTTTTTCATATAAACAATTAAATTAGGAGCATTATTCCCCACTTGGAAATAGCTCCCCAACATTCTGATTAAAGAAATAGATCCTTCTCTCACATTCCATCAACTCCAATACCTGCTTGTGACATAGATATTAATTTACACTTTGCTATTACTAGCGTTCCTTTACGTATTGCATCAACTTCATTAGGTGGAATAATACCACCATAGGTACCGTAATCACCTGTAATAATATGAGGGCGATATATTTCCCCCATGAACTCACGCCAATGGCTGATATCATTGAATAAAGCAGTAAATTCTACTTCACATCCTTTATTACCAGTACTTTGGTAACGAGGATAGCCATGCATAACATTGTAATTTTTTAATCCGTTTAAAGATTTAGGCATTTTCGTTTGTTCAATCATTGCAATTGTAGGTATAGGTCCATATGCATGATAATAAACATCACGCAAAAAAGCTACGTCAGAAGAACCGTAACCGATTGTTGTAAATTCAATTGTTTGTGGCCCTGCACCAACAAAAATTTCTCTTGCTTCCCAGGCATAAGCACCTCTTGCTCTAAATTTTTCAATACCATTTACGCGAACAATAAAGTATTTATCTGGTAACATACCATCAGAACCAATAGGAACTTGGGACATAAAAGAAAAATTATATGTCCCAGGCCATGAAAAATTAATAGTATATTTAATTGTACTTTTTAATTCTGTAGCATCCCATAAGAGATGATATGAACCAGCTCTTCTATGCAATGTTTTTAATATACTCATACATTCCGCACCGCCATTCCCATTAGATCATCAGCAACTACGTTTTGTAGTAATTTTCTCATTTTCACAAAATCCTCTGCGGTTTGCAATTTTTCAACAGCAACTTTGAATGTAGCATTTTGAATTGTAACACCTTTATCTGTTTTCTTTTCAACAGAAGAGTGCCCAGCAAATGGATGTACAGCTTTTCCAATCATATCCGCAGAATGTGCACCCATTTTTCCAATTCGGGTAGATACATCCGTTACTAGTTGCATCGGTTTCGGTGGAACAACCGCTTTATTTAACAATCCAGAAGCCTTGTCCACAGCCGGAATCATTTTTTCCATCCCTACACCAAGACCTTCTGTAATATATCCGCCGTATTCCATCATGAGACGCGAAGGAGATTTTATACCAAAGAAACTTTTAACTGCTTTTGGTATTCCGTCTACAACACCTTTAGCTTTATCAACAACCCAGCCAGCCATAGATGTCATACCTTTACCAATACCAGCAATAATATCTTTCCCCCAGCTTACAGCGTCGTTTGCTATCCCTTTCACTATAGAACCAACTTTACCGAATACATCCTTTACTGTATCAACAATGCCGTCAAACGCTCCGACGATAGCTTTTTTAATTGCTGCAAAGTTACTTACTATGAAATCTCTAATAGCACCAACAACACTAAATATTGTGTTTTTTATCTTATTAAAGTTATCCACCACAAAGTTAACAAATGTCCGAACAGCAACTATTATTGTTTCTTTAATAAAATTCCATGCGGTTACAATAATAGACTTTACGATATCCATTACAGTCGTAATTGTGTTTTTTATAAAATGAAATGCTGTAACCACAAAATTCTTTATAGTCTCTAATACAGTTATAAAAACTGTTTTAATTACATTCCAAATCGTAGAAATAACCGTCTTTATTCCATTCATTACAGTTGTAATTATGCTATGAATTGCTTGAAACACACTACTTACAACTGATTTTAAGAAGTTTAATACAGTCGTAAAAATTGCCTTTATTCCATTCCACACTGTAGAAATGACGGTTTTTATCCCATTCATCACAGTCGTAATTATGCTGCGAATTGCTTGAAATGCACCACTTATAAATGTTTTCAAAAAGTTTAGCACCGTCGTAAAAACTGTTTTTATAATATCCCAGCCAGTTTTAAAAATATTTTGCCATGTTTTAATAGCAGTAGAAATATAGCTTTTAATAAATTCTAAAGCAAACTTAACAACACTTTTTATTACGTTTAGCACTGTATTAAATATCGTTTTTATTAAATTCCAACCAATTTCAAATGTCTTTTTCCATATGTTGATATACATTGTAATTACAGTAGTAATTATTTTCCATGCCCCGCTAAGTATTTTATCTATAAACGATACCGCAGATTGGAATACTTTTTTTGTTCCTTCCCAAAAACTTGAGAAAAACTTTGACAAGCTATCCCATACTGACTTCGCAACTTTAACGATAGCATCCCAGGCTTTAGAACAAATATCACTGATCCATTGCACTGCCTGCTTTGTATATTTCACAATTGAATCCCAATTTTTATACAGCACATATACTAAACCAACCATTAAAAGTATTGCAATGCCCCATGGACTTAATACTAATGAAAACATTGATTTTCCAAGACCAGTCAATATCTGTGCGAACTCACTAAAAACTTTAATTAGTTTTAAGGCATCTTTAATAATCGCCGTAATTGCACCCGGTATTTGCATTAATGTTTTAACTATATTTACAAGGCCACCAATGATTTCACTCGCCTTAGATATAAGACTAGAAACAGATTTGATTAACTCAACCGTTTGCTTCAACGATGGTATTACTATATTGGAAATCTTCACGACTTGTTGAGCGATAGGTTGAATAGTTCCAGCCAAACTCTTTGCATCTTTTTCAGTTAACCCAAGCATATCCTGTAGTTTTTTTTGAGAACCTTCCACATCGGTAGCAAATTGTAAAGCTTTGCTATTGACTTGTTCTATAGGTTTTGTAACTTTATTTGAAATAGTGTCACCAAACGTTTGCATTTGCTTACTAATATTCCCAAGAGAATCTGCTGATTTTTGGATTTTTTCTTGCATTGTATTAGAGGCTTTTTGCACTCTCTCTTCAAACTTTTCTACACCTTTATATGCCTGATCCGCTTTGTTACCAATCTTCCCAAAAACATTGGTCGCCCCGTTACCAAATTTTTGAATTTGGCCATTTATTTGATTAAGTACTTCTGCTGGTTTTTGAAATTTTTCTTGTATGTTCTTAGAAGCCTTTTGTAAACTTTCCTCAAACTTTGCTAAATCCTTATAAGCTTCATCTGCTTTAATTCCAATTGTACCAAACAACTGGAATACTTCTGTAAACATTCACTCCCCCCTTTCTAACTAGGAAGTTTTTTATTCCTGATCGTCTTCAAACTGAAACTCTGCAATCAGCTTATTTGCATGGTCGATACATTCCTCTTTGGACCAAACTTCCATAGTCTCATTTTCTTCCCCATCCAACGTAGATTCCGTAAGTCCAAAAGCTTGCAAATAGTCCTGAAAAGTTGTTCCTTCTTCTAATTGCCTTGTTTGAAATCCGATAAAGGCCATCTTTTTCCATTCATTTAATTCTTCTTGCTGCTCTTCCTGACTAATAAAAGAAAATAAGTCCATTAAACGAGAATACGGTATGGATAAGACATAATCATCTGTCCATCCATACCGCTTTTGGACTTTATCAAAAGCCCTTAGCATATTTTGCTCTGTTTCTTCTATGTATTTATTAGAGTCATTTTCTACATTTCTTGTTTGTTCCACTTGAGACTTTGAGATTTGATTAGACCCTTGACCTGATTGAAAAAAGACATTAAATCTTCACTTTCTAATAATCCTTCAATAACTGCAACCATAGCTTCTGGTGGTAACTGATCGAATTCTTCACGCTTAATCTGTAATAGACTAGAGAAAAATTCCGAAAACTCATCTTCACATTCCGGAATCATAGACAATAATTGAAAGACAAACTCTAAACCCTTTTCTTTTTTTTGTTTTTCAATTTCATTTAACTGTTCTTGTTGCTCTTCATTCATTTGGGCCAATTGAATTTTTTCATCAATTTCATTCTTTTCTTTCCCAAACTCCATAAAATCAGTCATTGCATGACGACCAACTTTAGAAATAATCTTAGTAAAACGCCAAACATCTTTTACATTTAAACGTCTCATCTTCATCTTCTGACCTGAAATTGTAATTTCTGTACTATTATGCATCATTTTTTCTAGCATTGTTGTCATATTCAATATCTCCTTTTATAACCTAAAAATAAAACCTACAACTTATTTACTTGTTGTAGGTAATTTAGGTGCTTTTTTCTTTGGTAAATAAATTTCATAAGGGGGTGTATTAGGCGAACTTTCACTATAATGACCAATAAATTTGCATTTAAGTCCTACAGTTCCTTTACCATCTTTTAAATCAATTTCTACAGAAGAAACTACCATTGCATTTCGGATAACAAAAATAACCGGAATATCACTTCCTGAAACTACACCTACTATTGCAATATCACTATAACTTGCGTCTTTAATTTCATTGGTTGGTTTTACAATGTTATAATCGTTATCCGTCGTACTATCTACATCTACGCCTGGTAGAGCTAACTCTAAATTTTCTTTTGTAAATTCTACAAGTGTAACCTCCATATGTGGTTCATCTTTTAATAGCCATTTTCCGCGAACTAGTTTTCCTAAAACACCATCAATATCAGCATCATAGTATTCTCTAGTAAACCCCACTTTACAGCCACCTGTAGTAGCTCCTAACATCTCACCTAGGTCTTTAACACTTTTAAAACCTTTATACATTACACCCGGTCCAATAACAAAATTATCAGTTGTACCCTCACGTACACCATTAATAAGCTTCCAACTCATTTTTTTCCCTCCTTAATATAATTCCATTCTTCCTATCCGTACAAGAAACTTAATACTAATATGAATAATTGATGGATCTTCATCTGGAACTGTAATACTGCCTGCTCGATGAATCGTAATAATACCAGAATCTCTTAACAATCCCGCTTCTCTGTCTAACAAATGTTCTATTCGCCTTGAAATTACATCCGCTTTTTCATAATCACCTTGGCCACAATATATATCAAAAGTGAGGATCATACGATCAATTACCTCTATATCATCCGGATTATTAGATTCAATTCTCATTACCACATAAGGCATTTTCATATCATTTTGTGCAGTTTGAAATGTTAGAGCGGGCTCTCCTTCATATTTCGATAGATTACTTTGCACAATTGTATCTTTCTCAATAATATTTCTAATTGTTGCAATCGCTTTTGTCGTCATTGTTCTCCTCCCAATGTCCTTTTTAATTCCCCACGCTCTTTTTCAAACGTTTTTAAGAAAAAAGGTCGGGCTTCTACAGTACTTGTACCATTTTCGACATACACCGCTCTTTTTAATTGACTTCCAATCGTACCTACTACTTCGGTATCTGTAATATGTAAGCCATATTTTATAGAATCTTGTAATTCTCCCGTTCTAGAAGCAAATGTCTCTCCTGGTTTTGAAGCAATATATGTGCGACTTGATCGTGGAATTTTATACTTCACACCATTGTGACTACCTGATACTGTTTGTTTCATTTCTCGTTGCAGTTGATTGCAAGCACTTATAATTCTTTCTACCATCATTTTATTGAGTTGTTCTTTAACCTGTTCTACATTACGTGTAACCATGAATTCCGATGTATTCGTCATTTTATTCCAACAACTCACAATACAATTCAATATGGTGATTTAAAAATGATGGATTTCTTGGTTCTCCTCTTACCTCAAATACATAATCATGAAAATAAATTACATCATTTGTATGGATGTTATGTTCTGCAGAAGTATAAATTTTAAAATTCGGCTCAAAATTTTGTTTATTTCTTTTTAACCTTTCATTATCTACTGCTGTGTGTGTCGTTACCCGACACTTCATTCTTTCATAAATAATGACAGGCTCTTCTTTAAAATTTCCTGCCGGCTGTTTTACCTTTTGATTCCTTTTCACAGTTACTTCATGTATATATAATTCTTCCATATCTAATGCTCACAGCCTATTCTTTCATTCATAATGCTATTAAAGGGTTTCTACTTCGGTATTTTTTTAATACTTTTAAAATCTTTTTATTAACAGTTTCTTCATCTAGCGATTCAATATTTATTTCATATGAATAATCTCCGATATTTGCTGATTTTTTCATATTTTCATATTGTAGATTTGTTCGAATTACCGCATAACACGTCATATCGATGATGCATTTTTTCATTAAAGTCAAAAGCCCATCATAATCTTGTATGGTATACTCAAATTCATATAATTGATTCTCACTTAAACCATATACAGTGCAACCATCAGAAAAAACTGAACTGGTAACTTCTTCTCCAGAACCAATATGGATTACCTTGATCAAATTTTCTGCTCGAAAAGAAAGCCAAGCCAATTTACTTGTTCTAACTTTCTCTTTCATTGGGTTACTTGGCATACTTCTCAAATAGTTTTTAGTAATCAATTCATATTGACTAATGAGCTCCTGGATTACCGTATCGGGCATTCGTTGAACATTTACCCTGTTCTTTATGTCCTGTACAGTAATTTCCATCCTTCCACCTCTTTTACTTCTCTTTCTTTTTAACCTCTATACTATCTATTAACTTAAAATGTCCTGTACTTAGTAAATAGTTTGCTTTCTCATTTGCAACCTTTTCCTTTACTCCGTTAAAAAAAGTATAGCCATATGCAGTATATGTACCGCCTAATTTTAATTCTATAATCTTCATATGCAAATTACCTTACTTAATTTCCAAATTTATCAGGTATATTAGTAAGAATTGCTACTGCGTCCATTTCTTGAATAACTGCATCATCATCCAAATGAATAACATAGAATCGCTTATCTTCCATAACAGCAGATTTACCTTCTACAGTCTTACGAACTCGCGTGTCATACGTATTTACCGCAATAAAGTTTTTAGGATCTGCAAAAATAATTACATCATCTTGAAGAGAAGGAACTGTAACAATCTCATACCCTAACGGCTTATTAACTTGATCCCCTGTACCTAATAACGCAGCATCACCTAAGCCAGTTGAACGAGTTGTTAAATATTCAATCCACTTCTCTCTACGAGCAGGTGACATAATCCACTTTAAACCTTCATTTTTATATTTATTAGGCATCGCCTTAGATAAATTAAAGATTGAGTC
Source organism: Bacillus sp. C-3-6 (assembly GCF_054509685.1). NCBI lineage: Bacteria > Bacillati > Bacillota > Bacilli > Caryophanales > Bacillaceae > Bacillus > Bacillus sp. C-3-6. Next base: position 286,642 of record NZ_JBSSBE010000002.1, on the reverse strand, counting down.
TTTACTAAATCCGGCGCTAGCTTCAGCATCTCCCGTTCCCGTCACTAATTTAAAATGATCGACAATATGAGATTTACTTGATTGTTTAATTTGTTTTAACCAGCCATCATTAATTTGAAGAAATGGATCTTCTGAAGTTACATCCCCATTCCAATGAAGATCTTCAAGGTCAATACCTAACTGAGTTGACATTAATGTCATAACAGTATCTTCATATCCTTCACCTTCGATATTTTCTCGAAGTAGCTCCTCCGTAATCTCCCATGGTAAACGAATAGAAACTGTATCATATTCAACTTTCGACGTTTCTACACCCGCTCGATAGCCATCATCACTATTTTCCATTTTCCTACGTAAAATTCGACCACCGATTGCAATTTTATCTAATTCACCTTTTTTCGCTTTACGAATCTCTTTGCGATGCAATTGAGAAAATGGAGTTGCATCAAATACCATTCGGAAAAATTCTTTACTTTGTTCCGGATATAATAGCCCCGCTTTCATTCCTCCTGTTGTCATTGTACTCTTTTCAATTCGTTCAATACGTGCTAGTAATTCTTTATTATTCATAGATTCATTTCTCCTTATCTTTATAGATCTAATCCTACCCATTTATTTACTGGTTTTCTCATCTCGTTTGTTGGTTTGGCATCAGCCCCAAGACTTTTACGAACTTGTGCTGATCGCTCAATTACTTCAAGTCTCTTTGAAATGGGGTCTATTACCTTCTGAATAAATTCACTTGTCTTTTTAGATTCTCTGTCATTTTCTAATTCATTAGTATCATGAGTTGATTCAAGTTCTTTATTTAACTGTTCTTCCAACTCCTGTAATCTCTCAAGAAAAGGACCCATTTCTCTCTTTACAATGTCTGCAATCTCATCTGAATTTTGATCTGCGTTTTTTTGTAACTTATTTTCTTTAATTTGGTTCATCAAAGAAATCATTTCATCAAATTTTTTATCATTTTTCTTATATAAGATTTTGCCTACTTCATTTATGGAATTAATAGTAATATCTTCCGGCGAAAAATCTGTATCACCACCCTTCATTGTATTTAAAATGTCCTTCATTTCATCTAAGGTGGAAACCATCCGCTTAATATCTACATTTCCCTCCCAAATCCCAACATAAAATACATCTTCAAACAAATTAAATACATTTTGCATCTTAGAGTTTTGTTTACTATTTAATGACTGATTATCCATCTCTTGAGTTTGTTCCTCGTCATAATGTGACTTAAAAAAATTAAACATCTTACGAATTACACCTTTCTCATCTTGTGTAAACTCATCCATTTGTGGCATCTTCATTCTTTCTCCAACCCCTCCCATCGAAAAGCCTGTAATTTTCCCTTTTTTAATCTCTTTCCATGTTTCACTATCGTCTACTCGAACAGTCATAAGCCATGTTCCCTTTTTAATATTTTGTTTTCCAACAACCGTATTATTTTTAGAAATCCAGCTTTCTACTACTGTTCCTTTTCCTGCCAACTCATCATGGTTTTTATCTATGTATCTATATTTCTCTAAAAAATTATAAGCCGCTCTTTCAATTTCTTCAGCCGTCATGATATCACCATGTGCATCTTCTATATTTGGTTCATAAACAACCCCTGTTACAAGTTGTTTTTCATCTTCTCTCTTTAAAATAGGGACATTTTTCAAAACGTTAGAGCCATTCATGTTCATACCCTTCATAATTGCAAATGGCCTACCATTAGCCCCCTTTGTTACTAATGAAACATAACTAATTTCTACATTTTTCAATTCATTTGGCATAATATATTCCTACTTTCTAGCAAGACTACTAAATCGAATTTGAATCTTCATTTAAAAATTTATCTCCTTCTAGAACTGGTTCGTATCCAATAACTTTTCGGCATTCATTTCTTGTTAATATACTCTTTTCGTATCCATCTATTGCATATTGCATATCACTTGCTCGATCATCTGTATCAATTTCATTTAATTGAAACTGCCAGTCCAACTCCCCCAACGTTTCTGTAAACTCTTTAAATAATTGTGTATTTAATCGATGTTCTAAAATTTGTTGACCTGGTTCAATAATTGATCTTTTATACATTTCATTCATTTCTTTTGCTGTCGTCTGTCCAAGTGATCCTGTCATAGCCCAACCAATTCTATATGGTGGAACTCGATGAGCTACACAAATTTCCATAGCATTATCTTGGCGATATAAACGGAAGCTCGCTTCTTTGACATCAGGCCCTAATTTCTCTAAGCGAGCTTTTGCTCCTTCAGGAACAGGAACAACTGCTAACTTATGATGTTCTCCTTTGGTTTCGACAGAGAAAAATGTTTTTAATTCTCTTTCAACTGAATCATCTATTTCATCAACCCCCTCAACAAACAAAACAGCATCTGGAATTGTTTTACCAGTGAAATAATTAATATTGTAATCTCTTACAGCTTGTGATCCTACAATGGAACCAATAGAACTCACATAATCGGGAATACCATAGTATGATGATCTAGAACCAAATTTACGAATTACAATAACTTCACCAGCTTTTTCTTCAGTGTCTAATAACGAGTTTTCATCTAAGCTATCACTAATCATTTCTCCATCTACTAACCTAAAATCATATGGATAACTAAATCTTTTAAACCATCTCTCCTCATTATTTACAATCTGTGCAAATCGAATCTTATCTTTATGCGCACGTACCGTATGTGCTGGAATATGGTGAAGCTGCGTTGGTTCCCCTTTCAAGTTACGAACAACCTCTATAATTCCCCAACCTACAGTTTCATAATCCTCCCAAACTGCCCTAAGTATTTCGCTACTTGTCATTTCATTGTTGCAATATCTCATAAAGCGCTTTAATTCTTTATATTGTTCTTGATTTGCCTCTGTCACTTCATCTAGCGGTGCAAAATCAAATCCCATACCAGCAATATCATTTACTTTTGCACTAATACATGCCGAGTGAATAGGATTACTTTCTCTCAAATTTAATAATACTTGCATATCATATGGAGGCTTTACTAGTTCTTTATCACCGTACACTTGTGCAAATGGATCAATTGCCATTTGTTTACTTTGAAGTTCCTCATTACGTAAAGTCATCTCACGATTTTGTAATTTAAGTACTTTCACATTCTTAATTGCTTTCTTCTCAACCATAAAATTTATGCCTCCTTTCATATACAAATCATTTATTCAATGTTTTTCATAAAAACTTTACCAATATAAAAAAGCTGAACATTACATGTTCAGCTAAACCCTTTTTATTTTTCCACCCATTATTTTTTTTTGCTTAGTAAAAAAGTATTCTAAGGCTTGTGACGTTGTATCTACTTGATCATTATGCTTACCAGATGGGAAAGAAGCTAATTCATCTACATAATCATATACCCAAGATTGTATTTTAGGATTAGGTATATATACATTTCCAGATTGAAATTCAGGGGATATTGCCTCAGCACGTGTTTCTTTTGAACCCTGTGGATTTATAGGGATAATTCCACTTATTTCATTCTTCAATGAACTAATAATGGCAGGGCCATTTGCTTTTTTTTCAACTAATTTCGGAATGGACTTTTTAAAACCAGAATTCCGAAGGATCGACTCATATTTATGATGAAAAACAACAAATGCTTTCTTTGTTTCTAGGAAATTCATTTGCGCCCTCACTTGATCAATTAAATATTTGTCTCCATCTATTTTTCCCCAAATCTGTCCAACCACAAATGAACTTTTATTTGTAGTATTATCAAAAGCCATATCCCAGGAAGTAATAATTTGATCAAATTGTTCCCAATTTGGTAACACATCATAATATTGAAACCAGTTCCTTTTAAAAATATTCCCTATATCACTTGATGGTTTTTGTTGCCATAAAGATAACCAAGAGCGTGCAGAGGAAAACTTCTTTTTATCTTCATAATAATTTTGGCCATAGTGTTCAACCCATAAACCTCTTCCTATTTCTCTGTTCAATGGATCATCCCTTGACTCTGCTATAGCAGGAATTGATAACACAGTCCATTTCTCCTGTTCTTTCTCTAACAATCTACCAGCTAAATCGTCCTCATGCCATCGCGTCAAAATTAGAATTACCTTTGCACCTTTTTGTAAACGTGTAGATAAAGTGTCTTCCCATTCATCCCATAGTCTATTTCGGTATGTAATTGATTCGGCCTCTTGGCGATTTTTAATAGGGTCATCAATAATTAATAAATCTGCTCCTTCCCCTGTAATCGAACCACCAACTCCTACAGACAACATTCCACCAGAGTGGTTATGTAGTGCCCAATCTGTTACGGAACCTTGTCGCTCATCAATTCTAATATTAAATATTTCTTTACCAAACTCTTCAATCTTAGCACGATTTCTTCTACCAAACTTTTCAGCTAAACTTGATGCATAAGATACCTCTATAACTCTCTTATTTGGATATTTTCCTAAATACCAACTTGGCAATGTTTCTGTTATAGACTGTGATTTTGAATGCCTAGGTGGCATAAACACCATTAATCTATTAGTCGATAATTTCTCTTCAATTAAATCTTGGCAAATCTTTGTTATTAATTTTGTGTGCTTTGCATGTTTATAGAATCCCTTATGTGTATACTGAACATAGAAAGGGGTAGTTCACTTTTGCCAATTCCTTAAATGTATTTTCATCTATTAACTTATGCACATTCATCCGTGTCATGATTGTAATTCTCCTCCTTGAACTTTCTCAAATAATTTCATAGCTAAATCAAGCATTTCCTCATCACACCCAATTTTCATAGCCATTTTATTATGCTCTACTTTCATTTCTCCTGAATGATTTACGTTTGCTTGCAATTGATCTTTTCTTCCCCATTTAGTTGGGAATTTTCTTTCTAATCTCCATGCTGCGGCTTTCCAATTAGATTTTGCATGCTCCCCAATTGTCTCAACGTCTCTAGCTTCACTAAATGCTAATGCCTGATCAATTTCCATGACTAACTTCACATAAATCTTATCTTTTCTCGGTACTACTTCACCTGTCTTTTCACTCGTTTCAATTGCTCTACGCCCTTGTTTTAACCAAACATAAACTATACTTCTACTAATTCCAACTAACGCACATGCGGTTTCAATATAATTCCCTACTCTAATATATTGGGTCAACCTATTTATCAGCTCATCATTCAATTTCATTGGTCGCGCCACTAGCATTCCCTCCCGTTTTAACTCATCATTTGTACTTCTTTTTCTAAACACTCAATACATATTGTTGTTATATTGTCGTCAACTACCTCACGAATTAACATTTGTTCACAATACTGAATTGTGATTGGAAATTTCAAAACCCACAAACATTTTTCAAGACAAATTGAACATATTGGCATTGTATCTATATCTTGTTCTAACATCTAATCGCATCCTTCTGTAGTTTTTCATGTACTACTGCCTATTTTGTAGTAAATAAAAAGATGCCGTCACTTTTAAAATCTCTCATTTAATTTATAGATATCCTTTGGATCACTCTTTCTTTTTGCTAGTATCCATTCTTCATTTTTTATATTTCATTTAAACTTATTTTATTACTCTCTATTTATAGGTGGCACTATGGTGACAAGAATGTATTTGTAAATGAAAAAAAGCCTTAACTACTTTCGCAGAAAAGACTTTTTCTTACTTGTTTAGCAATTTTTATTTCAGATCTATATAGAATCGTTTTAATTGTGCTTCTTGAAACATTCAAATATTTAGCAATTTTCTCTTGTGTAATGCCTCTTCCTCTTGACATGATATATATTTCTCTTTCATATTTTGTCAAAGTAGAGAGCGCATCTTCTAGTTTTATTCTTTCCCATTCTGAAATGACACTTTCTTTGTTTTCATCATCCCATTCATATGTTGTATCAGTACTACGAAAATACCTTTGCATTAACAAGGAATCATATGATTTTTCTCGTTGATAAGCAGCTCTACGTTCTATTCCCCTGCGATTACCTGGCATCTTTGCATTCTTCATCCACTCCAAAGCATATGTGACATCACTAATCATACTTGTTAATATTTTAATCTCTTCTTCTTTTGCACTTATTTTAGCACTCTCTAGCTTACATAACGTTTCTTTATATTGGATAATTAAATCTCGCATATACCATTCCCACCCTTATAACAAAGCAAAATTGTTAAAAATAGAGACCATCTAAATCTACATTTAATTTCCATTTATTTTTTCTCATCAAAAACTAAAATTTTTTTAAAAAAATCTTCCTTAATACTATTTATCATTGCTACTTTGTACTTATATGATATATGTATATAACGATTCATTTTTATCTCTTTTTCATCATTTTTTTACATAAAAATAACCACCTGTTTGTTTACACAGGTGGTTATAATCCATATTAAAAACTTATTTATGATTAATAATCTTAACACTCCTCAACCTCAATCCCTAATGCATATGCATAGTTGTAAAAAGCAGTATTTCTTTTTCTATAATAATCTCCCTCGGATAAATTCAACTCTTTCATAACCTCATATCTATTAACTCGATTCTTTAACAAATATTTTTGAATAATTATTCTATCACTTTCAATATCTAGCTTTTCTAACCCTTTGTTCATCGCAATAATATAATTGACCCGCTCTTCTTTCGCATTTTCTTTTAATATATTTTCTTTCGAGAGTACCGTTTCATTAAGATAATTACACTTCATAAATAATCTGTATTTCTTTATAGCTTTCAGTACATTTTCTTTAGTAGCTTCTTTATTTAATACTGGTAATTCTATATTTAACATGTTAAGCCCCTTTCTTATCATTTATCCTTAATCATAATTTGAATTTCACATATCAAAATCATTACAATGATTTGCTATTATGGCTTATATCCCTCATGTAATATTTCATACATTGTATTGCTAACATTTATTTTCTTATCCTTATAATTTTTGATTAATTTTATTAACTCATCACTATTTAATTCGTACAATTGTTTATCCTCATATTTGTAAATTCCATTTTCAATAAGTTGATTAATTAAAAATAACTTCATCTTGCTGCACCACCATATCTTCAACGAAAAATTGAATCTCTATATCTTTTGAATTATAATAACAAATTGCGCCCCCATTAATCGGAACACATCCTACTACAATTTGAGATTCACTTCCACTTTTTACAATAGCCACTTTATACAATTTATTATCTCTTTCAACTACATCACCAAGTCTAAACTCATTTATTTTACGCCCTTTAATAGCGAATAATTTTGCCCGTTCAAATAATAATTTTTCACTTTTTTCAGCTTTCCTAATTTTTAATTTCGTACTCTTTTCAAAATGACCATAATTATTAGAGAACTCCTCTCCATTAATCCAGAACCAACTACCATGCTTTATTTCTTTTTCATTTTCTTTACAATATTCAGCGATGAATTTTTCACTTTTTTCATTTTCAATATACAATAGTTCTCCTTTTCGAATTGTTTCTCTACAATCTATAAATTCATTCTCAAAAAAGAAATTAATTTGTTGATAGCTTTCTTTTTTACCTAAATAATCAGCAATCACTCTTTCACCTACTATCTTCCAACACATCGGTGTCTCTTGTACTGTTGTAATCCAATTTGTTTTCATTCGTTTAATTGCTTCAAATCCTTTATATGTTCTCATTTTCAAGATGCCTCCATTTAATTATTTAAAACATATAGAATAAACTTAAAAACTGCTTTCAATGTACATATTTGGAATTTCTGATTAAATGCTCTTTCCATTCCTCATATTCTTTCTTAACTTCCGAATCACTTCACTTACTCGCTAATTAAAAGAACCAATTCATACAGTACAAATTTCTTGAACAATATGTTTTCATCTGCATCTATATTTCCTACACAATATATATTCTTTTCCTAAAAAGGTAATTTTCTCTTACGCTTATCTCTTGTTTTTTTAAATTCTATGTGTCGATATGTATTAAACATACGAGATGTAACTCTTTCATCGTACGCTTTTATAATTGCCTCACCAGTTAAATTCGTTGTGATAATTGTTTTTTTCCCTTGTCGTCCATCAAATAGTTTAAATAACACACGATTTACAAATGCTGTTGCTTTTAAATCATTAATATCCATATCCCCTAGCTCTGCTCCTAGATCATCGATGACTAATAAGTCCATAGAAATTAGCATATTTGTTATGCTATGCTCTGTTTCACAAGATTGCGTATTAAATGTCGAACGTATGTAATCAAAGAGTTCTGAACTTGTAACATACATAACTTTATCCGAACTTTGTTCATTCATTTCATGCGCTATAGAGTATGCAATATGACTTTTTCCGGCTCCAACTTTCCCCACAAGAATCAAATTAAATCGAATATCATTTAAATAGTCTGTAAGAGCCTTTTTAGCTAAAATTAAATTCTTTTCATCCTCTTCACATTCTGATATAAATGTCGAAAATCTAGCTAATTTAATAGTTTCATCTTTAATAAGACTATGATCGTAAAATATACTTTTACGTTTTCTTTCCTCTTTCTCATAACGAAAAACATTCATTTCTTTTTCTAACCTTCTATTTTCTTCTTCTAAACGACATACTGGACAAATCGTTTCACCCTGAATCTCCATCAATCTTACCATTCGCTTCCTCTCCTGATTACATATCACACATGTTTCAGAAAGGAAGTTCATTTTCTTCGAAAGACTTTGTACTATATCTGTTACCTTTGTTAAAGCCATTTGATTTCACCATCTTTCTCTGCTGCAAATATCCCTCAAATTTAGTTCCAAATAAGGTTTCTGGTCTTAAATATTTTGCCTGTTCTGTATAAAGCCATTCTTTCGCCTTCGTCTCAATAACTTCTTTGAATTCATTTATATTAAATCCCTCTTGTAGTCTAGATTTAATTAACATTTGTGTCTTTTTAGTTGAAATACGATAACTTGTATTACATACACTGTTGAGATAATTAATTATCTCTACTATATCTTTTTGAGTGGTATTCTCTGAGTTAATCTTTTGTGTAGTCTCTGGTATTGGTTGAGACATATTATCATTTTCCATCATGACAATATGTTCTTTTCGTTGAGACAATTTGTCACAATCGTTATCTATTTCTAATTCAACTAGTCTGTCATAATTTATTGAATACCATTTTGTTTTATCAAACTTTAATTTGTTATAGTTACCACTTATCAATAAATTAAACTCTTCTAGATTTTTAACAATACGTTTCAACGTTCTTTCATTCCAAAACGGGAATTGTTTATGCCAATTTGAAATGCTATTATAGACCCAATAACGATCATCATAATAATGTTTCGAGCGCTTGAGCCAATAATGTATTTGTTGAAGAAAAATTGCCTCGTTCAATCCAATCTTACTTGCTAATCGAGGTAATACTAATAATGGCTCATCCTGTATTAGCAAACTACTCATTTTATCTTCCTCCAGATTTTTTCTTAAAATCAATATATTAAGCTTCTTAAATATTAAAGGTTTTATTCTCCAAAACCTTTAAATTTCCCAACCTATTAATACTTTTATAGCTTGATTAGCTTGCTTCCTTGTAAGATCACTCAGTGATTGAATTTTAAGTTTTACTTTTAATTTATTTTTGATTTCCTCTTTTAAAATTACTCCATCATATTTCAATGCTATTATATGAATTTTGGCATAAATCATTTTTAACTGTTTATTCGAAAGTTTTTCTGATTCAAAACAACTAGGATTTCTAAATTCTTTATTCTCATTAGTACTCTTGCTGACATATCCTTTTTTTGTCACTCTAAAAACCATGATTAATCCTCCTTACAATAGGATTTCCTATAAGATTTGTTTTTTTAAGACGATAGTCTTTCTTTTCTTACACCACATTCTCTGTTAGCCAATTTAATAAAAATGCCTTCGTTTCTTTAGCCGAAAAATACCATTTCCCTTCCACTTTAAATTTTTGTAAACGCTGATCAAAATAGAATTCTTTTTGAATAGTAATCCTCGACATGCACGTTCTTTTTTAAAATTCCCTTGTATCCCAAAATAAAAATTCTGCACCCACTTCTTTAAGCTCTTCTTCTAATTTTTCTAAATATAATCTTTTGGTCACTCTTTCACCTACTTGAATATTTAGCATTCTATATTTCATCTCGATTTTTATATACCAAATACACTTTAGCGTTTCATTTTTTAGATTCCTTTCCTTCTTTTCTAAGTAAAAACTATATATAAAGTACCTTTAATAGTAGGATTATTAGATATTTTGTTTAAAATACCTCAAAAAACATCCTATAATCCATATATAAATACGTGCATTTTTGTCACAAGTTATTTAAAAAAAGATCAGGGAATAATTCTTCTATAGATTTCTCTAAATAGCACGATAACATATGTGCCTCTTTCAGAGTGAATTCACTTTTATTATGTTCTTTTGCCCAATATGTACGTGGAGAAACATTAAGAAAATCAGCAACTTCTTCAATAGTTTTTCTCTTTAATTTTCTTTCTAAAAATATCATCTTGTGCATTTTTGTCACCTCTTTTCAAATTCAAATATAGTACTACGTGACAAAACAGTCAAGAATTTTTTTACCAAATCACGAAGAAAGTTGCATTTTTGTCACACCAATTATATAATCAATCAAGACGGAGGTGACAAAAAGTCATGAAATCATTCGGTTTAAAATTATCTCAATTGATGAAGAAAAATAATATGACAGACGAGCAATTAGCTGAATTATTATCTGTTAGTAGAACTACTGTTTTGCGGTGGAGAAATGGTGAAAGAAGCCCTAAAATGTCAAAAATATCTCAAATCGCTAAGATATTAAATGTCTCTGCAACCTACTTTATTGATGAAAATGAATCCTATTGTCCTGAAGATCACGCAATGACCAAACGGAATATTCCCATTTATGGTACAATCGCAGCTGGTAAACCAATTGAAGCTATAGAAAATGTAATTGGGGATATACAGGTACCTGATATCATTTTAGATAAATATGGATTTGAAAAACTATTAGCACTTCGTATAAACGGAGACAGTATGAATAGAATTGTACATGATGGACATATAGCTGTACTTGAGAGGACAACAAATATAAATAATGGCGACATAGCCGCTGTACTCATCAACGGGTATGACGCCACTTTAAAAAGAATTTACAAAACCAATAATAGAATTATACTTGAACCAGATTCTTTTAATCCTAGTATACATCCATTAATGTTTGATTGTACAGATATAGAAAATTGTCCAGAAATAAAAGTAGTTGGAAAATACATTTGGAGTTGTGCACCAATTCAATAATATTTCATCGATGAATTAAGTTATTTTGTAATAAATTTTAAAGTAAGGGGGCTTTCTCCCCTTCTTTTTTATAGCAGGGATTTTATCTTGTCTAGTTTCAGGAAATCTTGATTTTTTATGTGAGCGTTTTGTGGGTGAATTACTCTTCTTTCAAATAAAAGTGTTTTACCCACAACATAAAAAAACTCAGCACGTTTTGTGTCAGGAATTTGAACCTCTTATTATAGAGACATATACTGCCCGCTTTCGCCTCTTAAACGTTCAATCATACTTGATATTTCTTCAAAATCTATACATGATTGCTTTTTCTTGCTCAATACAAAATACCTTCCTTACAAATTATAATAAATTGAATCTTAGTAAAACAAAAAGAGATGTCTTAGTAGTATACCTCGGACATCCTCTTCATTTTATAATATCTAGATTCTATACATCCCTATCAATTAAATTTTTATTCTACCTAAAACATCGTATTATCATTAGCTGCTTCACTTGGAATCTCTTGAATTACATCCCAGTGTTCGACAATCTTTCCATCCTTGTTACGAAATATATCGACTATAGCAACTTCCCTTATCTTGAGAATTAGTACGAGAATGTACATGAAGAGCAACTGTATCCCCTTCAGCTACTACACGTTTAATCTCTGCAGAGGAATTAGAGTTTTTAACAAAATCTTCCTCAAAGAAATCCATAAAGGCTTTTCGTCCATCAGCAACAAAAGGATTATGTTGCTTATACTCTTCACCTACATATTTTTAGTAAAAAACTCATAGTTGAATTTAATATATCTAATTCCTTTTATTATCAGAATAAGCCTTTACAACAACTATTGATTATTTTTTATATCATTAATTCTATAATTTCTTTAATACACTTACCATTATTCATTGCTATATCTAATTTCCGTTTAAATCCCTTATTTATAAGTTTATACCTATACATCGTGTTAAATTGTGTGTGGCAAGATAAAACAAGCTGCTAAATTGAATTATTGTTAGGTAGTTTCTACGGTATGATATTATCACACAATTAGTTATACATATAAAAAGATTTCCTGCTTTGTAACAGGAAACCTTTTATGTATCTTTAACCTACAAACCTAAAATTTCAACAATCTGACGGGCCTTAGCATTATCTATATAATAATGCATCTCTAACCCTCTTCTTTCTGAGCGGAGTACGGTTCCCCTCAATTTTGATAAATGTTGTGAAACAGTGGATTGTGGAAGTCTCAATATCTCCGTTAACTGTGTAACATTGCATATTTTATGGTGCATTAATTCATTTACAATTTGTAATCGAACAGGATGTGCCATTACTTTTAATACATCTACATCGTCTTCATGGATTTCAGCTAGATTTCTTTCAGATATTAATGTTATCATTTCGCATTCTCCTTTATTATTAATTTCTATTTTCCTGTTGTCCTTATAATTAATACTTATAGCTAATTACCATTTGTCCTGTTGAGAAAATATATTCTCTTTTTAAAACAAAAAGGACACCAATTCATAAAAACGTTTTTTACTGCTTTAATGAATTGATGCCCTCTAATTTTTTGACCAGAATATATCTTGTTTTAAAGGATATTTTCAATTCCTTTTTCTCAAATCTAGTAAAAAATTTGTATTTTCTTTAAAATCCATATTAAGAATATTCTTCAAATCCTGAAAGCATAAGTTTGCGGCAAACTTATGCTTCCTATCACATTCCACACCAATCAGGATAATTAACACTATCAATGTAGTACTAACTATCTTAATTGAATATTAGTAATAGTGAGTCTAAATATTATCAATTTACTTTATATTACATGTATGTAAAAATAATGACATGATAAGCTTTTTCAAATTTTTCTCCTTGTAAAGATTTGAAAATAGCATTTCAATACTCTCCTTACTGTTAATATGCCTAGAAAAAGAACCCCATAGGGTTCTTTTTCTGTTCATTCCCTAAAATCCCATATTAATAAAAAAGAAGAGGGATATATCCTCTCTTCACCAATAAAATCGAACATCTTTACATTTAAGGAAGGGCATCCATTCATCAAGAGATGAATGGAACAATAATAGTTCACCTAGTGAATTATAACACAAACCCAATTCCATTAATAGGTAATATTAACATTATTGGAATAATTGTGGCAAAATTGTTAAGTATCTTAATATTAAAAGGCTTTATATGTATGTAAATTGAAATTGGATAGTGTAAGGATAAAATATAAGGGGGATATATCATGTTTAACAAAAAACAAACATTCGTAACAACGGTAACAGCTTTAGCACTAGGATGTGGATTTACATTCGGATTAACACCGGCCTTTGCAGATTCTAACAAGATTTCCGCCAACAATATTCCTGTTCATTCTATTCAGAACCAAGAACAAGAACCTTTTACTGGATATGTCATTTCAGTAGAGAACAATTATTTGGTAGTTGCAGCTACGTCTACAAAAGATGAAGCTCTTGCTTATCAACATGATTGGTGGGATCTAGTTTCTCAAAATAAGATTTTAAGAGTTCCTGTTTCAGATGGTGAAAACTACACATTAGGTGAGAAATTAAATGTATATGCAGCTGCATGGACTAAATCTCTACCACCAATAGCTGTTATGCCTACAATTGAAAAAGTATTTCAGTAGGTAATATTTTCAATAATTAAGCTATCTCATATAAAAAGGAGTCGTTATTCGACTCCTTTTTCTTTTGACGTTTTCCAGAATTCTTTCCCCTCTCTTACATCTAATATTGGATAACCCACTTTTTCTTCACCAGCTAAAGCAGTTTTTACCTTATACTCTCAGTAACACTTATCAAAAATAATGCTAAAAATGGGCTATGGGTACTTTCTTGTAAGTGCACAAGAATAAAATCTAGATACACAGATTGAAGAGCTCATGAAATATAACGTATATGAAATTATTAAAGAAAAAATAAAGGTATGTGAAATTATTAAATTATGTATAATCATAATTTTTTATTAAATGAAAAAGCCAAATGAACCCCACTATACATCTAGAACTGCTTTACACTGTTTTGCGAATATTGTTATAATTAGATAAAATAAAGCATTACCCCATTAACAAAAAGAGGACGTATATAATACGTCCTCTTTTTCTTTTATATTTGCTTATCATAAGCTGATGCAGGCGGTCTTCCGTGATCCAGAGTAACCAATCCTGCGCTTCCATATAGCTAGTAATCATAGTTTTATGTACAGCTTTATAGAAATGGTAGTAATATTTTAAATACTCATCAATAGTTTTTGTTGTAAGTTTTTCAACTGCATCAAAATCACCACGAGTTACATATGATTTATTTATTAACACTTTATAACTATAATCCAATAGAGAATAATACAATAAGAGATTTTGATCTTGTAGATCCCGATTTTGTTCGACCATTAAGACACTAATCTTTTCATCAACTTCTTCTTATGAGATAACTATTCTCTCAAATAGACTATATTTATATCAGACGATATCATTAACTTATTGAAATTGGTTTCCATAGGGATAACGAGAATATCCAATTTGAATCCCCATTCCCTTGGTAACTTTGAACAGCTTCATAGATTTTCCCTTGATACTCTACTCTATCCCCTTTTGTATATGCTTTCCTCGGATCCCATTTTTCATAAGATGTATTTTGCTCTTTTGTTTTTACACTAAGAACACTGCTTTGAATAGACTCATTTCCAGCTGCATCTATCGCCTTCACAGTATATTTGTATTCTATGTTAGCAGTCAGTTTACTATCAGTAAATGTGGTTCCCTGTACCGTTTGAATGAATCTCCCGTCACGTAATACTTGATATTCTTTCACACCTACGTTATCTGTTGATGAATTCCATTTTAACTCTACGCTATTTGCAGTAATGTTGGCTGCTTGTAATCCTTCAGGGCGTGTAGGAGCTTCCGTATCTGGGCTAGGGTTAATAATTTGATCAACTTTCTTAAGACCATTAACTGTAACTTGATACACTATCTTCTTACCAAAACTTTCCTGTATATTTTTATCCACATTTATAAGAGTCGCCCGGTTTCCACCCTCTAAATGTGTAAACTCAATATAGTCTCCGACTTTCATCGGAATTTTTTGTGTTTCAGCATTTTGTTGCCTGTTTCCATAAATATCTTTATTATATACCACTTTTCCAGATGAATTTTGGACTTTCACACTCGCATATGTACTATCAAAGTAATGATGTGGTACACCTACTTTTAATTGAATTTGCATTTCTTCTTTTGTCTTATTAAAATCCAATTTTGCAAACTCAAAATCTCCTATTCCTTTCATTGACCATACAAAATGGTTTCCCTCTAAAACACTTTTTGATATATCTGGACTATATCCTAAATTTGACAGGATTGACTTTAAATCTGGCAAAACACCGATTTTATCTGTTAATGGATTTTGGGATTTGGTACCTGTATTTGGATTACTTAGTATATTTCTTAATTCAGCTGGTTTATATGGACGCCCTAAATGTTCTTTAGCCACACCTTGTATTGAAGTCGCTGCTCCAGCAATAATTGGAGAAGCACTAGATGTACCACTAAAGCCTGTTGTATAGAGATTTTTAGTAATCCTATTAGGTTCAGCACGAGTTGTATCTACGTTCTCTCCCCAACCATAAACATCAATTCTACTACCATAATTTGAAAACCATAAACGTTTATGAGGAACAGTTGACGATGCTGCTCCAATCATTATAGCTCCTGAATCTTTAAAGTCCGGACTATTGCGATTTAATACCTGTTTTCCATTCCGATCTCTAAATTGATCCAGGTCATTAGAGCCATTCGCCCCAGCTTCTATCACAATAATTCCTTTATCTGTTCCAGCTCGTATTGCATCAAAGATATCTGGCTGTACTTCAACAGGTAAATATTTATCTCCATATCCATCATAAGAAGCTTGTGCCTCTAATAATAAAATATCCCCAGCTTGTAAATTATGTACAGCATTTATTATCGCATCAGCCGTATTATACGACCCATCACCTCTTATTTGGGATACTACTTTTACCTTAGCCTTTGGTGCAATTCCTATATTACCAACCTTATTATCTTCAGCAGAAACAATCCCAAGAACAGAAGTTCCATGGCCAACGTGTTGATCTATATTTCTACCAGATATAAGCTCAACTTTTTGATTTACTAAATCTTCATGATCTAATAACCACCCATACTCCATATCTACAAAAGTAGTTCCATTTCCATCTCCACCTATAATGCTCCATGCATAAGATGCATTAATCCCATATGGTGCTTCCTTAAGATATCCCTGGTTTAAAAATCTTGGATCGTCGTAAGGGTTAAGCGATACAGTAGGTAATTGGACTTCTGGTAAAAGAGTTGGTTTTTCTTGCATATATACTTCTTCAACAAGATGAGATTTCTTAAACTTGTCCATCAATGTTTCAGCTGTTACTTTATTAGGCACTTCTACAATATAATAATCTAGTAAATTAGAAGATGAATTATTTTCAGTTTCCCTCTTATGTTTATCGATGTTTTCAATCTCTTTAGGATTTACAGATGTAAATAAACGCTTTAATGTTAGTTGCGGAAATTCAGAGAAGATTTTTACTAATTCCGAATCACTACCTTCATCTTTTATTTGATTTTCGAGTCCATCCTTATACGGGAAATTCACTTCACTTTTAAACTTTAAAATAATTTTATTCTCCTCTTTAATATCTCCCTGGAATTGGCTTATATTTTGTGAAGAATCTTTCGAATCTGCATACACTATATCGGGATTTTCATTAATTTTAATTAACTCTAATCCTGTAAAAGATGTAAGTGCAATCGTAGAAACGAATATTCCTTTTATTAATTTCATAATGAATATCTCCATTCTTTTTTTTGTATATAATAATTTAATGATTATTTATGGTTATACTTTGAATAAATAACTCAACAACACTTGTGTGTATACATGAAAGATTTTAAAAAATCATTTATTATACACTCAACTGTTTATCTTTTATATACAAATGAACTGTTAACACCTATGCCCTTCTCTTCAAACAACACAACAAATGTCCTCATTATAAAAAAAATGAAAATCATTTGAAAAACCTCAAAAATATTGAAACTCAATGTATAAACAACCGAAGAATTTTATAACTATATTACTTTTTTATAAATACTTCTTCGTATTTCTTATATTTTCATAGTAGATAGCGACACATTTTTCTGACCCTATTAATCTTATTGGACAAAAAGTGATGAATGTGATGTTAAAACTTAGGCAAGTTGCCAATAATGGTATTTGTACAGTTTGTAAGATAGAAAAATGTAATTTGTATGCTGCAATTTGACATAATTCTAATAGTATGGGATGTATATATTTCTCCATAAAAGTAACTTACTTTTATCTCTTTTAAACAATTTATTATATTATTTTCATCTAATTAGGCACAGAAACGATTTACAAAATCCTACTACTTTTTAGGAAAAACGTTTTTAGGGTACATTTTAAAATAGCTCTTTTTCTTTGAAATGTTTCTGTGCTTAATATTTAAAATATCTTATGTCAAAATTTCCCGCAACAAATATGTTAAATGATTTATAATTATATATAATATGGAATATTATAGTTAAATATCCCATATTATACTCTATTAAATATAACGTATTTAATTTATTATTAATTAATTTATTAGTCTAAATATGAATTATAAAGTGTGTTCGTTGAAAATTGTCACAATATAATTTTATATTCGACGTTTTTAATTCATCGTGAAACATTTGCAAACGTTTTAACAGTTATTTATAAGATAAATCCCTCCTCTAAATATAAGATTTACTTAATTTAGATTCTTTCTCTCATTGTAACAATGTCGAAAAAAGTCGAATTTTTATATTTTTTCTTTATTTTCTGGTTGTAAACGTTTTATTTTCATGTTACCATCTTAATCAAACATTAGATGGTAATAAAACTTAAAGTATTTCTTTCCCTTAGAGACATATAAACGTTCGGTAATACCATGAAAATAAGGCCAAAGAAATATGAATTACCTGATAAAAGAATTAATAGGATTTTTACCACCTTAATTTTCTGTTAATTCAGAATGTATAACTTTAACATTTTGTCCCTAAACAAAATTTAAATTTAAGTGTGGTAAACTCAAAAAGCTAAATCACCCACCCAAATTAATAAATGATATATCCTATTATATCTAGCGTTCAGTCATGAGAAATAGATTTCTTCCTAAGAAAACTTAGCCCATTAATAAAAAGTGTCTAGATTTCTATCTTTATTACCATCTATTGTTGATAACATATTTACCAACTATAAAAAAGAACCTATTGAAGGTTCTTTTTTAATATAATCATTAGCATTTCAATTATTGATAATCATTGGTGATAAATAAATTATGGATGAAGCGCCCGTGCCATCGCATCAAAATAATTCTGACTGGCACGCTGACTCACTTCGGCTTCAGGCACAAATACTTCAAAGCAATGGAAGCAGCCGGGATAGAGATGGAATTCAACATCTACTCCTGCTTGTGCAAGTCGTGTTACATATTCAATGATTTCATCTCGGAATAAATCGAGTTGACCTACACATGTATAAGTTGGCGGTAGTCCTGCTAAATTGTCTGCTCTCGAAGGTACGGCATAGGGAGATGATTCGTTAGTATCGTTTTCCTTGCCCAAGTACATACCCCAAGCCGTCAAATTGTTTGCTCTATTCCATGTCGCGTTGTCTTCTATAATCTCGTAGCTTGATGGTGTTATGTTGCGGCTATCAAGCATTGGATACAACGGCATCTGAAAAATAATAGATGGACCTCCTTTATCACGAGCCATTAACGCAAGTGCTGCTGTTAGTCCACCGCCTCCACTTGCTCCAGCGATCGCAACTCGATTCACATCAATTCCAAGCGAGTCTGCCTCATTTGTCATCCAAACCAAGCCTGCATAACAATCTTCAATAGCCGCTGGATAAGGATGCTCGGGCGCAAGTCGATAATCGACAGACACAACAACGCATTCAGCAGTCTGAACAAAGCGTTCACACAAAACATCGTCCATATCAGGGTGGCCCATTACGTATCCACCACCGTGAATCCACAGCATAGCTGGAAGTTTATCAAGATTTTTCTCAACGGGTTCGTAAATTTTAACTAACATCTCGCCGGCTGCACCAGGAATCATTCGCTTGGTCATGTGTACAAGCTCTGATTTTTCCAAATGTGGATTCGACAAGAGACTTCGACTCGCCTCTAAATCCCCCTCTAATTGAAAGCCTGGAAATTGTGAGAAAGCCTGTTTTATTTCTGGTAATACTCGACTGTCAATTTTCATATAAATTCCTCCAGTTAAATAATGAAACTTGATGCAATCCTTATCGAATAATTAACGGAATAGATGTGTCTCCTATTCTCCTTCAGCTTCCCATTTGGCAATTTCCTCTCTTACACGAGGGGCAACTTCTGTTCCAAGCAATTCGATGGCACGCATGACTTGATCATGTGGCATGGTACTTAATGGTACATACATCATAAAGCGTGTAATCCCTACATGCTTACGCAGATGGATGATTTTTTCGGCGACTGTATCTGGATCACCAACATACAACGCCCCTTCAAAACTTCGCGCAGCATCAAAGCTGGAACGCCCATAATAAGGCCACCCCCGCTCTTTACCAAGTTTATTCATGCCTGCCTGAGTGGAAGGGAAAAATGTATCTGCTGCCAATTCCGTATTCTCCCCAACAAATCCAATCGAATGAGACCCCACCTGAAGTTTTGATACATCATGACCAGCGTGAGCCGCCGCTTTCTTATATAGCTGTACAATTCGTGCAAAGTGCATTGGGCTACCACCAATAATCGCCAGCATAAGTGGTAATCCAAGAAAACCTGCACGGATAGCTGATTCCTGATTCCCACCGCTACCAACCCATATCGGTAAAGGATTTTGAACAGGTCTTGGATACACACCTAAATTATTGATTGCTGGTCGATTTCCTCCTTCCCAAGTCACTTTTTCAGACTGACGTATTTTGAGCAGTAGATCCAAATGTTCTTCAAACAGTTCATCATAGTCCTTCAAGTCATAGCCAAACAGTGGAAAAGATTCGATAAAGGAACCACGACCCGCCATAATCTCTGCACGTCCATTTGAAATGCCATCCAGTGTAGAAAAATCCTGAAAAACGCGCACAGGATCAGCTGAAGAAAGCACGGTTACTGCACTCGCGAGCCGTATCTTTTTCGTTTGTGGTGCCGCCGCTGATAGAACCATCGCTGGAGAGGATGCTGCATAATCCTTCCTATGGTGCTCACCAACACCAAACACATCAAGTCCTACTTGATCAGCAAGAACGATTTCTTCAACAACTTCACGTAATCGCTGTGCGTGACTTATCACTTCACCACTATGAACATCTGGTTTTGTTTCTACAAAAGACGTAATACCTATTTCCATTTGTTATCTCTCCTAGTCCAATTAGATTTTAAGTCAAAAAATTAATTATTTTCTTTAAGGTAGTAACGTGTTTCTCATATTGGCTAACACACGTTTATTTCATAAAATCTTAACTCGTCTGGTCATAGCCCAAAAAAGAAGAGCGAAAGCGCTGACAGAGGCTCCGAGTAAGGAAACCCCTCCCCAGCCAAAGTGTGCGTATATTTGAGTCGAAGCAATTGAACCACCAGCACTGCCGATAGAATAAAACACCATATATCCAGCAGTAAGTCGACTCCGTGCTTCTGTATGCAATGGGAGGATCATGGTTTGATTCGTGACATGTATTGCTTGTACGGCCAAATCAAGTAGAACTATCCCTATCACTAATGCGATCAATGACTGCTCTATATAGCTGATGAACAACCATGAAATCAATAATAGAACTAAAGCAATACCTGTCGTTCGTTGTCCGTAACCTTGATCGGCCAATTTCCCTGCCCGTGCCGCAGCCAAGGCTCCAGCGACACCTACAAGACCGAATGCGCCAATTGCACTATGAGATAGAGCAATTGGCGGTGTACTAAGTGGCAATACTAGTGAAGTCCACAAAATGCTGAAATCAGCAAAAATCAGCATGGCTAGAACGGAGCGAACGCGTAACGTTCGTTCTTGAATAAATAAAGTAAGCACCGATCTAATTAACTGAGGGTAGGATAGCGATTTTACCTCGCGCTCAACATTGGGCAACATCTTTATAAACATAAAAACCAGCAAAAGCATGAGCACAGCAGAAAATAGATATACAGAACGCCATCCCGCAACATCTGTTAATATACCAGCAAAAGTACGTGCGAGAAGTATGCCAATAACTATCCCACTTGTTACAATGCCAACCACACGTCCTCTTTCTGTAGGGGAAGCGATGGTCGCTGCAAACGCCACGAGAGTCTGTGTCACAACTGCAAGCAGCCCCACCAAAGCCATACCTGCGAAAAGTACCATGCTGGAGGAAGCAGTACCAACTATAACCAGAGCTGTTGTAGATAATAGCATTTGACCGACAATTAGACGTCGCTGGTTTAGCAAATCTCCAAGTGGTACGAGTAGTAGTAAACCCACTCCATAAAAAATTTGTGTAACGGTAATAACAACACCAATAATGGAATGGTTAATACCAAACTCATTAGATAGTTGATCAAGTAACGGCTGAGCAAAGTAAATATTGGCAACAGACATACCACAGGCAGCCGCAAACAATAATGCCAAAGCATGAGACATGGATGGCTGTTGATTCAAATTAGGTTTTGTTATGGATGATTTATGACTTATCTTAGTGTAGAGTAGATTATCTTCTATATTTGTCTCTGTTTTGAACATACCTTACCCTCCAATCACATTAGATTTTTAACCATAACATACCGTTCAGTACAATATGATTACTGGTAAATATAACTTAGTCTTATTCATGATGTCAACGATTTTTACAATAAATTTTATGTTTAATTAAATGAATGGAGCTTGATTTGACATAAAGAATGGCAAATCATATAATAATTACATACTGTTTGGTAATAAAAAATAATTATAATTACCTACACACCTATCCTAAAACAATTAATAAAATCAAAATTTGAAGAGGAGAATTCTTAATGGCAAGAACCCGTGAATTTGATGAGGATCAAGTTTTAGATGCAGCAATGCAGTTATTTTGGGAGAAGGGATATGAGGCTACCTCATTAAGTGATCTTACTTCTAGAATGGGCATTCAACGCCCTAGTATTTATTCGACCTTTGGAGATAAGAAAGAATTATTTGAAGCCGCACTTCGTAGATATACAATGTCTCGGGCCTCTGATATACGAAATAAGCTTCAAAGTCACTCCTCTGTAAAAGAGTCATTTTCTATTTTCTTTGCCGATGTCGTCAATGAAGAATACGCAGGGGATCTTAGTAAAGGTTGTTTTTGTATCAATACAATGGTTGAATTAGCACCTCATGATGAGAGATTTGAAATTTTGACCAGAGAACATCAAATGTACCTTGCCGTCATTTTTCAGGAGACGATTGAACGCGGAATCCAATCAGGTGAGCTGGAAGGCAACACAGATGCAAAGTCTTTGGCACAGGCACTGATTGTAGCGTTAATCGGTCTAACAGTTATGATGAAATCTCGCCCCCAACGTACATTTGTCGACAATGTAATTGCAACGACGCTTACATTACTTAAGTGACATGATTGTATTTGAAAGTACAAAAACCATACCTTTATGGGGGTAACATCACATCTCCATCAAGCTAAAATTTTCTAGTACCCCCAGAACGAAATTTTGTGCTAACTTATAATAAAAAGCTCATTTTTTCGTTTCGGGGTAATTCTAAATTCTTAAGTTGATGGGTATGTTTCCGTGCTTCTATTAGACTAGATTATGAATTATGAAATAAGTTTTTAATATATTAGAGTAAGTAGTAATGATTAATCTATTGAGAGACGACTCGCGACCGCCTCAGAGTTAAGTATTTCTGAAGATTACCCCATGCATCATATCCGTAATTTGTAATAACTTACCCATTCTAGTCTGTCATTGCTACTACATCATCGCGTAGACTATAGTGATAGAATAAAGTTTGTCCTTGTAATTTCATCGCTAAACGAACGCCGTCTATTGAGTAAACATCTATACCCCATCCTAACTTTCTATCTGCAAAAACTTTGCAACAGAACCGTCTGCTTCTTTCCTTAATTTTATTATCTATTAATTTTTCAGTTTGCTCTGTCTCCATTCTTATTAATCAATACACCAACAATAAATTCAACAGAAAACTATTCACTTACGTAAAAGTACACCAATATCATCCTTGAATTTCAAAATACAAATTATTAATAAAACAAGTAAAGTAGCTATATTAAGAACATTGAAGATATACAAAAAAACAACAAGCCTGTCAGTACATCAGATTTAAGTCCTTCTCTGACATTTTTTAAAGATTGATTAATTTTTTGAAGACGGCATAACTTTCTCTAGTATAAATATGATAATGCAAGCAAGAATCTCGTTTTACATATATCAAACACGTTATAATGCTTACTGAAATCTTGCCGAATATATAAGTGTGACAGATAAAAAAATGGAACTTATTAAACAAGAAACAAACTTAACATAAAAGATGCGTTTTCAGCGATAAAATAAGAGTGGACCAAATCGCAAAATCTTGACAACATGGAGAAAAATTACAGTTACTTGGTTTTTGGGGATATCCGAAGTCTAGAAACTTGCAGAGCGTAACGGTCGTAATCCAAAAACAGGAGAAGCGATGAAGATTCTCCTTTCAAAATTACCAGGTTTTAAAACCAGCTAAGAACTTAAATATATGGTAAAGTAAAAAAGTATTTTCCTATATATTAGGAAAATACTTTTTTTAAAGAAACTTCAAAGCTCACAAATCCCCTATACAGTAAAGGAAGTTTGGTACATGCACTTTTCTATAGACGCGATTCGTAATTTCCTCATACAAGATATGGAATCTTATCGCGAAATGATTCTACAAGAAAATGATTATGATAATATGAAATGGAGTTACACTACATTCATTGATATGAATAATTACCTAAAGAAAACAAATATGAATCAAGAGGAAATTCAAGAGTTATTATCGGTGAGTCGTAAAGGGATCTCTTTTGGATCGGTAACAACACGTGATATGTTCTTTATACATTCTCTTACTAGTCCAAATCGATGTTTGGAACTAGTAGAAACCTATAAATTGATGGAACGAACAAACGAATACGTTCCCAATATGAAAGAAGAATTGCAATGGCTCAAAGATCGATGGGAAAAAGGGTTTTATATTTTTGTTAATCAATAAATACGTTGTATTTATAAAAATGCTTACCCTAGCAAATATAGAAGGGTCAAAGAATACGAATATAGCTTAGAAAAAAGCAAATCTTCTTAAAAGGGAAGTTTGCTTTTTTCTTATTCCCCTTTTCAAGGGGATGGGCAAAAACCACCCTTAATGAACTTTATATTGACCAGATAACTGCTCTTGCGCCATACGAACTAAACGTTTCGTAATCTCTCCACCTACTGAACCATTTGCTCGTGATGTTGAATCTGGTCCAAGTGTAACGCCAAACTCCTGAGCAATTTCATACTTCATTTGCTCAATTGCACTTGCTGCCGCTGCTACCAAAATCTCGTTTGAATTATTATTTTCTCGAATTTGCATTTCTAACACACCTCCATTTAATTGGTAATATCATGCTCTATTTCCAGTGGAATATGCAAAAGAATTATTCTTTTAACTATTTTACATATATATCTAAGCTTTCATCCCTTCTGTGGGAATAAATAAAGGTATAGATCATACCTACACCTTCTTCTATCCTACTTAATTTTGAATCCTCCTATTAACTCTTGTAATTCTTGGGAGAGCCAATTCAAAGAATTTGCTAGCTCTGCAATATCTTGTACATACATTTCTTGCTCTTTCATACTTATCTCAACATTACTACTGCTACACTCATATGTATTTGCAATATGTGATAATTCATTTACAACCTGAACAATAGATTGACTATTTTCTAAAACATCTCTTGAATTACTCGAATTCGCTTTAATTTGATTTGTAACAGATTGTGCAGATTCTGAAATCTTTTCAAAGAAAGCACCACTACTTTGAACAAGTGTTATTCCTGATTCAACTTCCTTTGAACTCTTCTGTATGGATCTTACAGCTCTCTCTGCTTCAGCCTGGGTTTCACCAATTAATTTAGCTATATCCCTTGCAGATGCCTCGGTTCTTTCCGCTAATATACGTACCTCGTCCGCAACACCTGAAAATTCTTCTCCCATCTCTCCAGCACATGAGGATTCAGTAGAAGCATTTAAAGCTAATGAATTTGTTTGATTTGAAATGGTTGTAATTACAGTAAGAATTTCATGAATTTCCTTAGATCGTACTTCTACTGCATAAATACTAGAAGATACATCCTGAACTGTATCTTTGATTCTTTTCATTTGATTCACGATTTGCTTAATCAAATCTTTTCCTTCTACAGAATGCTGGTCCATGTCTTCCAAAGCATTGCCAACTTGTTTTGCAGCTCCTTTAATTTCTTTCATCTTACTTTCCATTTCTTGAACAATCCCTAAACATTTTTGCACTACATATTCATGAGAATGTGCTCCTAAATTTAATCCTGTAATAGCACTTGCAATTTCTTTAAAGGCTATGCTATTCTCTTTTGTACTTACCGACAATTCCTGTGAAGATGTCGACACCTGTTCAGCAGTCTGCCTTACTTTATCTATAATACTATTAAACTTTTTAATAGTATTATTAAAATAGATATTAGTTATTCCTATATCATCAGATCTTTCATTCAATTTAATACTTAAATCCCCTTCACCAACTTTACGTAACCCTTCTTGTAAATCCTTTAAAGGCGATAGAGAGTTTCGTGAGATAAATATTTGAATTGTAATTGCGATTGTTAATGAAATTATAATAAATAGTAAACCTTGTATCATAAATTGTTTCTTTGTAAGAGGAATAATAGAAGCATCCAAATCCGCTGCAACAATTGCAATTATATTTTTATTTTCATCTGTAACTGGCTCTAAAATTGTTACCCAGAACCCTAATTCATCTTCATACACTTCTGTCATTTGTGCCTGTTTTGTTTGTATTACTTTATCATATGTTTTCATCCAATAAGTAGGCTGCTCATAGTATTCACCTGGTTTTACAGAAACAGTATTTGCTAATTCTGTATCCAGAGCTACTATTTGTAATTCAGCTTTTTCACTTAGCTTGGCTCCTGTAACATATGTTTGTCCAACACTTTTCATATCTTTTATAGATTTATCTAATTGCTCCGCCAATTTTTCTTTCTTCACTCTTTGAGCTGTGGGGTCTTTTGCTACATCTCTTACTATTTCTAGATCTAATTGATTTAATACCGCATCACCTGTTTCAAAAGACTGCCTCTCAAATATAGACATCATACTATTTTGAAACATATTAAAACTTAACGCTCCCATACTTCCAACAAGGGTCAGAATTAATAATACCGTTAGTAATACATTTTTTTGAAGCAACGATAGCTTATGCCAATATTTTTTCATTGATTTCACCTTTCTTATTTTCAACAATACAAAAACAAAGTAGTAACATATTAAGAGTTTCTCTTTCTGTTATTAATTTAAACTTTAAAATCGCATACTAATCGTTCAACCAAACGTTCCAATTTTTTTCATTTACAATTTCATCTTTTATATGTCCAGCTGCTCCTGGAAATCTATTAAAAGGAAGACGTAATACTTCTACTACTTCATCTTTTCTATTTGTACTGATTTCTTCTAAATCGATCATATTAAAGGGTTTACCTATAATAATTGCTATAATGTTTAATAGACGACTAAGAATATTTAAAATTCCATATTTATCTCCTAAAGATTTTCAAATTAGACTTGTTGCAGTACCTTCTGCGAGGATTTTTTATACTATCGTTAGTTTTAAATAAAGATAAGAATTTTTAAGAGACTCGTCTTTAGTTATTTTTATCTTGCAGAACAATAAAATCTGAAAGTTTAATTCAATCTCCTATTTTATAACTTTTTTCCTTATTTTTCTATAACATTATAATATTTACCTGTACAATCAAAACTTAGACTCTTTTGGCCTTTACTCTTCAATTGTCTTAAATTCATATGAGGTAGCGCAGAAAGTAAATTTTTAATAAAAAACTTTTGTATTAAAAAATGCAAAAATACATACTCCTTCAAAACTATATGCACTTAAATATTCATATAGTAAAATAAGTAGTACAAGTGTGTCCTATACAGCATATTTCCTTAACGGGCTTGATATTATATTCATCATAAAATTGGTGTGACCTTAATATCTCACTTAGCTCTTTAATATTTTGATATTAACAATATAGTGTTAATATATCCCTACTTTATCGCTACACCTACATATAAGCCAAGAATTCAATTACAGAACAGTTTTTATCAATAGTAGATGAAAACATGTCAAACAAAAAGAGACTCAATTATTTATTACTTTTCATATAGATGTAATAAAAGATTATAGGAGAAATATATATGCTAAAAAAAATAAATAGATTTATGTTTGCTTTGCCTACCATTTCTTTTGTTTTTCTTATTTTATTAGGATCATTTTTATTTGTAATACCATTAGATCTATTCTTACCTGAAATACAAAAGAACCCAATAACAGAAGCACCTCTTATTCTTCAAGTTTTATTAGGGGTATTAGCGGCACCTATATATGAAACAGTAGTTTTTCAAGTATTTTTATTTTGGCTATTAAGTTGGATTCCTTACATTAAAAATCGCGATTACCTTATCATTTTAATAGCTTCAATTATATTTGGATTAAATCATCAATACGGAATCACTTATATAGTTGGTACAACGATAATTGGTCTTTTATATAACTATGCTTATTGGGTATATAAAAAAAAGAATGAAAAATATCAGGTTACCATGTCTGCTTTTTGGGTTGTTTTTTTGATTCACTTATTACATAATTCTGTTGCTTTTATAGCTTCAAATTTATCATTTTAGCCAAGAAGACTCCTTCCTCAAGGAGCGTAAAGGGTCAAAAAGCCAATTAAATAAATGCATTTGCTTGTCCCATGGGATGTATTTTAGAGTATGCGACAACGGATCATAAAGGATATCATCAATATAAATCCAACCCAGAAGACTACGCTGTTTGTCCGCTACGTGAGGTATGTTTTTCAAAGAAACAAAAAGTTATCACTCATCATATATGGGAGAAATATAAGGATATCGCTAGAAAAAACAAACTAACAGTTACAGGGAAAAAGTTTTACAAAGTACGCTGTTCAACTATAGAGCGAAGCTTTGCGGACGCCAAAGAACTACATGGCTATCGATATGCTCGATTTCGGGGGCTGAAGTCTGTCCAAATGCAGGCTTATCTCACCGCAACTTATCAAAACATGAAAAAAATAGCCCTCCATCTGACCAAAAAAGGTCTGGTGGAGGGCTATTTTTTTGAAACTCTATTATTTTATGTTGTTTTTATTCACTAAAATCAAAAACAAACTCATCTTATGACCGCGTTTCTTCTTACGAAATTAAGTAATTGTTTCAATAGCTGGTTTTTTAGTCATAGAATTACTTTCTCTCTCAGCTTTATTATTCTGTTCTTTCGCCTAAAATTCCAATATCCCCATTACTTCCTTCGTAAATAGTTTGAAATCAGTTAAATGTTTTTCAATAATTTGACGAACAATATCTAAATTTACACTTTGATAATCATGAACAGCAATATTACGAAATCCAACCATCGCCTTTAACTTATTTGCTAGATCAGCGCTAAGTAATCCTGCTGTAACCAATAAATCAAAGGCCTCTCGACTAGATTGGGGTAATCCTAATTTTTTCCCTGCAACAATATGCATTGCTAAATCAATACTCGCTTCACAAGCTCTTTGTATATTCAATATTATTGAATCTTGTTTTGTAAAGTCCTCTAAATTTTCAGGGTCATTTCCATACACATCTTGGATTCTTTTTATACAACGCTCTATTGTAGAAATTTTATTTAAAATAACCTCATTCTTCATATATAGAACCTCTTTTCTTTATATCATCAAATACTACCTGTCGTTCTTCATTCAATTTTGAATACATTTTTAAGGTTTTCATTTCAAAAATAACCTTACGTTTTTCATCCGAACAAAATATTGTCTTACCTGTATGTATAATCTGAGCTTGAAAAACTGTAGAAGCTTCGGATAAATCAACTAAATCAACATCTCTATGAACAATGTTAGCTAACTCCTGTGCTAATAAAAAACGTTCATAGTTCCCTAATGTTGTGTCACTTACATAAGCTATATCAATATCACTATCTTCTCGTTCTCTGTTCTCAGCCGTTGATCCAAACACAATTATCCAATAGGGATTCACCGTCTCTTGTAATTTTTCTATAATAGCTGTTATCATGCTTTGAAAAATCATTTAATTAATCCCCCTTATTGTACTTGAATTTTATTATATCATAACCAATCATAAATCCTTTAAACGACTATAAATACGTAAACAAAATTAAACTTTTTTAGTACTTAACTCCTCACAAAATCAGAAGCTTATTTCTGACCTAAAATTATTATAGTTCAGGGGTAGATATATTGTAGCTTTGGATCTTAAATAATTGTTAATAATCCAACACTTGCCTGTTAAATACCTTTTATATTTTCTTCCTGCAAAAGCAAAAGACTGACAATAACTGTCAGCCTCTTACTTTAACAACTCTAAAGAACTTTAGCCTATTTCACAATATACATTCTAATAGTTTGAGGATATATTGCTCTAACAAAGCATTATATATTAATCCACCTTTACTTTTTCTTTTACCTTTGTAGGGAGTTCATCTTTTTTAACTTCTTCCCAAGATTTCACACCTTTTTTCTCAGAGTAATATATACGTAAAAACGCTTCTTTACGAAGATTTTTTAACGCTGTAAACTCCATTTCTTTCTCATTACCATCCTTATCAAATCCAGGTAATTTATATTCGTAAGTCGTATCCCCATTTACATTTTTCTCTTTTAATTTTTCACCATCCTTGGTAATTTGCACATAATATGTATCTGTACCAAGACGATTTAAATTACACCCGGATAACACCACAGTAAACATCACAAAAACGCTACACATAAGCACTATTCGTTTCATATTATTCACCTCATATCTTTTCTCACAAAAATTATATCCTAATCTATTGGCTGCCAAAATTCATTTCCATTACGCTAACATTACGTTTTTGTAAGGTAGTAAAAACAGCTTAAAATAAAAAG
Organism: Bacillus sp. C-3-6; assembly: GCF_054509685.1. NCBI lineage: Bacteria > Bacillati > Bacillota > Bacilli > Caryophanales > Bacillaceae > Bacillus > Bacillus sp. C-3-6. Next base: position 256,076 of record NZ_JBSSBE010000002.1, on the reverse strand, counting down.
GATATAAATTCATATTTCTATTGAATTCATATCCTTTATTCTTATTGAGTAAACTATTTTGCCCCATGCTTAATAGGAGGTATTTCTATTATTCTGGGAAAATAAAGCTAGAGTCCTCTTCATTAACAGTATCTTCTTTCGGGAATGTAATAGTAGATCCTTCATTTCCCTTATTTCCTTTATTTATTTCTTGTTCCTCAGGAAATACAATGGAAGAATCATTACTTAAGTTTGGTGAAAAACCAAGTTTAGACAAAATGGCTTTTAAGTCAGGTAAAACACCAATTTTATCAGAAGTTGGATCATTAGATTTCGTTCCGGTGCTAGAATCACTTAAAATATCCCTAAGCTGTCTTGGTGTATATACTCTCCCCTGATTATTTTTTGCAATTCCTTGAATTGATGCTGCAGCACCAGCAATAATAGGCGATGCACTAGATGTTCCAGCAAAACTAGATGTATATAGATTTGTTATAAATTCACTTGGTTTAGCATCTGTAGTATCTACTGCATTCCCCCATCCATACACATCCACTCTACTACCGTAATTAGAGAAATATGAACGTTTATGAGGAACCCTTGCAGAAGCTGCCCCAACCATAATTGCCCCTGAATCTTTAAAATCAGGACTATTACGATTTAAAACTTGTTTACCATTACGGTCTCTAAATTGATCCAAGTCATTTCCACCATTTGCACCTGCTTCAATAATAATAATTCCCTTATTTGTTCCCATACGAATTGCATCAAATATGTCTGGTTTTACTTCCACTGGAAAATAGTTCTTATCTCCATATCCATCGTAAGTTGCTTGTGCCTCTAGTAAAAGAATATCTCCAGCTTGCATATTGTTAACCGCACTTAAAATAGCATCAGCTGTATTATAATTTCCGTTATCCCTAATCTGGGATACAACCTTTACCTTAGCCTTTGGTGCAATCCCAATTCCACCTATGTTATTATCCTCTGCAGAAACAATTCCTAAGACTGAGGTACCATGATCATGGTGTTCACTCTTATTCTGTCCGGACATCAATTCAATCTTTTGATTCACTAAATCTTCATGACTTAATAACCAACCATACTCCATATCTACGAAAGTAGTTCCTTTTCCGTCCCCACCTTTTATACTCCAGGCATAAGGTGCATTAATTCCTAATGGTGCTGGTTCAAGGTAACCTTGTCTTGTAAGTCTAGGCTCATCATATGGATTAACAGATAAATTTGGTAAACGCTCTTCAGGTGGCGTTTCTTCTTCCTGTAAATACGCCGTTTCAATAAGAGATGATTTCTCAAACTTTGCAAGTAAGGCTTGTACATCAATATCACCTTGGTTTTCTACAATATAATAGTTTAGCAAATTGGAAGAAATATGTTCGGAGTCGTTTATTTCTCTACCTAAATTTTTAATTTCTTTAGGATTTAAAGAACTAAAAAGTCGATTTATAGTTACATTTGGGTATTCGTTTAAAATTCCAATTAATTCAGGATCTTGTTTTTCTTCTTTAATGAATTTTTCTATTCCATCCTGATATGGCAAATTTTCCTCATTTTTAAATTTCAAAATTAATTGTTTCGTAACTTGCTTATGTACAGTAGAATTCAATTGCTTATTTGAATAATTGTAACTAGCTGCATAGGCAACTTCTGATTTATCACTTGGAAGTAGCCCACCCACCCCATTAAATGCTGTTAACGCAATTGAAGAAACTATAATTCCCTTAAAAATTTTCAAAATGTGCACCTCTTTTAATTTATATATGATTATAAAATGCTTTATATGGCCTTAATTCTTTTTATATAAGCTTCTTATATTTCCAGCTCCGTTCATTTTTTAATATTTGCTTAAACATCATTAATGCAACTACTTCATACCATCAAACCTATTCATTTAGCTGCATAACTGTAACCATTATAGTTACACCTATAGCGAATAGTCAATCTAATTTTTTATGCAATTTCGCATTTTAAAGAAAGAATGTCTAATTACATCCAATTAGTCTTAAATATTTTAATAGAAGTTAGGCTTCTATCATTATAGGTAATTGCATATATGTAATATAAAGCATGTAAAGGAGGTCAAAACGTGGTAATCTCAAGGCAAGATTCCTGGACTAACGATAACGATTCACTTCTCGCATCAACAGTACTCCAGAATATTCGTAACGGAGGAACACAGTTAGCTGCATTCAAAGAAGTAGCAAAACTACTAAATAGGACACCTGCAGCTTGTGGATTTCGTTGGAATTCATACGTGAGAAAACAATACCAAGAGGAAATACAACAAGCAAAACAAAATCGAAAAGGGGGAAACAATATTTCTCCCTCTCAACCAAAAAAAGAAACAAACTCTTTATCTATGACATTAGATGATATTATTCTCTTTCTACAAAATTATAAAAAAACAAATGAATTTACAAACTTACAAAACCAAATAAAAAACTTAGAAGCAGAAAACCAGTCCCTTTTACAAAGTGTAACTATGTACGAAGAAGAGTATCGTATGTTACTTAATCATATTGATAGGTCAAGAAGCTTAGTTGTAATTGATTAAAAGAAGTAGTAAATTACTTTTATATACTTAGGTCGTAACCTAAAAAATTTATATATGAGTTAATTTAAATACTAATAAATAAAGTACACGTTTACTAATAATAAACGTGTACTTTATTTAATTCTTAAAACATAAAATTTAATTTTCAATTTATTAACAATATTAAACTTAAGATGTTTGTTTTATAGGTATTTCTTTACTTCTATTCTCAATAAGTCTATCTAAAAGTAAGTAAACAAATCCAGAAATAATACAACCTACACCTAAGATTGTAAATAACATATGCCCTAAAAGCTGATCCAGTAATACACCGCCTAGAAGAGGTCCAAATACATTACCTGTAATCCATTGCAGATTAGCCGCTCCCATATAAGTTCCCCTCAAATGTTCTGGAGCTATATTAGCAACAAATGTCATTTGAACAGGTGACATAATCATTTCCCCTACTGTATAAACTGTATAAGCTATTAATAATGAGCTTAGGATAACTAAATCATTTGCGTCTATTACATGAAACCACTTTGGTAACCACCCTATTGCTAAAAGGCCAATGCCAAAAAGAATGGCACCATATAGCATTGATTTACCAATTGATTTGTGAGTTAACCACTTTGAAATTGGAAATTGAAAACATACAACCAATAAGCCATTTACAGTCATTAAATATGGAAATGGATTACTATTTCCAAAAATCATTGTATCCTCATTACTAAAATGAAGTGGTAACATACCTTCCGATTGTGAGAATCCCATAAATATAATGATTCCTGTCACTATATAGAATAGAAATATTCTATCTCTTATAACAACTCTTAACGTAAATCTTATTGACTGTTTATGTGCTTCCTCATGTATTATGATATTTTTAGGTTTTGTTTCCTTTAGAAACAATAACATTAATATTGTATAAAACAGCATGGTTCCAGAAGTAATCAAAAATATGACATCTTTTGATACAACCACAACTGCTGCACCAATGATAGGGCCTATCGCAGCTCCTATATTATGAGCCATCCTAAGTAATCCATATGCCTCAGTTCTTTTTTCGGGTTCTGTTACATCGGTAACCATTGCAGATGCCGCTGGTTCAAAGAAAGAATTACATAGCCCTAAACCAATAGATAAAATGGCATATGCTATAAAACCATCAATAAACAAAAAAACAAGCATTAGTAGCCCATTACTCGCCATTGAGAGCACCATAGTTGGTTTCCGACCATAAGTATCTGCTATATGCCCTCCAATTAATGAACCAATACTTGCTGCAATTGGAGATAAGGCTATAATTATACCTACCTCAAGTAGAGAATCCACTTTGTCCTTCAAATATAATGCAAAAAATGGCATTAACATCATCATTGCAATACCATTTAAAGCTTCCCCAATAAAGCGGATCCAGACATTAAGGTCCATCCCCCTTAATTCTTTCCATGTACTCCTCATATAGTTACCTCGCCTATGCTCAAAGTATATTTTTATCCCCAAAAAAGTTTTACTATATTATTATTAAAATCTAAATTTAGCCGGCTATGCTGAAACCTCCGAAAAACCTATCTTTTGGTAAAGTAATACAAACTTGTCCCTATAATTTCTAATGCCTCCTGCATACGTTGAGGAGAAATATTTTCTAAAACGGTATCTTGAGGTGTATGGAATACCTTTTCAACATGATAAATTAGAGGATTCCAGCTCTCTACATCCATCCAAATAAATAGTGCCGAGGAAATTCCAGCTTCGTTAAATGGTACATGATCACTAGAATCAAACTTTCCAGTTAATACAACCGATTTCCCTAATGCTTTACTAGTAGCTACCGCAGTATTTGTTACTTCATTTTGAGAACCATCTAGTGTCATTGCATATAAATCCTTAGCCTGGTGATAACTAGTCGCTATCATATCTGCATTAAAAACCCCTAGAATATGTTTCTTATCTGTTGTAGATAACTGATTAATATAATGGTAAGCACCTAAAGATTCATTTTCTTCTGCTCCAAAGGCTATAAATTGAATTTCTTTATTAATCTCTATATCTTTAAAATTGTATGCTAACTCTAATAAAAGTCCTACGCCGGAAGCATTGTCATTTGCTCCAGGTGCTCCGATAACACTATCATAATGAGCACTCATTATTGCTACATCCTCTTTATCTGTCTTGTATTTGGGCTTTTTTTTCGCAATAACATTTAATGAACTCAAATTCATTTCGTGTTTTGCCTTTAAACTAACTATATTTTTATTATGCACTATCTTATCTTTCATTCTTATTCCCTGATTATAAGCAAGCCCAAATACAGGTATTTCTTGTTTCTTTTTTAGAACTGGGTTAAAGGCTTCTCCATAGTTGCCTCTATCCCCAATCGTACTATATAACAATACAGCTTTTGCTCCCTTTTCTGCTGCATACTCAACTTGTTCATTATATTTCTCATACGTATCAGCTTGTTCCAATAATACTATTTTCCCATGAATTGGTTCAGGTGAATTTTTAATATCATTCTCTTTTCCTATAGAAACTACCTGCCCCACGACAGGATCTTTAGGTATAGATGCATTAGATGCTGCTCCAACTTGCCATTCTTTTTCCCCATACATACTAAAAGAGATACTTCCAATATATTGATCTGGTACAGGAAATGCCTGATACTCCACTTCATACCCTAATTTTTTCAATGTATCTCCAATGTATGTAGCTGCTTTATGTTCTTCCTTAGTCCCACTTGGACGTGGACCAATTTTCTCAGACAGAAAACGTGTATGTTCAATAGCTCGACTAGCACGAACTTTATCTGCCATGAGAGAACTTTGGTCGTTCTTATTCATAGCATGTACTGGTATTACATCCCCAGATAAATTACTAAAAAGGAAAAGCAATACAACCCCAAAAGTTACAATAGACTTCTTTGTCAGAATTAGTTTCTTCATTTGTCCTCCCTATAATTAAAAAAGATTAATAGTAAAACCTTCCCTCCTAACACACTTACTTAGAAGAAAAGGTTCATTAAAATAATCTCTAACTCAAATTGCATGTAAAAATAAATAAACTGATATTGCTTTTTATATCTCCAAAAAATTTATTTTTGTTTGCATACCAGCAATATTCTTTTGAAACCAATTAAGAGTCTCCCATGACCTCTTTCTATTCGTATAATCAGTTTCCTGAACCTCAAATACAATTCCTATGTTTTTATCCAAGGTATTGTTCTTCACTTTTAATAAAGTTTCATGTAATAAATTTTCATCAATAGATCCATTAACCGGATTCTCTCCCTCAAAGCAACGTACCTCACTATAAGGAATCGTTAAATGCTTAAAAGAACTAAAATGAAAATGTTTAATATGATCCATTAAGCTTAAATACTTATGAAAATCCTTATATTCAATTTCCTCTTGCCTTAATAATTTAGAAATACCTAAACGTGTAAGATAGGTTATAGACCAATGACATATATCCCATGTTATTCCAACGTTAGATAACTCCAAATCAACCAAATCAGTAAAATCTTCGGGATATATAAATATAGGATCAAAATCATCGCCCAAGTTTCCAATAATGGGTAGGTTTTCAACGCCAATCCATATATCAGTTCCTTTTATTTCTTCATCTAGCATGTTAAAGAACTCTATAATCCTTTTTCTATTATCAAGAAGATTATAGCTCTGAAATTCCGCGACATTCATGAATTGATTAGCATGCACCGTTATACCAGATGCATTATACTTTATAGCAAGGTCAATAAATTCATATAGTTGCTTTTTAATAAATTCATCATTGAGATAGTCTGCATTATCAGTAGGAAAATGCAGCGTTAACAAGGATGGATTAAGGGTTTGAACAAAAGAAAGGACCTCTGAAAACCTTTTTGTATATGAGTTATCAAATAAAGATTTTCCATCAAAAATATTTGCTTCTAATCCATAGCCTTTTTCAACCCATTTTAAGTCAATCTGTTTACTATCTAAACCAAAGAACGGAACCTGTGGTATTAACATATTCTCTTCACCTACCATGTCCCCCTTACTAACATAAATGCCTCAGCTGCCTGGTATCCAGATTTGGCACCCCATACCATTGCGTTATGTCTCATTGCTTCTATAGAGCGTGGATGAGGAAATTCCCTTAACTCAGATTCATAATGTCTCATCGCACTTAATTTCTCCTCCAAATAATCTTCAATATTCACAAAATAATTAGGAAGAAACTTATCTTTTTCATTATAATTCCACTCTGTAGAAGATAAAGTTTCATATGCAAATACCCATTTGATATTAGTATCTGGCAGAGGGCGTGTCGCTGTCATTACTGCTCTGTAAACAACAGTATGATCAATATTTATATCTCCACCATATTGAGTATAAATAATTGTAGGATTTATTTTTTCAATGTGATTTTCAATCTCTTTCACAACATCAAGTAAGGGTAATGTATCAAGACGATTATCAGGGAAATCTAGTCTTGCAAAACTCTTTACACCAAGCGTAGTACATGCCCCCTCTGTTTCTTTATAAGATAAGTTCTTAACCTCTAAATCTAGCTCTTTATATTCTTTAGCTCTAGAAGATTTTCCCTCTGCAAGTATTACAACATGTACATCATCACCTTGTTTCACGTGTTTCGCTATTGTTCCACCAACACCAATTATTTCATCATCCGGATGAGCGGCAAATACAAGTACATTCATAGAATTTTAGACTCCTTTAATTAATTTTTCTGTTTCCTTTGGCCCACAATTTAGTAAAATATCTAAAATAGACAAATGTGGTATAAATTCCCCAAATAATTGCTTGTAGGAATAATCTCTTATTCTTTGGTAGATAATTTCTATATTCTCATTCTCAAAGTCATTTTCGTTTAAATAATCTTGCCCTAAACTTCCAGAATAATAAGTACTGGCATTAAATTTCTGACACAATTCTAATACAAAATCACTTTTCTTACCTGTAATCCCTTCTAGATCTGATACATAATATAGCTCCGTATCAATGTTTAATTCACGGATAATAAAATGAATAAAATTCATGTTCATTTCATTTAAATTAATCCAATCTTCTGAATAAAAACCTTCTAAATAATCCTTATATACATTAAAATAAGGTGCATTAGAATAATTAATTCTTATCGTTTTCCAATGCTTCCGTTCCCAATCTTGAGTATTGTCTATCTTTAACTCATTAAATGGAATTTCTTTATAATTTTTCGTTTGTATTGGAACCGTTAGCCAAGACGCTCCTTGTGAAGTCTTAATACGATTCCTATTTAAAAAACCTTTTTTTTCAAATTGTGCTATATCATGAAATACAAACACATCTGATTTATGAATTTTTTCAAAAAAACCATACCAAGGTAAATAACTTGGTTGGTGGCCACTAATAATCATAGTTTAAATCCTTTCTTTTAAACAAAAACATTTTTTCAAAGCTGCCCCCCAGTATATCTTAGGTCTAGCAATCCCTTTATTATGTGAATATCCTAAATCCGCATACTTTAATTTATTATGAATTGCTAATTCAAACGCATCATTTAGTAGTAAATATGAAGATTGCGAATTTTTTCCTTTGGTATTATTAATATTAATCCAGTAATATAAAACCTGTTTATCCATTATAAAAAGGCTGGAACTAATTAGTTCTTCTTCTAAGAATGCCCCTAAAAAAAGGATTTTTTCTTGTAAATTAAGAACTAAATGATAAAAAAACTCTCTACTAAATGAATAACTCGCTCCTATACTGTTATTATGTTCTTGATATAATTGGTAAAACTCATCTAATTCCGCTACAGTTATAGGACGAATTTCAACATTCTGTTTACGTGCATACCTAACACTTGTCCTAGCTTTCCCAGAACACGATGTCCATAAATCCTCAAACTTATTTGGTAGATCTAACATATAAGTTTCTTTATAATCCCACTTTTCCTTACTATAACTTTGAAAAGGATTTATCGTTATAGGTAATAAAAGCTTTTGAATTTTATTTTCAAACTTCTTATTTATTATGGATTCATAAACTGAAAAATCTAATTTATCTTGGCCAATTATTATTGGGCCACCATAACCAATTAAACTTCCCAATAGCCTACCATCTTGTACATACATAGGAGATAAAACTACTGTATCTCGTGTTTCTATTAGTACTGGGAAAAATTGAACACCAGGTAATAATTCCATTAACTTTCCCCATTCGAAACTATGAAATACAGAACCATTGTATTCTTCCATACAAGCATCCCAGTATTGGGCGTCAGTACATATTTCGATTTCCATATAATCACCTTTTAATTCTTATTCTCTAAATATTTTAGAATTTGACTACATATATACTTAAGGTCCTTGTCTACTAAAGGATATTTAAAAGGTATTGATAATACCCTTGGCCATAAAAAATCTATATTTTCTGACTTGGTTGCGTACTTCGAAAAAATAGGAATTTCACTCAGAGGTAAATAGTTCCAACAAGTTTGTATACCTTTTTCCGCTAAATGTACAGAACACTCATACCTATCAGATGGTTCTTTGAATATAATGGTAAAATAGTTTAAATAAACGTTCTGAGTTGAAAATATAATCTTAACGCCATACTTTTCTTCAATTTCCTGCAGCATTGTATAACACAGACTAGCGTTACATATATTCATTTCTAAAATCTTCTTTGTTTTCTGTAGGTGTTTATCAATTAACAATGAACGTACTATAGACATTCTTTTTGGGTTTATAACTTCCGTTTTCTCCGGTAAAGAATCTAATTTACTATTATTATAGGAGGGCAGAATCTCTAATTTCCTCCAATAATTAGTAAATAAGCTCAGTACTCTACTCTTTTTTATTCTTATACCTAATTGTGTTTTTAAATGATTCTTATAATCTAAAATCACTTCTTCCTTCTTTTCTTCATCCATGTCACACAATTCACTTATTGTACGATTAAGAAGTAACGCTCCTCCCCCAATACTTGGGATTGGTTTCGTTTCCCCAAAACTTAAAATACCAATGTCGCCTAAACTACCAACTGGCTTTCCATTTTGATAAGAAAACATTGCTTGTGCAGCATCATCGATGATATAAATATTATTTTCTCTAGCCCAGTCAATAATTTCTAAATCATCATGACATCCATACAAGTGCGTAAGAATAATTGCCTTTGTATTAGCATTCAAATGTTTTTTTATTTTATTAAGTGAAATTGAATGATTAGTGTTTAAATCAATTAATACAGGTTTTGCTCCCACCGTTAATATTGCTTCTATCACATTAGGACAATTAAAGTTTGATAGAATCACTTCATCTCCCTTTGCTACTTTTAAGTACTTTAAACCAACCACTAATGCAGATGTACCGCTATTAGTTAATACAATTTCTGCATCCGGATAAAGAGCTTGAAGACTTTTTTTAAGTTTAGAATCATTAGGTCTATATACACTTTTCAAAAAAAGTACATGATCAGATATACTCCAAAGAGAAGAATATATGGGATACTTAATTTTCTTTGGATTCTTAGGATATAGATACTGTGTTTCCATACTTCTCCCCTATTATTATCTCTAGTCCTTTATCTAATGAAATAATTGGTTGATAGTTTAAAAATAATTTAGCTTTCTCTATTGAAGGGATTCTTCTAAAGATTTCAATGCTAGAATTTCTGACTCCCTCTTCACCTAAATCAAGAAATTTAATTTTACTTTTATTTCCCATTAATTCATTAATTTTTATTGCTAGTTCTTCCATAGATATAGGTTTGTTATTGCCAACATTAAAATCTGCAAATTTCTCTCCTTCATATTCAAAGGCTAGTATAGTTCCGTTAACAATATCACTTATATAACTAAAACATCTAATTTGCTGTCCATCTCCATAAATAGTAATATCTTCACCACTATGAGCTTGTTTTAAAAACTTAGAAATTACAAAGTTATCATTTTGTTGTGAACCGTATACATTAAAATAACGTACCACTCTGACTTTCAAACTATCACTAGCATATTCTTTCAAATAATCTTCGGACATTAATTTAGCTTTTCCATAAGCTGATTTTGGAATTTTAATATCATTTTCTTTAAACGGAACACTCACGCCATCCCCATATACCTCTGAACTGGAAGAAAACAATAATTTTTCTATACCATTTTCGTTACAAATCTGTACAATATTTTTCGTGCCTTCAAAGTTCACCCTCACTACATCTTCTTCATTTAAACGGCAATTATCAACACCCACTAATGCAGCTAAATGGATTACCCCATCGACATTAATAAGATTTTCTCTTAATGTTGCAATATCTAAAATATCAATTTCCTTAAAAGGAACATCAATACTCGGTTTAAATTTATCAAATATAACTACTTCATACCCCCTTGCTAATAACTCCTTTGTAACATGCTTACCAATAAATCCGCTGCCACCAATAACCCCGATTTTCATAAATATTTACCTCCCTATTTTTAATTGATATAGACTTTTTAAAGACGTTATAATATGTTCAACTTCATTGTCTGTAAGAGCACTATACAGAGGTAATGAAATAATTTGATTAAATATTTCTTCCGTTTTAGGTAAATATACGTTAAATCTCTCTTCATAATACGGATGCATATGAACAGGAATAAAGTGAACACTAAGTCCAATATTTCTCTTTTTCATTTCCTGAATTACCTGATCTCTACTAACAGGGGAATTAGAATTAATTTTTATAACAAATAAATGCCATGCGTGTTTTACACTTGGATCGTTAGTATAATTAGGTAACGTTATATACTCTTGAACCTCCTTTAATTCCTCTTGGTACCTTTCAGCTATTCTCTTGCGTTTTTCAATCATTTCATCAGCTCTTTTTAACTGACTAATACCCAAACTAGCTTGTAGATCCATCATGTTATATTTAAACCCAGGTAATAGAACATCATAACGCCAGCTTCCTTCTTCACCATAACGATTCCATGCATTTTTCGTGATACCATGCCAACCATATAATCTAGCTTTTTCAGCAATCGATTCATTTTTAGTGACTAACGCTCCGCCTTCACCTGTTGTTATATTTTTTGTTGCATAAAAACTAAAACAAATGACATCTCCATGTGTACCAATTAAAGTATTATCATATTTTGTTCCTAATGCATGCGCTGCATCCTCTATCAAAAACAATCCGTATTCTTTACATAATTTTTGAAGTTCTTTTAATTTAGCCGGGTATCCAGCAAAGTGAACTGCAATAATTGCTTTCGTTTTTTTAGTGATTTTTCTTTTAACATCTTGAAGATCAAGACATAAATCCTCTTCATCTATGTCTACAAATACAGGTTTTGCACCTACATGCATAATAACGTTTACACTTGAACAAAAAGTAAAACTTGGAACTATTACTTCGTCTTCTAATCCAACTCCCAGAGACAGTAATGCTAAATGTAATGCGGCAGTCCCTGAATTACAACTTACTACATGTTCAGTATTCAGATATTCTTTTAAATTCTCTTCAAACTCTATCACTTTTGGCCCCTTTGAAAGCCATCCAGATTTAAGAGCAGAAACTACCCTATCTATATCTTCATCATTGATTTCTGGTCGATAAAAAGGAATAAACTCTACCATGTAATCACCTACAAACTTATAATATTTTTTTTATATACTGATTCATCTTTAAATATGTTTCTTGTGTCTAAAATTAAACAATTTACCTCATTAAGCAATTTAAAATTAATGCAATCATGATCTGTATGAACAATAATTAAAGTGTATTTGTCTAATTGACTTATGTTTAAATCTATAGATTTTTTCAATGTGTTATCGCCCACAATGAGTTCCTCTATAAACGGATCGTAATAATCCACGTTATAGTCTTCTATCATTAAATCATTCATAATATCCAAAGCTGGCGATTCCCTAGCATCATTAACATTCTTTTTATATGCTACCCCAACCATAAGAATATTCTTACCATCTTTATCATGTAGTAACTGTAGTGCTCTATTAAGAACATACTTAGGCATGTTTTCATTAATTTCTCTTGCCACATCAATCATTTTTGTTGCTAAGTCCTTATTATTTGCAATCCACTTAAAATAAATAGGATCAATCGGAATACAGTGTCCTCCTACGCCAGGACCAGGATAGAATTTTTGAAATCCAAATGGCTTAGTTCCTGAGGCATCAATTACTTCCCAAATATTTATATTTAACTCATTACAAATTTGTGTCATTTCATTAATAAAAGCGATATTTATAAAACGATACGTATTTTCTAATAACTTAGCTGTCTCTGCTACTTCTGGACTGCTTACCTTATGAATATCCTTAATTAAGTTACTATAGAAAGCTGCTGCACAATCGGTACAATTAGATGTAACTCCACCTACGATTTTTATAATATCTTGAATTGAAAACGATTGATTTGCAGGATCGATTCGCTCTGGAGAGTATGCTACAAATATATCTACACCAATTTTAAAATTAGTTTTCTGTTCTAATTTGTATAAAACTTCTTCTCTTGTAGTACCTGGATAAGTAGTACTTTCTAAGATAATTAATGTACCTTTTTTAATGTATTTAACTATTTCATCAACTGCTGAATGAATATATGTTAAATCTGGTTGTTTACTAGTTTTTTCTAATGGTGTAGGAACACATATAACTACAACATCACATTCGTTTATATAATTCATTTCTGTACTAACAAAAAATCTATTTGTATGTAAAGCATCTTGGATTTCAGTACCTTGAATATCACTGATATAACTTATTCCACGTTCTAGTTTTCTTATTTTTACTGAGTTTTTATCAAAACCTCTTACCGCATAACCTACTTCTAAACATTTAAGAGCCGATGGTAGTCCAACATAACCTAGGCCTACATATCCAATACACGCATTTTTATTTGCAATTTTTTCAACTAATAAACTTTTAGTTTCATTATTTAATACTGTGACCATTACTTATCACTTCCCCAAAAGATTTGATATGAAAATGCTTACTAGCAAATAATAACTGTGCGTTCTAAAATTCCATTGATGCATATAAAATACTGAATTAGCAAACAAACTACATTTTTGGCACTATCAATCCTCCTAATTTAATAAACATCTAAATTTGTAGAAATTCATGCGAAATATCAAGGTGTAATTTATATCTATAATATTCACACGTTATTTTTTGGGATTCAATTGATATTTTTCTATTTTTTTACTTTCTCAATATATAATAATATTTATAATTCAGAAAATTCTTTTTTTAAAAACCAAATATTTTTATATCATTAAAACAATATAATAGTTGTTATATCTACATTTAGTACGATTTTCATCCTTGAATAAATAAAAAAATCACGCCAATAATTATCCAATAAGTCCCATCAGTTGGTTGTTTAAATGAACATTTACCATAACTAAAATGGATGAATTTTATATTTTTACTTTTTATTAAAATTAATGGAAAAAAATCTATCTGAATAATAAAAAACAATTTGAGATATATTCAAATTGTTGACATAACAGATGAATTTATTAATACTTGTTGATTTTGTAATAATTCTCAAATACATATACTCCCTAATGCTACCCACAACACATAATGACGCATTACATCAAAAAAATCGCAACCCTCCACATTTAATGGATGTTGCGATTTTTATGTAAAAATAATTTTTATAAATTTTGCGTTAACCTAATCATATCCATACATTGAATACCATTTTCATATATTTCTTCATTATAATTTCGTAAGAAAAAATCCTTATCCACACTAGTTATTCTAAAACCACATTTTTGATAAAGGCCTAATTGCATTAAACTAGAATTTCCTGTGCCTATTTCTATAGTTTTATATTTTTCTTTTTTAGCATAATCTATAGCAAATTTAAGTAGGTATTTCCCATATCCTTTTCCTTGCTCTTTTTCAGAAACTGCTATATTTATAATCTCAATTGTTTCAGTTCGGGTAGGAATTAAAATCATAATACCTACAGTAACAGCATCTTTTTTTAAAACAAAACAATCTCCCTTTTTAAGATACCCATTAACTACTTCTGTTGAGGGATCGGCTAGCAATAATAACTCCATTTCTTCCATGTTAATACTTGTACTTTTTTCTATATTAATTCCATCCCCATTATTTAATTCCATTTCTAACATCCTCCCAATTAATATTTTCAATTAATATCTTAAATGAATTCCTTCTTATAAGACAATATCAACAACAATATTAACATTTTATAATAGACAGAGTAATGAGAAATCCTTTTGAATTTTATAGAATGAATCTAATAAAATATGATAAAAACTATAAATTTCCCACTTTAAATTCGCTTAATCCTTATAATAGGTATATATGTTATTTTATTTCTGTTTTTTCATCTCTTCCATTTCTTCTTGCCATGTAGCACCAAAACCACCTGATGGCGTATTCCAACGGTCTTCTTGTCGTTTAATGCGTTCCATGTCTGCATCACTCGGCTTAAATTCTTCTACTTCCTTACGTTGCTGTTCCTTATTATGATGTTGTTTAACTTCGTTATTATTAGGTTTATGATTCGTAGTAACTTCCTCGGGATTTTTATTTGCCTTTACACCTGCTGTACTAGATGCAGGTTTATCGTTGGATTCAACATTCTTGCCTTCGTTCCTTTGAGACGTGTGATTGTTTGACTTACTCTCACTAGATTGTACTCCTACGTTTTTTTCTTCCTCCCAACGATTATTTTTTACATCCCATCCAACAGGAATGACTGAATACATTTCCTTATCTTGACCAACATATTCCGCACCAAATAAATTACCATCCTTAAATTGAACTTGTATCACCGCTTCTGGTGCCTCATAAGTATATTCAATTAATTCAGTATCAAATTTCTTAGTTTTAATTGCACTTGTCGCATTACGGTGTAAGGCCTTAGCTACTTCTTCATATGACATACCATGTTCAAGTGTTTCAAAGTAATCAACAGGCATTGTAGAATTACTTTCATCTGATGAAAACTGATACTGCACAATATCAACTTTATCCTCATTTTTTTCCGTATCAACCGCTTTGTTTTCGTTATCCCTTGGCACATTATCATCCAACTTTTCCGCGTCCTTTAATTCATCACGCTTTGTTTCATCTACCTTCTTATCGGCTTGCGCATCCTTCTTCACTTCCTGCTCACTCTTAGGCGTGTCTTTCTTGGTAGAGGCGTTCTCCTGACCACACCCCACTAATAAACTTGACAACAATAATCCTGCTACTAGATACTTTTTCATGTTCATTCTCCCTGTTTGCGCTATATTTATACAATAACATTAGCGTATTTACC
This sequence comes from Bacillus sp. C-3-6, assembly GCF_054509685.1. Taxonomy (NCBI): domain Bacteria; kingdom Bacillati; phylum Bacillota; class Bacilli; order Caryophanales; family Bacillaceae; genus Bacillus; species Bacillus sp. C-3-6. Next base: position 240,251 of record NZ_JBSSBE010000002.1, on the reverse strand, counting down.
TTATATTACCTTATTACCCTTCGTAATATTATAACAATATATTAAAATATAAAACGATTTAATTCTCTATTATGCTATCTATTACGAGACATCTTACGAATTTAATTCTCTCAATCACGCTACGGCTTTCTAACACTTCTTTTGCACACTTTCTTCTTCCCCCAAGATGCACCTCTAATGGAAACAAATGATCAAAATTTCGATAACCTGGTATGTATAGGTACTTATATAAATCAATAATTGATACGTTCACTGTATCGATCAGTCTGGCATTCCAATTAACCTCAATATTCACCCTAACATGCGTTTATCATTGTAAATAAAAAAACAGCGAATCCTCCATGTAAGAGAATCCGCCATCATAAGTAACTAATTATTTCATATCTATTCTTTCTTTTACTTTCGCTGGGAGCTCGTCTCTCTTCACTTCCTCCCAACCAAACTTTCCTAAGTAATATACACGCAGGGGTGCTTCTTTACGAAAATTCAAGTTGTACCGCTTGTATCATTTCACTGTTTACAAAATACAGTTAGGAACAAAATGCTTCCACTTGAACAACCATTTTGTTCCATGTCGGTTACAATCCTTTGTAGAGTATCAGTATCGGTATGTTCAAGTTTAATATTTTTTTGTACCAGAACCCACAATTATATTTGGTTCAACCGTTCCCATCACTACCATATCTTTATCAGTGATTATCTTCACCGTTTGATTTTAAATTATAATTTTTTCATAATATATGCAGAAGAAATATAACCTACTAGTTTTTGATCTGCAGTTTTAACTGGATACCATACAAACTGATTGCTACTATCTACAGATTCATCATATGCAGCGTTTCCTTGAATAATCAAGTTGGTATTTTTACTTAACGGTTTCCCACTTGAAGCGGAAGTAGGTTTAGATCTTAAATTTACGCCATCTCTTGTTACAAGTACTTGATCACCTGTTTTTAGGTGATAGATAGAAGAATGTAGATTTGTTAGTGTGTACTCCTTCTTTTTAAATATAATATTTGTGCTCGTGTTAGGATCATATTCGAAATCAGCTGTACTGAAAGGAAACTGACCCAATTTTGTATCATTTAAAAAACTGTATTGTTCTAGAATAGAAAATACTTTTTCCTGATAAGCGTTTAAATTTTTTTGACCAGTAGCTTTATACAAAGGACTGTTTGCAGGTTTTGTTCCATTATAAGCCATAACGGAGAAGTACCAGTTTTCGATTACTTCTGGTCCAGCAGCTTTTACCTTAGGAAGATCTGTTCGCTGATACATACTATGAAGAACTTTAACACCTGCTTCAATATTATAATTAATATCATATTTTAACTTTTGTTGATCGAACTGAGGTTGATTGGTAATTTGCATAATCCCAATTCCACCGTCTTGCGCTATTATTGGCTGGCCGTTTCCATCAAATTGTTTCCATCCACTTTCTTGTGTAGCTACTGCTTTTATAACTTCAGGAGGAACATTTTCTTTTAATGCTGCGTTCGTTAGTAGGCAATTTATGTGCTGACGAGAGGGATTTTGGTTTGGCTTAATTTCACCAAATGGCTCACACGTAGATGCAGCAGAGACATCTTCATAGAACCAACAAAATATCATGAAGCAAGACAATATCCCTACTCTTAGTAATTGTACTTTCATTCTAGTATTCTCCAATCTATTTAATAATTTATACTTATACACATTTTACCATAATATATTTCTAATATTCTATATTTTAAGAATGCATAAGGGTAATCACGAGAGTGGTAATGGGACACCATGGTCTTGCATGTCAGCCATAGCAGAAATGGACTTCGCCTTTGGTAACAAGAATCCTACTAATGTTAGTCAACTTGCCTCTTTAGAGATAGGAGCTTCAATTTAAATAATGCGTTCTAAAACACTACTCTTCTTCTAAAATAGCGTAATAATATTCATCCCACCATTCATTCCCATGTGGTATACACTTCCTGAAATAGCCTTCTCTTCTCATTCCAATCTTCTCCATCACTCGATATGATGGTATATTCTGTGGCTGACATGTAGCTATAATTCTATGTAACTTCAATTCCTTAAACCCATATTCCAATGTAGCTTGTGCTGCTTCAGAAGCATATCCTTTATTGAAATATTTAGGATTGAACACCCAACCAATCTCATATGTATGCTCACCAAAATATTTATGAAAAACAATATGACCAATTAGGATATTTTCATCTATTAATACCACAGGAAAGTTCTTAGCGCTTTTACCAATGTTTTCATTCACAAAGTTCCTTGTATCTTCTTCAGTAAAAACCCCTTCAGGTATGTATTTCATAACATTGATATCTGATGTATACTCATGAACAACTTGCCAATCTTTGAACTCAAATTTTCGTATTAATAATCTTTCTGTTTTTATAAACATTTACTTTTCCCCCTCAAAAAATTGCAACTATATTTAAAATCCACTTTTAACCCTTAAAACAAAAAGAACTTGTAGGAATCTCCACAAGTTCTTTTTGTTTTAAGGTGAATATACGGGCCAAACAAACTATCTTACAGCTTGACTGTAGAAGCTTTAGGGGTAATACTTTGATAAATATATTATATAACAAATATTAACATCTATGGGATTTATTTTTGAAAATTATGTGAATTAAGAAAAGAAGTAGTTTTTTCTTAGATATTATTGTTAATAACTGAGTATCACTATATTTCATTCTGCAACTTATTTAGAAGAGCTATGTACATTTCGAAGAAGTTCTTCAATAAGCTTTGTTTTTTCATTTACCTTTGTGGCATATGTGAAATCACCATAACAATATGGATACCTAAAATTATTTTTATTTCCACCACAAGTATACATCGCTGGATTTTGATCAACTTTTATCTTAGAAAACTTTTTGGCTGAATCCTCCGAGTGTTGTTTAACTTCTTGACTAGCAACAAAATCAATATACCCTGGCCCCATATTATAGCTTTGAATAATTGTATCCATGCTAACATCCTTGTCCGTTCCATATTTGTACATTTTAGCAAAGTGTTTTACCCCTTGTTCAATGCTCAAGCTTGTCTCTTGAATTTCATTTGGCTTTAATCCAAGTGATTCGGATGACTGCATAGGATCGTTTCCCTCACCTCTACTCTCTTGGTACATAATTCCTAATAAAACTGCTGTTTTCTCTCCTAAATTATATTTTTCTAATTCTTTTTTCAAGGTAGATTCATATTGCAATACACGTTTTTCGGTGGCTAGCGCTTTATTTTGTTGAATATTGGTTTTATGATTAAAATATAGCATTCCAACTAGTATTCCTAAGCCTAAAATACTAATAAGGAACACTCTTATAATTTGTTTTTTACTTGTATCCTTCATATATTCCTCCTCGTATAAAAATTCAATTTTTCAAGGGTAATTTGTTATTTACAAACTATGTAATGGACATCTATCTCCCGCCCTTTTTAGACTCAAACATCAATACTTTAAGGTTTTAAGTTTAATATAAAAGTTTAAAGATAGAGTAAAGATAAGATAAAGATAAGATAAAGGGCATTTTTTATACGTACTTTAAAAGATATTGGTACAACGGGATATGTGGGACAAATCGTTGATATAAATGGATTTAGTAATAACGGAAAGGTTAACGTACAAATTATTAATTATGGAGATCTCATTCCGGAAGATTTACCTTATTTTTTCAATATGCTTTATATAAAAAACTACAACATAACATATAATAAAAAAACGGCGAACCCTCCACGTAGGAGAATCCACCATCACAAATAAATGATTATTTCACACCTAGTTTTTCTTTTGCTTTCTTAGGAAGCTCGTCTTCCTGCACTTCCTCCCAAGCTGTTACACCTTTTTTCTCTGAGTGATATACACGTAGGAATGCTTCTTTACGAAGATTCTTTTGTGCCATAAATTCTAACTCTTTTTCTTTACCTTCCTTATCAAAACCCGATAATGTATATTCATACTCCTTTCCCATCACTTTCCCATCCATAGATTTTGAAACTCCCTCTTTTCCATCCATTGTAATTTGAACGTAATATTCATCTTTACCCATACGATTGATATCACACCCAACTAGCAGACTTGCAAATACAACTAAAAGGCTAAAAAGTGCCATATATTTTTTCATATTGTTCACCTCATTGATTTTCTATGTTACTATAATCTTAATCTGTGTTCGTTTGAAGAGAAATTCAAAAACATTACGTCAACATTACATTTTCGAAAGATAACAAAATTACCTCTATCCATGTTTATAAATGAGATATTCGCTTAGCCACTAAACATTATTTAAACAATTACTTCTTCATTTTTTTTTACTATTTCATAATTTGCTTCAAATTCACTCTTCGCATTTATTGCCTTCTAACAATTATCATCACGCATGGCTTAATACATTACTAAAAAAGCTCTGCATTATTCAGGCACTCTTTATAATTTCAACATTAAAATATTCATACAACTTTCTATAGAATCCGCATTAAATATACCAAATTAAAGAGATTGAACGTCATAGTCCCTATACAAGCACCTAAACAATATAACTGAACAAACTAATAAATCATTTTGAAAGTAAAAATATAAGTAATCCATTAAAGATTCTGACTTTAGTTCCATTTATATCTGTTTAAACGTATAACCCTGTACACCTACTTATTATCAAAATCCCCTAAAAATGCTCAATTCTCTATTTTTAACTTTTCTCTTATAGTTCCCACCCTTTATGTTCAACATCTATCGTCTTACCTATTATCCAGTTTAATAACAACTATTTATTTCTACTTCAATCGTATTCAGTGATATTTTCTCGTACTGAAATCCCTTAATTTTTTCCTCATCATTAAAAGAAGAAATTGACATTATAATATGTTAATATAAATATAAAAATGCAAAAGGTGGAGTTTTATGGGAATTAATATACCAAATCCAATCATTGATAGTGCACATAAAGGAAATCTTGTTTTCTTTATTGGATCTGGATTTTCAAAAGATTTCGGTTATCCAGACTGGAAAGGTTTAGTTGAAAAAATTTTAGAAGATGCCATCTATAATGATCAAGACTATGAACCATATTTAAAGTTATTAAAAAATGGAAAAATGCCCTTATTAGATATTTTAGATTACATAAAAGAAGAAAAAAGAACTATTGCAGCAACAATAGAACATGAATTCCAATACACAGCTAACGGAAAAGATGCCTTAGCAAAACACAAAAAAATTTTTAAAATTTCAAAAAAAATCATTACGACTAATTATGATCAGCTATTAGAAAAGGCTATAGATGATACAATTCCATCTACTCTAACAACAAATACACATAAAATTGCTCAGTTATCTCAATCCAATTCATTCATCTATAAAATACATGGTGACTATTTAGACCCTGGAAATTGCGTACTTTTAAGAGAGGATTATACTAAATTATATGAAAATAATAACGCGGCATTAGAAGCATTAAAAAATATTATAACTAATAATGTAGTTGTATTTATCGGATTTAGCATGGAAGATCCATACATTAGTAATCTATTTGGATATATAAACTCTATTTATCAAGGATATCAAGAAAAAGGTTACATCCTAACTATGAATGATAAAGATTTTTCGAATTACAATATAAAAAAAATACAATTAAAAAATCATGATGAAATACCGTTATTTCTAGATAAACTATATAATGAACTAAAAAAAAAAAAATAAGTAACGAAACAAATGGAATATCCATTCCTGATTCAAAAAAGATTCAGCAGAAAAATACTTCAGAAGTTTCTATAGAAATAATCCCTAAAATTGCTCTATTATTCTCTTCACCTTTAGATATGGAATTATTCTATAAGAGGGATAACATCTTAAAATGTTTTAAGAAATATAATGTAGTTATTGATGTATATTACCTTTCTATAGAACGGTTAAATGAATTAGAGGGCTATAATTATGTTTTTATCTTTACACAAAAAATACAAAATAAAATAATACTAGAAGATGAATATTTTAAAGGGACATTAATTTCTTTAGAGCAACTAGAAGATCAATTTGGTTCCACCGATAATTCTGGAGTATTTGTGTTTATAGATAAAAATACTAAATTTTATAATACCGATAAAATTACAATACCTTTGGCTATCTTAGAATATCAAGATAATTTAAACTCTTTTCTATTTAAACTATTTAAAAAAGCTTGTAAACTACATGATCTTTCATACATTCAACTATTTAATGAAAATAAATTCTCCATCACTCAAATTAAATTAAGTAACGCAAAAATAAATAAAACAACCGAATTATCCAGATTATCTAGCAGTATAGAACGAAAAAACCTATCTAATTTTGTGGGCAGAAAAACTGATATTATTGATATAACTAGAAAATTATTAAATTTATCAGATAGAATCCTTACAATAAAAGGCTCTGGAGGAATAGGAAAAACTACTATTATAAAGAAGATAGCATTAGAGTTCTTTGATCGTGGCTACTTTATAGATGGAATACACTTTATTGATTGTGAGGCTATTAGTGATTTTCGAACTTTTAAGAGGAATATAGCTAAAATCTTTAATTTAGAAGAAGCAATTAACTTTGAGGAACATATGCGGAATTATGAGTTGAGAAAAGATTCATTGATAATTCTAGATAATTTTGAAACATTACTGGATTTAAATGACAACTCGGATATAAAGCAGTTAATAACATTTATCTGTAATTTTGTAACAATAGTAATTACGTCTCGAGAATGGGCTGGTTTTGAATTTGAAGAAAAGCATGAATTACGTAACTTTACTCGAGAAGAAGCCTTCAATCTTTTTCAAAACCTTTATTCCAACGATTTAAATAGCACAATAGAAAGAAGGATTCTACAGGAAGATATTCTAGAAAAATTATTAAATAATAATCCTTTAGCTATTAAAATTGTCACTAAAAATTTACCGAAGTTTACCGATATGTCTGCATTACGAGGTGAACTTCGGTCAAATTTCTTTAAGGCAACTAATACAAATTATGAAGAGATCTTTCACTCTCCCTCTGATGAAAATATTGAGAGATCGGGATCACTTTACCAGTCTATCTATTATTCATATGCTAAATTGCCTCCTAAAGAGCAATTAACGTTTGAGATTCTATCTTTATTTCCTAATGGGATACAAATGGAATCTTTTAAAGAATTCTTTAAAAATAAAACATATAAGATTACAAATAAAGAACTAAAACGATTAGAAGATAAATCCCTAATCGAAATTAACAATGGACACCTTACGCTCCAATCTATTATAGGGAGGTTTGCAGATTTCCATTTAAATCAAAGGAATGCGGATGAGAAAATAGGATACTTTAAAAACGCTTATAACTACAACCTTTATTTACTTACTATACTTATAGAAAAAAAACGAGCTGGTCAAACAAATCAGGCTTTAAAAATATATGACAAATTCGAGGATAACTTCATAAAAAGCCTTAGTTATATTGAAGAAACTGGAATAGATGACACTCAACTAATTACTTATATTGTATCTCTCATACCTTTCGCCCAATTGATAGGTAGTATGAGTAAAATAACAAACCAATTCCATGAGTGTACCAGAATATTTAAGAACGTACCCAATGGAGAATTATTAAAAGAGGTTTTATTACTAGCAAGTTATTACTATGAAAAAGACCTTGATAAACCCTTTGAATATTTAAAAGAAAAAAAAATGTTAGAACGATTAGATACCTTAGATATAAACACAATTGAAATTACTAACTCAGAAATAATTGTAAAAGTGCTAAGTATTTATGCAACGGAAGGATATCACTTTGATGCAATTAAATTTATGCATAAAAGGAAACATTATGAAATAATAGATTTTGGTATATCTTTAATGTGTCTAGGTTCATTTAACCATGTAATACAATTACAAAAAGAAAAAAATGTACCAAAAGATTTCTTTTATTTTGAATCTAAATATAATCTAGGGATACTTACTATTGAAGAAATTGATGAATATATCCAAAACGATATTTTTAACAAGAGGCACATGGAAATAATGCAATCAAATTATTTAAAAACAAAAATGGGATTTGCAAAAAAAGAAATTATAGAAAAACTAGTTGTGACTAACACTTATACAATGGGATTAAAAAATTTGATGTTAGCAATATTAGAAGAAAATGTTGATGTTAAAATTAATTTATTCGAGCAAGCAATAGACCATTTGAAACATATACATTATTACTATACTGAGGCTATTTATTTTTATTGTGTATTTTTAAAAACTATAAACTCAAACACTTTTAGTATATGGTATAACTTAGGTAAAAAATCTGCCGAGAAATCATATTATAAATACCTAATACATAAGTACTACTCATTGGAAAATAATTCTTGTGTATTATATGACGAAAAGAACTATTCTCTACCTGGTGATTTTGATATTCAATTATTTATTGATGAATATTTAAAAAGCCGACGTAGTGAATTATCATATAATAACCTTTAAAGTTATTATATGATAATTTTAAAGATAGAAATATGTAAATAATTACAAAGAAAGAACTAGATTAGAAATATATCTAATTTAGTTCTTTTAGATTAAATTCACCCTATTCTTAGCTAAAATTATCTTCTTTTCCTATCTATTAAATCTTTACCACTAAAATATTTAATTTCGTTATAGCATTAACGCTATTTAGTTACCTACTATAGGTATCTTAAGAATTTAATTCCGCCCGTCACGCTACATATTTGATAAAATCCCTTCTTCTCTTCCAGATGCACATATAGTGCAATCAAATGAACGATATGTTTTTAAACCAATATATATGATTGCCTCTACAAGTCATTCGTTAATACATTTATGATATCGATTAACTAATAATTACAATCAATTCTAAAGCCAACCTAAGCATGCGTTTCTTAATATAAATAAGCACAAACAAACGGCTAACCCTCTATGTAAGAGAATCCGCCTGCACAGATAAATAATTATTTTACACCTAACATTTCTTTCACTTTCCTAGGAAGCTCGTCTCCCTGCACTTCCTCCCAAGCTGTTACACCTTTTTTCTCTGAGTGATATACACGTAGGAATGCTTCTTTACAAAGAATCTTTTGTGCCATAAATTCTAACTCTTTTTCTTTACCTTCCTTATCAATACCCAATAATGTATATTCATACTCCTTTCCCATCACTTTCCCATCCATAGATTTTGAAACTCCCTCTTTTCCATCCATTGTACTTTGAACGTAATATCCATCTCTATCCATACGATTGATATCACATCCAACTAGTAGACTTGCAAATACAACTAAAAAACTAAAAAGTGCCATATATTTTTTCATATCGTTCACCTCATTGATTTTCTATGATACTGTAATCTTAATCTGTTCTCGTTTGAAGAAAAATTCAAAAACATTACGGCAACATTACATTTTGGAAAGATAACAAAATTACCTATATCAATGTATATAAATGAGATATTTACTTAATCATAGAAAATCATTTAAAAGAGAACAGGATTATTAACATGTAAAGTGACAACCACTTTTTCAAAACCACAGAAATTCAACATTTTCGTTATACCGTATGTATAGTAAAAGGCATCGACACCATTCATGTCCCGTACAAAAAAGCGAAGTCTTTAACTAAACTTCGCTTTTCAATGTATTATGAATTACAGGAATTATTGCTAAATGCCAAAAATTTATTTTTCCAAACATAGATTTTTTTATTTCAGCTAACTTTGCAAAAGAATTTGACAAAATATAATTAATTATTGATTAACCGCTTTAGCCACAAGGACTGCGTATGCTTCTGCACCTATATTGGTTAAATGCACACCATCAGGTGCAAAGTAGTCTTTCTTTCCAGCACTTGCTGCATACCAATCAACTAGAGTTACATTAGGATATTTAGGTACTGTTACTTTCAGTCTCTCGTTCACAATTGATTCCCACGGACGTGGCACTCTCGTATTAATAAATATTATTTTACGTTCGTTTCCAATTAATTTTATTAATGAAACAAGTTGCTCAGTAGTAAATGCTCCATTTGTACCTAATCCGATAATGACATAGTTTCCTAAATTCCCTTCATTTTTTAACTGTTCAACTACTGGAATCGCTTTTGACAGCTGACGGCCAATTTGCGCATCAATCTTAATATCAGGAAAAGTATTTTTTAAATACGGAGTAATATCAATCATAACGGAATCGCCTATCGCAGTAACTGTGAGTGGATTTTTAGGTTGTGCAGAATTTACTTCTTTTGATTCCCCTTGATTTAGTGGCGTCTCTTGATTTGGATTTTCCCAAACTGCAACTGGATGTGGCGCCGGTTGTGTTTGTACTGCTTCCACCTTATCTTTTTGAGAATTCTCCTTAGCCTTACTAACATTCGATAACCCTAAAACTGCTATTGACGAAAAGAATAATGAACAAACTAAAGCTAACTTAACACCTAAAGTGACATTTTGAAGTCTTAAGTTCTTAAACTGAATGTTCCGAAGCGCACCTTGTCGGATTGGTTTTTCGATAAACTTCCATGAAATTTGCGCAATCAATATTATTAGAAGAAATTGAAAGATTGCTCTTATTATTGAAAAATCCCCAGCATTTACTTTTGGAGTCGTTAATGTAAGAATTGGATAATGCCAAAGGTATATGCCATACGATCTTACCCCTACCCAACGTAAAGGTCTAAATCGTAAAAAATGAGCAATGCGACTAGCTGGATGAGCTAGATTTGCCACTAACAATGCTGTTGCAATTGATAAGAGAACCATTCCTCCCTTGTATAGAAATGGATCATATTGATTGGTCTTCCAAAACATAACCAAAATAATAATAAGAGCAATGCCCCCCACTACATCAAGAATGAAACGCGCCTTCGGGATAATTTTATTAGCAAGCCTATTGCTTGGCCAAACTAAGGCAAGTACCGCTCCGATAAGTAAGGAAAAGACCCTCGTATCTGTACCATAATATATTCTGCTCGGATCAACTCCAGGTTCATACAAATTTGCCATTGCTAAAGCTGAAGCAAATGCTCCTAAACAAATCAATAAAATCATGCGGGATTGTTTTTTTATGTAGTAAAGTCCTAAACTAATAATAAACGGCCAGACAACATAGAATTGTTCCTCGACTGCTAACGACCAAAAATGATTTAATGGAGAAATCTGGTTAAAATTATCAAAGTACGATAATTTATGATAAATATACCACCAGTTACTAACATAAAATAATGCCGCTAATGAATCTCCGCGCATTTTTTCAAGTAAAGAGCTATGAAAAATCGTAATCCATGCCAATGTTATAACGAGCATAACAAGCATTGCTGGAAGCAATCTTCTTGCCCTACTAAGCCAGAATTTTTTCAAATCAATTCTCTTATTTCTCTTCCACTCCATGGCTAGAATATCTGTAATTAAATAACCTGAAAGTACAAAAAATACTGTAACCCCTAAAAACCCTCCAGGTAACCAATTAAAATTAATATGATACAAAATAACACCTAATATAGCTAGACCCCTTAGACTGTCCAACCCAACCATATAACGACTATTTTTTTTAAAAGGTTTAGTCATCCTACATTCACCTCTATTTCTTGGTAACTAGGTTAATAATAACGGCATAAAATGCTATTAATTTCCTAAAATCATATAAGCTAAATAAACCGTTACAAACATCATTTTGTAAGGCTTTTTTTTATATTTACATGCACAGCAATAAATACTTTATCACGTTATCTGGCTCTGTTGTGAAAATTTTTATAGTAGGTGTTTTTACTCTTCCTAAACAAGAAGAATTTGCCCAATCGAAAATTTATATACCGTGTGTCTTAAAGTAAAATTTTGATACGTTTTTACAGACATATCAAGGCCTGTGACATTTTGAATATAATCGATAATGCATACGTAAAGGATTTTGCATATAAAAACATTATAAGAAATGGATATGCATAATTACATATTTCTCTTACTGATAAAGCGCCTCCATTTCAAAAAATCCTCATTAATATTTTTAATCTCTTTGTTAGCTTGATAGCGAAATGGTATAGCAAACAAACCATAATTGTATCGGAAACATTTGCTTCAAATCAATTATGTTTTTGTTATGGATATTAAAAACAAGACGTTACTAATCTAATCCTACGAAAATGGGACTACCCTTCTTATTGTATACATCATAATTGGGATATTAACGTAAGTATCAATTGGAAGAATGAAGCGATAAGGCTTCTAACCACAAGGACTATGGTGAATACCTACTAACTAAGTTGGAATTCGATAGAGCCCCCTTACTTATTAATTCCCCCTCTTCTATACGAAGTAATAGTGGGAGTAGTTCAATAAAGGGTTAATCTTTATTAAGTAAAATTACTGGGAGTAAAAAAGGAGACTTTCGTGTTTGTAAGAGCAACAAAAAGAACTTGTAGGAATCTCTACAAGTTCTTTTCAGTTTAAGGTGAATATACGAGATAAAAAAACTAACTTGCAAATTCATCATAGATACTACAGGGGTAATGCTTTGACAAGTATATTATATAACAAATATTAACATCCATAGATTTTGATTTTGAAAATCCTGTGAATTCAGAACAAAAGTAGCTTATTTTATGGTTTTACCGCTAAATTATTCATAAAACTCTCTATAGAATTCGCTTGGAATATACGGAAATAAGAGGATTGAACGTCGTAATATTTGTCGGTAATGATAAGAATTGAAGGAAAGAATTTAGAAGTTTTCGGTTGCCAAGATTCATTATGCCATTCTTGGCTATGGAAGTATAACTCATATCTATTTATCTTATCTTGCATTATATTTTTACTGTACACTGACTTTTGAACTTCAATAAAGAATGGCGACCTACGCCATATAGTAAAAGCATCCGGCTCCATATATTCCTTCCCATACTTTGGTTCCACTTTGAATAACTTAGGATTTTCATAATGAACAAGTTGTTTGTATACGTCCACAATACCAAGGAAATGAGGAATTTTTTGACTGGTTTTTCTGATAGAACTGGGTTGCGGAAAATAAATGTATGGGTGTTGCAATACGTTAGCATCAACATGGCCGTCTCTTCTTAATCGTTTCATAACCGTATTACAGCAGGTTATCGCATTCTTTAAGCCTTGAAAATGCAAGTCAATAATATCATCTCGGGACATGCATCTAAATTGCTTCAAATCATTCAGAATTCCTTTATCTCTACTCTTCATCATCTAACACCCCAAATAACGGCATTTCTACTTGCGATGAATTCTTGAGTACCTTCTCCCCTTTAGACATGCGATATGGTTCAACAATTTGTTTCGCCTTACTTAATTCCAAATAAGGAGCTTGCACTTTCTTTAATCCATTGCGTTTAAAAATCATTTGTCCAGATTGCTCTAAATACTCTGAACCAGGAGTACCCATAATATTACTATTAATCACACTATCACATTTAAAGCCCATTCTTACAGTCATATTAAGTTTTAACTTACCATCTAACACCTTGGCATCTGGCCTCTGCATACTAAGCAAAAGAAAAACCCCAAGTGATCGCCCAACTGCTGAAATCTTTTCAATTGTAGCCATACACTCTTTTTCATCTTTAAGCATAGCCACCTCATCGATAGCAAGTAGGATATATGGCTTTTGATGATTTGGATTTAATTTGTTGTACGCATCAATATGATCAACTTCATATCCTTCCATAAGTTTTCTTCGTTCCCTGATTTCCTTCCATAACTTTTGCAGCATTATTTTCATCTCAATTTCTTCCATACAAACTTCTTTTACATGCTTCACTCTACGTAAAAAATGAAATTCAGAATTTTTTAAATCACCAAGATACAAATGCAACGTATTAGGGGACATATATTGAATAAGTGTGGATAGCACAACACGTACCATACTACTTTTCCCACTTCCCGTTTCTCCTGCGATTAATAAGTGCGGTGAATTGGAACCAATCATGTCGTACGCAATCATTTTTCCGTATTGGTCCCTGCCGACCACAACAGGTAAACCGTAACCTTTTAATTGTGGCTGCCATTCTCTATAACAATAAGTATACGGCTTTAGCCCAGCATTTGAATGAAATACATGTAGGACAAACTTTTTCATATCCCCTTCAATCGTAATATTCCGTCCTAATATTTGCTGAAAACAAAACCACTTCTTTTCAATCTTCTGTGGATCTAATCCGTTTGGTATGGTAAATACATATCTCACGCTTTCTGTTGAAGAAGATACATTATATATCTTTGGATAAATAGGCACTTTCCCCCCGCGTGTTTGATGTTCCGTATATAGACCTGCTTTTCCAAATACCTCTATAAGTTGATTCCTTAACCTTTTTGTATGAAGCCACTTCTTTATCATTCTCATATACTTCCCCCTAAAACATGATTAGGATGCGAATAAATACATATCCAATCAAACAAACTCCACCTATTCGCATGCCGTAATAAATACCTTCACTTATAAATTTAGCTGCCGATATATGGTCATGTCGCACTAAATATTTTTCTAATATGACTGCCCCTATTAAAACCGTTCCCATTACTCCTAATGCAATGTAAGTATGTAGTACCTGATCCGACATATGAAGGAATGCGAAAGGACTAACTGAATTGTATTTACATATTTTCTTTTCTTTCTCTTCGTAAGATCGATTCATACACTCACGAAAAGAAATTGTTTCCTTCCTACCACGCATTTAAATGCCCTCCTCTATAAACAAAATGAACAAACTAGATAAAATATAGGGTTTATACGCCTATTACCTTGATAGCATTATCTTGATTGTTAACTTGGTAGATACTTTGCTAGTACAAATGCTAGTTGATTTGGTATCTAATTTGGTAATAAGTTTGCTAGATACGATAGTAGCTACCTTGATACATCATATTGCGTGGGGCTTGTACATTATTAACACTTTTGTTTAAAAAAATCATGCTTTGGTAAAGATGTGATTAATAGAGGATTTATGAATAGGAGTGTTCACAATGTTTGGCTTGGGGAAACCATTATCAAGATTTGGTAAATTTTTAAAAAGAAATAGTATTACTCAAACCGAATTAAAGGAATGGAGTGGAGTAAATCAAAATACAATTAGTCGTATTTCTCGTTCAAATACATACAAACCTTCATTAGGGAATGGCCAAAAATTAATTAGGGCCTTAAAAAGAAAAGGTTACAGCGTAGACTTTGAGGATTTCTGGATGTAATAATCAGCTCGTTAATCCGAGCTGATTATTTTTTGAAAAATTCATCATTCTTTTTGATTTTTGTGCCGCGTTAGCTTATATAAAAGTGCTAAAATTCCAAAGAACGTGTATAAAAAGTGACAAACAAAAGATATATTGTCAATAGCAATAATATTAATACACAAGTAAAATACACGATAGAAATACGCTTTCTATTCTCTTTCCAATTACGTATACTGGAAATTATAAAACTTACTATCACCATGTAACAAATCCCTACTAAAAAAACCAATACATACTCGTGAATAATAACACCACAAATTAAAAATATAACAGCTAATATTGCTAATAGTGAATGAACTACACGCAAAAATAACCTCTCCTTATCTCATTGGAAACCTATTAATGTACGATTATTTTATTTAGCAAACAAATGGTTCCCAATTTGTGCAACGGTTTGACGTGTTGTAATCCATTTATCAGTCGAGGTTCTTGGATTGTAGAAATAAAGCCAATCAGAATTTGTTCCTTTTGAAGTGAGGGCCTCTTCTACTGCCATTTTTGCTTCCTGTGTAGCAGGCTGATTAATTCTACCATCTGTAACAGGAGTAAATGCGTAACCATTTTTAATGGGTTCATAAATTACACCTGTAATTGTATTTGGAAAACCATTTGCGTTAGCACGATTTAATACTACCTTTGCAACTGCAACCTTTCCTGCATGCGGTTCTCCTCCTGCTTCTGCATTTACTAAACGAGCCATTAAATCCACTTCTTGTAATGAAATACCAGTATCAATCTTTAAGTGCTGACCGACAAAAATATGATTTTCGTCTACGTTATTGTTTTGTTTTATGGACTGTATTGAAACCTTATATTGTTGTGATATAGAACTTAATGTATCCCCAATTTTCACTTGGTAAATTGCTTGATATGTATTAGTTGAAACTGGTGAATTATTTTTCTGAACATATTTGTTTGCAGTTGACGATACCGGAATTGTTAAACGTTCTCCAATATTAATTTGATCATTTTCTTTATTGTTTTCTTGTTTAAGTGATTGTACGGACACCTCATATTGTTTACTTATTGCTTCTAGGGTATCATTCTTTTGAACCGTATAAACCGTTGAAGCCGCAGTCCCTACTGGATTTGATACTACTGTAATCATTGCAGCAGATAATGGTAACCAGGTTTTCGCCTTACATAACTTCATTCAAAAAAGCCTCCTAAAAATTATTAAGTACTCTTAATATGTTTAAGTTAAAAACAAATCAAGCTATTTATAGCGTAACAAAACATTGAATTCAAGTCATTGAATTTGTATTTCTATATAATAATTGGGTTGCTTATGATATTGAAATTGAATTATTATAGTTATGTTTCAAAAGAATCGGACAATCTAATTCTTAAACTAAATATGGTGAAAGTAGAGGCTTATTTCAATTGCCTAATAGTTTCTTTACTAAGAACTGTTACTATATGCTATACTGACTCCTAATTAATTGTAGAAGGAATGATAAAAATGAGTGACAGATCCTCAAGACGATGGAAAATGCAACAAAAGTTACGGGCACTGAAAACAAAAAATAGCAATGATACAAACCCTTTGTTTAATGAATGTATTGAATCTCTCGGAGAGGAAACTCTCATTTTCTCTCAAAATAAAAGCCAACAAATTGCAAATACTTTCATAAATTCATTTCCTATAACTGTCTCTGGAAGAATAGATTGGGAACAGATAGACAATCAATTAATAGCTTTAAATAAAGAGCAACTAATTTCCCTTATTAAAGAAAACAAACCAGGTTCTGATGAACAAATTTTTATACTATGGGATAACTATGAAATCCCTGTAATAAGCACAAATCTTGATAAAGTATTCCAATCACTAGTTGATATTGATGCAGTCAGTTTTTATTTCTGGTTATTGGATAAAGAATATAAATTTATAATTGAAATAAAAAATGAAGAAATGATTATGGTTGGATTTAGCTAATAATCCAATCCACTTTCCTCATTCTTTTTTTCTATAAATGAGCTTTTTCCACCGAAGCTATGTCGCCTTTAGCAATACGAGTACCTCTTTCAATTTCATGATCTTGCATAATTTTCCTCTTTAGGCACTTCATTGTTTACAACTAACACTCCGACTTCTCCGTGACAACTACTGTCTATCGTTCCAAGAACATTATATTCCACGTCATACCGATACGGGGATGTACCTGCAATTCATATCCTGGTAGAATCTTAAAAACTTATGTTTTTGGGACACTAGCATGTTTCTTTTTTCATTTATAATCTTAATATTTCCTATACGGCATTTGGATTTCGCAATATAATTTCAATCGGGAATGGGAATTCCCTCTCACTACTTGTCTATTATCTTGTTATTCTCTTTTTCCTAGTAGGTTATAGCAAACGACAAGACTATTATTTTTTCTCCTAATCCCGTACTTATATTCTTTGATTTTGTTATTTTTCCTTAACAACAAACAAGACGCCAACCAGATCACGGAAGCGCCTACAATACTTGCTATAAACTTAACTAAACTTATTTACCTTCACGTCATTTACTTCTTTGTTTCCATACCCCATTCTCTTTACGATAAGTATTCTTTCCATTCATGAATCCCGCTGTATTACCAGGAATGCTATATTTTTTATTCTTAGCTTTCTTCTTCATCCTCTTTTCTTCTTGAACAGCTTGCAGATCCACCTTCCATTGTTTTAACAAATCCTCTTTACGTCGCATCGAATTTGTACCCCTTATATTGAAAAATAAATTTAATAATCATATTATATACATTTAAATATATTTTTCAATAAAAAGAGAGCACCCCCGCTACCGGTGCTCTCAATGTGAATCGGGGTTATCCTGAGCATTGAATAGGACACGAAGAACTCGTCCTATTACATAATATGCTTGTCCTTATAATAATGTGAATTAAAAAGCACCCTCGCACAGGTTCCAAATAATACATATACTTTGAATTAACTAACTTGTTCGAAAAGACCTTTCCATATCATTGTATGATTAATTATCTTTATACTTAAATGACTCCTTAAGTATGTTTAATGTATAATTTCTATATAACTAAAAAAAAGCACCTGCATCATATAACTTTCTATCTTTCTTAACTACTCGCTTTATGTTTGGTGGTTGGGAGAAAACCAAGAATCTTCTCATTTATACTCCGTAGGTCCAGTCAGTACTTCTGTTGTCTCCTCACCTTCGCTCACCAACTATGGTTACGCAACATGATACCTAATAACATATAAATCTATATATACAGTTGTAAAAATGAATGGTTAAGTGTTAAAATTGCATAGGTACTCTTTAATGAGTTCTCATATAAATTAACAAGAGTTTAAAAATTCTCGAATCTCAGCCCCTTGGAGCGCCCTCCAAGGGGCTGAACTAATTAAAATATAGATTATATGCACCTTTATTATTTTCATTGACTCCATATATTGCATATACGTAATATTTTTGTGAAACATCACGGGTTTCAAATACAACATTTTTTAAAGAACTCTTATCTTTCCATAAGAGTTCTTTTTTTAATAATGCATTTGTTTAAATTCTTAAATTTGGCCAGACAATCCAGTAATTCTCAATACTTTGTCAATCTTCCTGATTGTCGAAACCCATATACATAATTATTTTCACCTTAATATCCTAATAATACAATGGTAAAAAATAGATGAAGTAATGTACCAACAAACAAATTTTACATGAATCAATTACCAAAAATAGATGAAAATTTTTGACTATAGCGCATTTACCTTTATGAATATGAGATACAGACGAAATACGGGGGAAAAATAGGTCATAGGACAGAAATGAAATCTGAAACTTCCAAACTATCTTTTTATTTCTATTCGACATAATATAACAATATAAAGATATGTGATGTGTTATTATTACTGTTGCAATCTTAAATTTTACATAATTGGAGGAACAAACGTGGGAAAAATATTTAAGTTTGGATGCCTAGGCATTATAGTTTTATTTGTAATCGGAATAATTGCTATGGTTGCTGGTGGCGGAGATTCAACAGAAACAACTTCAACAGACACTAAAGCAGTATCAAAAGAAGGGGTATCTTCTGATGTGAAAATCGCTGTAGGATCTATGGAAACAGTAGATTCTGTAGGCAATGAATATACAAAAGAACAAGCACAAGGTGTATTTAAAATTTTAGAAGTTACACTTACTAATAATCAAAAAGACGCTATCACTGTTGATGCTAACAGCTTTAAATTAGTAGATAGTAAAGGTCGCGAATTCACATATTCAACACAAGGTCAAACATCTTTTGACTTAGCTAACGGTGGAAAAACTGACTTCTTCTTAAAACAATTGAATCCTGGTCTAACACAAACAGGTAAAATTGTATTTGATATACCAAAAGATGCTGAAGGAATTTTCTTAAAAGCTAGTGGTGGTATGACGGGTAAAGAAATTAAGTTAAAAGTAGAATAGTAAAAAGGTACTCGAAAGAGTACCTTTTTTTCTCACTGACCAACATTACATAACGCGGGAAAATAAGATGTGGATGAGAATTCAATACATATTAATAAAATTAAGACGGTTCAAGTTTGAGAAGGGCTCCTTAAGTTAACTATTCTTTTTGGAAAGTAACTTTACACATAGAAAAAACCTCATATATTGAGTCCTTATAGTAAATATTTTAGTATTTTCTTCCTACAAAATCTCAGCGAAAAGAATCATTAAAAAACATATTGAATTACTGAAGAATTCTGTTCTCAACATTACATTAGATTTGCATCATATTTATTAATCGTGAATACATTTCACGTTCTTCTTTCGAATTCTTTATAAATTTGTGAGCAGCATGAAAAACATCAAAAAATTGATTAAGAAAAGGCACTGCCAAAATCTTCAGCAATGCTTTCCCATTAAACCTACTATGATAATAAACGTCTAATTTTTTCTACACATAGGCTCTGTATACTCATATATATTTATTTTAGCTTTAAGATACGTTCAATTTCCTCCACACTCAACTTACTTGCTTTTGCAATAGTTTCAAGTGGTACACCAATTTCATGCATTCCTCGGATTATCAGCATCTTACCTTGCTCGATTCCTTTTTCCATGCCCTCTTGTTCTGCATGCGCTAACTTAGCTTGTTCATCTAGAAGTAATTTCTCTCGAGCTTCATATACTGTTCGGAAAGAAGAATCATGGCTCATATTTTCCCATTTATTACTTTTTGTAAAATTGGATCTTGATTCATCGCAATCTCCTCCAATATTTGAGTAAAATTCTTCACACATTATTGAGATTCTTCTCCGTCTAGAAAATTAAAATTACCATCAATAAGATTCTGTAAATACTCATCAAAGCTGTTTGCAATCACTTCATATTCATCAGGATCATGTAAAAAACGAATTATTTGACCACATACACCTTCATCAGAAGGGTTAAAATCAATATACAGCTTTGATGTTCCACCGTTGTTCATACAATCTGAAAAGTGAATATACGTGCCAGGGAGAAGTCCTTCTGGATTTATCTTGGAGTCAACAGCATCCTCGTCATCTTGGTATTCTAAAAGATAGGAGACGTCTTCTTCTTCTTTTGAACTTTCAATCATCTCCTGTGTAGAAAGCAAATAATATGGATACTCTTCAACATCTGAACCTAAAATACATACCGTGACTTCGTTTTCTCCATATTTCCGCCAATATGTACCATCGATATTTTCAAGTAAAGTGATTAATGATTCTGGACAATTTGGATATTTCGTCCTTAATATATCAATATCTCCTTTTGTAGCACCGTATGCTTTATTTAGTGCTTCGAGATCATCTGTTGATAACGCTGCTTTCAAACCGTTTAAAAATTTGTTTGCCAAATCCATTATTTTGTCCTCCCAAAAACCAATATAAATTTTCTTAGTCTATATACCTAACATAAATAAGATTTGACCTTTAACTGTTTACACATCTAATTTAATTAGTACCATTACGTTCTAGCTCTTCTCAATTAAAGTATTGTTCTAGTAACTCTTTACCTGTTTTAATTGTAGTATAGTACTCTCCACCATACAGTTTCCCTTCTGATGGTTTATGGAAATCTTCGTATTTAGGGAAGTCTTCATTCTCTTCAAATGATTTCTTTGCAACTTCCATGTCTTCTGCTTCTATTTTAGCAAACAATCTACCTATACCGAATAACCCTTCATCATCAATACTTTCTTCTACAAGATAGTGTTCCTCTTCCTCTATAGGTGTCATTTTACTTTTTCTAACAGTATATAGATGACCCGTTTCTTCTTCTCTTACCGTAATAAAAATCCAACCAACTCTTACAACTGTACAAGGTTCTAATCCTAATAGTGTATAGGCAACTACCTTTTGGTCTTTCACATATTTCCCCATTTTATCTACCCCTTGTTGTTTATTTTGTTTAAAAGTTAAAATATTTTCAACGTGGTGATACATATCTATAACCATATAAAACAGTAATTCCCTTTACTACAACTGTTTTTTTCAATGCTTTTCACTACCGCCTTTCCTGTTAAACAATTCCTATATTAAATATAAATTGCAAATTCTATAGGTTCCTTTTTTGGTTTTGCTTCTTCAAAATAATATAATTCTTCTTCATCGGCACTTAACTCTAACTGCCAATCTTCAAAGTTAGTTTTATATTTGTATCTTACTAATCATTTTTGACCTCGATTTAAATCATTCAGTTCATTCATCTTCATCTTATTTAGTACACTACAAATGACTGTTATCTACTTTACCTTTTAACTAAAAGAGCTGCTTCAGCATATTTACCTGAAGCAGCTCTTGTTATCTCAAAAATGGTAATGGTGCTTGCTGGATTCCGTTTTGAGTTGAAATATAAAAAGATTTTGCGAATCCCTCACTGTGAATACATTCGTCTATTACGAGCATTATAGGAATCTTTCGTAAGTCTAACATTAGCTCCTTTCTAACATGTTCTGCTAAAGCGAGATTTGATATAGATAAAATAAAAATACCTGGTAAACTCTTCGTATTTTCGAAGTTCAATAAATTATTTGGTCCATTTTGAATCTGATCTTCCCAAATTTTCAATCGCGATTTTAAATGTTGTGCATATCGCTGACCTTGTTGTACTCTTTCAAATATGAAGTTTTGATTTCCAATTGGAGTTTTAATTTCTCCCACGGCAATTGGATTATAACCATTACCATTACCTTTTAGCTTTGGATACCAGCACCAGTTTTTTAATAGCTGTTGGCCTACTGCAAACTCATATTTTATTTGATTCATAGTGACAAATCTTTGTACCCCTGCTACTCCAAGTCTTAACCACTGTTCTGGCTTTAAAGAATAGTTTGTATTACGGTTATGATAAGCCCACATCATCAAATGACCTGCAGTATTTAAAGTGATTGGAGCAGAGGTTTTGGGCTGATCCGGAAATAGCCCCGATTTTATCTCCCATCTACTAACAAATCCATACAGTACTAGTTTTTTCAGCGATTCTGAAACCTGTGACCTACTAATTTTAGATTCCACAAAATTTTTAATTTGAGCTTCAGTAATCGCTAATGAATCCCAAATAAGCTTTAGTATTAAATTGTCTTTTTCATTTATAAAACCTGAATTAATTCTGTCATATATACTACGTAAATCTGTGAGTGGTTTAAATTTATCTGGGAGAATTGGTCCCCCCTGTAAAGAGGGATCATCCCAAAGTGATAACGATTCGTCCCTATTAAGCCAATATTGAACCGCCTTTCCATTCTCTTGTACGGAAACCTGCGGCGCACTCATTAGTTATATAAAAACGCCGTTGGATCGTTAACTTTTTTGCGTCCAAATGGAAACTTAAAGATAACCCCCGACCCTCTCTCTTTTTCTACATCGACACTTACAATTCTCATACTTACTACGTCATCCAATACTGGCTGTTCGATTGTTTTAGGGACAATTCCTTTAATTGTGCAGCCTTGGTCCAATTCAACAAAAACTCCAAAACGTGGGTCAACATTTACAACCCTTCCTACAATTGTATCCCCTTCAGCTAATTCAGATAATAACTGATAAGGGTTTTCCACTGCCGCTTTCCTAGAAACATGAATTAGTCGTTGCTCCGGATTAAATTGTAGAACCTTAACTGGGATGCGTTCACCAATAGGCGCATAGCGATCCACAGCGTTTTTATACACTCTTCCATAATTTAGTTCATGTAATTTCATGAAACATTCTGCACCATTAATGCGTAAGAATATGGTTGGAACCTGAGCATTCATATTGTATCCAGTTACTTCTGCTTCGTAGGTTGGCTCTTGCAGTCTTTCATCTTGCTCCAATTCTATTAACTCACGAATTAACGCATCTGCAGATCTCCTGCTTGCTTCTTTTACTGAAACCTGAACTTTATTTACATCCAGTTCATCAGATATTTGAGTAATTACTACGTTAAAAATATTACCTGTGAAGTGTGTAATACTCCTAAAAGAGTAATCAGAGAAGTCTTCTTTTTTACAAACCCCTATAATCTTACCGTTTTCAAGGGCAAACTCAGCATATTCAGTATCTGGGTCGTCTTTATCGTGTCTTTTAACCGTTCTCAATACTGCTTGAATTGGCTCTTTATATCTACGTAGTCCCTGTAGCTTTTCATAAGTTTTTGAATCCATTAAAATATCTCCTCTCCCTCGTTCAATATTTATAAAGTTCAAAAATAATACTTCTACTTGAATTATTGTTACTTTTAGCTAAGAAACTAAGCTTTTTAGAAATATTTTCTGTAATTTATAATTGTGCTATTTTTCATATTTATAATCTCTATTATTTTTTCATTATTTTCAAAAGGTGAACCTTAGCAAGAAGCAAAAGAAGTTGTAAACGACATTGTCACTGGTCCTAATGGGAAACACTATCAATTGTTGCTGTGGTATTTGTAATTGGAGGAATATTTATTGTTGGTAGTATTGTAAATAATGACTATGAACCAAATACACATCCAAGTATGCGAGACGATTGTGAACCTTTAGGAAGTGCTCATTATGGTGGAGAATGGGATACAGGTGGACTTTTTGGAGAAGCAAAATGTGTCTATAATAAAACTGATGAATCGGATAATGAATAATATACATAAAGAAAAGGCGCCCATATAAGGGTGCCTTTTCCAATAGTTTTTTTAGCAGAAGCAACTGCATCCGATAATGATTAATAAAATAAACAATACAACTAATAAAGCAAATCCTCCAGCGAAACCGCAGCCTTCGCCGCAACTACCACCATATCCCATAACAATAGTGCCTCCTTTAGCTCAGAGGGGAAAACTAGGGTTCATTCCATGTGATTTAATGGGTTCACATTACCTTATGTATTTAAGAATGAATTGAGCAGGTCCTTTTGAAAATAAAGAAAAGACACCCTAAGGTGCCTTTCTCCGACTTGAACCACGTTCATTTAGTATAAACCTATCCGTATTATCCCTTTGTTATACGTGTAAACACACCCTATAAAACAGAATCGTCTATATACACCAGATTGTTAGTTCAAAAAGTACAAGAAATTTGAGATCAGTATTAGAGTGACGCCACACCTTTTATAATTATCGATATGTTACGCCTTTCAAAAGAATCTGCTTTATAGAATGTATCCACAATTTATATTTTACTATATGTAATATTTATTTGGTGTAATTTTCATGAATATGTATAATTGCATAAAGTTTATGAAAAAATGAGAGTATAATTTGGTATTGTGTAATAAAGAAAAAACCCACCTACGGAAATAGGTGGGTTTTTTGTTGGGTATTTCTATCTCATTGCACAAAAGGGAATTTCTATTAAAACCATAGCATATCTTTATAGCTCTTAAATTGAGAAAAAAGAAAAGACACCTAAATAAGAGTGTCTTTTCCCATAGTTTTTAGCAGAAGCAAGAAGCTCCAACAATAATTAATAAAATAAATAATACAACTAATAAAGCAAATCCTCCTGCAAAGCCACAGCCGCCACCGCAGCTACCACCAAAGCCCATAATAATTCCTCCTTTAAATAGTAGGAGAAAAATAAGGAGTCACTCATGTATTTTAATGGATTCAAATTACTTTATGTTTTTATGGATTAAATGAGCATGGCCTTTTGAAAATAAAAAAAAGACGCCATAAAGCGCCTCCCATTTGGGTAAATAAGAAGTAAGGTTTCTAAGATAACTGAAAAAATAGAACAGGTGCTTAGATTTTATCACGATTTTTTGCTGAATGAACATGCATTATTACATATCACTGTAAATCCCTCTATTTTCCATTTGATAAAATGAATTACCAATATTAATAAGATTCAAATAAATATTTCTACAAATTCAAAATATTTACAAAAAGTATAAAAGTGATACATTTAAGATGCAAGTTATTAAAAATATTTAAGGGGGAATTATTATGTTCAAGAAATTAGTAGTAGGAGCATTAGCAGCAGGTATTGTATTGACAGGAGGGATTGGGGCAGCATCAGCAAATGTAGATATCCCATATAACAAATGTTACAATTCGGCTGTATCCTATAGCAATGGTGTATACACTAAGTATGTTGTTCAAAGTAGTAGCGCATTTTCTAATTCATACACTGATAAAGAGGGAATCAAATGGAATTTCAAAGGGTATAAAGAAGAATATTTAGAAGGGTGCGGTAAAAAATATATTGCTAAATATGAAGGAAGAAAATAATAGAATATAAATATATTATGAAAAGCCTCCAATAATGAGGCTTTTCTATTTATTTGAATAGATTATACTCAAAAAAGACACCCTAAGGTGCCTTTCGACTTGAATCACTTTAATTAAAATAATATGTATACGACTCCCATCCATATATTATTTTTTCATGTTATGTTATATTTTTTTATGATTTTTAATTGCGGCTAACACCCAATTTTGATTCAATTTCATTTAAGTTAGCTAGAGCGTTACTTAGTTTTTGATCGGAAAGCTTGATTGATTTTTCAGCTTCTTCCATTCTTCCTTTCAACGAAGCTACTCCTTTTACCCCTTGAGTTACAGCTTTTCCAGCGTTACTTCTATAGTTAGTTGCTAGTCCAAACTCTACTCTGAATTTCTCAATCTTTTCTTTTAATACAGTATCAGTTAACTTTGAGCCACTTTTAAATTCTGTATTTTTCTTGGAAAGTGCATCATACCGATTTGTAACTGACTCCATTTTCTCTTTTAAAGCGTTCTTGTCAAGAGATTCAGGGTCCTTGCTTCCTTCTCCCCAAATAGCTTTCCAGTCCTGATTCCAAATTTCATCATAGTCCTTTAACATTTCATTAATAGTAGGCTTAATTTCATTTTCGTATGTAACCTTATTCGCATTTTCAGCTGGTTCAGTTTTTTCTTGATTCGGTTGTGTCGTTTTTTGACTTAATTTAGTTTGCTCTTCTTCATAGGAAGTTACTTTAGATTTCAATTCTTTGATTTGTGTTTTTAATTCTTGCTGTTCTATAAAGTTTTTATCAATAACTTTATCCATATCTTTTTGTGAATACTTAGGTTTCATATCTTCTGATTTGGAATCTTTAAAAATAGCTACGGAAGCAATGATGGCTACTAGTACAGCGATAATTCCAATGATTAGTTTTTTATTCATTTATGTTCCTCCTAAAATACAATAATATTATTATATAACAATTAATCATTTATAGATAGAAAAAAAGACACCCAAAGGTGCCTTCCTCCGACTGGAACCATCTTAATTTTATTGTGTTGTTATTATATAAGAAAAGAAGACATCGATTAAGATGTCTTCTTTTACTTGTACACTTGGTGTTAAGAAGGTATTGTATTGCTTAAAAACCATAAAAAATATAACAATCATCGAGTAAGTCTATTATAGCATCAATAAATAGAGTTTTTATATGCAATTTTTCATATATATAGATTAATTTATATTTTATCTATATAATTAAATTGTCTGTTTCTTGTTTTAATTCGTTTATTTATTTTGAGTGCTCCAGCAATGGAGCCTTTTTTTATGCAATAAAACATTTTCTTAGCATTACTTAGTTAATCTATATTAACTTTACCCTCTTAGATTATATCTATATTTTACCAAATAATTATATAGATAACCAGTTTTTTCTAATAATCTACTAAATTGATAATTTTAATGTTATTTGTTCATCCTTATAGGAAAATTTATCATGCAATGAAGATTGAGAAATCAAGAATTATAAAAAACTTATAGTATCTTTTGGAAAAATACATTTATAATTCATATATTAATATGTTATAATTTAATTTCTAAAACTACCTAAAAAGGACTGCCAGTATTGGTGGTCTTTTTTATATTGGTAAGATTGTACTAGTATAATAGGGTAGATTTAACTGTATATTGTGAGGTGATATACCTATGGAGTTTTTGTTGGAGCTTCTAAAAGAATTTGTAAAAGCCATTGTACGTGAAGTTTCTGGGTATGTTTTTAGGAAACAAATTTTAGAAAAAGATAACAAAGACCCACTCCTCGTCGCCGTCCAAAGCAAAAGGGTGGGTTTCGTAAAAAATTAATGATATAACCACAACCCTGACGGTAGCAGTTATTAGAAGAGATGTTAGCGCATCTCTTCTTTTATTATATACACAAGCTATTACTGTAATACTACTACAGTAATTCAAACGTACATAAAAAATCAATGAGCACGTAATAGATATAACGTACAGAAGAAAAGAAACCCAAGGGTGCCTTTTTTCAATTTATTACATCCCTAATTGATTGTAAATTGATTTGAATACGTGAATTCACCACGATATTTAATTGCAGCGACATAAGTACCGCTTGTATAGCTATCTGTGATAGGGGTTTGCCAAATTTCTGTTCCAGGAATAAATTCTGGTTCTATTGTTTGGCATCGTTCTAGGGTACCATTTGTGTGGATTTTAAAAATTTTCATTTGCGCACCAAAATGTTCTCTACCAAAGTGCTGTGTTAAATAAAATGTATCACCAGTTATTAAATTCCCAATCTTCCAATCTGGTTGATATGTACTTTCCTCTGAATTTTGTAAATCCACAATGGTTTTAAATCCCCAATCATCATTAAGTGGATCTGAGTAAGCTGCAGCTGCTTGTGAGGTAGGCTTACTCATTTCTATTGCAGTAAAACCGCTAAAAGTTAACGCCCCAATTAATGCTAATTTTCCTAACTTCATTATTGTTTCCCCCTATTAATTTTTGTATTTTTAAAACCAGAAATCATACACACAATAATATAATCTACTGTATTATATTTCAAATTTTTTCTAAAAAAAATCCACAAATAAAAAGGCACGCCAAAGGTGCCTTCCTCCGATTTGAATCACTTTAATTCTAAGAATATGTATTGGACTCCCATTCAAGTATCATTTTTCTCAATGAACAATTGGTATATTTTAGGGTCTTTTTTACTATTTTTATGTTAAGATATTTTGGTTGATATTCATCTTATTTTAGGAGGTTGGAAGATCTGTTACATGCTTTTCATATGGATTTTAGTTTCTATACAGAAAATATAAAAGTTTTAGGGTTATTAGGGAATTCTACTCGATTATCAATTGTTTGTAAATTGATTACATATGGATCGTTGTCAGTTTCTGATTTAAGTAAGCAAACAAGAATTACAGAGGATTTGATTGTACAACATTTGCGTAAATTAGCCTTTGGAAATATTGTAATTAGTGAACGTATAGGGAAAAGGCTTTATTTTAAAATAAAAGATAATAAAACAATTGAGATTATTAAGGTATTAGGGTTACTAAGTTAATTTTAATTACTTTCAATATAAATGATTTTGCTATAATTCAATTGTACAAAATTATATTTAGCCCGCCTATGAAAATAGGTAGGTTTTTAATATACAAAAAGGCGCCCATATAAGGGTGCCTTTTCCAATAGTTTTTAGCAGAAACAACTGCATCCAATAATAATTAATAAAATAAACAATACAACTAATAAAGCGAATCCTCCAGCGAAACCGCAGCCTTCGCCGCAACTACCACCATATCCCATAACAATAGTGCCTCCTTTAGATTAGAGGGTAAAACTAGGGTTCATTCCATGGATTTTAATGGGTTCACTTTACCCTATGTTTTTAAGAATTAATTGAGCAGGTCCTTTTGAAAATAGAAAAAAGACGCCATAAGGCGCCTTCCTTTTAGGTAGATAAGACTTTAGTTTTCCAATCTAAAGAAATTTTGTATCAGCTCTTTGAGAGTATATCATGATATTTGCTTGATTTATTATGCATTATTACATATCATCGCAAATCCCTCTATTTTCCATTTGATAAAATACAATTCCAATATTGTTAATAATTAAATAAATATTTATATAAATTGAAAATATTTACAAAAGTTACAAAAGTGATACATTTAAGGTGCAAGTTATAAAACATATTTAAGGGGGATTTATTATGTTTAAGAAATTAGTAGTAGGAACATTAGCAACTGGTATCGCATTAACTGGAGGGATTGGAGCAGCATCAGCAAGTACAGAAGGTGTAGATAATACTAAAAATTCAGCACCAATTATCCAACGTACCCAAATACTTAAAGATGATTTCAGTCTGATAAATGGTGAAAGAGAAGTATCGTTCGAGCATGTAAAAAAAGCAGATATGAGAGTTCATATGACAAACAATACTAAAGGTACACTTGACTGGTCTTTAAAAGACTCAAAAGGTAATGTTATTGGTTCTGGATCGTTAGCAGCAGGAAAGGGTTTTACAAATACGTACAATACTCTTCCAAAAGGTAAATATAAGCTTAAAGTTACTCACAGAAATGGTGGTTCTGGATCGTTCTATGCAGCTGCTCGTACTTTAGACTAGTATACATAGAACCATTTTAAGCGTATTGAAGACGAACGATCAGAGAGTTTGGGGATTAAGGAGTTTTGTCATAATATCATCGTTTGCAAATACAAAGTCACAAAATGCCTACCTAGGGAAATAGGTAGGCATTTTTAATGCAGAAAAAAGACACCCAAAGGTGCCTTTTACGCTGTAATAAATTTAAATACATAGTACATAAAGAATAACAAAGATAGACTTGCTAATCTGCTAGCAATTGATTCTTTTATAAATTTCATAAGTATCACTTTGACAATCAATGCTAAAAATAACGGTATAAACAGTACCATAGCAAGTTTGATAGCTAAGTCGTTTATAGTTGGATTAAACGCTTCAAAGTTAATAATGATATTCACTTATCCCTCTTTTTATCTATTTATATTTATAATTAGATTTGTATTGTTTTGACTACTAAAGAGCTGTTAATTTGAGAACCATTTATTTTTGGATTATAAGAGTACTTTCACATTTACGACAAGCAATCTTCTCTTCCTCAAAAATGAATAGATTTTCAGCATCACATTCTGGGCATACAACTGCAAATGGTGTTTTTATATTTTTATAGCATAGGAATGAAAAGAATGCCATGATTAGAGCAGGTATAATAAGCATCATAATTAAGAATAGGCCCGCAAAAACGCCTGCAATTATGGAAAGTGGTTTCATTAGTTTTCTACCTACGGAGTTTACTTGATTATCCTTTTTACGAAAAGCAGTAACAAGGTAAGTTTGGATTTCTTTTACTGGCTCAAATGCATTTACCGTATTGTAATCTTGTTCATCCATAGTGGGATAGGAAGTGTTTGGTCCTTGATACCCTCGTTGTATATAATAGTTGTTTGACTCAGCTATTCGTGGTGTATACGAGATTCCAGTTCCAGGTACATAAGTTGTTATTCTTGATTCAGGTGGAATGGAGTTCCCTCCCATACCTGTGTATGTAAAGCTAATTTTCACACCCGGGGAAACTTGGATAATTCTACGAAATTTATAACCCATAATATTGTATCCTCTCTATCTAATTAATAGAATTTTTTACTAATTATAACAAATTTTTTATTTAAAATTAATATATTAAGTTAAAGCAAACTAATAAAAAAGAGTAATATTGAAGTTTATTAATTTAAGGCGTTTTAGGAGTCCTTTTTTATAAAAAAAGACACCCAAAGGTGCCTCCCGACTTGAACCACTTTAATTTTAATAATATGTATTGGAATCCCATCGAATTATTATTTTACCATGTTAAGTAATATTGTACATTGAGAAATATGGTTCAAATCTATATTTCTGATTTACTTGATTACACCACCAGAAACTCCGGACATTGCCATAATATCAATTATTTTATCCGATACAGTGGCTTCTTCTCCGCCTCCATAGTAGCCGTTTAATGCATCAATAAACCAATATGCATCGGCCGTTACTGATCTACCGGAAGATTTCATGGATTCAATCACAGTTTGAACATATATGAACTTATCATCAAATGACAAATTAACCCAATCCCTACCGGTTGCGCCTTTAATCTTTTCTACTTCTTCATTATTTGATGAGGAAGTACTAGTTGAAGGTGATGGACTACTATTTTCAGGTCTGATATATTTTCCATCTTTTGCACTTGCATCGTAAATGATATTATTTTCAGCAACACTTTTTCCTTTATCATCTAAGTGAAGCCAATCTCCAATTAAGCCAGGTAGATTATAATTTGCGTAGTATTCGTGTTTCTCTGTTTTTAATACAACATTTAACAATTCACATCTAACGCCTTTTCCACAGTATAATTCTCCCTCACCATCTTTACCTTGTGGCGTTTCGCTTTGTTTCTTGATGATTTTACCTATGGATACCAAGTATTCATATTGTTCTTTAGGTTGTAAGTTATCAAATGAATCGTTAAGATAAACTACGATATCATAATAATAATATGGGCTTTTAGCATTTTGATCTGATTTTTCTATTTCTTTATATGTTGCGGATTTTAGGTGCTTTTTAATCTCTTTATCATTCGGGATTTCGGAAACAATACTATCCAAATTCTCGGTGGTTTGCTCTGGGCCACCACAACCCGATAAAACTAACATTGCCGTGATAATAGTTAAAATGACTCTTTTCATAACTTTCCTCAATTCCTGTTGTTTTTCCTAGAAGTAATCTGCAAAATAAGAGCATTCTTTCGAGTGCCTTCAACTATTCTACTTTTAATTTAATTTCTTTACCCATCATTCCACCACGAGCTTTTAAAACTAAGCCTTGTGCGTCAGTAGGAACATCGAAAATGATTTTACCTGTTTGAGTTAAACCGGGGTTAAGTTGTTTTAGGAAGAAATCCGATTTACCACCATTTCCAATATCATAAGCTGTTTGAGCTTGTGTAGAATACTTAAATTCACGGTTCTGATTATCCATTAATTTAAAGCTATTTGCGTCTACAGTGATAGCATCTTTTTGGTTATTTGTAATTGAAATTTCAACTACTTTAAATATACCTTGTGCTTTTTCATTTAAATATTCTCCACCAACAGAGTCTACTGATTCAACAGATCCTACAGTAATTTTCACTTTAGAAGATTCTCCCTCTTTAGAAAGCTCTTTTTTAGGTTCTTCTTTCTTTGGCTCTTCCTTCTTTTTAGGTTCTTCCTTTTTCACTTCTTCTTTTTTAGGCTCTTCTTTTACCTCTGTAGAAGCTTGCTGAGTTGTTTCTTTAGCTTTAGGTTTCTCTTCTTTATCCTTTGTTGGTATTAATATCATAGCTAACACAAGGCATACAATCGAACTAATAAATAGTTTCGCCTTAGGTTTTCTTTTGAATACAGCAATGATAAATAACACAAACAGAACTATTGAAGCTAGAAAAATTAATACCGCTAGTGTTTCCATATTTCATCCACCTTTTCTGATAATTTTAGGTCAAAATGTAAGATTTCAGAGCTTATCATAGCAAACTCTTAATTGTTATATTGTCATATTTTGTCGAATGAAAATAAAAAAGAGAGCCGGAGCTCTCTAAAATCATTTATCAATAATTATCCCCACTAGATTCATAATAATATGAATCTGAATTACCACAGCAGATGCATGTTGTTTGTTGGATAAATAATGGACTAAGTTCAGCGTTAGCTGTAGTGGCATTTGAGAAAGTAATACTTTGAACATCCTCAAATAAGAAAGTTTTTCTATCTCCTGGTGTTAATGTAATTGTTTGTGGCGTTGTGGAATTAAATGTTCTAATAGTCAATGTAACAAACGCAGCAAATACAGGGCTAAAACTAAAGCGAATTAGAGTTTTATTGTGATTAGTTGTAAAATTTTCAAATAGGGTAATTGTAGAACCAGGTGGAATTTCAAGACTTGTAGGGGTAGTTTCAGAGCCGAAAATTGTAAATGTCTCTATGAAACAGTTTTTGGAGTTTGAAGGGGTGCATGATTTATCTTTTTTCTTGTAATATTTCTTTCCATCTTTGCAGAAATAATCTGCCATATCTAATCATTCCTCTCAAAAAAGAGTTTAAGGTTGTCCCATATATATTATGAAGGTTGTATAAAAAGCTTCTAGTTTAAAAAGAGTAAATAAAAAAGAGAGCCGAAGCCCTCATTGGATAATTTGGTAATGTTTTGTAAAAAAAACACCTGTGGATATTGGAAATGATTTCTTTTATGATGAAATCAAATCATAGTATATCCCTGTTATTTTGCAACATTTTGACATACAACGCTAATTGTTTAGCGAAATGCCCTTGCTGACGTCCGTCTAGCTCCTCATAAGCTCGTTGGATGTCATTGCAAAATTTAAAACTTATTGCTAATCATAAAAAAGACACCCTAAGGTGCCTTTCTTCAACTTACCCCCTTAACATCAGATGTTATCTACATAATTGAAGTGATAAAACACCCATACATTAGTAATTACTTCACGAACCTATTTTAAGTTTACAAAATTCCAAAAAAGCCCCTCTCATTAAAAATAAAAAAAGGCTCTTTTTTTTATTAATCTACATGTTTAGTGTGTACAAATCCTAAGGCGTACGATCTTTTAAATCTGCTAAAGGTATAAGTTTGTCGACAAGCCATAATTTCTTATTTCCATCATAGATAAGATTTATTTGCATTAATGACATATTATCAGATGAAACACCATTAACTGTAATTTTACTTTTTACTTTTGCTAATACATTTGCTTTTGTAGTATCCAAAAATGCATAATACAACTCGCCACCTGTGTATTCAGATTGAAATGAAACTTTCTTCTTTTCTTTCTCATCTCCAGTTCCAGGAGCAGATTGCGTTGGTCCACCTGGTGGTGTTAATTCTTTCTTTGCATTTGGTGTTATATATGCATCGATATTAGCAAGGTAAGATTCGCCTTTACCTGTATCATAAGTACGGAAAGCTTTAAGAAATCGTTCTGCAGCTTCCTTTACTTGTTGTTGGTTATTACTCTTTAGAGCTGACAATTCTTTTTTCGTATCGGTGTATTGTGCCCCCACCTTTTCCACTTTTTTCGTTAATTTTATATTATCTGATTTAAGTTTCTCATTATCAGATTGATATTTTATTAAAAACCCTACACTAGCTATTAATAAAATTGCTATTATAATGGTGATTTTCTTCATGATTTACCTCCTTTTCGCAGTTTCATAAGTTGCTAGATGTTACATGCATTATTATCTAACTACACGACCATATCCCGCAAAATGCTGTTGAAAATATGGTTTACTTAAATCAGCATAGCCAATTGGATCGCCAGCATGATACATTGTATTATTTCCTACATAAATGCCAACATGCGTAATGTAGTTACTTGTAGCATAAGTGCTATGGAAAAATACTAAATCTCCTGGCTTAGGATCTGTTACACGTTGGGTTTTATCCCATTGGGTTTGTGCAGTACCAAATAAATTAATACCAACCCTTGAATACGTATACTCAATAATTCCACTACAGTCAAATGATGTATTTGGCGTTCGCCCTCCAAAAACATATGGCCATCCTTGATACTTTAGTGCTTCTGCCATAATTGCTTGGAATACATCATCACCTAAAACACTACCACCAGCAATTCCACCAGAACCACCAGGAGTTTGTCCAGGTTGATAGTATCTCATAATATGTGGGACATAATCGGGATCACCATAGCACCAATTATTAGCTACAGCCTCTGCACTTCGCCACGAACCACATTTATACCCATTTTTAGCTGATTGCTCTGCAGAAAATGCTCTTGCATTCTCGTGTGTATATCCACCTTTCGAAACTGCATAGTTAGCGTATCCAGTTCCATAGTTATAACATTGTAATGTGGTATTTTGATCACCATTTGATTTTTTATGACAATCAGCAAAATGCATTAAACCATATTTTATACTTTCCTCTGGATCAGTAAAATACCCTGGAGGATGCCCTTGTGATTCCGAGCTTTGCATTACATCTAATTGTGTTCCAGAACTTTCTTGTTGGATAAGAGCAAGAATTAAAGGCGTCATTGCTTCAATACCATGCTGTGCCGCATATTTCCTTACCAACGGCTCCCATCTCATTACTTCAGGACTAACACTTGCTGTACCTGGGGCAAAAGGACCACCAATTCCTCCAGGACTGACTTCATCTTCACTCATACTAGCAGTTAATAAAAATATCACTATACCTAAACCTGCAACAACAGCCAGAATAACACCGGCTATTATTAATAATGGCTTTGCAACAGCAACTGTAGCTGCCTTGTGAGCTACTTTAACTGCTACTTTCTTCCCTACTTGTGCAACTGCTTTACCCGCTAATTTTGACCCTTTACCAGCCGTCTTCCCTAAAGAATGGCCTGCCTTTTTCAAGGCAGGCTTAGCATTCCCTAGCTCAGCTTCAGGATGATGTTCATTTTCAAAGTCGCGATTTGGTTCCGCACTCAATGTATAAACCCTCCCTCACGAGCTGAATTATTTTGGTTTTATCGTTTCTTTTGCTTTTACATTTTTTACAGCTTCTTGTTGTGTTTGTGCTTTTTCGTTAACTTTCTTAATATCTGCTCCTTCTTTTACATGTTGTTGATTATTCACTTTAGGAACATTTTTAGTTTGTTGTTGATTAACCGGTTTTACCTCTACTTGTTTTTGTGGCGTACTTACATGTGAAGTAGTAACTGGTTTACTTTCAATCGGTTTCGCTGGTGTTAGTGTTGGTCCTGACTGTGGTGTTGTAATTGGCTTGCTTTCCATCGGATTCGATTGTAATGGTGTCGTTCCTGACTGTGGTATTGTGATTGGTTTGCTTTCCATCGGATTCGATTGTAATGGTGTCGTTCCTGACTGTGGTATTGTGATTGGTTTGCTTTCCATCGGATTCGATTGTAATGGTGTCGTTCCTGACTGTGGTATTGTGATTGGTTTGCTTTCCATCGGATTCGATTGTAATGGTGTCGTTCCTGACTGTGGTATTGTGATTGGTTTGCTTTCCATCGGATTCGATTGTAATGGTGTCGTTCCTGACTGTGGTGTTGTAACTGGCTTTGTTTGACCTGTTGGTGTTTTAATTGCCGCTAATGGTTTTACTTCCGCTTTTACATCTTCTTGCTTATTATCAAGACCACCATTATTTTGAGGCGCAGCTGGTCTGATTTGAGCTTTTACATCTTCTTCTTTATTACCTAGTTCCTCATTTAATGGTGCTACTGGTTTAACATTCGCCTTTACATCTTCTTCTTTATCTTTTAATTCTGCTTGTTGTACTTCAATATTATTATCTTGAGGTTTCTCTCGTATTGCTAATTCTGGATTTTCTTTAGTTGCGGCTACTTCTTCCTGAACCATTTCTTGCTCCTGATGTCCTTTTCTATCACGAACACCTAAATTTTCTTCTTTTTTCATTTGACTAATATTTTTTTCTTTTTCTGCTTGCATTTGTTCTTTTTCCTTGCGTTTACCATCTGCTACCTTCTCTTTTCTATCAGCATAGTTTTCTTTCAACTGTTTAAACTTACTATAGCCTGATTTACCCACTTTTCCGGCCATTGCCGCACTTGCAACACCCGCGGCTCCAGCTACTGCTACACCTCTTCCAACTGTCTTAGATCCACGTCTAACATCACGATATTTCTGCCTAATATTACTCATAGCATCTGATGCGCGTGCAGCTCCTGCACTTGCTGGTACCGTAGTAATAGCATCAAAAATCGTTTTACGATATAACCAAACACCTAAGAACGAAAGTACTTGTAATGCAGCAACTACTAAATAACCATACTTATCCGTTGCGCTAAATAAGATTGAAGAAACCCAAAACATTAAAGTTATAAGAAAGCCAATTGCAACTTTCATAAGCAACGTTCGGAACAATTCAGATAAAAATCTCTTTGCTGTCCCAGTCCATGCAGGTACTAAAGCCATCAATAACATTACTGGTGACATTAGCGCTACGATGATAAACATTAATTGATAAAATAACATCGCCATACTACATAAGCCTAAGACAACCCATAAAGGTCCATTGATTAAGAAAAGTAGTAATACTAAAGCGCCACGTTCAAAAGTAGCATCCAATGTTAATATCGTATTTTTCTTCTGCTCTACTTCCTCTTTTAATAGCTCCTGCCTTTCATCTGCTGCTGTTGTTGTTAACATTTTCTTAATTCTCTCATCACCGATTTTTTTCATATCTGTTGTACCAAACTGCAGTAATGTATAAGGTTGTTTTATTAATAGAGTGTGTGTTAAATCAGTAATGGAATCTACACCGCTTGAATATCCTTCACTTGCTCCACTAATACTTTGAGTGGAATCAAGAACAGTTTTATTTACTTGTTCGGAGAAAGTGTTTAGTCCTTTGATAATATAACTTGAGTTTGCGAAAAAACCTAAAGTAAAAACTAAGATCCCTAATGCTTTTAACAATCCTCCTAGCATCTCTGACTGACGTCGTTGTACAAAACCTACCCAGATAACCCAGCAGGCTAATAAAGCTAACATAAGTCCAATTAATTCACTATATATTCCATTACCCCAAGAACCATTGAACCCTGCTGCTTTAGATATTACATCGCCTAATTTATCTCCTACATCAGCTACAATATTGAGACTCATAGATTGGCCGACCATACTTGTAACAAAAGTACTAATTCCAAGATTAATGGTCCATCCAATACTTATAAGACTAAATAATACAGCAACCATTTGTTCTTTAACTTTATCCCCCCATTTCCAAAACTTAAGGGATTCACCAAATCCACCTTCTGGTGTATAAATATCAATCCCATAGCTACTTGGAGGGTATTCTTCATATTTTAATTTTTCCTTATTCTTTGGAATAATATCGTCTATAAGAGAAGGTCTGGGTTCTTCCTCTGCATATACTGGAGCAGCTTTAAAAATTAAATTAAATGCTAAAAGCAAAGTACAAATTAATAACAATAGGGTAATAAACTTTTTCATTACATGTTACTCCCCCTTTAATGGGAAACCTATTAATCTTTCGAACTAAACTCATTTGTAGGTTTAGTATTTGCTACTTCATCGATTTCATTTCGATAAGGGGCGGCATAACTACGAACTTTGAAACCATCTTCTGTACGAACTACTCTTACCCATTTCACTGCTTTATCGATATTTTTAGGGGGCTTCTTTGAAATAAAGTTATACATAATTGTATCCTTATCTACCACATACTCTTTTACTGTATAATCTTTGTAAGATAAATTATTTTGTGGTCCTTGATTCGGATCTAAAATTTTATTTTTATCTCCATCGACGATAAGTTTTCTAATTGTTTTATTATCATTTTGTAAGTCAGCCTTTACAAAATCCAACATCATTTCTCTAGGAGTGTGCCCCTGTTTATCTTTTTCTTCCCCTACATTTGTTTCGCTATTTCCACATGCAGCACTCAGAATTAGAGCGCCAGCACATAGACTAGATAGCATTAATTTTTTTAGTTTAGTTTTTACCATGTTAACTCACTCCTACGTTTATTTTTTCTCCCCCTTCTTCGACAAAGGTTGCATTAACTTCCTGCTTTTCATCATCATTTGACTTTCTATAATTCTTTCTTGCATTTGGTCTTGTATCGAATGCATCGTATAAATCCTTAAACACTACATCCATTGTGACAACACCTGTTCTTCCTTGGATATCTTGGAATAAACATTGTCCTGTTTCTAAATTAGTAATAATCGCATGATTTTCTTCATTATCAGGTAAACCAAAGAAATCTAAGATTGAAGAAATCTCTTTACTGTCGGTATTACGGAATGAGAACTTCATACCGATATTATTCTTAAATGTCTCATCTCCAAGGTCACTTGCGCTTTGAGTTGCAAAGTATACTGCAGAGTTTAAGGCACGACCTTCACGAACTAGCTTACGAGCTAACTCTCGCCCTTGAGAAGTTCCCATGATTGCCCATGCTTCATCTAATAGAACAATTTTGAATTTAGTAGGGTCCTTTTGAAAGAATTTTCTTGCAAAAGAAGATAGAGACATCAGCATACTAACTGATAAATTTTCTTGTAAGGTATAATCTTTCGGATCTTTTTGAATATCAGGCATATCAAGATGCTGAATTTGTATGATATTTACTGCTGTATCAAGTTCAATATCTCTATTTGTTCCATCACCAAAGATTAAGTGTGCAAATGATAAATTCTCAAATGCTTGAATATGAGCAGCTAATTGTTGATCCACTTTATCCTCACTATCTTCAAGGTATTGAGATACAGCTGTTAAGCACGGCTCTTCCATTCCTGCTACGAATTCTACGGCTGAAGCTAAGCGCGGGAATTTTTCCGAGTTATCTGGTTTAATACCTGTAATGAAAGTAAGAATTGTCATTGCTAACTCAATTGCATCTTTTCGACTATGTTTATGAATGATAAATGGGTCTAGTTTCCCTTCATCTCGTCTATCAGTCCCTAGTGTAATTACATTTACCTTACCTTCTAAGCCATGTAAATCTTCTGTCCAGTTCCCCCTCTCACCTTTTGGATCGACTATCAGTGTTTGAGCTCCTCCTAGTACTGCTAGGTAAACAATTAAGTTCGTTCCAAATGATTTACCAGAACCAGTACTTCCTGTTACCGCAACTGAAAGTGCGCTCGTTTTTTGATTTGCAACAGTATTTGTCGCTGCGAGAGAAGGTGTCATATAAACTGCTTTGTTTAAAATACCAGTTGTACCTATATAAAATCCGATATTATCACCTAAATCTTGTGTTGCACCAAACATACCGGCTGCCAGAACCCCAGGCTCCATAAAGTGTATATAATCATTTACATATCTTCTAGCACCAGGGATAAATTCATTAAACAGCAGGAACTGATCTCCATATGGTCTTACTAGTTCAATCATCATCTCTCTATAAATAGAAATAAGTGAATTGGTATTTCGACGCATTGTATCTAAATCTTCAGCACATATACAGAAAGATACTGATGTCTTAACTAGTGGCATACGTGTCTTTTGTATAAGGGCTTGTAATTCAGTAGCTTCTTGAACACCTTCATACACGTTTAGTCCAACAGTTTGTGCATTTTCCCTTGCATGTGCTTCTTGATCTTCTAAATCTTTTTTCTTTTTATTTAGTTTAGATAGAGCTTTACGATGGTTAATATTTTCTGTGCGTACACTTAGTTCGATTGGGAAATCTATATTTTGGATCATATACATCCACTCTTGGTCTGGAAACTCCATTGTATATGGAATCTTGGATGCCGATAAGAAACTCATATATGCTGGATAATCTAATCCATCAGAACCAATTTGGGACATTTCTATATGTCTTCCTTTAACCTCTACTTCTGATTCTGTTAAACGTAATAAACTCTCTTGATTCGGAAAGATTGCAGAATCGTCATCAACTACCGGTGGCGTCCATCCTGCTGTAACAGGTGCTTCCAATGTACGATAGAAGTTGCGTAATACAATCCATTGTGTTTCATTTGTTTCTAAACTTCTAACTGCTAAATGTTTTCTTATTTTATTTCTAAATGCGCTAGCTTCCCGTTTAAACATCTCCAAATCAGTTTTTAATATTTTGGTATCACCAAGTAGTCCAAACTGTTCTGCAGTATTTTTAAAGGTATGAAATGCTGTATAAAGCATTTCCTTAAGTCCTTCTTGTATGTGTCTTACTTTTAATTTCACACCTATAAAATAACGATATTCTACAGCGTTTTTACCAAATTTTCTTTCTAACTCATGGACAACGTCATCAGTATGATCTATTGCCAGCTCTTTTAGTTCACCACTTACTGTTTCTTTAAACTCATCGGCTTTTTCTTTGAAATTCTGATAAACAGGAATCATTAGTAGATGTTTCTCTTCTTCATAATTCCAAAATAAACCGAGTTGTCGCATAAACAACGTATTTTTATCATCGTCTCCTTTAAATTCGTAAGGAATCCCGTATGCCTCATAATACGCCCAGCAAGAACCATCTTGGTTAAAAATCAAATTCTCATGAAAATATTTGACTGGAAATTCAACCTGATTCATTTGTGCCTCCTTAGAGAAGAATATGAGACTAAAATAATTCTTCTGTATAGATTAATTAATTACTTTTTCTTAATTGAATCATCCTTAAACCGGACTACCGTCTTATATTGATAGCTTCCAATATTACCAGTTGTATCCTTATAACGACTCAACTTTTTTCTTTCAAATGTGAATACAAAGAATCGATATATAAATTTGTGTGGGCTTTTTCCATCTAATTCTACATTTCCAAAGAAGTACGCTATACCACCAGGTAATATTAAATATTTGAAAAAGACATTCTCTCCTAAGGGTAAAAACTGATTTAGAAATATAATTACTAAAAGTGTCCCAACAAAGATTCCCAGTTGTCTGTAAGGTACTGGGAAAGGGAGTGTTATGTCCCTTATCCCATATAAACTCTTTGGAATATCCCAAATAGAGTTATAAGTCCTTACTTCCTTACGAGTCGGTTTCTGAGTCACTTATACCAACTCCTTAAAAATTTATCGTTTTCCGACAGAAGACTCCTTCCTCAAAAATGTGAAGGTGTGAAGCACCAATTTTAGGTGGGAGATGAATGTCGGTTGGCATAAGCCAACATGTTTGCTATCATTTACTTGTACAGATTGCTCTTTGAAAACTGAAGATATGAGGTTGGTTGCAGAAAAGCGTTGCAACCGTAAAATCTTCAACGTTCTTTCGCCCCACGCTTGCCGAAGTTGCGAAAACCAAGCTAAAGTAGGTAGTGTGGTGAGTCAACGTACAAGATACTTATGTTTTCACCGTAGGGACTACGGGTAGAGCCTGCTAAGACAACCGGTGGTTACATCGGTGTTCGCAGGAATCTCCCACTTCAAACAGTCCATAAGGACGTAAGTGGTGAGTAGTTCAAGAGTTTTAATAGTTATCATTTGAAAACTAAGTTATATAATTTTGTTCCAAGGTCCTTAAATACGTCTGGTGAGAATACAAATACTGAAACAATTGCACAAAGTACCAGCCAACCAATTAAACCTGCCATTTGTCGTTTTACAAGTAGCACTATTACACCGATGATTGCACAAACTAAAAAGATTGGACCTAACTGAGCTACTAACCAGTTTTTAATATTCACCCCAAAATTAATGTTACCTAGAACCGCTGCATCTGTAATAGCAGGTAATTGCTGAGCAACCATATCTAATCCCAAAAGCTCCATAATTATTTACCCTCCACTTTCTCTA
The DNA here is from genome assembly GCF_054509685.1 of Bacillus sp. C-3-6. NCBI lineage: Bacteria > Bacillati > Bacillota > Bacilli > Caryophanales > Bacillaceae > Bacillus > Bacillus sp. C-3-6. Next base: position 197,529 of record NZ_JBSSBE010000002.1, on the reverse strand, counting down.
ATGTGTTTTCAAATTTCTTCATAGAGCTAATTGAAAACTTGTTATCTTTATTTACTAGACTTAAATCATATGTGTATGTGTACTCTAAGCTGCTATCATTGTCTTTTAATTTGGCATCAACTAAGACTCTGTACCCTTTATCCTTATCTTCATAAATTCGTAGGTTTTCTAATTTGCTAAATGTCATAATGCCTTTTAGTCCATTTGTTATATTGCTTTTTTCAAAGTAGTAAGCAATTTCTTCTGGTGTTCCTTCTGTATAAACTTTAAATACAGATTGTAAAAATTGTTCTACTTTTTTCACTTCTGCATCTGTATTAATTTCTCGTCCTTCTGATTTGAATGTAGCCACTTTATAAGATGCCTTTTCTCTCTCTCCATGAACGATTGTAGGATTGTTAGGAACGACCATTTTTCCTTCCTCCATTAAAATTGGAATAGAGAAGTACCTGGTAACTTCTTTAGGCTCTTTTGGTGTATCTGGGGCTTGAGTCATTCCTGGAGCAGGATTATTTACAGGTTCTAGTTTCTGAATGATTTTCAATGTTACTTCTGCTTCATTTCCTTTTTGCCGAACCTCTACAGCTTCCGACTTAACTAAAGTACTAGAGGCGTTTTTTAAAGTGTCTCTATTTAATCCACCTTGCGCATCGGATCCTTCAACTAGAAATTTCTCTAATCGTTTTTTTCGCTCTTCAGCTACATTCATATCAACTTTCCAGTTAAAATAATTTGCGGCAAAACTATTCGCATATGCAATTAATTCTGCTTCTGACATTTTAATTTTTACGGGTTCCTCCTTCTTTTCTTGAACAGCTACTGCTCTAGGAGGACCGGCAAGTTGGATAAATGAAAGAGAGCTTCCTACAAACACGAATCCCATCACACACCAAAATGTAACCTTACCTACTTTTCTTCCTGTTATCGCCGGAACTTTCTCCCTTGTTTTACGTTTCTTCTTTTCTTTAAGTGCTTCTGAATTTTCTAGTTGCATATCTAATATTTCAGTTGTTTTATTCTTTGCTTTTTTAAAGAATGTAAATTTCTTTTTTTCGGCGTTTTTCTGGGATTTCTTTTTTACCATGTCTTCACCTCTCTTTTTAAATGGTTAGGAGATTACAAAGTTCATTGTAATTTCCACTAATCAACTATCTACTTTAAGTATGATTTACTTTTTTCGGAAATCTAAGAGAAATAAAAAAATTTATGTTTTATATCAAAATTTTTTTAGGAAGATTAAAACTAAATATAATGTTTATTAAAATACATAAAAAAACCAATTCCATTAAGAAATGAAATTGGTTTTACACAGGGTCTATTCTCTATAGTAAGTATTACACAATATAAAAACCTAATATAATATATATCTTTAATATATATAAAGAAAAAAGATAAAACTATTATACAGAGAAAAAATCGTCTTAAAACATTGCTGTGCTAAGGGTTCATCATTACTCTAGCCGTAAAAAATCATAAAAGGTAAATACTAGGAATGTACTTAATGAGCTGGATGATGATTAAAAACTACAAAATATCATAAAGTAGGTATATAAAAACTACATATAATCATCGTTAATTTGATGCGAGTGACTGAATAAATACTAAATGCAAATTTTGCTGACTTACGAACAAACTTTCCACATTTCTTAAAAACTACACACAATTTATTAACAAATTGGTCAAAGTTAGGAACAGAATCCACTTTTTAAACATAACTAACAGAAGTTTTTCTGATTTTAAGTAGATTTAGAGGTAGAATATGATAAAAACAGTATTTAAGGCTTTATGTTATGCACATCAGGTCAAAATTATTAAGATATCAACAGAATTATAAAAAATATTTCTGCTTTTTTGTAGATGAAACGAAACGAAAAGATTAAAAATTCAGATTTAACAGTTTATAAATTGTGAATATCTTATTTTGATTTACGTGCACTGTATGTAATTGCATAAAAAATAGAGAGTCGTGATCATTAAAATTGAAAACTTTCTCTCTGCTTTGTTTGAAGTAATGCATTTCATAGGGTATCTCCAACACGAATAGCCCTCCACTTTTGTTTTTTCAAAAATAGAGAGCTGTATCTTTACATTGCTGGAAGCAGCTGATCAACCGAATGTGGTGTTTCACTTGTTGAACGGTAGTATGCTTCTAAGGACTGTAGAAACTGAATTAAATCAAAGTCTTCAGGGACCTCAATTACACGAATCTTTTCCTTCGGCAATTTATCAACTTTTTCAATGAACAGTTCACGAATATCACTAGGCATGTTAGTGCCTTGATGCCCGCTAGACTTTAATAGTTCACGGATTTCAATTTCTAATGCTGTATATGCGTTAATATTAACTCCTTGCTCATAAGCATATTTTCTAAATAGTGATTCCTCTTGATACTGCATGTAGTTACGATGGTAAGCATCTATAGTTACAGGTACAGCATATTTCGCATGAAGCAGGTCATGCGCTTTACGGAATAGCTTTTGAACATTGCGTAAAGAGTATATAGCAAAATGAGTACCAAATTTAAAAATGGCCTCTTCTTGCTCATGTTTAGGTACATTATGTGTAATTAAAGGATAAATTCCAGTTTTAGCAGCTGTGTCTAATACACGATATTGAGAAGATTGCTTTAATAATTTACTTAGTGTATAAACTAGCTTTTTAGGATATCCTTCTTGTCGATCAATCATTTCTCGTAATCCACGAACTACTTGGCGAATTTGACGGTGACAAGAGTGTTTTAAAACATTAATGAATTGGTTCATATCCTTTGCAAATTCAGCAATATTCATTTCAACTAACAAGTTTTCTATGAATTTAGCTTTACGCTTATATGTATCTCGTGGTGTAAATGGGTCACGGTATTCTGCTCCTTCTTCTTTCACGCATAAGAAATCAGGATGTACAGATAAATGCAATGTTGTATATTGCTTTTTATTCTTCTTCCCTTTTTCTAACTTGCAAATTTTAAATAAAGGAGATCCAGTAGCAGAAAGTTTTGTTTCTAATTCCTCAAGTACAGCACGAATCTGATGTGGGTATTTCTTATGTAAGTAACGATACATACCACCAAAGTGTGTTGAGTTTCCTTGTTCATCAACTTTGAATAAAGAACGTTTCAGGGTAGTTTCGCGTTTCTGCTGCATTGCTACATCCATGAATAGTTTCTTAGCTGCAATGGATAACTCAAAGAATTCTTTGGTAAATACTATCGGGCTAATAAATGTATATGCATTTGCTTTATTCGTTTCTTTATTCATGAAATCAGTTAAGGTGATTTTATATTTACCACTGTACTCATTTTCGATTGTAATGATGTTATGGAAACTTAACTTCTTCAAAGCTACATAAAATTGTGAGTGGTGAATATGTGCAAATGCTTCTTTATAATTTTTATAATCTTCCCAAAGCATATGGATCGATACATGCGAAAGCTCACCATATGTATTACATTTTTTATGAAGAAATAGAAATACTTCTACATCAGCATTTGTAATACCATATAGCTTATGTTTTCTGCCCTCATTTTTATCAAATCCACTTACTTTATCTACAATCTTTTTCATTTTCAGTGAAAAAGATGGCTTTGCTTGTTCAACAAATCCCTCTTCATCTGCAATTCGTTCTTCATAGGACATTGAATCCACAATGTCTTCTAGATAAGTATCTTTAAAACTGTAATACTTACCTTCTAAAGCATCTACTAACTTTTGCCATGATTTAATTGTTACAATTACCGGTGTTGTTGTTTCACCATTCAAACTACGTTTGTTCTTTATAACGAAAGGTTTTGCCATCTTTTTCACCTCCTTTTATGTTAAGTTGCAGTTTTCCCCACAATTAGATATAGAATTTCATTTTTGATTATATCAAATCGAATACTGGTGAAATCTGTCCCTTTAAGAGGAAAAATAAAAAAATGAAACGTGCCCAAATCCCTTGGGGGACAAGGGATTTGACGTTTCATAAAAAAAAGTTTGTTGCCACCATAGGGCTATGAAGTTTTTTGAATATGAAACGTAGTATGTTGTGGGGGAAATCTTACTAAACCATTGATTTTATAGGGTTTTACGCTAATTTCGTTTTAAAGTTGTAGCCATCATATAGCTATAACGTTTCATGTTTTGGATTGACTAAGAAATTTCTATAGATTTCGTATAAACACTGATATATAGGGAGTTATAACTGTTTTTAAATGAAAAGTTGTGGCCATCATACCGCTATAAACGTTTCATTTCGTTTCATGTTTCCTGCCGTCATATAGCTATAACGTTTCATGTTTTTAAAACAAGTTATATTTTATTGAAAGCTGCTGTAACCCTTGGTATATATAGGTTTTTTGAAGTTTTAAAGTGAAAGTTGTAGCCATCATATAGCTATAATGATTTTATTGTTTTTTCTTTCATATTTAATGAAATGGCTTTATATCAACGTTTATTAGTAAATTACATAGAATAAAAATTTTTTTAGTCGAATGATTTTCAGGATATTCTCGTTTCATTTTTTTAAAGTTGTAGCCATCATATAGCTATAACGTTTCATAAATTACGAAATTATAACCACAATATAGCTATTCATTATTATAAGTAAGAAGTAATAGCCAAGATAAGGCTATATAGTTTCAAATAAGAGCTTATAGCCATGATAAGGCTACATAGTTTCAAGTAAGAAGTAATAGCCGTGATAAGGCTATATAGTTTCAAATAAGAGTTTATAGCCAAGATAAGGCTATGTAGTTTTAAATAAGAAGTAATAGCCCCGATAAAGCTATGCAGTTTCAAATAAGAGTTTATAGCCCCGATAAAGCTATATAGTTTCAAATAAGAGTTTATAGCCCCGATAAAGCTATATAGTTTCAAATAAGAGTTTATAGCCAAGATAAGGCTATGTAGTTTCAAGTAAGAAGTAATAGCCGTGATAAGGCTATATAGTTTCAAGTAAGAAGTAATAGCCGCGATAAGGCTACATAGTTTCAAGTAAGAAGTAATAGCCGTGATAAGGCTATATAGTTTCAAGTAAGAAGTAATAGCCGCGATAAGGCTATGTAGTTTCAAGTAAGAAGTAATAGCCGCGATAAGGCTATATAGTTTCAAATAAGAGTTTATAGCCAAGATAAGGCTATATAGTTTCAAGTAAGAAGTAATAGCCGCGATAAGGCTACATAGTTTCAAGTAAGAAGTAATAGCCGTGATAAGGCTATATAGTTTCAAGTAAGAAGTAATAGCCGCGATAAGGCTACATAGTTTCAAGTAAGAAGTAATAGCCGTGATAAGGCTACATAGTTTCAAGTAAGAAGTAATAGCCGCGATAAGGCTATATAGTTTCAAGTAAGAAGTAATAGCCGCGATAAGGCTATATAGTTTCAAATAAGAGTTTATAGCCAAGATAAGGCTATGTAGTTTTAAATAAGAAGCAGTTTTATATAATTAAAGGCAAGTAAAGAGGATTTAAATGATCCAAAATAAAAGGAGTAAAAATCAACGATTGTGCGGATTATTCAGATAACATTTCACCTTAAAGGTTATGTAGTTTTTCATCTAAATGGGAAAAATAAACGCATTTTGACTCAGTCATTCGTTTAAAGTGAAATTCCATCAGTGGGAGTCTTATAGCCTGCGAATTGTGGGATGAAAAATGGACTAAGAATTTAATCTTAGTCCATTTCTTATTTTATATCCATTTTGTGTGGAATGTACCTTCTTTATCTACTCGTTTATACGTATGCGCTCCAAAATAATCGCGCTGCGCTTGTAACAAGTTTGCAGGTAGTTTGGCAGTACGATAGCTGTCATAATAAGAAATTGCTGCTGAAAATGCAGGTATCGGAATGCCCTGTTGTACCGCCATTGAGATAATTTGGCGTAATCCGCCTTGATATGACTCTACAATTTCTTTAAAGTATGGATCAAGTAAAAGGTTCGGTAGGTCAGTGTTTGTCTCATAAGCCTCTTTAATGTTCTGTAAAAAGGCAGCACGGATAATGCATCCGCCTCTCCAAAGCATAGAAATGCTGCCAAAATCAAGGTTCCAATCATATTCCTCAGAAGCTGCCTTCAATTGCGTGAATCCTTGTGCATAAGAACAAATTTTACTCATATATAAAGCTTGGCGCACTGCTTCAATTAATTCAGCTTTTTCAACTCCAATCGCTGTTTTATCTTTAGGGCCAGATAAAACTTTGCTTGCGTTCACGCGCTCTTCTTTTAAAGCAGAAATGCAACGGGCAAATACAGATTCCGTGATAATAGGAAGAGAGATACCTAAATCAAGTGCGCTTTGACTTGTCCATTTCCCTGTACCCTTTTGTCCTGCAGTATCAAGAATAACATCAACTAATGGCTTACCAGTTTCTTCATCTTTCTTCTTGAAGATATCGGCTGTAATCTCAATTAGATAGCTGTTCAGTTCACCTTTATTCCATTCAGCAAATATTTCATGGAACTCTTCTGCAGTCAAATCAAGTGTTTGTTTCAAGAAGAAATATGCTTCACAAATTAATTGCATATCTCCATACTCAATACCGTTGTGAACCATCTTTACATAGTGGCCTGCCCCATTAGGTCCGATATAAGAACAGCAAGGCTCGTTATTCACTTTTGCAGAGATGTTTTCAAGCATATCCTTTACTTTTTCGTATGCATCCTTCTGTCCGCCTGGCATAATAGATGGTCCTTTCAATGCACCCTCTTCGCCGCCTGACACACCTGCCCCGATGAAATTGATTCCTTCTTCGGCAAGACGTTTGTTTCGGCGAATTGTATCGACAAAGTATGTATTACCACCATCAATTAAAATATCACCTTTATCAAGGTGAGGGACTAGAGAATCAATCGCCTTATCTGTAATTTCCCCTGCATTAACCATTAATAAAATCTTTCTAGGTGATTCAAGTGAGTTAACAAACTCTTCAACTATATGAGTACCAACTAAGTTTTTACCACGGTTTTCCTCAATGATTTCATCAACTTTTTCCTTTGAAATATCATATAGGGCAACAGAATACCCTTTGCTCTCAAAGTTAAGTGCGAGGCTTTTTCCCATAACGCCCACACCAACAACTCCAATTTGTAACTTTTCCATATTCCATCGTTCCTTTCCATGTACGTTACTCTGTATTATAGTATATATACCTAAAATAACACTTTAATCAAATAATCAATCTTTTTCATTTCAATAGGCTCTGCCAGTATTCGTGCAAAAGGTTATAGGGACACGGCACATCATTATCAAGTTAAAAAATAAAGAGAAATTGTCATCCTTATTAATCAATCATGAAAAATAACCGGTTAATTATGAAAAATCACATTAAACAGCTTCCGTATCCCTTTTACTGTTTAGAAAGATCTATACAAATAAACTTAATAATAAAGTAAACCCTAATCCGGCTACAGAAACGATAGTCTCAAGTAAAGTCCATGTTGCAAATGTTTCTTTCATGCTTAAACCAAAGTACTCTTTGAACATCCAGAAACCAGCATCGTTCACATGTGAAGCAATTAAACTACCAGCCCCTGTTGCAAGGACAACTAAAGCAAGGTTAACATCAGATTGACCTAACATCGGAATCACTAAACCGACAGTTGTTAATGCAGCAACCGTAGCAGACCCCAATGAAATACGTAAAATGGCAGCGATAATCCATGCGAGCAAGATCGGTGATAATGAAGTACCTTTGAATAATTCGGCTACATAGTTACCAACGCCGCCATCAATTAATACTTGTTTGAAAGCGCCGCCTCCACCAATAATTAAGAGCATCATCCCAATATTCGAGATCGCTGTTGTACAAGATTCCATCACGTTTTTGATTGGAATATTTCTTGCCAATCCCATTGTATAGATCGCAACTAGTAAGGATATCAACATGGCAGTATCCGCATTCCCAATAAACTCGATCGTTGCTAGTAAACTATTATCTTTGAATCCCATTGTTTTTTGCAGCAAAGTAATAATTGTAGCGACTGCCATTAAAAGAACAGGCAGTAAAGCGGTAAAAACACTGATTCCAAAGCCAGGAGTTTCTTCAAGTTTAAATACTTTCTGCTCACCTAAAGATTTGATATTACCGGTTTTTGTGAACGCCTCAGGTACTAGTTTTTTTGCAAGTTTAGTAAATACAGGTCCAGCTAACACAACCGTTGGAACCGCTATCATAAAACCGTAAAGTAATACTTCACCGATGTTTGCATGCAATTCACCAGCGATAGCAGTTGGTCCTGGGTGTGGTGGTAAAAATCCGTGTGTTACAGATAAAGCAGCTGCCATCGAAATACCGAGATATAAGATAGAAACTTTTAATTCTCTTGAAATTGCAAATACAATCGGAATTAATAATACTAATCCTACTTCAAAAAATAATGCAATCCCGATAATAAATGAGGCAGTCACAACAGCCCATTGAATGTTCTTTTCACCAAATTTTTTCACAAGGGTCATGGCAATGCGTTGTGCACCCCCAGAATCTGAAAGCAACTTACCTAACATCGCACCAAGTCCAAAAACGAGTGCTAAATGACCAAGTGTTCCCCCTAATCCCGCTTCAATGGTTTTAAAAATTTTTTCAGGCGGCATTCCAAGTGCTAAAGCAACCCCGACCGATACAATGATTAATGAAATGAAGGTATTTAATTTAAAGCGCATAATCAGTAAAAGTAATGCTAAAATCCCAATTGCTACAATGACTAATGGCATCGTAGTTCCCCCCTAATCTTAGCTGTATTTGTATTTATCCCGCTATTCGTGGGCAGTAAGGCCCCCACCTCGAGATTTAGATAGAAGCGAGGCGTGGGGAATTACTGATGAAAGTTTTACTTTATTAAATTTCTTTGATAATTTGCAATTCGTGTATAATCGTCTTCTAGCGCCCTTGATAGGTTAATAAATATAGGCAGTAATTGTCTGTATTCTTTTGTTGCTTCTTCTTTCGGTGTATGTTTGTAGGTACTGCCAACCATTTCGGAAACGATTTCAAAAGAATCAATTTTTCCTGTGGCATAGAGACCTAATATACATGCACCTAGACAAGAGCTTTCGTAGCTCTTTGGAACAACGACTTCAGATGCGAAAATATCGGACATCATCTGTCGCCAAACATCAGACCTTGCGAAGCCGCCTGTTGCTTGAATACGAGTTACAGGACCATCCATGCATTCGGTTAATGCTAAAAATACAGTGTATAAATTATATATAACGCCTTCTAAAGCTGCACGAATCATATGTTCCTTCTTATGTGACATCGTTAAACCGAAGAAGGAGCCACGTACATCTGGATTCCATAATGGTGCACGTTCCCCTGCGAGGTATGGATGGAATAATAATCCGTCTGCACCAGGTCTCACACGTTCAGCTATTTTAGTTAATACATCGTATGGATCAATTCCTAGTCTTTTCGCAGTTTCTACCTCCGATGAAGCAAGTTCATCACGAATCCAACGAAGGACCATTCCTCCATTGTTTACCGGTCCACCAATTACCCAATGCTTTTCAGTTAAGGCATAACAAAATATTCTTCCTTTTTTATCTGTTTGTGGCTTGTCAATGATGGTCCGAATAGCACCACTTGTTCCAATTGTGACAGCAATCTCACCTTTTCGAATTGCATTCACACCTAGATTAGAAAGCACCCCATCACTGGCACCAATGACAAACAATGTTTGTGAATCGATACCAATCTTTTGAGCTAAATCTGGATTGCAGTTGCTAAATATTTGGGTGGTTGGTACGAGTTCAGATAATTGAGCTGGTGTTATACCAGCAATTTTTAAAGCTTCCTCATCCCAATCTAGTGTTTTTAAGTTCATCATACCCATGCACGAGGCGATGGAATGATCAACAACATATTGATCAAAGAATTGTTTGAAGATATATTCTTTGATTCCAATATATTTTTTCGTTCTAATAGCAATTTCCGGATGATCATTCACAATCCATGTAATTTTACTTAATGGTGACATTGGGTGAATAGGTGTTCCTGTTCGTCTATACACTTCATGGCCATTCAGTTCATCTTTGATTTTATGTGCCCATGCCTCACTACGATTATCTGCCCAAGTGATACAAGGTGTCAGCGGATGATCATTTTCATCCATAGCTATGACACTATGCATAGCACTGCTAAATGAGATAAACGATGGTTTTTTATCTGAATGCTGTTTCGTTATATTTGATATTGCTTGTAAAACAGCTTGAAAAATCTCTTCTGGATCTTGTTCCGCTGTGGATATATCCGGTGTGCGAAGTGGATAACCAATATTCTCGGTTTGGATGACTTCGCCTTTTTCAGTAAATAAAACTGCTTTCGTACTTGTTGTACCGATATCTATACCTAACATATAGCTACTCATGTCCTTGCTCTACTCCTTTAGATAACATTTGTTGTGACATCCAGAAATCTTCAACTTTCCCTTGAACATCATCAAAGTTTAGATGTAAGGCCTCAATCATGAGGGCTCGATCTTTTGATTCGATTGCTTTTATATAAAGCTCATGATTTTTAATAACCCGTTCAAAGTCTTCGTACTTTTCCTTGAAACGAGTACGCATTGATAAAAGGATTAAGCTTTCCATAACAGGCTTTAAATTATTCCAAATCATCAGGATGTAGGAATGCTCAATGGTTCGAATAATCGTTTCATGGAATAAAAGATCTTGATAAGAAAACTCATCAGAATCATGATATTTAATGGCGATTTTCATCATTTCCATTATTTTATTTAGTTCTCTTACTAAATCATTTGTGTCCATCTTTCCAAGTCGCTCAAAGATAAACTTTTCTATAAGTAAACGAACATCATATATTTCTTCGATTTCTTTCTCTGTTAAACCAATGACAACTGCGCCCATTCTTTCTAAGCGAATAATATTTTCAGAAGCTAGTACTTTTAATGCTTCACGAACGGGTGACCGACTTACAGAAAAATCGGCAGCTAATTTATTTTCCGACAGGATGGTACCGCTTTCAATTTCCCCTGCAATAATGCGCATTCTCAGTTCGCTCGCAACACGATCCCCTGTAGAAGCTTTTGAAAGCCATTTTTCAGGATAAAGAAATTCCATTGATTTCGCCATAAATTCACCTCATGTTAATCAAGTATACTTGTATACAAGTATTATAACTCGGATTTTTAATTATGCAAGCGCTTTTATTGTTTGCTTTGGTTCTTTTAGAGGAAAGCCCCATAATTATCAAGCTAACAAATCGAGTCGCCCCAAAAACTATTATTGTTGATGATGAAGAAGATTTAGGGAATGGAAAACTGAAGAATATGATATTCAAGGACTTACATCAACATATTTACCACTCAGGTTTACAACTTTTTGAGTCAAAAATATAGATGTAAAAATGTAACAGTAACTGAATTTGAGCATTAAACACTTTTAAAAATTGAAATTGTATTGTAAAGTAATGATTTTACAAATAGAAGCAGTTTTATATAATTAAAGACAAGTAAAGAGAATTTAAATGATCCACAATAGAACGAGTAAAAATCAACAATCGTGCGGATTATTCTGATAATGTTTCAACTTAAAGGTTATATAGCCATCATATAGCTATGACGTTTCACATTTTTAAGATTCAAATTATATTTGTAATTAACATTGTTAGGAGGTATTAATTATGGAGAAAGTGTTAGCATTGTTTAGTGATGCCCTCCTACTTGCTGCTCCAATTTATGAAGAAAACAAGCAGTTATGGGCCAAATGGAATAAATATTATAAAGAAGTACAAGAGAATCATGATAAATTAGTAACATCAGCTAATATGTCCCCTTCCTTTTCGACACTTGTTTCTTGGTTAGGTCAGAAACAAGAGCAAGGAATATCGTTGTTAAACATTTATGCCAATCTGAATAAATATAAAGTTGAGATTCAAAATGTACTAGATAAGATCATTGAACAAGAATTCGGAGAAAAAGTTGAAGCAGTTGAACCAACTCAAATTTCAATTTTTGAAGATAGTCAGGTAACAGAACATATAGAAGATATATCGGATGATTACTATCCTGTAACCAATGACGCAATGTACTATCAATTACGTGATGGAATAGCAAAAAATCATTTTGAGGAAGATGAAGCAGTAGCAAAACCGGTACTGCCATTAGAAACAAAAAATTCAAGCGGAGTTGCACAACTATCATCACATAAGGATGAGGATTTGAGATTAGTGAATACAAACGAAGCAGAAAGATGGTCTATATTGGTTGATGGAGTAATTAGTAATATGGATGATCTTACAGCAGACTGTTTGGATACCATTACAATACAATGGTTAAATCAAGCTAAATCTCCAGATGAATTCATAGATTTTAGCTATGAAAATGTGTTGGAATTATGTAATATGCCAAAAGCATCAGCAAACGGTGTAGAGTATTATCGTGCAGAAGATAAGATAAAAGTAGCGCAACGTATTGCAGCGTTAGCGAGTATCTTTATTTATTTGAATGATGATAATGAAGTTGTAGTATTGAACGATCAAGCTGAAACAGGGGAAAAATTTGAAGTAAAACGTGAAGTAATCAAAAGGCTATTCGTACTGGACTCTGTAGTGTTATGGAGAGATAAGAATACTAATGAATATATGGGGATAGAATCCTGTAAGATTAAACCAGGTAGTTTTTTATCGGGCTATTTATATGGATCTAATAGCACAACTGCTTTATTATCGAAAAAAGCATTAGAGTATAATAGCTATAGACACAAGTTTCATAAACGTTTAATACGTTATTTATCCTGGCAGTGGCGAATCCGTCAACAATACAGTACTTTAAAAAGACCATACTCTATTGGTGGAGAAAAAGGTTTACTGTCTGTAATGGGTATTACAACTACAAAGGGGCGCCCAACTCGAATTCGTGAACAACTAGAAAATGTTTTAAATGATTTAGAAAAAGAAAATGTCATTTCACATTGGGCATATGCAGAAGAATTGGATGAAACAAAGATAGGAGAACGCAATTGGTTTAAGAATTACTTTGAAAAGTTGGGAATCATTATTTTACCTCCAAAAGAATTGATGAATAATATAGATAGTATGGTGAAGAAAAAATCAATAGATACGCAAGAGAAGCAAGAGGAGCGTTATATTGTAGATACAGTAAAACAACCTACTGTAGGATCAGAGGATATGGTTCGAGAGAAAATTATGCATCAGCATATGCATCAAAATAAAACAATGCGTGAGATAGCAGATGAAATAGGTCTATCCCCTGCTACGCTATCAAGATTCTGTAATAACAAAATGAAGCGTATTTCAAAAAGTGTTAATGAAAAACTAAACAAGTGGTATGAAAGACAAATGATTATAGAGTCAATGTAAAAAGAAGCAGATACCTTTAAATAGAGAGGTACCTGCTTCTTTTTAGTTTGTTCATATTCTGCCTGTATTACTCCATAAACGTGCTCGATTGCTCAGTGGATATCATGTGTGTAGTTTTGCACATAATAAGATTGGCAAATGTTAAAGTCAGGAGGGTTTGTATGCAACATGATAAAAAAGATATAGAAACATCTAGTTCTATTATGAAACCAAATTTTGCAGAAACTGATGCGCAAAAAGTGAAACAACAAATTCAAAATGATGTAAGAGAAGGACAAGGAGCAATGACTTCCCGAGAAGCAGGTGCAATGCGGGATTAAGAAAACCACTCCTTACTGTTATTTTATTTTTCTAGTGCAGTTTTAACCAGTAAGGAGCTCTTCCTTAATCAGCTTTTGTTTCTTAAAAAGTCGTTTTACACTTTGAAATATCGTTATTTCATGTAAGTATTTTAATTAAAGATAATCTATATTCCCTTTGACTTTTTCAAAAAAAAGTTTAACTTGCCGTGATATAAGGAATTCCAAAATTGTCTATTGTAGTCATCATCATTTATTAATATGTTAGTATCAAACTCCATTAATTTGTTCTTTAGTTCATAAAAATTGTTTGTTAGATCATGACTTATGTAGTGTTCTTGCTCTATTAGTTGAACCAAATACTTTTTAAAGTAATTGAAGCAGGAATACATTTTCTCTATAGAAGAATTGACAAAATATCTTTCTACTCTTTCCGTAATTTCATGTTCTAGCTCATATATTTCTCCTGTGGGCTGGTAGATAGTAATTAGATTACCTGAATCCATATTACTCCCAATAACAAGGTATGGTTTAAACTTCTCTAAACTCGCTAAAAACTTTTCTGTATATTCTTTATCCAATATCGATAAAGAAAAATCATTTTGTTTTGTCCATTCCACTACATCTAAAAGAAAACCATTTGAATAGGTGTAAAATTCTACATTGAGATATTCGAATTCGTTTCCTTTGATTTGATGATTAAGTAAAAAGTGCATACTATCAATGGGCAAATTTAATTTGGCTATTTCCAATGTCATTCCTCCAACCCTTAATATTTAATCCATTTTCTCCTTCTACACAAACTCAATTAAATTTTAGCATAAAGAAATGATCCCCTTAGGGAAAGTTACATATGAAATAATAAAAAGGTATGAGTTTACGCCCCACACCTTTTTACCAGTAGAAATATTCGTTATAAGCTTAGTATATTAATCAGGATCAATGTCACCTTCGATATATTGACTGAGTTTATCCTTAATTGCCGCACTTTCTGGAGTTACTTCTGCTATTTTACGATTGTGAAGACGAGAGCCACCTTCCATTTCATCTAAAGGTAATGTATTTTCATCATCTTGAGGAACAGTATCAGCCATTTGTTGTAACCATTGCATTGTTAAGTTAGATGTTGTATTTTTACCATTAATTTCTGCAGTTCGTTGAATTTCCTGTTCTTGCTGATTATGAGTTACAGTCGATGTGTAAGCAGGCTCTCTATATTGTGGTGTATGCTTCGCCCTTGGCACTTCTATTGGGGTTTCAGTAATAACTGATGCTTTTTTGTTAATTTCAATAGGTTCTCTATGTTTACTTGTGTCTGGTACATTTTCTTTTTGAACATTGATTACTTCATTAATTTTTGCGGGTTCTGTTGAAGTAGAAGTAGCAATTGATACTGTAGTACTTTCCTTTTCTAGCTTAGGAGCAGAATTTCTTGAGTAATCTTGCACAGACTGACCATTTGTTAACTCGCCTTTATTGTCAGTATCTTCTTCATTAGTATAAAGATCATAAGTATCAGGATTTAACGTTTGTAACCAGCCTTCTATTGCAGTAGGTGCCGTTTTAGGTGTACTCAATTCCTCAATTACATTTTCTTCACTATCAATATCTGTATCTGTGACATAATCATCATATTTTATTTCCTCATTCAATGACTCTTCACGAATTTTTAACCAATAAGCAGCTGCTTCTGCATCAACTTGAATCTTAGCTGTTTTAAACTCTGAGGCAGGAACAAAGTTAGCATTTACTTGTATTCCTCCTTGTGGAGCATTATCTTTTACGATTTTAGCAGCACACTGGAATGCTTTTTGAATTAAGATATCATTTTCAGAAAGGATGGGTACCTCTAGTTTCGAATAAGAGTAGGATGTTCTACGTGTACTTTGTGTTTTCGTTTCAGCTGTTACCATATCAACTTCTTGATCACCTTCACGTGCCTCATAAATTGTTTTCGTACCCATTAGCTTACTAAACAATTTAGCATCTTCATTTGTAACATCACCATAAACAAGTTTATTACGAAATGTTCCTAACAGGATATCCATGAATCTTGGGCCATGTTCAATTGCTAATTGACTAATGGTTTGTGCAATAACAATTAAAGGAGCTTTATATTTACGTGATTGAGCAGGAAAACTTTTAAATGCTTTATAAATGTAATCTGCAAACTCATCGACTAAAACAGGATGGTATGGAGATACGTTAGGTTTACGACGGAAAACAGCATTTTGCACTGCATATAAACATAATTTACCGAATACATCAGATAGGTCAGAAAGTTCCCCTTTCGCTGTATTGATTAAAAGGATACCTCCAAATTCCAAATGCTTTTCAAAGTCAAAATCTGATGGACCACATAATACACGACGGAGCAGAGGTTGAGCTGAAATATCATTTAATGTGTTTCGTAAACCACGAACGAAGGTTTCTTGTTTATCAATAATCTTTGGCTGCCCATAGTATTTCCCTTCAGTATGATAAACAACTTCCCCTCCCCCACGACCGCCAGAAATTTCAGGTACATAATTTAAATCAAACCATTCATCAACTTGCTTCATTATGCGCCAATGATTTCGTTCATCTCTATCAGGTATAGATTCAATATCATTAGGAAGTCGCTCTTTTAACTTGAGATGCATCTCAAAAACGAGATTAGCATCATTATACAAATCAATTAAATGTTCAAATCTAGCTTCAAATTTTGAATCATGGAGTTTTAACAAGTAAATATGTTGTTTAAGATGCGAACGCTCAGATTGAACAAAGAAAGGATTTCCTGCGCCATTATCAGAGAGCCCCGTTAATACTGAACATAACATCTCAGCAACTTTATCAACTGGACCACGTACGAAATTTATTGAAGGGGTATCAGGATTTGTTGGATCTAAATAGAAAATAACACTTTCGGGAATCTTGTGTGCTAATACCAATTTATATACTTTTTCGCAGAAGTCGTTAGATGGCTCGATAACTGTAAGACCATTTACCTGCGTTCCTTTTACATCCTCTGAATGATAATCTTTTCTTGCATATAAGGTTTTAAAGTTATTAATCATTGAAGCCATATAGTCAAGAATTTGATTGGCAATTGGCAAACCTAGTGCAGCTGATTTACCTGTACCAATATTACCGATGATCATTATGTTAAGTGTTAAAGACTTGCCCTGAATAACTGCCATTTCCCGTGTAGCACTGTTAGGACCAAGAAAGATATCGGGTTCTGGCAATTTTGATGGATTTTTTTCAGTGAAAAATTTGTGTAATGAAGTAGCAAGTTTTCGTTGGCGATCATCATTCAAAAAGGAAAGCATCCAACCAGGTATTTTAAATACGTATTCCCATTTTCCGAATTCATCTAAAAGCTCTTTTTTATGTTCATAAAAAATCTTAAAGAGCCATAAGAGTACGAGAATAATAATAAATACAGGTATAGCAAATACAAGGTGCATGATATTACTGAAATTTGAAAGGATAGTATCTTCTAATCCTTTGTCATTTAGTGAAACCTCTCCAGCTTTCGAGTTTAAGAATGGAATAAATATCTTAGCTAATGGAACACTAAACGCCCATAAGTACTGGGCAACTATACCAACTAACATCATCGAGAATATAAACCATCTACGCTTTATCTCCTGGTAGGTCTTAACCTTGGTTGATAGTTGCCAAGTATAAATTAAAATCCAAAAGCTAAAAAAGGTTTCAATGTAATAATTAGTTTCAAATGGATTACCGAAGATACTTAAAGTAGGTAATGAAGCCCCCATTTGTATCGACCAGAAAGAAGCGTATTTATAAATTCCTCTAAAAGCAAAATACCAAGCTAGCAGAAGTAGTAATGTCACAACATAGTAAGATGAGCGGGCTGCTAAACGATATTTCCAGCTTTTTGTAATATCGATTGTAACTGTATAGGAATTTTTTTTGCTCTTTCCGGCTTTTGGATCCTCCCCATTACCTGGTGCATTATTGAGTTCAGCATTCTTTTGAACTGCATTCTCCAAATTCTTGTTTCACCCTCTCTTTTAACGAATAAAAAGCAGCGGTGAAATTAAGCAATTCAGCAGAAGTAGCCAATAATATATTCTCTGGTGCTATGGAATTGTGATACAAATCAGTAAAAATGGCTTGCTGCCCATGCTCTAATTCATCCGCTTCATATATCCCCAAAATCTTAATTGGGTTTAATGTTCGGTGTTGATTTTGCATGGCCAACAATCCTGATAATTGCTGTAATTTAAAGTGTGTATTAACCTCCCCTACCTTAAGTATTGTTAATATACATAATATTTCTAAGTAATCTAAAGATTTTTTTTCTTCATCAGGTGCTTTTTTTCGTAATACCAAAATGTCATCTGTTAGCTCAAGTAGTTTAGAATGTTGAATCCCCTTCGCTTGAATTTCATTTTTATTAGAAATCCACTCTACCGAATAAGGGAAAGAAGAATTTATGTTTAAACGTTCAGCGATTTTTTTGAGCAAATGACTTTTGTTTAAACTATTAATTTCGCGAATTTCATGAAGAATATTATTTATTACAAGTGCAGATCCACCCATATTGCTTACGTAAACATTTAGGTTATTCACTACACTTAAACGTGGTATATTGCTGAAAGCCTTTTTTAAATTTGTTACACGAGTAGTTCTTTTTTTGTAAGTAGAAATTGTGTGATAGGAATCATCGATTACTGAAAATAATACGTAAAACTGTTTAGACGGATTAGAAGCAGCGATATCAAGATATTTTTTTAGCTTGTTTTCTAGAAATGGAATGTTTTCTGTTCCTGTATCAACTTCAATATTGATAATAGAATCGTTACATGTAAGAACCCAATCAGGAATGATTAATGGGTTTCCCTTTGAATCTAGGTAAAACTCTTTAGATGGACGAAATGAATAAACGAGTTGAGGTAGATCTGCTTGGAAGGAAACGGGTTGAAGTTCTGGCTGAAACATTTCGCGATACTCTTCATCTTCGTATAAGAAGTAAACATCATTTGAATCGGAATACATTAGGTTAGGTAAATGTAAGTTTTGCTTCACAATTGAGTTTAATGGAAAAAGATAATCGCCATTACCACCTACAATTGCACCGGTATGTTCATTTTGGGATTCTGCTTCAAGTAGATTTAGCACAAATTGTGTAATAGCTATATTGTGTTCATATTGCCTTTTGGTAACAAACGAGGTGGTGTAATCAGTAATTAATTTTAAACGATATAATACTTCTGTTCCCTTTGAAGCTATAGAAACGAAATCCAATGTAAAGCCACGCTTTTTTCTCACACTTATATTTTCTTTTTTTATTAATTTCATTTTTGCCCACTTAGTTAACTTTGATGAAAATGTAGTTCGACTTATTGGCTCCCCACTTATCAATTCATAAAATTTTCTTAATTGAATTTGAGATACTGTTCGTTGTTCATATAAAAATAAAACTGTAAAAATGTCAGAACGATTAAAATAAACTCCACGATCATTTTCCCCGACGATATATTTAACGGTATAATCAAATGATTTTTTCAATTTTAAACACTCCCTTGATATGAAAATAATATACGGAAACTTGCATAAAATTGAGTGCAATTGTCAACAAATGAACGTAATTAATGTTAGATAAATTAAGCAGTTCAGTACATAAAAATGATTAAAGTATATTTTAACTGAAATTTACAAAAAAGTAACCCATTATCCCCTATGAACTCTCGGTTTAAAAACATATATCATTTCGTCAGGTGTGGGTAATTAAATCTAATGATATCAAGTAGAAAATTTCTATTAGAGTTCGTCATATATTCTTCGACATTGATAAGAGAACATATGACGAACTCTAATGATAAAAAAAGGATTCGTCATATGTACTTCGTCATGTAGGTGTAGAGTATCAAAAATAGTTAAAATGTACAGTGAATATACTTTTGCATGGATAAAATTAAGTATTAAACAGAATTGTATTTAATTCTGTAGAGGTATCCGTTTGTCAGAAGGAAAAATTACATCATAAAAGAAATAAGTAAATAAACATAATAAAGTAAATGAAAATTGTGTATATTTCGTATTTTGCATGTTACAATCTGATTTAAGGGGTGAAAAAATGCGGAATTGGAACACAGAATATGGGTTAATAACAAGGATAATACAAAGTGAATTTGAAACAGACTTTCTTTATACTAAAGTAATCAACACATTAAATAATGAGTATGAGATAATTCCATTACAGTTTGCAGCACTAGATCCTTATAAAACGTATAATACCTCACAGGTTAGTAGAATTTTGAGGATAAAATCAAATCAGTTAAGATATTTAATTAACAAATACGGTGAATACATCCAATTAATAAAAAAAAGAGCTAAATATGTTATTTCATTTAAAGCTTTATACAGGATTTATTTAGTAAACCTATGTCTAACAAAGAAATTATTTAATTTAGCTGAGTTTAACAGCATTATGACTTCACATGTTAGTTATAGAGATTATATTGATATGAAATTGACAAGTTATACTGACAAGTTTGTAGAACTTAACTATAAAACTAGCCAATTGAATGAAAATGAATCACAATTTTATGTATTATTCCTGCAAATCTCTGAAATTACTACAGAATTAATAAAAGAAATAACTAAATATAATATGACATTAACATCCCCTTTCCTTTCTGTTGACAACAAAGGGAGAAATGAGTTGGTAAATAAGAAGCAAGATCATGAAGTTCTTTTCAATAAACTAAGTGTTTTATATAAAACTATATAGTTAAAAGAGTAATACTTAAAAAGTATTACTCTTTTTTTATAGGGTTATATACACGTTTTATTTATAAGTCTTTCATATAAGACCTTTAAATGAGTCGTGTAATAATCCGTGGTAATATTCTATTGATATGAAATTAATATAAAATCATATAAAACCTTTAATAATAAGTGTTTATATATACGTCTTATATGTAGTTCGTATATATAAGGTGTATAAATCAAATGACCATGATAATAGTACGTTATTTTAGGAGTATTATATATTGGAATTATAATTCTAGATTAAAATATACATAAATACTGCACTCATATTTATTATTTAATGGTTATTGTTAGTTATATGAAACCTGATATTAACATGTTTTATTTACTGCTTATATGAACGACTTTCATATACGTCTTATATATTTGACGTTGATATATAGGACATTGTATCAATTTTACATTTTGTAAATATTATATAAGTCTTATATATAACAACTTAATATAAGTCTTATATATAATGACTTGATATACGTCTTACAATGATGTAATATATTTTTAGGAATAATTAACCAACGTTTTAAGGGGGGGACAACTTGAACGAGGTATTAAGTGAAAAATATAAACAAAACAAATTCACTGAAGAAGTTGTGGAAATGTTTGCAGACATTATTGAAGGAGACGAAATACTCTACAATGTATTTCATTACATAGGATCTCAAGTAAACAAACAATACCAAGAGACAAAGTATATGAGAGGAATCTCAATAAATGAAATAGTAGAAAGTGTTGTTATTGATAGGAGAGTAAAGAAACCTAAGGGTAAATCCTATTCATTAGAACTTGAAAGAACTAACATTTCAAGAAGATCGGCAGAAGGTAGTGTTGCTACTTTAGCTTCAATGTCATTAATAACAGAAAAAATTATGCATCCGTATAAGTTTTTAATTTCAACTATTAGGGGACAACAAGTATTAGTTGAATTAGGGAAACGTAAAAAAAGTAATGAGAATAAGGGAGAGATAAAATAATGGCAAAAAACTTTCTGAAAAACGAAGTAGCTGTGAAAATGACTATGGTTGGTTTTGGTCAAGCTGGAACTAGAATGGTAGATAAGTTTGCTGAGTATAAGCATACAGACGGTACAGCAGTTTATAATTGCCTAGCCTTGAATAGTAATGATGGGGATTTAGCTGAACTGAAAAATGTGCCGAAAAGTAACCAAGTTTCACTAAAATTAGGTGGTTTGGGTAAGAATCCTGAGCGTGCTGTAAAGGTTTTAGAATCTAATGAAGAAGCTAAAGATAAATTAAAAGAATTTATAACGGAACGTGTTAGACCAACTGATGAATTAGTACTATTTTTTGCAGGTTTAGGCGGTGGTACAGGTACATCTACAATTATTCAAGCAATTGAAGAATTCTCCGCTTTTCATAATAAACCTGTAATTGCTGAAGAACTTAAAAGTATGGCAATGAAAATTCCTAGAGAAGAATTAATAAAAAATCAACAAAAGTATGCAAGAATTGCTTTCAATAATGCTATTGAGCGTAAAGATTTCATTAAAATGGGTATTGTAGTTACACTTCCAGTTAGGGCGGATGGGCCTGATGTACTAAGACAGGTGAATAAATTTTCACAAGAAATTTGGAAGTTAGCTAATGATCCAGCGAAAGGCGTTGCATTTGTTGTATTTGCAGATAACCAACACTTCTATGATGAGTTTAAGGGATTAAACGAAAATGAGAAAAAAGGCATTGGAAACTCACGCGACTATGCAAATCAACGCATTGGAGATATTATTCATGAGTTAAATACAGCTGCAAATGGTTCAGGAACATCAGTAATTCTAGATTCTCAGGACTTTAAACGAATTTTACTAGAAAGAACAGGCTGTTTAGTAATTAATAAGATTTCACGTAATATGAATCAAATTGAAAACAGTGAAGAAATTGTAGATATGTTCTCAGAATCATTGAAAGGAAGCTCATTCCATCACCCTATTGACCTGATGAAGACAAATGAAAATGGAGATTTAGAGGCATCGAAGGTACATCATTTTGGTATGTTAGCAATTTTAGATGAACAGAAGAACATTGATGATTCATTTATGGATGATGCAAAAGTAGAAGTGACAAATAAACTACCAATCAATGGAACTGTTTTTAATGGTTATTTAGTGAGTAAAAATGACTTTATGGGCAGCGTGTATACTTTCTATAAGACAGATGCACTACCATCACGTTTATCTAAAGGATTAGTTGAAGAATATAACGAATTTAAGGAAAAACAGAGTCAAATTCAATATACAAAGTCACAAATTAATACTATTGAAGCGCAGGACTCGGACGATGACTTCAATATTAACTTTGGTGATTACTTTGAATTAGAACCAGTTAAAGATGAAGAACCACAAACGCAAAATGATGAAGAATTAGCTGCATTTATGGATCCCGATAAGATGTTCGGAACAAAATAAAAAATAAGCCTGGAGTTTTCCAGGCTTATTTTTCTGTTTTCATTACATTTTTCATGTATTCAATCATGTTCTCATCAATATAGTTTTCTATGAAAAGTTGTTTTCTCGCAAGATCTTCCTCTTTTTTAAACCAACCAACTTTTTTAATACGAGTTTCTTCTGGTTGTGAACTCCACTCTCTTTCAGCTTGTTTTCTTAATTCTGTACGCGCTCTATGTTGAATTATCATATTATCTAGTCTTTCTTGTCTTTGGCGCTCTTTTAACATTTCAGGGTCTTCTGGTTCAGGGAGCACTGCACGTATAGCATCTTCAAACTTACCTTGATACTCTAATTCAATGTTTTGTAAATGCATTTGAATCTTTTGCTCTACTATTTTTTCAATAGTCGCTGCAGCTTCCTGCATGTTTAATTGGGTTGAGACTTCACTGGTTTGATTTTCTGGAGAAACTGGTCTTAGTTCAAATTGATGTGGTAAAAGCTCAATAATTGCATCTAGCGACCACTTTTCATCCCTTTTTAGCTTGATAAATAAAGCTATGTCTAAATCCAGTGTGTTATATAGCTTTTCATTTGTATTATTGGTTCTTAATGTTCCGTGTAACCCCTTTTCCTCTAGGATATTGAACCAATTGTATACAGTGTTATGATGTCGGCCTACTAGTTTTGAAAACTCTGTTATTCGCCAAGCTTTTTCAAAAGCATCTTCATGACTAGAGTTTGTATTATTTGACTCCATATGTTCAGTTGTATTTTTGTTATCTTGTTCAATCATCGTTGTACCTCCTTGAAATATAATGGCCATAGCAAAATGGAATTAACATATAAAGTGAGATTGACATGTTAAGTGTCTTTCGACGATATAAACCTCAATACCTTTATCGATTGACGTTCACATGAAATGTGTCATTGATATATAAAGTACCACTTGTTAACATAAAGTTGATAAATAAGGGTTTGGAATTAACTATTGCTAATGTCCAGTTAATAATCCGTTAGTTATTAGTGATTATTGTTGCTATGAAATTAACAAATTAGTCTACAATATATTAATGATAAGAAAATATTAGTGATTTGTAAATAAATTATAAGGATATAGCATTAAACTTAAAGACTTAAAAACTAAAAAGTATGTATAAATCTAAAGCGAAAAGCCCATACTAATAGTAAATAAAGGCCTATATTTATTGTAATTTATGATACTCGATATTAGAAAACCATGAACGGTATAGTTAATTGGTTTCAGTAGGTCTTTAGAATGCACGTGAAGGCTATTATAGGTTGTTGAAGTACTTTTATGCGGTTTAATATAAACTCACTTTTTCTAGGGGGTATCACCCCTTACAAGTGATCTCTATATAATCAAAATTGATTCATACAATTGCCACTTTTAAATCGGAATTAATAAAAAGTGATTTATTGTTTTTGGTTACTATCAAAATACTTTCGAGAATGATATCTTCTCCGATTTATCCAGTGAATTTTGCTATAGAAAAAAGCCTTTTAATAGATGTAGAATCTAAAACTCTATTTGTATGTATATTTTCAACTTTAGAATCAATGATTGTTAATGTCATGTCAATACGTATGAGTGATAGTTGATAGGACACTACCATTAATAGATAACTAGCTCTATTAACATGTTAATCTCAGGTTACATATCAATTACAAATGATTTCTTCTTTTAGGATGTTTTCTTTTTTAATTTTTCAATAGAAACCTGTTGTGGTAGATAAATTTTTAACTAATGCAAATTTCGAAGATCCAAGATCTGCATCTATGCGTATTACAACTACATAATTGTTAATGTTATATCAATGTTTAACGAAAGTTGTTGATATAACATTAACAATATAGACAGTATTTCTCACTACGTATCGCCTTTAGACCATATATCAATGATAAACAAAGGCTGAAAAGCATTGAATTACCGTCGTCATTTGTTATTGTAATTAAATTTTAACTATTTTTTGATAGTGTGAAAACAACTTCTAGGATAGATCATCACTAGATTCGCTTCGAGCAAACCGCCACAGAAGAAAAAAATCACCAATATAGTTTTGGAAATCTTGAAAGTTATAAACACTTCTCCTTTTTGACACCTTATTGTTAATGTTATATCAATATTAATCAGAATAATATCGATAACAAAAGAAAACAATCACTTAACATGTTAATTTCAGGTTATATGTCAATGATAGACAAAGGAAAAACTGTTAATTTTTCGGTGTCACTAATAAGAAACTATCAACTGTATGGAGTTCTTGTTAGTTTCTATGTGCAATTATAGTTCTATTAGAGTATTTTTGATTTTTCATTAGAAAACTGTTGTAGTAAATAAATTTATAATTAATACAGATCGCCAAGACCTGTATTAATGCGTATTTGAACTACTTAATTGTTAATGTCATATTAATGTTAAATGAAAATTATTGATATGACATTAACAATATAGATAGCATTCCTTTCTATGTGTTGTTTTTAGACTATATGTTAATGATAAATAAAGGGTAAAATGCTGTCATTATTTATTATCCCGATTAAATTTTCAACTATGTTTTGATGGTGTCAAGTCATTTTCTAGGATAGATCGTCACTAGATTCACTTCGAGAAAACTGCCGCAGCAGAAAAATTTCAACCGATATAGATTTTGAAATCTTGAAAGCTATAAATGATTCTTCTTTTTTGACACCTTATTGTTAATGTTATGTCAATCTTATTCGAAACGATATCGATAACAAAAGAAAACAGTCAGTTAACATGTTAATTTCAGTTGATATGTTAATAACAAATGAAAAGGTTAAAAACCAGTTATCTTTCCTTCGGTATTAACATGAGATTGATAGTTTCAGGGTGTTTCTTTTTTATGTCTTACTAGCATTGAAACATTTTTATAGGTAGTTTATTAATTAACTTATTTCCGCGCAATCTGTTGCAATGGACTAATGTTCAACTAATATAAATCTTGAAGTTTAGATAGGTGCAAACGTTTTTGATAAGTAATCGCTTGTTAATGTTATGTTGATGTTAACCGGTGGATACTAGTGATAAAGTTGGTGCGCTTCATTTGATATGTTAATCTTAGTTGATATATCAATGTCAAATATAGGTGAGATGTATTGATTTTCTGTTGGTATCAACATGAGATTGATAATTATATGACTGTTTTATAGTCCTTATTCTAAAGTGGTTTTGGGTAGAATTAATTAATTTCAAACAAAATATAATGTTATGATGATTATTTACAAGAAACTGATTATGGTTAACAAGATTGTGCTTAATAGCGCAATTAATTGGTTAGTAGAGATTATACTGTACCAAAAAAAGTATGCAGAAAACCATTAGTGAACGGTTAATAAGGAGGTCCCTTATAGTTTAGTAAATATAGATTGCTAAAATAGTATCTAATTCCGAAGAAGTTCTCGCTTCAAAAGGTCCAAAGGGGGTTAAGCAGTGAGATGCCCATGTATAATTATAGTGTGGAGTTTAATAATATTATAATTAACCTCTAGATTAAATAAAGAATTTTTAGTATATTCTTATTATAACTTGTTAATTTTTTAAATTTCTAGTGATTACATGAAGCCCTTCGGGTTACGGATTAAATTACACGTTTGTGTGGTATTTAACCTCCGTATTCCAAAGGGCTTTTTTATTTGCTCAAGGGGAAAGGAGATATGTGATGTCAATTGAAAAGTTAGCAGCAAGTAGAATATTAAGGCCAGTAAGAAGCATGAATAAGGGGAGTAATGAGAGATGGTTTGAATATTATAGAACAACGTGCCCTATATGTGGTAAGCAAGGATGGTGCATGGTTAATGATTCTGAAACTAAAATAATATGTGGACGAATTTCATCTGAAACAGTATTCGGGGAAGCAGGCTATTTACATATAATAGCTGAAGATCAAAAAAGGGGATATGACTTTTCTCAAAATCAGATGATTAAGGAACATAAGAAGAAAAATGATTACAACCTTGATATTATTTACACTTTATTCCTAGAATTTTTAGACGTGCGAGATGAACATATTAAAATGTTAATGGGATCAAAACGTAGGATTACAAGAGAAGTAATAAATGTTAGAAATTACAAAAGTTTTCCTATTAAACCTTGGGATACTACGAAAGAGCTAATAAAAAAAGTAGGGGGGAAAACAAGCTATATTGTTGGAATTCCAGGATTTTATGCAAAAGAAACAAAGGATGGAAGATATTTTACGTTTGCAGGAAGGAGAGATTCTTTATTAATACCGCAGAGAAATATATATAATCAGATATGCGGTTTTCAATGTAGAATTGATAATCCTGAATATATGACAGTTGTAAAAAATCATAAACCAAGCTTTAAGGCAGAAGTTATTGAGCAGCCCAATACTATAGAGGTGACCTATAAAATCAATGGGAAGATAGAGTCTATATTTAAAGGTAAAATCGATGTTACAGAATGGTATGAGATTAATTATGAAGGTGAAAAATTAGGTGAAGTACAATTAAAGTTAGAAAGTAAATATATTTGGATCAGCTCAGGTGGGAAATTCCATGGAACAGCAGCTGGGAACCCATTGCCAATACATGTAGCAGTACCTAGTCGAGAGTTGAAAAGTTTGGAACGTGGAGAACTAATAAAAAAGGATAATGTATGGATTTCAGAAGGGAGTCTAAAATCTGATATTTCTGCTGAAAACTTAGAGGAGCTTCTAACAAATGAGGAAAAAGTAATGTATGGTACCACAGTTGTATCAATACCAGGGGTTAAAGTATGGAGAATATTAATTGAACCATTAAAAAAAATGGGAGTTAAACAGGCGACGTTCGCTTTAGATATGGACATGATTACAAATTCAGATGTTCAACGGTCGTTATTAGAATGTGCGCAAGCGCTTTATCAAGAAGGGATAAGTATTAATTATGCAAGTTGGGATATTAATCTTGGAAAGGGGCTAGATGATTTACTGTTAAACGATTATATTCCAGCAATAGAGAAAGTGAGATAAACGCTATTTTTATTGAAATAAATTAAGATATATATATTAATAAGGGGTAGAAATGATTAAGTACTTTTCTATACTATAACTAGAATGAGTGGGTTTTATAAAATCGAGGGATGTATTGTATAGAAAAATACAATACATCCATTGTTTTATACGTGTTCTTGATAGTCATCAGGGTTTAAATTGTATATATAAACCTTGATGATTATCAAGATTTATATAAATATAATTAGTTTAATCATAAGTAAATGATGGATATTTTAATATCCTGGTATTTTTTGAAATTTTTAGAATAATTTATTTTACATTTTGTTATAATCCTATATCATATACATACAGGAGAAATTTGGAAGAGTTTTGAAGGCGAAGTTTCGTATCTATGTAATACCGATAGTAGTTTTTAATTAATAAATAATACTATTCATGTATACGAGGTGAAACAAATGGGGAGACGAGTAAGCGAGAAGAAAACAAAAGAGCAGTTTTTATATGAAAGAAGAAGACAATTAGAAATAATGGAAGGTATTAGTAGCATCTGCAAAGGATGCGATATTTATATAGAATTGAGAAAAACGAAAGCACATAAAGAAGTTGCCAATACATGCGCAAGGAATTGTAAGTTGATTAGTAACGTACAAAAGGAGACAAAAATGTTTTTAGAAACAATTCGTTAAAAATGAGAAGGGAGGAATAGGTATGAATCAATCATATAGCAGCTTGAATCGCGATGATTCATTAAATAAAACTATTACACAAGGTTCTACTGCAAGAAGTATTAAGCCAATGGCAAATCTAGAAGAAAACACTTTTGAAATTAAGGAAATTGGGAATTATAAGGTACTATCAAAACAAGAAAGTTTAAAATTATTTCAGCGGTACAAACATGGTGAAAAGGATCTACGTGAGTATTTGTTTCATGTGAATGTAGGACTAGTATTATCTATTGCAAGAAAGTACAAAAACAAGCACCCTGATATAGAGTTTGATGATCTGGTCCAAGAAGGTAATGAGGGAATGTTACGGGCAATGGAAGATTTTAATCCGGCATTAGGGTATTGCTTTTCCACGTACGCTTTTTGGTGGATACAAAAAAGTATGTTAGGAATTATATGTAAAAAAAAGTCCGGATCTTTTAAAATCCCTAATTATGTGAATCAATTTAATTTAAGATATGTCGAGTTAGAAGATAAATATCTACAAATGTACAACAGAACCCCTTCAGTGGAAGAAGTAGCAAAAGAGTTAAATGTAACTAGCGAAACAGTCATTAAGCACAACGTATATTATAAGCGAGCTACTACTATTACTTTGGATGTAGATACAATAAATGAAGATATAGGTATATTAAATCCATTCTATGATGATAGTTCAGCAATTCCGTCAACAAATGAGATGGTAATTGAAGACTTAAATTACGAGATATGGTTAATATTTGATGAAGTATTAAACCCAAAGCAAAAGATGGTACTAAATCTATGTTTTGGTCTTCTAGATGGTATAGTATATTTGCATAAAGAAATTGCAAAAGCACTTATGATAACAACTGAAAGAGTGTCACAAATAAAGGATGAAGCAATTAAAAAATTGAAGAAATGTGACTATAAAGAAGAAATTTTTAATCTATTACATGAAAAGTTGAAAGTAATGGATGAACTTAATATGGTGTGAAAATATATTTTTGTATTCATCAGAATATACAGTATAACGAGCGTGTTGTATCCTTTTTCTGTCTGAAATTTTTAAAAAAGGGGTGTGTTAAGGGGATAACATGTACTAAAAACTCAATAGATGTAAAATAAAAAGAAGGATAAATGGGTGCTACCTGTTTATCCTTTTTTATTTATCATGCTTAAAAAAATAATATTATCTTTATTTTTCCTTAGTTTTTCTATAGAAATATCTCATGATTAATTATGAAGGATAAATAATTTAATTACTCTCATTTATGAGGTACCAATAGAAAGGAGGCCATTGTTGTTATATGCATAATAATAGAAAAAGAAACGTAATTAAAGAAAGGATTAGACAAGAAAAAGAACGACGTGAGCGATTACTAGCAGAGGAAGAAGAACAATATGAGGATGTCTATAAAGATACAATAAGTGAGCAAATACCACAAGAGCATTCAGAACAACCGCGGAACCAACGTGAAGAAAGTGTAAATGTAAATTCACCTAAAAATGAATCTTCAAATAGTAACCCAGCTCTTGATTGGATCACTACAATTCAAAAACAGGCAGGCACTTCTGAAAATGATTTAAAAATAGAAGAAGCAAGGGAACGTGAAGAAGTAGAAGCACGTAGAAAGGCAGAAGAAGAAGCAAGAAAACGAGCAGAAGCGGAAGCACGTAGAAAGGCAGAAGAAGAAGCAAGGAAACGTGAAGAAGCGGAAGCGCGTAGAAGGGCAGAAGAAGAAGCAAGGAAACGTGAAGAAGCGGAAGCGCGTAGAAAAGCAGAGGAAGAAGCAAGAAACCAGGAAGAAGCGGAAGCGCGTAGAAAAGCAGAGGAAGAAGCGAGAAACCAGGCAGAAGCGGAAGCGCGTAGAAAAGCAGAGGAAGAAGCAAGAAAACGAGCAGAAGCAGAAGCGCGTAGAAGAGCCGAAGAAGAAGCAAGAAACCAGGCAGAAGCGGAAGTGCGTAGAAAAGCAGAGGAAGAAGCAAGAAAACGAGCAGAAGCAGAAGCGCATAGAAGGGCCGAAGAAGAAGCAAGAAAAGAGGTAGAAGCTCGACGGAAAGAAGAAGAGAGAAAACTTGAAGAAGTAAGAAAAAGAAGATTAGAGGAAGAAAAGAAAATAAAAGAAGCACAACAGAGACAAAAAATAGTTGTAGCTAAAAGTGAACCAGAAAGTGATGAGATTAATTTAAATAAGGAAAGAGATCTACTAAGTGAAACTAAACCTGAACATGAAGAGAAAGTAGTAATAGATAAAAAAGGAATCCTAAATAATATAAAAAAATATAAGTACGCTATTATAGGAATCGCATCGATTGTTTTATTCATATTAGCAGGTCTTACCTTTAGTAATTTGAAGAATTTACAGGCTGCATCTGCAAATGATGTAAATAGTTTAGAAGTTAATGTGAATTTAATAAATGGATTAAGATTATCTGCAGTTCAAAAATATCAAGATGCTGCCTTGGAATTTGATAAAGTGGATTATAAAAAGTTAGGAAAAGAAGATAAAAAGGCAGTTTTATTTACTTATCTTTTAAGCGGTAAAGCACAAAAGGCTATTGACTTAGAGCAAGATTTTGCAGAATCAGTAGTTTCATATTATATAGCTGTTGATAACTTGAAAAAGGTAAAAGAACTTAAAACTAAAAATTCACTAATTAATTTTGAAATTGCTGCGTTAGATAACAAACATGAAGAAGTTATCAAATTAATAGATCAAGTGCCACTAGATGGTAGAAGAGAAGGAATTATTGTTAATAGTTATTTGAAATTAAATAAATCTGAGGAAGCTAAAAAGTTTGCTCAAAAGGTTGGAAATAAAGATTTACTCGAAAAAATTAGTAATTCTACACCTAATAGTTCTGCTACATCTGTTGCAACTATAAGTGCAGGTTAAGTAATGGGGAGGAATTGATTGTGCCTTTAGATTATTCAAAAATCTTCAAGAAAGTTTTACTTGCAACTACTGCTACTACCTTAAGTGTTGGGGTAGTTTCAGGCTGCTCGCTGTTTTCTTCGGAAAAAAAGAGCACCAAAACAGCATCAGTATCTAAAAAGAAAAAAGATACTGAAAAAGAAAAGAAGAAAGATGAGAAAAAAGATGAAAGTAAGAATGAAACGAATGAAAATTTAAATACTAACGATTTTGATGAAATCATTGATAATGCAAAACGTAGCTCTGATCAAAATTTAGCCGGAATCATTGAAAATAACAAAACTAAAAAGAAATTTGATGATTTAACTGATTCAATTGCTACCGCGGCTATAAATTCAGATAGAAATCTAGCATCAGTTATTGACGGTGATAAATCAAATAATCGTTTTTCAGATTTAAATACTTCAATAGCATCAGCAACAAACAATCCTTCTGTTTCGGATAATAAGGATAGTAAGAACTTTGTATTTGGTGGCGATTTAAATATCAATGATGGGGTTGCTATTGCAGATAATTCAATGCCTCCAGTTAATCATGATAAAAAACCGCCAGCTTCTGGAGATTCTAGTAACGTAGGAGATGCAAAACCACCAACAGGTGGTGAAGGTAATAGTGGCGGGGGAGATATAAAACCATCAACAGGTGGTGAAGGTAATAATGGTGGAGGAAATACAAAACCACCAACAGGCGGAGACGGTAATGATGGTGGAGATGGTAATGATGGTGGAGGCGGTACAAAACCACCAACAGGCGGAGATGGTAATGATGGTGGTACAACAAAACCGGAGAAACCTGAAAAAGATACAGTGGCACCAGTAATTACAGCAAAGCAAGGTGTAACTATACATGTAGGAGATAGTTTAAGTGCAGGCGATTTAGTAGAAGTAAAAGATAATAAAGATCCAAACCCAGTGGTAATAGTGGGAGCGTACGATACAGGTAAGGTAGGGGAAATTCAAGTAACAGTAACGGCAACAGATGCATCAGGAAATAGCTCAAGTACAACAGTAACCGTCAACGTAGTCGAAAAAGAAGAAGAAAAGGATACAGTAGCACCAGTAATTACAGCGAAACAAGGTGTAACTGTTTATGTAGGAGATAGCTTAAATGCAGGAGATTTAGTAGACGTAAGAGATAATAAAGATCTAAACCCAGTAGTAATAGTAGGAGCGTACGATACAAGTAAGGCAGGAGAAATTCAAGTAACAGTAACGGCAACAGATGCATCAGGAAATAGCTCAAGTACAACAGTAACTGTCAACGTAGTCGAAAAAGAAGAAGAAAAGGATACAGAAGCACCAGTAATTACAGCGAAACAAGGTGTAACTGTTTATGTAGGAGATAGCTTAAATGCAGGAGATTTAGTAGACGTAAGAGATAATAAAGATCCAAACCCAGTAGTAACAGTTGGAGTGTATGATACAAGTAAACCAGGTACAATATCAGTTCAAGTAACGGCAACTGATAAGGCGGGTAACAGCTCAACTGCAACGGTAACAGTAAAAGTAGTGGAAAAGGAAGAGGAGAAGGATACGGAAGCACCAGTAATAACAGCAAAACAATATGTAACCGTACATGCGGGAGATAAATTGAGTCCAGGAAGTTTAGTGAGTGTAAAAGATAATAAAGATTCAAACCCAGTAGTAACAGTGGGAGCATACGATACAAGTACGCCAGGTACAATATCAGTTCAAGTAACGGCAACTGATAATACGGGTAACAGCTCAACTGTAACGGTAACAGTAAAAGTAGTAGAAAAGGAAGAGGAGAAGGATACGGAAGCACCAGTAATAACAGCGAAACAAGGTGTAACCGTACATGTGGGAGATAAAGTAAGTCCAGAAAGTTTAGTGAGTGTAAAAGATAATAAAGATCCAAATCCAGTAGTAACAGTAGGAGCGTATGATACAAGTAAGCCAGGCACAATATCAGTTCAAGTAACGGCAACCGATAAGGTAGGAAATAGCTCAACTGAAACAGTAAATGTTATAGTTCTTGAGAAAGAAAAGCCAGAGCAGAAACCAGAGCAGAAACCCGAACAAAAACCAGAACAGAAAACTGCAGGAGCAACTTCTAAAGAGCAGGATAATGGATTACTTGCATCAAATTTTAATGGTGTAGCTAAATAAGATTTTAGAAGGTTCATCTATAAGTTTTTTATCAGTCGAACTTAACTAATCAAAATCATATTGTAAAAAGGTCCGACTTTCCTACAGTTGGACCTTTTTTATATGTTTAATTAATTGTATTAAAATTTCATAAATTTATTTAATGGTTTATAGCGTAAAATTACCTTACCTTCAATATCATTCAAAGATATAAATCCTATTTCTTTAAATCTACTGTCTAAGCTTTCATCACGATTATCCCCTAATACAAAAATTGTATTATTTGGAACCCTTTCGAAACCATAAATATTTTTCAATGAAAAATCAGCTGTTTTACCTTTTGAGTATGCATCTTTTACCTGAAGTCCATTTATATAAAGCATCTGTGATTTATATTCTATTCTATCTCCAGGTAAACCAACTACTCTTTTTATAATTGTTTTTTTATTAGAAGTGTTTTCTAGGGGGGAATTAACAACAACTATATCAAATCTTTGCAGATCGTCTATTGAATGGGTGAGGTGATTAATTAAAACCTTGTCATTATTAAATAAGGTATTTTCCATAGAGACTCCAGAAACCTTATATGGAAAAAAAACGAACTGTCTTAGTAAAAGTAAGGTAACGCCAATTATAAATATTAATATTGGAAAAACAGAAATTAGACGTTTTTTCAATTGTAAATCAAACTCCATTCTGAGGGTTTATAATATTCATCATAACATAAATTTAATGGATTAAATATTCTGAAGATTGTTGTTTTTAAAGGTGTAATTTGTTAAAATTAAGTATACCTTTTTTAATTTCAATTTTTTATATCCATAACTACTATAGCCCTTTCGGGGTTTGAATTTTCAAAGATAGTTTAAGTTTTTTACTTTTACTTTCTTTTTAAATATAACTCCGAAAAGGGCTTTTTTGCGTTTTTTGGAGAACATCACATTGTGAAAGGATGAAGATTTTATGAAGATCAAAAGATTATTTTTAGTATTAGGCGTTTTAGCTATGATGTTTGCTTTTTATAACACCTTTATAAAGGATGAACCTCAAACAGATGCTTTAACTCCAATCAAAATAGAGGATTTGAAACAAAAGATTCAATACGATTACCTGTTTGAAGATGAATTATCACAAAATGTGATTAATGACTTAGGAGGGCAATTCAAATTAATATTTGATGATATTGATAAGAACGGTCACTTAACCATTTATCAAAACAAAAAAGAACTAGAAATGTTTTTAGGAAATCATGTAACTACTGCAGAATTAGCTGATGAATTTACATCAGACTATTTTAGTACAAATAAGAATTACAAAATTACTTATAAAAGTAAACCAAGTTTATTTAATTATGAAGAACCAAGAACTGTTACAAAAGTGAAAAAAGGATTGTTTTTGGTAAAACAAAACGACTTAATTCTGGAATTTAAATATGTACCAAAAATAGATGGATTTCGAATTTCTGAGATTACATATTTAAAATAAAAAATTATTAGGGGGAACTTATTATGGTAAAAATTAGAACGGTGATTGCTGATGCTTTAAGAATTGATGAAGAAGTGAATAGTTTTTTGAAATATTGTAATAATCAAGGGAAAATAGCTAAAGAAATAAAACCAAGTGGGATCATTAATCGTGAATATGATCAAGGCCAACCACTTGTAACCGTTATGGTTGTTTATGAAGAATAAAATTAACTGCAGTTATGAAAGAGACGAGGGTCAGTTCCTTGTCTTTTTTATTTTCTAAGAAGGGCGGATATATAGACTATGAAAATATTGAAAAAAGTAGCCGTCTTTAATTACAAAGAATTTGAGAATTCTTTGTTAGAGATGAATAATTGTGAATTAGATGTGGCTGATATAATGGTACTTGTTGATTTAGCTAAAGTTTATTCGTAAAGATTCATTCTCAGTTAAAGAGCTATTGGATCAGAACTTTCAACTTGAATCTATAGTGGCAGCTGTTGATTATATGCGGCCTAAAATAGTTGGAAATCATACTGTTTTATACAAGATTACAAGGAATAATGCAGTGGATTTGATAAAAGGAAACCCAAGTAAGGAAATAATTAAACAACAAGGAGAAAGTGGGTATACAGAGCAAACAGTGACAGGATTAAGAGTAAAAGGTAAAACTATTTTAGCAATTGTAGCCCAGTTATATCAAGATGTCTTAACAGATGAAGATACTATAGCATCTAGCGACATTTCATGTGATCGAGTAGTAGAATCACAACCACAAAGATGTAATACCAATCGATATTTGATTGTAAACCATCGTATTGTATTTCATGCAAAAAAGGATATAGTAGGGTATTTCCTACAACTGAAGAACAAAGGCAGCATATAATTTAATTTTGTATTTTCATAAAAAGGAGAATGCAAAATGAATAAATGTACATTTGGTGGCAGAGAATCAGATTTTCATGATTCTAAAATTGTAGGCGGTTATCAAATATTAACATATTGCACAGATTGTGAAGAAGAAATTCCTCAAGATCAAAGGGATTTTTAGAAGAAATTTAATTTAGAGAGGGATAACTCAAATGTAGAAGTGAATGGACCAACAAGTTCATTCACTTCTTTTATTTGTGTACTCATAGTACTAATTAGAGTTACTATCTCTAATTGAGCTTATAGATGGTGGTAACTAAACACATGCTAACTATGTTAATAATATGAAAGATCTTCTATGGTACTAATTTTATCATTTCAATCTTTCCTCAATTTTAAGTACTGGGAAGTAATCACCAATCTCATTTGTTTCCTTATCGTTACGAGTCATACTAATACTTCCTATGTTAGCATATGTAATAGTTAGTGTTTGCCAACCTTCATGTTTTAGTAATTCATCTGATAATTGACTGTATCTATTAACTGCCATATCCTTAGCTGGAAATAGATTGTTAGATGCTAATACAATATTTGCTTTTATTTCACCATTTTCAACAGATACGTTATTTAATTTGTCATTTTCTCCAATAGAATAATACTCAATAATTTCTTTTACATTATCAACTGTAAGTTGCTGTGGCGATTGTTCTACTACTGATTCCTTGTCCGCGGTGGGTACCTCTGCTTCTGCTTTTTGTTCAGTCGTTTGTGTTTGAGTATCTTTAGTCGCTACCTCTACTTCTTGCTCAGACGGCTGTGTTTGGGCAGTTTCAGTTTCTGCTTCTACTGGGGCATCTTCTTCAGATATTTTTCCAATACTTTTTTCTGTTGTACCTACTTTATTTCCGTATTGTATATCTACAATATTCCCAGCTGCAATAACATACATATTTGTCGCTTTATTGAACTGATTAATACCATCTTTCCACTCGGTACCTTCTGTATCAGACATTCCTGTTAATAGTTTTGATGTAGATAATTCATATTCTTCCATTGCTTTTATTAGGTTCTTGTGTTGAGTTTCATACTTTTTGTCAGGAACTAAGTCTTTAAATTCTTTAGTTACCTTTCTAAATTCCATAACCGCTTCTTTATACTCTTCTTGTGACGAAGATAGCGAATGGTCTTTCTCTTGTATTTCAGTCATTTTATTGGATGCCTTCCTCATAGCTCCAGTTCCTTTTAAAAATCCTTTTTCATACTTTGTTTCATCTTCTATGTTTCCGCAACCCCCGACAAATAGCATAAGTGGAAGTAATAAATATACGAGCCTAAGCCTTAACATGTTGTAAACCCCTTACTTTCTAATTTTTTGTTTTATTCGTTATAGATTAAATCACTACACTCTTTTTAGGGCTTCTAAAATTAAAGTGTAGTAAACCCAGATTTTAAAATGTATGTATTTGATATTCATCTCAACATCTTAGTTTGCGAATAATATGTTTGAATAATATTGTAATTGTAACATTTAAATTGAATACTGCACTATAAAAATTAGAGAAATTATTTCTTGTTTTGATATACAATTAAATAAAAACAGACCATAAACCAATAATATAATTTAAAGTTTTTGTATTATTTCTAGTTTAAAAATTGGCTGTTTTTGGTTATTGATATGGTATAAAAAGTATATAATTTTTTTCTTTTTCCTTTCTGTAATTAAAGCAACCTATCGGGTTGAAGAGTACGCATTTTTAATGTGTTATGTCTTCTCCTTTTAGGTTGCTTTTTTATTTTGCTTAAAAAAGGAGTGATAATTTGAATCATTTATTGAGACTTTCAGAAACAATACATCCTGTTACTTTAAATGCTTATCGATGGAAAATTACTAAAGGGAAACTTATTACCAAACGATTAATTAGAATTGAAAATATCGATTTAAGAATTGATACAGAACTCGAAGGTGTTAGAGTAGGTGATACAGTTTATATTCATGTAGGAGATGTTATCTCGTATATCACAGCTGCTGAATGGGATCAGTATCAAAAAGAACAAACATGTAATTGAAGATAGTTACAATAGGATGGTAACTAGTAACAGTCGTAATAGAAATTTTTTTAATGAAAACAAATAAAAAGAGGAGTGTATAATCATGAATGTGTCTATTTATAATCGCGAAAATAAAGAGTGGAAAGAGAGAAGAGAAACAAAAAACAACAGTTTTAACGAAGTACTGAAGATATTGCAAATAATTGAAAAAAATATAGGAGGGAATACCTGTATTGCACCGGCAGAAATAGATTTGGGAATTTATCCAGAATTAATAAAGATGGAAAAAATAATACGAAATAAGCTAATAGGATATCAAGAAGATTTTTATTTCTTTGATATATATTATTATTTCTTATTTAAGCGTAAGGTATTGTGGTTAGTACGTGAGACAGGAACTAGAATAATAAATTTATATAATTATGAAAACGTTGAGGAAAGCAGGTAGCATTTGAAATACTGGAATTCTATATTCATCAAAGTTGTAGTGTAATCTACAGCATAATTGATGGCAGGTTGAAAAAAATAAATAATAATTAGGCTTTCGAATTATTAGAAAGTGTAAAACTATCGAAGAATTTGATTTGTTAACTTAAGAAATTTAAATAACAGAATAAATTTTCTGAATTTAAAGATAAAATAAACCTCATTGTGATATAATTTAGTTGCATTTTTTCTTTTTCTTTTTTATATCACTAACTACTTATAGCCTTTCGGGTTAATGAAATTACACAAAAAGGAACTTTATGTTACTTTATTTCATTGTGTAAACAATTCATTTTCCTGGAAGGTTATTTGTTTTTGCCTGAAAGGGGTGATGCTATGTCATAGGAATTAATTATTAAATAGAAACTGCTGCTGCAATGTCAAAAGTTTTTCGAAAAGGGGTGCATATTATGTTGGTTACAGTAATTGTGTCAGTTGTGGCTGGTATGGTCTCAGGATTGGCTAGTCATTACATCACAAACAAAAAGTTTTTGTTGCCTCGTAAGAGCAAGCTTGCATTTCACCCGGGTTTCTTGGGAGAGATGTTTGTAGGCAGTATTGCTTCACTCGTTGGTGTTGCAATGTTTAACCCTGAAACAATGATGGATATTCTTAAGGTGAGTATTCTTGCTGGGATTTCAGGGCAAGCTTTCCTGCTGCACAATCGTTTGGCGACGGAACAAGTAAAAACTGACGAGCTTCAGTCTATTTCAAAGAAATTGACCGAACTCGAAAAAAAGAATAAGGAATAAAGGAGGAGTAATCTGTTATAAATAGAAATAGAGAGATGAGGAGATTTGGTTATGTAACGGCCAAATACAAAGAGTTAAGTTGAGGTGAGCCCCATGTCTCGAAAGGAAGTTTTTGATTATCTAGATGATCAAGAAAAGGAAGATTTAGCAGAATGGACAGAAGAGCTTAAGAATGCTCAATCTACGAAAGCAGTTAAACTTTATTCAAGTAAGATAAAGGAACTGCTAGGAAAGATTGAACAACGAATGATTAATTCAGGAGAGGAAGCAGCGACAGTTAGCTTCTAATTGAATAGCAAGAAATAGAAAAGCTGATGGAGGTTTTATCCATCAGCTTTTCTTTATTATAAAAAAATTTCTAAGAAAACAGAGAAGATGGTTGATTTGCTTTGTTATTAAAAAAATTATGAGGAGTGTTTACAATGAGTACAGATTTATTCATGAAATACTAACGAAACGCGGAATTATTCCAGAAATCGATAGGGCAGCGATGTAAATGATGGAGGAAAGCACATTATCACTGGTAATAGTATCGTCAGTAATATGTTTATTGGAATACCTGGTACACCGAATGAATAGATGTCTGGGACAAAAAATGGGATGGTAACAAGATGACGAATAAGCAGCAGCGTGATGAATATGAACAAAAGAAAATCTTGTGGATCATAAGGAATTTAAGAACTAGAGTTGTGCATAACAGAACAGATAAGGTTGAGGTATAACCACCCTAGCTAATGATAAAAGCCCTACAGGGGATGTAGGGCAAGACTAAGGGTATTGAAGAATTGTCGATTCTAAAAGTAAAGGACTTCTTGGAATGTTATAAGTTTAACATAAAATCTATTAAAACATTATATAAAGATGTTACGAAATTATGAATATAAAAAAACAAAGATAAAAATTATGAAAAAAGTTGATAATCCATAGGAGCCAAAAGGGATTATGTTTGTAATAGCGTTTTTATAGAGTGAATACGACAAGCTCTTGCTTTTCGTAATATTCGGTAATCTAATAGGGGGCCCTACCTAATAGACTGGTTCCTGAGTATTATGATGCCTGAAAGCATCAAAAAAGCCCGTACAGAAGCACAGACCAGTTGTTACACATATCGGTAACTAAATTTTAACAGATTGTTAGGTAGTTATCTAGTGAACTACTCGCCACTTAGCAAAGCTTGAAGTGGGAGCTTCTCAGTTCCACGACGAAAGTAACCTTTCGTCTCCCTGAGCGTTACTTCGGGGTGTTCCACCCCTAGATGTCCAACGCTTGGACGCTCTTTTGGTACGGTTGATATTTTACGCGGGAACCGAATGGCTTGGTTTTCGCACTCTATTTTCTTCCTGCAACCTCATATATCAAGTTATCGAAGAGCTTCATATAGCAAGTTTATCAAAAGTTTTTGGCTATGCCAAACCGAAATTCATCTCCTACCTACCGTTGGGATACGCCCTTCACACGCTTGAGGAAGGAGAATTCTTTCGGGGAGTTCGTTAAAAATGAAAAAACGCTCGATGGCAACGAGCGTTGTAGAGAAAATATTCCCTAAAATTAGCTACATGTATTATAACATACGTTTTCTCTCAGTAAATAAGGAGGAATGAAATATGATTGAAAATCCAATTACTTACGGTAATTATCATGACTCATCAGCAAGAGACTTTATTGAAGAATGTGAAGGTTGCAATGGAGAAATATACTTCGGTGAAAGTTACTTAGATTTTGGTGGTGATTACTTACACGCAGAAACAGAGTGCATTACGCAATATGTAATGTCTCATTCTACAGAGAAAGTGGCAGGTGAATAAGGTGGGAATACAAAGCAAAATTGAAGCTGAAATTCAAATTTTAAAGAGTTTGGTTGAACGATATAAGCAAAGCAAAGAGCCTAACGCTGTATCAATGGTTGTAGCTTACGAATATGGGTTAGAAGCACTTATGAAAGTGTATGAAGCTAGTAAACAAACGGAAATAGCACCATTTTAAAAAAAGGGGAGATTCATATGACAGCTAAAAATTACTTTTCTAAATTAGCTTAAATAGATTGCACGGAACATGTTGAAAAGAAAGGGCGTTTTAGCTACTTATCATAGGTAGTTAATAAACTTCGTGAGGTAGATCCAACAGCAATATGGGAAGTAAAACAACTTAATGGAGGGACTTACTCAAAACAGATTGTGGTTACTTTATAGGGGGTGAATTAACTGTACAAGAAAATCACTAAGTCAAAGTCACCCACTACTAAACAATCAAAACAAGCCGATTGCAGAGCGTAATAGTTTTGACATTAACACGAGTATCCAGCGGTGCTTAGTAAAAGCAATTGCAATTCACGGATTAGGTTTATAAATCTATGCGGGTGAAGATTTACTAGAAATCCAAGTGGACATGATTAATGCTCAACAAGTTAGTGCAATTAAATTAAACATAAAAAAAATTAGCTACTCGTCGAAAAGTAGATGAAGACATGATTAAAGGACAATTAAGTATTAAAGAAATTGGCGAATTGACATTAAAACAAGCAGAAGAAGTACTGAAGAAATCAACAAAGTGGGTTAAAGGCAACATAGCGGTATGCGAAAGGGCGAATGCGTGATGTTTAAGATACCTGTAAGGCGTGGGTCTATGAAGGAGATGTTAATAGCAGTTCGTGATTTAGAAAAACGAGGTTATGACTATGTAACGCCAATTAAACGAATATATAGGGCAGAAAGAACCTTTTATCATGAAGGTAAGTTCAGAGGGAGAGAAAAGGTTCGGTTTACTGGCATGGAGGACAATGTGAGTTATGAGTGTTGGATGAAGAAAGTGAACTAAATGAGCAAATTACTTATACATTAACAACCTTCAATCGTTTTATTAGGATTAATAAAACGATTGTATTAAATGAAGCGATATTTTTACAACAAGTTCATTATTGGTAAATATATTAAAGTATTTCAATGAAGGCTATAACAGTTACGATGAATGGCTTAAGTAATTTCCTTTATCCTTTATGGTCTTCTGCTACATTACGAAGGATAATAAATAAACTTGAGAAGCAAGGGTTACTTATAAAAAGGAATTACAACAAGTTAAAAATAGATCAAACAAAATAGTAAGGTTCAATCTACTATATTTACAACAAGCCTTACAGGAGTGTGTTTAGAGGGTGCGTATTACGAACGGATTGTATCGCGGATTCTCAATAACTTCAGAACGATTACTTTCAAAGAAACAAAGTCTTACAGAAGAAAGACATTATCATTTTTAAAGGGGGAATTAAAATGTGTGCATGTAACGGAACGGGAGTAATTAAGAACGATATGGGTAATGGATGCTTTCAATTTGCACCTTGTATTTGCGAAGCAGGGAATCGCAGTCCTGAAGAAGTGGATAGAAGACGTCATGCCGTTATGGCGGAGCTAAGGGAAATTCATCAATTACAACTGGGGGGGGAAATGGGATGCCACGACTTGGAACGGATTTGGAAAAGGAGAATTACATAATGGCGTTGCAACAAGAAAGGTACATGAAGAAATCTCGTCGTAACTTATATATCGCTTTAGAAGAATTAGACTTAGTGTTTGATGAAAGTGAAGTGATTCAATTAAGAAAAATGTGGGATGAGGATAAAGGTATTCTCGAAATAGCAAAAGAGCTAGGAAGGCATCAACTAGAAATCGCCGCATTAATCATGGATCAGGCAGATAAGAACAAAATCAAATCGCGCCCAATGGGGTTAGGAGCATGAAACAACTAACACTAGAGGATGTAGTCGGAAGTTTTGATTATACTGCAACAAGTACAGCGGATAAGTTTTTGAAACGTAATAGCATTATCACGTATTCAGTAGAGTTTTACGATAAAGACGAGAAATGGAAGCGCCGTTGGTTTGACGCGAAGTCCGGGGGCGCAGCTATAGAAATGGCTAAAAAGAAATACGGGAACATACAAATCATTACCACCCATATTTCAGATAGAACTTTAGAGGAGATTATGAATTTGGATTAGGAGGCATAGCGCCATGATGATAAATAGATGGCTAGAAAAGGAAGATTATCAAGCAGCCGAGAAGAACGGAATTGGCTATAACATGTTATATCGTAGGGTGTATCAAATGGGATGGGATGTTAGTAAGGCAATTAATACACCGCCTCGGAAATATCAATTTAGGGAACAAAAGTGGTTAAGGATAGCATTAGAAAATGGGGTTAAAAAGAAGACATTTTTAACTCGTGTTTATAAAGGGATGTCACCAGAGGAAGCAGCAAAAAAGCCTGTAAAGAAATTAAGAGCAACAATGGAAGATATGGTCAATTTAGCTGAAGAGAACGGTATTTCATATAGCACATTTAGTAAAAGAGTATTAAAAGGAGGATGGAGTCCACAAAGGGCAGCAACTACACCTATAAGGAGACCTAAGAAGAAAAGCGGCTAGGAGGCAACATGGACAGGAAACAAATCTATATCGATGTTTTACTACAAAAAGGAATTTATAAAGAGGAAAAGACAGGTCGACAACTTTATGAGATGACTGAACAAGAGTTGTGGAATCTAATTAAAGGAGTGTATCAAGAATGATGGAAATACAACATGGTGTTTACGAAGTGACTCAATTATTAATCAAAGCAAAGGGAGGTAATTGACACTCCCACGGCTAAAGCCACAAGCTAGCTAACGTCAGTGGGATTCTTACTACCAAAGGCGAAGTCTATTTCTAGTATCGCTGACGTGCAAGATTGCGGTGTGCCATCACCACGCCGTATCCAGTGCATATAGCAGATACGGCACTCATTCTATTACCAAACGAGTCAGATTGTGAGTTCTCAAA
The DNA here is from genome assembly GCF_054509685.1 of Bacillus sp. C-3-6. Taxonomy (NCBI): domain Bacteria; kingdom Bacillati; phylum Bacillota; class Bacilli; order Caryophanales; family Bacillaceae; genus Bacillus; species Bacillus sp. C-3-6. Next base: position 153,562 of record NZ_JBSSBE010000002.1, on the reverse strand, counting down.
TGTGTTTTAGCGTCTTGTGCTTGACGACTCAATACATTTTACGGAGTAGAAGAATTTGTTACTTCAACCTCCTATGTATTCTGTTTTGAGAGAACAAGATTGTTTTAGAGACTTTTACTTGCCTATTATGAAAATGATACCAATTCAAATTCTTGATGTAGAGAACGTACCTTCGGTGTTTTATTTGTACATCGCATTTGACCTCATTCTCATCCCATTCCTAAAGTGGGTGCTATCGCACCGTAGTGGGGTTTCCCGTTCGGAAAATCTATAAAAGATGTGGAGTTACCAAGATATGCAAAGTCTGGTGGTGCTGGTTTTGATTTTGTAGCAGCAGAGGACACGATTATATGGCCGGGCCAAACAAAGGTTGTACAAATGGGATTAGCTTTGGAGATTCCACCAGGATATGAAATGCAGCTACGCCCGCGTAGTGGTATGACGCGTAATTCTTGGAACTGAGGATAGTGTACTTGTTGATTACATTGAATTCCTTAAAGAGGCTAGCATGCAAGCTAATATAATTGAAAGAGGGAATCTGGACTTCGGATCAACGGAGGGTGAAATAAAAAAGGCTAGGATTTGCTCCTAGCAAAGAATTATGTCGTACAGAAAGGTAAAAACCTAATGTTTGCAATTTCATTATATAACGTTTCTGGGGTGGAAGAATTAAATCATAGCAATCTTTACGTAACTTTTACATGTGATTGAAATATTTGATAACACAGAAATAGATTTATTAGAAATTGAAATTATTAAAGGGATTTCTGCACATGGAAATCCTAAATGTAATGTATGCGGTAAAGAAATCTTAATAGTACCGAGTTACGTGGTTATTGATTTAGATGAAGATACTGCTTACTAGGAATAGAGCTCCTAGCAAAATTAAAGAAGCAACTAAAATTAAGAACTGGTTTTTCTGTGGTTTTCGAAATTCCCTTATTAAGCTAAAAACGACACTCATTCCGAAACAAATGTATAACAAAATCATTATTGTTCCTGACATACTTAACACTCCTAATATATTGATAATTTAATTATATATCGAAAAGTACGTGTATGTAAATTTTTAACAAAAATTTGCTGGAATAAAAAAATGGCTCTTACTATTACGTAAGAACCCCATAACCGAAGAAAAAAGTCGTATGTGAAACCAAACGGGAATCACAACCATATTTTAACATTTTAATATATAGTTGTCTATACATCGAATTGAAAAAATATTTATTTAAACGAAGGAGCCCTAGATTTAGGGATCTAGAGCTTCTTGTGTGGGTATAATTCACACAATTTATGAAAAGAAAAGAACTTACTGAAGATAACATATAAATGTTTCATAAATGTATCAAAAAAGTGAAAAAATAGTTATTTGAATAGAAAATGATAGCTGGAATATTAAGATTGTATCAGCTGTCACTAAAATAAAAATTTATTTTTATTAGTTGGTTTTTAGTTGATATTTTTACTTCTTTTAGAAGAAATAGTACCAAATATTACTCCTGACATTGCTCCGATTAAAGTCATAAAAATTGCACTCCATGCTGCAAATGACATAACTACACCTCCTAAAAATAACTTATTGTAACTATTTAAAGCTATTGTTTCTTATTCTTTTTAATAGAAATGATGATTGCAACAACTGTTAAGGAAATAAGAGGAGACCACGAAAAGAAAGACATGTAGTATTCTTCTTTCGATAATAATTATAAACATTGTATAAAGCAATTATTACATGTTTATAAATTTGATATACCAAATATGTAATATTGCATATTGAATTGTAGGACGTGGGGAGATGAAGACGATAGTTGAACCAAAACACCATTTTAATAGAGAACATTTAACAGGACCCGATTAGGGGGGACGGGTCCTGTTAATGGAACGATAGATTTTTATGGGATTACCAACAGATTACCATAAAAGGTAATTAAGTTCCATCAGTTAGGTGTTGAGAAAGCTTTTCATAAATGTTTTATTTTACATAACAAGGCAGCAAGCTATAATAGCTAATTGCTTGGTTGTACAATTTTAGAAGTTTCACTAGATACAGATATATGTTGTAACAAAAGTTAAAACATATATCATAAATAAATATTAAAATATTATATATGAAAGAAAAATATATATAAATTTCATTTTGTTTATTTTAAAGCCAAAAAAGAGCACTTTATTAGGTGCTCTCGTGACGAGATCCATTTTGTGAAGACTACCTTATTTTATAAAGAAAGGAACATAGAATATTATATGCGTTTCTTGTTAATTGAGTGTATTTTTACAGACAAAGAGCAGCTAGCAAAAGCTAACTGCTCGGTTCTCCAAGGGGGAATAAGGAGAAAATCTAATGTAATATAAAGTATTGACGGAATATTGAGTTTTATTCACGAGAGATTATATTCCGAAATTTGGATTATGATAGTCGATATTCTCCATATTGACCAGAAAAGAACTAAAAGTTCTAGTGAAATTCCAAGGGTTCTTTTCTTAGTTTTTTGAGATTCTTTTATCAAATAGCCAACAGCACTAATTGCTATAAGAATAAAAAGAATAAGTTCTAGTGTAACTGGCATTTTATCTGCTCCTAAAAAAATCATTTCATATATAACAATTATAAGATATTTAATGGTTATTAGTAGTACACATTTGAAAAAAATAATCCTTTTGTCATAAACAAAAAGGCAGTTGTTTCCGCAACCACCTTTCAATAAAATAAAGCACTTTTTCATGAATAAAATATGGATGATTCTTGAAAAGGTTATAGGGTTTAATCCCATTTTTATAATTCAAGTGACGAACTTAATTTTAAGAAAGGCCTGACTACATTATATGATAGCTTGTCAATAATGCTCACGAGTAAATGAGCAGTTAGCAAAAGTTAACTGCTCTATACAAGGAGATACAAAGAAAACTATTTCAAATGATTTTTTGCATACAGCCTACATATAGTATTGACTGAAAAATTATTTTAAATCCAATTTACTTAAAGTAAACATCCCTACAGATACAATGGCTGCACCTATTGTAGAACCTATCCAATCTCTCCAACTTAATGCATTTAAAGGTGTATCTGTTAGATCCATAATTAAGAAGATGGCAAACATTAATACACCAAATGCTAAGCATCCCCAAAAAGTTTGTAAAGATTTAATTATCCTCTTCCGGAATTTGTTCATATAAATCATCCTTACTAATATCTTGTATTTTTATAAAAAAATTATTGCATGTATGGAAATTGAAAGGAAAGAATATGCAATATTACATATTGAAACTTAACGAAATAATCATTTTTATAAAAAGTGAGGAATAACAATATGATTTAACAGCAGAAGAGATTCCTGAAATATTAAAAACATAAAATCACAAGCAGCCATAACGGGTGCTTTTTTCTTTGTTATAAAGAAATTACACATTAAGCATGTATTTATACGCGCTGTTACGACACGCTAAGGAATAGTAATAAAAAGATGAGACCAATAAAACCGTATAAAAACCAAAAGAATCCTAATACGGGGAATATTTTATGAAAATTAAGCATGATAAACCTCCTTGGGTATATAAAGGATTATAATATATCGTTGGTCTATATAGAAGGAAAAACATAAATTGGTACATGTTAAACGAAGGGTTGAATAAAATGGAAATTCAGATTAAAGGATTCTATATAAATAGGTAGAATCTAATTATTTAGTTCACACTTTAATCCAAGGGGTACAAATTCGATGCGACGTGAAAAGGATTTGTTGAAACAATGGAAGGCGGATTTGCAAGCTATTCAAGAAGAGAAGAGACTGAAGAAGAAGGCTAAGAAAAAGAATAAGAAATATAGCATTCCGGGTAATACAGCTGACTTCATGGGTGGCAAGAATACTTATCGTAAAGAGAATGGGGTTTGGAAACAAAAGAATAAATAAAGTGAGAATAAATGATTTTGATTAAGTGTATGGTAAGTATCGTAGGCGCTGCCGTGTTCTGGTTAGCGTCTTGTTTGATGTTAAGGAAAGATAAGGGGTGAGATAGACTTGCAAATCGAAATATTATTAGTCTGAAACATAGACTAGTAAACAAACTATTTCTAACTTTTAATCATAGAATATGATGAATTCTAATTTTAGAGGAGGGAATCATATCTATGGGATGGGATAATAATTTTGGGCATTCTCGAGATTGTAATAGATTTTGGGATGATTTAGTATTTTGCGGATGTGGTCGTAGACGCAGAAGAAACGATTTTAACAACTGTCATTGTAGACGTGACTGCGATTGTGATGAGTGTCGTCGTAGACGTGATCATGACCGCGATCGTAATCATGATCATGGTGACCATCGAGAGTGGTAAATTCTTTTGAAAGAGTGCATATCTTAATCGCACTCTTTTTTATTATGTTTTTATTAGTACTTATTAATTCGAAGAATACAGTTTCAATTTGATTTAACATCTAACAAAACAAACGAACATAATGAACGTTATTAACGTCCTGATTAGGTCTAGCTAAATAGGATAAGATCTTTACTATCTTGATATTCGGAAATTAAATAATATCCATCACCTAGTAAATGGATTCCTGGGTATTACGATGCGTGAAAACATCAAAAAAGCCCGTACAGAAGCACGGGTCAGTTGTTACACATATTGGTAACCAGATTTTAACAAACTTTCAGAAAGTTAGCTGTTGAAAAATAAAAACGCTCGATGGCAACGAGCGATGTAGAGAAAACATTCCCTAAAATTAGCTACCTATATTATACCATAAGTTTTGTCTCAGTAAATAAGGAGGAATGTGAAAAAAATCAACAAAAAAGACACTCTATGATGTATAAGAGAGTATCTTTTTTGTTGATTGTATACCTATATAATATGTAATTTTTCTTTTACTTTTGAAGGTAAATCGTCTTTTTGAACTTCTTCGTAGGATTTTATCTCTCTATGATTTATTTCTGTATTGTTGTCATCTTTTTGATCTACCATAAAGGTGGATGAAGGAATTTTCTTTAAGAGGTTTATTTTCAGGTTTTACACTTCCGAATGTAACTGTTTTTTCTATCCCGTCCTTATTATAAGTAGATAAAGTATAGAATCGTTGGTTCTCTTTTATCTCACCGTTGTTTGTTATTTGTACATAATATTGTTCTGTTCCCATTCTATTTATAGTAGGTGATCTTTCGCATCCAATAGCAAAACTAGAAAATAGTGCGAGTAATACAGATATAACTAATGATTTTTTCATATAACACTCTCCTTATTTGTGTATATAGAAAATTATAGTAAAGAGTTTATAGCGAAAAAATTGATTTTAGTGACATTAATATTAAAAAACTGTAAGGAGTAGCTCATTAATGATTTTTAATAAAATAGTTAGTGAATGTATTGAACAAAAAAACATGTACAAAAATTGTACATGTATAGTAAAAAACTATGTCTTGTCTAAGTAAATATATGCTTGGCTTATACAAACTGTGAGTATTTTCAAGTAAATTATTTGTTTATAAACAAATATAAAGAGCGTTCTAGAGAACGCTCTTCCACCCAAACTTACAATGAAAAAGAATACGTAACATTGTATGCGTTTTTTTCTCTTTGTGTAGTTTTTCAACAAAAAGAGCGCTTTTAAAGGCGCTCAATGAACAAGATTTATATAAAAAAGGTGCACAAGATATGGTATGTATGCTTCTTAATCTTGGTGCAGATTTAATACAAAATCCTTATTGTAAAGAAAAAGAGATAAGTGCAGTTTTGCTTTTTCACAATTTGGATTAATGCAGTAATGCATAAACGAATGTTCATCGTGTTGTATGTGAGGTGGATCATAAGATACACATGTATATAGTGAGAGCATTTTATATACGCCCTTACAAATTATGGATTAATTTTAACGTAGTTTTAGCTGGTTGAGGAGTAAGAAAAAATCGTTATTTAAATAAAAGAAACCCCGTTTGTCTGCCGGGTTTCTAAGGGTAATCGTCAAGTAATGACGTACTCGACTAAATAACCATATCATGAATTTTTTGGTAAAAATACTGGTAAATGTGTCCAAATAGATGAGGGCATCATTTTCAACAAAAATGCTATTTTATTAGAAAAGGGGAATGAGAAATGGGTTGTGACCATCCAAATGATGAAATGTATTACTTGCCATACATAAAACAATATTACTGTAAGGAATGTGAGTCGTTTTTAATTAAGGACGATGTTAGAGAAGATTAGAATAAAAATTTCATTTTGTATTAAGTTGGAATTTAAAAAGAGCACTTAGTAAAGTGCTCTCGTGACAAACCTCATTTTATAACGACTATTTTATAAAGAAAGGAAATCAGAATATTATATGTGCTCCAGTCAATTGAGTACCTTGTACAAATAAAGAGCAGCTAGCAAAAGCTAACTGCTCAGGTAATGGAATATGGTTCGAAATGGGTTGTTTACAGTATTGACGTAATATTGAGTTTTATTCAGAGGCAAAAATAGTATATGTACAAACTGTAGGCTGAATTAAATAAAAAATAACAGAGTTGCAACGTAGCAAGATAAAACTGAAATAATAGAAAACATGGTTTTAAGTTTTCGGCGTTCTTTTTCATCTTCCGTGGCAAACAAAATATATTTTCGTATTCCAAATACGAATAGCCAAATGCCAAAGGTTAATCCGAACATTCCAACAAAGAAATTAAGATTTGGGAATGAAGTAGAGGTAGTAGCGGATAAAAGTACAGTTTTAATAGATAAATAAGAAAATGTTGTTAAAAGAGAACAATATATGATAGCAATAATCCATTTTTTCATAATAGTTACCTCCTTTTATGAAATAGTGAATTTATGTAAATTAAAATATTATATCATGAAGCACGTTTATTGTATGTAATGGAGACAACTGAACAAAATACTCCTTTTAATAGAAAGTGAGGAATAACAACGGGACTAGGAAACCGTAGGATGGCATTTGGAATGCTTATCAATCTAGCGAATGAAAAAAATGTATCAAAGAGGGGGAGTGGTGCTTATAAGCAAGCGCCCGGCTCCTGTGAAGGTATTAAAAAGTAAAGGTGGCCGTGTACTAAATGAATTTTATAAAGCTAAAAGTACAGTAGACTATGACGGTGTGTATAAGCGAGCTATCGCATTTGAAGCGAAGTCTACAGAGAAAGATACACGTTTTGATTTGAAGAACATTGCACAGCATCAATTGGATTACCTGGAGAAAGCGGAGAAGATGGGAGCAATTTGTTTCTTCCTTATGTTGACGAAGCAGTAGCACCAGCTATGTTTGATGGAATGATTTAATTTGATTAGGATCATAAGAAAGTAGTAAATAGCATTGAAGCAGCAAAAGAGAAAATGGCTAATAAGAAACACAAATTATTAAAGGCCTAATGGATAACGGAACCATACAGAGTGGTGGGGGCTACTCGCGTTATACGTTTCGAAAAGGCACCTATTTAGGTGCTTTTTTGTTTGCATCTTTCGAGATGGACGAGCATATATTGGAATGTGTGGATGGAAACCACTTTATATATCAGAGCACCTATCAATTATGGGTGTTCTTTTATTATGTAAAAATTTTATAAGTTGTGTGAGAGTTGAAAAATAGTATATTATCTTTCTCAATGTACATATTAAGAAAAGTTTTTAATATCATACATAAAAGGCGGGATAATATGAGTGAAAATAAGAAAAATGAAGAATTGAATAAGATAAAGAAGTATTATTTTAATGAGGACAATCAACCAGTAGCTGGTATAGAGTTAATTTTGCCGCCGGATATAGGAATCATGTTAAACCCTAAATCAGTTAATGATGAAAGTAGGGATATTGATAATGAATAAGTTTAATTTAAGCATCCATTCGGGTGCTTTTTTCTTTGTTGTATAGAAATTACACATTAACCCCCTTTAATACATGACTTAGGCATAGTTGGGAATGAGTATCATATCATATAATGACACTGAACGGTTTCCAATATGTTCCCCTATATTTTTTCAAGGGAGAGCACTTATTGGGGGAGTGCTCTCTTTCGTTTGTACATAAGAAGGCTTTCATCATATAATATCAGATCAATATAAATACACCGTTACTCACGTGAACTACCCGCCACTTAACGTCCTAACGGACTGTTTGAAGTGGGGGCTTCTCGGTTAGTCGTTACTTTTGGTAGCTAACGAATTCGTCCTAAGGCAGCCGAGCTAACTCCCTTGTTCCAAGGGTTATTTTATTGCTATCTATGCTAACGCCAATAGGCGTATTGCTTCATTTTTGATATTGATAGCTGCGTTATAATCTCTATCGAGATTTACACCGCATATACAAGAATAGACTCGCTCAGACAATGACATATTTTTCACATTTCCACAACTGCTACATGTTTTTGTGGAAGGAAACCATTTGTCTATTTTCACAAGCTGTTTGCCTTGTTCATTTAGTTTATAAGCTAAGAAAGAAGTGAACATACCCCAAGCATTATCAGCGACGCTTTTTCCAAAATGAAGTACTTTTGATATTCCCTTCATATTTAGATCTTCAATAGCTACAACATCAAAATGAGTAACTAACTCTTTAGACTTATGATGAAGGAAGTGCTTACGTTGGTTTGCTACTTTTTCATGCAGCTTAGCTACACGGATACGTTGTTTATCCCAACGCCCTGAACCTTTTGTACGTCTTGATAATACTCGTTGAGCCTTTGCTAATCGGTCTAACATTTCACGATAGAACTTAGGATAATTGGCTCTCTCATCCTCAGAACTGACGTATAATTGATCCATCGCAAAGTCTAATCCAACAACTGTTTCTACTTCTTTTTGTACGATCTCTTTTTCGTATTCAGTCAAAATGGACACATAGTATTTACCAGTAGGTGTCATAGAAATCGTACATGATTTGATTATATGGCCTTGTGGTATTTCTCTATGCTGTTTGATACGTACCATTTTCAGTTTTGGCAATTTGATATGACCGTTAAGCAACATAATATTTCCGTTCACTACATTCGTTGTATAAGACTTTCTGTCTTTTTTGCTTTTGAATGTTGGGAAGTCATTTTGACCACGAAAGAAATTTTTATAGGCAGTTTGCAAGTTTAGTTGGGCATTTGCCAAAGCTAATGAATCAACTTCTTTTAACCACTCAAATTCTGCTTTGTATTTCGCAGGAGTGGGAAGCTTTTGTTTCTTTAGTTGATCCTTATCATCTTTATGTTTTTCATACGCTTCTTTCCGTTCAGCTAACATTCTGCTATACACAAAACGTACACAACCGAAGGTTTTACGCATAAGATGTGCTTGGTCTTCTGTTGGATACAAACGGAATTTATATGCTTTATTCTGCTTTGTCATATCATTTCACCTCACTTTTCACTTTGATTTTCAATATATGTTTTTACTACGTCTATTGGCGAACCACCAGTAGTTAGCAAGCAAAAACTTCTTGACCAAAACATCTCTTTCCAAAGTTTCTTTTTCACTTGTGGAAAGTCTCTTTTAATAAGTCGAGAACTTGCACTTTTATAAGCATTGATGAATTTTGTCATTTCTGTATTAGGGTGTGCCTTGAACAAAATATGAACATGGTCTACATCATGATTCCATTCAACTAATGTGATGTTATAGTTTTCAGATAGTCGAACAAACATATCTTTTGCATAGTCTGACATATTATCATCAAACACATTTCTTCTGTATTTCACGACCAACACAAGGTGATAATATAACAAGAATACTGAATGGTTATTACTATCTAATTTCATTTATATACCAGCCTTTATAATTTATAAGACTGATTATATCAGAGGCAAAATAAAAAGGAAAACCTTTTGGCTACGCCCTTCACACGCTTGAGGAAGGAGAATTCTTTTGGGAAATTCGTTAAAAATAAGGAGATGATTCATATGGTAACTATGGCGCGAAGAAAAAGCGGAGCTTGTTCAAAAAGGATGCAAAAAATACGCACCCGTGGCGGCGCGAATGAGAATTATGATTGGCAGTGTAATTATATTCAGCAATATTATAGATATTCCTCATGTATTTGCTGATGGTTAAAATCCAGATGTGAATGAGGTATTTAAAGATGTGCAATCAAACGCCGGAAAGATAAAGAATTATATAGAGGGCCAATTATACAATCGTATTGTAAATGCGTTTGAACCGGTTATATTCTTAATTAAAGTGGTGTCATACCCAATAGCATCCGTTGTAGCGTTATGCGGTAGTTTGTTCATTATGGTTGGTAGTCAGGAGCGAGAATTCAGTCTAATTTCAAGGGCAGGTATCGGTTATATAGTGGTGCAAATGATTCCGTTATTTATGAGATTGCTAAGGCTATTTAGTCCTACTTAATGTAGGACTTTTTCATATGATAATAACTATCTATCGTTATTATCAGACAACATATCTTAACTCAACATTCGCAATAAATAGTTTTATATTTCTAAAATTGTAATATATTTACATGTGCGGAAATCGAAAGTATGATGAAGGTGCAAGCTATAAAACTATTAAAGGGGGATTTTTTATGTTAAAGAAACTAGCAATCGGAGCATTAGCAACTGGGATTATGTTGTCTGGAGCTGGCGGTGTAATGGCGGCAGAAAACACACCAGCTTTAAGTAAGGAAAAGGTTGCAGACTTAAATACTTTAAGTACGGCGTATACTACTGTTAATGTCAATGGGAGCACTGTTGAATTTGCTGTAAAAGGCTTAGAAAATCCATTCACTTCAAAGTATTATCAAAAAATAGCTTGGACAAATAGTTATTCGGATCCAAATAATTACAATACATTAGCGGTAGCATATCCACAAAGCGGGAATGGTTATCAGGCATATGGATATGAATCATTAAATAATGTTAAACAAAAAATAGGCTCTGGTCAGACTGTCTATGGTTTCGCCCTAGCAAATAACGGAACCTGGTATCCGGCTGGACAAGCTATAATTAACTATTAAAATTTAAAATAAAAAGGAGTCCTAGTGGGCTCTTTTTTTACTTGTAGGAATTTCTTAACCATCATGGAATACTGTTTATACAATATACAAATATGTATATTGTATTTATTTGGGTTTTTGTATGTTAGAATTATATATAAAGATTTTTATGTATAAAAGAAACTTAAATCAAAAATATCCAATGGGTTTTGAGAGGTGTTATATGTTTACAAATAAGAAATTAATTCGAATTGGTCTAACAATATTTGTATTTTTATGTATAATTGATTTTTCAATCGGTTATTTTCAATCATATCTGGCATCAGCAGCAGATATTAAATGGACAATTCCAGAAATGTGGGAAACTATTTTGATAGATGCTCCTCGAGGTATACTTGTTCTTTTAGGTGCAATCGCTTTGTATGATTTCACAAAACAGACATCAAAAAAAGATGCATCAATCTAATCATGTCTTTCTTCAATTAAAGATTTCATGATAGTAATCTTAAAAAAAAGCCCTGATCAGGGCTTTTTTTTCTTGTTACTGATAATGAGACACTATATCTGACTTACATAAATATCCTATTTGTTCAAATCAATCCTTGCTGATGGTACAATTAAAGCAATGGAGGGGAATTATGGGGATTTATTATGTAATACCACTACTTCTTATAAACGGCACTGCGTTATTCTTATTTTTCTTGTCTGTTTCACCAAAAATTAAGGCTAAAAACCTATCATCGATAATGGTCTGTTTAGGGATAAATCTAATCACAAGTCCAGCGGCTTTTCTTATAGGTGGGATAGCTGATTATGCAGGTGTGGCGGCTAATTATGGGGCTTATTTTGCGGGTGAGTCGGCAACAGCGCCTCCTCTAGTTAGTCGTGTGCTTTATTTTTCGGGAGGATTTCTCTTCATTCAGGGAATACCACTCCTCATACTAACTGTGGCTTTGTGGAAGGTTGCAAGAGCAAAGAAAATAAATCAAGTATAGAAGTACATAATGAAAGGGTGGATTCCTTTTTAAAGGAGGGATCCGTTTTTTTCTTGCTATCGATTATAATGCGTTACGTTAAATAGAATTGTATAGAGCATTCATTTATTTTTCTTTCATAGATCAATTCATAATATAATATAGAAAATATTTTTTTGTTTCGTCGATTAAGGAGGGAATTTAATATTGGAACAAGAAAAGATTGATATTTTAGCTGAAACCTTATTATTGGAGGTTATAACACAAAAGGTTGAAATGATAGAGCAGCTTCCCATTATGCTAAAAGGTATTGACTATTTAGATGGTTGGGCAGAAGTCATTTCAAAAACAACAGAATGTGAAATTTTTGAATCAGATGCACCCAGTGTAATGAATTTTTTTACCGTAGGAGAAAAAGTTTTAATTGAGCTAGAGATGCCATGTCTTATCTCAACATGGCAGGATAGAGAACAACTTCTGAGAATTACAACTACTGTGAAAGCAAAATGCTTAGTTTCTCATGCAGAAGTATTTGATTGGAACAATATGAATAAAATAGAATTGTTAAATCGCCAAAAAGATGTGCAATTTGTAGAGTTAAACTATATAGATACTGAATGTGATGATATTTGTGCTTATTGAATTAGACAAAACAATAAATTCTGGTTTTTTACTTATTTAGTAATTAATGTACTTTTTCTGCGGGTTTAGAATTAGCTAATATCTTATCCATAGATTTTAATAAATCTGAATTCCGTATAATTAAAACAACATTTTCCATGTACTTAAAACCTCCTAAAGTGTTCTTTAAAAATTTCACGTACTATATGTTTAATGTATTTTTATACACCAGATAATCAAGGGAATACTGTCTCTGAAAGGACGTAAATATCGTTTAGAATCTCACACGTAATTATATAAAATATAATCATAATAGCTATATATATCAATATATGATTTTCTGTGTAGGGTTTTCTTTTCAAATATTTCAATTATCTCGAAATAATAGGAACGATTTGTACATTTTTTAAAGTGTAAATCTAGTTAATCGGTAGTTAATTTATTTTTATACAGCCAAATAGCTACATCAAATTGTATTAGTTTTTTGATTCTTGAAAATTTCATAGTAGGAGTTTGATAATTATAATTTATAAGAAGTAAATATGAAAAAGTTAGAGAATTATCTTAGTTATTAAATAGATTCTGCCTATACTTTAAGTAGAGCCCAATTTATTAAATTTAAATAGTTTATATGTTCATATATAGAATTTTGAAGGGGGTAAATTGTAAATGATTCCAACGTCAACATATGTGGCTAAATGGGTATTAGATGACTTAACACTTGCATCAAGACCAAACCAGGGGATCAAACTAAGTACATTTAAAAAGTTAGAAAAACTTTATGTAGAATACAGAGAAATGATTGAGGGAGATACTAGTTTTGAAATTACACATTATCTGCTAGAGTTTATCAATCCACATAATCTTTTTGTAGTAAGAGATGGTTACTATATATTTGATAATAAAGCGATGAAATTTATTAAAGTATCAGGCGATATTCATTTTTTAAATCAAAACTTAGCGTATTGTAATAATGGAGTTGCAGTGGATTTAATAAACGGAAAAATGCATTTTTTAGAAGGGCATTATTATAAAGTTAAGACCTCATATGTTGATTTATTAAAAGGAGAAACTATCCCTGTAATGGTACTAAGTCATTTAGATAATAATGTTGGAGTATCAGTTCCTTTGACAATGTTTAATGAGGAAAGAACTTTTAAAATTTCAGAGAGTTATATAGTGGATCTTGCCTCAAAGAATTGTAACAATGAGAGTGAATTTAGTGAAAAGGGAAACGTAATACGATTTCTAAAACCTTCTATTGTGTAGTTAAGTATATATGTTAATTAAATTCATAATGAATTAAAGAGGGTGAAGTAAATCTCTTTTGAAATGTATACAGCCTTTCGAGATAAAGTAATTATAAAAGATGAATATAAAGGATTGGTGGAATTAATAAATACAGGAAGCTGGGAAGAAGCTACTTTAAAGTTTCCATTTGTTAAAGAATATATAAAAGTTAATCATAGTAAAGATATTCCATTTACAAAGAAACAGATAAATGAAGCATTTGCAGAGGATGATTTTCTATATATGAGGTGGCACATAGGAACCTGGGAAGAAGAGAATGATTATTATACAAATTTAAAAGATAATGAATGGTCATTTATAGCCAATCTAAAGAACTACAGATATCCAGAACATAACGTGGCACCTATCATATTATTTATGAATGTGGTTTTAAAGGAAGTAGCAGCACATATTATAAGGCTGGAAGTTTGATATGGTGAGGCTGATGGACCGGAAGAATACTTTTTTATAAATAATGAATTTAAAAAGAAGCTGTAGCAGTAATTAAATATTGCTGCTTTTTATTTATACACTAGAAATTATTGTTGTTAGCGTTATATATATTCATTTATAATAGAATATGGAAAAATTTACACTGCAATAATAAAGATTTTAGTATATAAGAGCTGAGAGCAGCTCTTTTTATTTTGCTCAGGGGAGTGTGAAAGAGAATAGTATATGTTAGTGACAAAATTAAACAATCTAATAGAAAATAAAAAATTAGAATTAGTAGAACTTGTAAATAAACATGGCTTTAGTCATACAAAAGTACTCCATTTAAGTCAAGAAATTGATAAATTAATTAATAAATATATGAATATAAAAAAAGGAACCCTGCAATAGGGTTCAAAGTTAACAGATATATATAATAAATAAAGAGAATAATTCAATTATATAAGAAATTTGATACTGTAATGTTGAGAAAGTGTAAAATCTTAATTAATTATTTTCGTTTGAAAAGTGATGTGATTACTATTTTAAAATTAAGAACAGAGTTAATAGATAAAGCTGTTTAACGAATTAAGATAACAGAAGACAATATAGTTAGTAAACAGAGAGCGGAACTTACATTTAATTTATATAAAAAGTTACTAGAAATGAATGAACCGAGGCAATTTAGGTGGTGTGATAATTGAACAAGTTAGAAAAACTCTCTAAAGTCTTTGTAATCTTTTTTATTTTGTATGTGATATTACTTATATTTTCTCCAAGTAGAATAGTAGGGAGGTCAGCTATCCAAAAAGATGACATAAAATTACACGTATACGCACAAGCCACTACGGGAGTATCACAAAAAATAAATAAAAGTGATTTAGCTATATTAAAAGAAAAAATTAAAGATACATACCCTAATGTAAAATCTACAGACATTGAGCTTGAAGGTGATACACCTTTTCTTCATGTTGATGATCCAGCTTATATAGGAGAATGTACTGTATACGGAAAAGTTATAGGTACAAAATTAAATGAAACATCGAGAGAAAATACAGTTGCGGTTTTAAAAGTTTCATATTGGGATATACCTATGATTCGATACTTGTTTTATGAAGACTCTGTCGTAAGGCTATCGCTTATAATTTTGTTACCAATCTTTTTTGTTGCACTTTCCATCCTTTGTCTATGTTCTAAGAAAAGTGACCGCTCGTAATAGGTGTTCTTTTTATGTTTACACATAAAATTAGGGGATGCATAATATCTTCAAGGTTAAGTAAAACATATAAAGATTGCTTTTTTACTGTTCTACTATGTTATTCATGTACTTTTGTTGTTTAAGTCGCATACCATCAGGTTACGGAAGCTCAAATTGTACCATAGGTACCAAACTTACTATTAATTGGATTAATTCAGGCCGACAATGCCTCCATTTAAACAAATTTTCCTTTTCCATACTAATCACGCACTTTTTTTAGAGTCATACATATCAGTGTTCAAGATTAGGATATTACTTGAAAGAGTCTTGGAATTTTTGCAACAGAATCGTTTTATACATTAAAAATTATTTATGTTATTTAATTATATTTTTGCAATCGTGCTGTGTTATAATTCTGAAATACTGATATATCTAGTAGGATTTAAAGATTTCGGTTTATCATATGAAGTAGAAAATTAATCCATTATATTTGAGGGTCAGGCTATGATTATTTAAACTATTATTCACGCTATTATTTAGACTAAAAGAAGTACAAGGAGGAAGGTATATCTATTAAGATAGTAGGATATGCCAAATTCAAAATGAATATTAAATTTAATAAAAAAGTAGTAGCATTCACGGCAGGATTAACGGTATTATCTTCACCATTGGTATCGTTTGCAGAGGAACAACAATTAGTAAACAATAAACAACCTACAAACGTTCAGGAACAAAGTAAAACAACATCAGATGAACAGGCTTTAAAAAGTATTGAAGCTAGTTTTAAAGAGGTAGACGGACGTGGTGGAGGTACTGTCGACAATAAGAAAGTAGATAGTCTTCAACGTTCAGAAGGTATTCATGAAGAAACAGGTACATTAACTGTTCCTAACAATTCAAACAGAACAAAACGTAGTCTGTCTCCCATATCACCTAGCACCTCTAGTACAATAAACGGTGTTCCATTCACTGAATGGATTGTTCCAGCAGGTAACGATAATATTCGTCCTCAAAACTACATGAGTCCAAAGTATATTACAATCCATGAGACTGATAATACAAGTGTAGGAGCAGGTGCTAGAAACCACGCTCAATATCTATATAACCAAGCAGTAGGGAACACAGACCGAGCTGCATCGTGGCATTTTACAGTAGACGATAAAGAGATTTATCAACATCTACCATTAAACGAGAACGGATGGCACGCAGGAGACGGTGATGGTTCAGGTAATAGAGAATCTATTGCAATTGAAATCGCAGTTAACAGTGACGGTAACTATAGTAAAGCAGTAGATAATGCTAAGAAACTTGTAGCTTATTTAATGAAAGAAACTGGTGTACCGTTAAATAACATTGTAAAACACCAAAAATGGAGTGGTAAAATCTGTCCTGCTAATATGATTAATAATGGACAATGGGATGCATTCGTAAATGGTGTTGGTGGGTATTATAATAATCTTTATCAACCAAAAGATGACATTACTGGAGGTTGGTATGAAGAAGCTATACGAGAGTTAAATAGAAGGGGTATTATGATAGGGGAAGGAAACGGAGTTTTCGCACCTAATAGAGCGATAACAAGAGCCGAATTTGCTCAATTAATCTCTAAATCTCTAAACCTGCCAGCTGGAGATGCTTCATTTAAAGACCTGAACGATGCAAATTCAACTTTACGAGATGGTATTAAACGTACTGCAAGTGCAGGTATCATTCAAGGTAGAGGAGATGGTTATTTTGACCCAAACACACCTATTACAAGAGAAGAATCAGCAATTATTGTAAACAAGGCTTTACAGTATAAAGGTATATGGGGACCAGTTGTAAACCTACCATTCTCAGACAAAGACCAAGTTAGCTATAAAGAAGACGTACAAAGATTGTATGGTCTAGGTATTGTAAAAGGTAAGGGTGATAATCAATACGACCCTAAAGGAACAACAACTCGTGGTGAAACAGCAACATTCATTCTAAATATGCTACAAGTAATTGAAAATGGTAGTGTTGAAAAGGTAATTGGAACGGCTCAAATTAATGGTATTGGGGTAAATGTTCGAAGCGGATCAGGTACAAACTATTCTATTGTTAGAAAGACAAGTAAAGGCGAAAAAGTTACAGTATATGAAGAAAAGAATGGCTGGCTAAGAATTGGAACAGGGCAGTGGATTTATTATGACTCTAGTTATATCGACTATAGCAGATTATAAAAGATTTAATAGTTAAAAGAACAGGTCATATTTGGATATATCACTTAATCTCAGGTTGTGAAGAAGACTTTCTCCACAACCTGTTTTTGTGGCTGGCTCCCTCTTTACCTACAAATACTGATAAAAAGAGGAAATTCATTATGATGGGGGCATCGGAAAATCAACATAATTAGCGTGTATACAATTAAAAACTAATGTTTTTCTAATAATTAAGTAGAGGCCACCGTACATGCCCATTCAGCTCATATTTTGAAATACCCCAAAACGAAAAAAATGAGCTTTATTGTTACAAGTTAACATAAGATTTCGTTCTGGGGTTACTATAAAATTTTAGCATAATAACGATGTGTTAGTTCTAAAAACTCAAGAAAGCTTTAGAATACTCTTATAGTTGGTCAAGTACATGAACTAGACATCTAATTATTTCAGAGGATTTCTTGATTTGCTCTGCATCAAAATCTGAAAGGTTCGCATTAAGAATATGTTTTAGTTTTTTCTCTCTTTCTAAGTGACAATTTAAACCATTAGGCGTAAGTTGGACATTGACAACTCTCCGGTCGTTATTTGAACGAACACGCTCAACGTAACCAGCCTGTTGTAATCCATTGATTAATTGAGTAATACCAGCGGCGGTAGTTTCTGCTCGATCAGCTAATTCTTTGACTGACAATTCGCCTTCTTCAGCTAATACTTTAAGGGTTCGAGCATGGACCATTGAAACTGCCCCTAATGTACGAGTAGCTCGCCCTCTTAAACGTCCATCGGCTGCAGTCAAACTATATATAGCCTGACTAAGTTCGTCTATTGCAGTTAACTTATTTGAAGAATTTGTCATAACATCACCATTTTCTCATTAACTAAGTACTTAATTATATGAAGTTAACATTAACATATGAAAAAGAGTAGAGTCAAATTAAGTAGAATCTGGCTATTCATTTTTCAAGCAATATTATATATGCTCACTTTAAATCATCAATAAAATAATAAAACGTCTTTATTTATGGTCTTGACAAAAGTACATATTATACTTCATTATTTTAATTAAGTACTTAATAGTTAAGTACTTAATTAAAATGTAAAGGATGATTATTATGACTCAACGTTCACAATCTCAAGGATGGGCTTTAGATATAGCTCTTGCACTTGGTGGGTTTGATGCTTTGCATCCTGAAGCAAAGGCAACTATGGAACAGTTAGGGCACGACCACACTGATTTTGATAAAGTTTTTTCACAAGTAAAGAGTGGAGCAATGATACCAAAAGCATGGGCCACGGTTGCTTCTCAGGCCCAAGAACGTGCAAAACATTATGAACAAAAGGGATTCACTGTTACTGCTCGTGATCTATATCAGCGAGCTGCTGTTATGTGGGGACGTGCACAATACTCATATTTTAATGATGATCCACGAAAATTGGCATTTCGAGAGCGCTGTAACGAATGTGTGGCAGCTATTTCATCACTTGGAGGGGGAACAGTACAACGTATAGTACTAGAATTTGAAGGCAAACAGATATATGCACTACTTCATTTGCCCTCAGGTGAAGTTCACAATGCACCAGCAGTAATATTAGGTCCAGGTATGGATATGATTAAGGAAGACTATATACAGATTGCGCAACGTTATTATACGTCTCGTGGTATTGTAGCTCTATCAATTGAAGGACCGGGTCAAGGTGAATCTGTATCTGAAGGTCTAAAAGTCGATTTGACTAATTACGAACGCGCCGTTAGTTGTTATATCGATTTTCTATTAAAACGGCCTGAGGTTGATCCAAAGCGGATTGGATTTTTTGGTATCAGTATGAGTGGGTATTGGGGGATGCGAGCTGCTGCGAGTGATAATCGTATAAACGCTATAGCGACTTTTGAAGGTGTATATGGTGAATTTGATACCATCTTTAACAGAGCGCAGCCCAGTTTCAAAGCAAATTTTATGTACATGTCTGGTTACACTGATGAAGTTGCTTTTGAAAATGAATTGAGCAGCCAGATGAATTTGTGGAAATTGGCACCAAAGATTACTTGTCCAGTCTTCATGGGAATAGGAGAATTTGATGAACTTACCCGTTTGGAAGAAGCATTAAGTCTGTATGAGTTTGTAGAAGCACCAAAGGAGATACGCGTCTATGAGAATGAATTTCACCCACTTGGTGGAGTAGCTGCAGAAATTTTTCGTTTTGGTGCAGAGTGGGTGGAACTTGCACTTGGAGGAAACTTTAAAGCTAACCATGATGAGCGTTATTATATGCATCGTGATGGGGGTGTTACTGAAGGGACTGCTTTTCCAACTTATTGGCTTGGTGCCCAGCCGACGGAAATTAAAGGACGAAAAAAGTATAATACATTAAATGCTTCTAATAATTAACAAATTTATACGAATTAAAAAAGAAAACAACAAAAATAGTATGTAGCTTTTATTTACACTATTTTTGTTGTTTTCTTCAAAATTTAGACTCCTCATAATTATGGTCATTGGTGAGGATATTCAAAGTGCGGAAGAGTTCGAATTGCTGAAAAACATGGAAAAAAGTGCAGGAAATGTTAAAGGGTTTATAAAGTAGGGGCGACATACTATGTTTTTTCTTGAGCACAACTAGCATACATATATTCTCTAGGAATTAAGTCCAGAATTGTGGAGACAGACAATGACAAATATACGATCTGAGGAACCTGAATTTCATAAAAGGCTAGGTATCATTTGATGGGATTGCAAGACAAATCAAAGTTCCTATTTTGAATTTTTAAGCTGATGGATGTGGGGTTCCCCACATCCATCAGCTTAAAAATTTTATAACGTTCCCAAAACGAGTAAATTGTAAATTCTCACCTGGAGATATCAATTTTCCCGTTTTGGGGTGGATTTGTTTACTTAAGTTGATGGGCATGGGGTACAGCCGAGATACGTGTAAAAATAGGCCATAGCCTTACTTCTATTTCCAACTTTGACCTATTGAGCTTATAAAGGGATTGTTTCTTCTATTGGCCGGGGAATTTTCTGTAAGTCAATTACATAATCCCAAAAGTGTTTTATATGTCTAGTCACATAAGGGCTTAGCCTTTCTAAATCTTGGCGTGAAAAGCTATAGCCTTCTTTTTTTAGTTGCCATACCCAACATAATATGAAAAATCTCAATCTCATTTTTATAGGATGAAATGAGATTGAGACTCTTTTGTTGTTTATTTGCTGCATAATGGAATGGTAACTAAAAATTCTACGCCTTGTTTGGTATTATTTATAGAATACGTGATAAAAAGGGATTCAAAAATTTGTTTTACAATATATAACCCTAAGCCACTCCCTCCCGTATTTCGATTTCTTGACTTTTCGATTCGATAAAATGGTTTGAAAATATGTTGTATATCTTCTTCTTTTATTTTGACACCTGTATTGATAACTCGCATTTGGATGTTGTTTTGTTTAGAATCCTTTGTTAACTTTATATAGACTTTTTCGTTATACGGTGAATACATAATCGCATTATGAATGATGTTTTTACAAGCTTTTTCTAAAAGAGCATAATCCGTATAAACAAAAATGTCAGAATCGACTTCTTTTATTATTTGAATGCCTTTTTGAGAAGCAAAAAATTCGAGTTTTTTTGTGATTGTATCTATTGATTTCGAAAGATTTACTTCTTCTACTTGAAGTTTAAAGGTATGTTGTTCTAATTTTGACATGCTTAAAATTTCGCGAACCAGTTGTTCCAGACTTTCAATTATTTGATAATTTTTCTTTAAATACTGGTCACGATTTTGATAAGGACCGATATTATATATCATCCCTTCTAAGTATCCTTTCATAACAGTAAGAGGAGTTTTTAATTCATGTGCTACAATAGCAAAGAATTCCCTTCGCTTTGTTTCTAGTTCTCTTTCTTTTTCAATATCACTTTTTAATTGCTGATTCGCTTTTTGTAAATCAAAAATTGCTTGTTGTAAATTTATGGACATATCATTCAAGCTATTGGACAATTCTCCTAATTCATCCATAGAACGAACCTCAATTTTTTCAGAGAAATCCAAGTTTGCCATCTTTTGTGCACCTTTATTAATATAAATAAGTGGTTTAGTAATAAACCTTGAATAGAGATAAGCACTTCCTAAACCAATAACCAGTACAATGATACTAATATAGGGTAGAAAACGTACCAAGACCTGTGAAGCTTCATCGATTGGTTGAAATGTTGCGAACACCACAAGCGTTAAGTTAACATCTTGAAACTGTATTGGCTTGGTAGCCTCATATGAATTACGAGATTGAGCCAAGCCCTTTATTGGTACTGTTGTAACAAAACCTTTTGCTGGAGTACCCCCCTGAACAGTACTCCCCTGAACAGTACTCCCCTGAACAGTACTCCCCCGAACAGTACCCTCTTGAATAGTACTTTGAAGAAAAGGATAATAAATGATCCTTCCCTCATTATCTTGAAGATATATCACTGCATTATTTTTTTGTGCGTATTCATCAACAAGTGTTGTTGCATTTTGAAGCGTAAGATCTTTAGATTTATCAATTATTTCTTCGATTCCCGTTTGAAGCTGCTCTGTTTTGTATTTCTCATAAAATTTAGGGAGAAAGAAGTATAAAGTTACATAAATTAAGGTTGCAAAGGCTAATAAAATGAGGGATGTAGTCATAAAGAGTTTATAGGTAATTCTCTTCATCTTCGTGATTTTTACAATCTTATTCATCGATTTTATAACCAATGCCCTTTACTGTTTTAATATAGGGTATATCTAATTTTCTTCGTATGTTTTTCATATGTGTATCAATTATTCGTGTGTCTCCGGTATACTCATATCCCCAAATTTTTTCTACGATATTTTCTCTTGTGAGTACCTTTTTTTCATTTTGAAGTAGTAGTTGCAAAATTTCAAATTCTTTTGTCGTTAGGGGAACTTCAACTTTATTTACATATACTTTATATGCATCGCCATCTACATGTAGTTCTCTAAATACAAAATGATTATCCGTACTTTGATTATTACTTCTTCTAAGTACTGCTTCGACTCGTCTCATCAAAACATGAAAAGAAAAAGGTTTCGTAATATAATCATCGATTCCAAGATCAAATCCTTTCATTTGATCTTGTTCTTCTTCTAGCGCAGTTAGCATAATAATTGGTATATTTGACTGACTTCGAATCATTTTGGCAACTTCAAATCCACTCAGGTTTGGCATCATCACATCTAGAAGAATTAAATCGAAGGACTGCTTATTAAATTGTTTCATGCCCTCTAATCCATCTGATGCAACTATAACTTTATACTGTTGTGTCATTAAAAATTGTTTGATTAATTCTTGTATTTCTTGATCATCCTCTACCACCAGAATGTGATAGTTCTTCATAATATCACCTCTTGTAGTCATTATAACCTTCCAATCTGGAGTTGATGTGGAAACGTATTAGAAACACTATAAAAACTTCACAAGAAAACTACATGTATTTCAAATTAGCTCCAGATGCATGAGATAGGTTATATACATAACAAGACAGAGGGAGGTAATTAAGATGTCACTGGAAACAAACATCATTCTTTCTTTATTAGATGTACAACTGTGGATGGCCCCTCATTCGAATAATAGACGTATAAAAGAGAAAAAACAAAAATTGAAATCAGCACCGTGCTTAAATAAATACACAAGTGTAAATAAAAAACTATATAGGTCTAGTGAACAAAAATAGAGAGGATCAAATTGATTCTTTTTTTTTGTGCATTTAATAACGAGGTACTGAAAATCTTTACTATAACTCTAGATTAACTACATATAGAATACAGATTAGGTTTGTATGCTACATGTATCAAATAGAAAGGAATGATACATGATGTTGACGACTTACACAATCTATCAAATTTTATCCCTTCCTTCTTATTTACACACAAACCTATTACCATCCATTCTCACGAGAACGTTCGGCTCTAAGTTTATAATAAAAGAGTAAAGAACCTAATTGAGGTTATGATTCCTTCTTGCTGCTTTGTGCCAATATCCGTATAACATGCTATGTACATTGAATAATTGATTTGATGAGAGCCGAATAGGCTCTTTTTTTAGAGAACAGATCGAAGTAAGTTCGAAAATCTTTATGTTAATATTTACAGAAAAACCAAAATATACAGTTACCTCTACAAAAAAATAGTTGATTTATGTCTAAACTATGCCTAAAGTTAACATTTTATTTTTGGGAAATGGTGACTCTTAAATATCATATCCATACATTGGAATTCAAATATAAAAATGAAAATACTCAAGTAAAATAAAAGGTGAAAGGAATGCTTACAATGGAACATTTTGATACAAATCAAACAGAAAACAATAGGAATAAAGCCTATAAAAAAACAGGTTATTTTTTTACCGGAATAATTGGTGCAATGATTGGTGCAATTACCATTGGATTGACCTCCCCTTATATAAATGAAAGTAAAGGAAGTGCAGGGCAATCTCCTAAACATAATGAAGTGAACCAGGCTACTCCTACCTCTCACAAACCAGAAGATGTGAGCAATCTTCAAAATATGATTGAATCTGCAAAAGAAGTTGTAGTAGGTGTCATTAACTATAAAAAAAATACAGATCCATTTAATACGCAAGCACAATCAGAAGAAGCTGGTTCAGGGTCAGGGGTCATATATAAAAAAACAGGTAATAAGGCTTTTATTGTTACAAATAATCATGTGATAGACGGTGCGAATAAAATAGAAGTGAAATTGAATAACGGTAAAAAGGTGACCGCTAAAGTAGTAGGAACAGATCCCTTATTAGATTTAGCTGTATTAGAAATTGACGGTACAGATGTAAATAGAGTCGCAACACTTGGAGACTCAGAAAAAATTCGTACAGGGGAAACTGTGATAGCCATTGGGAATCCATTAGGGCTAGAAGGGAGTGTAACAAAGGGGATTATTAGTAGCAAGGAACGAGAAATACCTGTTAGTACCCTTGGAAATCAACAAGTGGATTGGCAAGCACAGGTCATTCAAACAGATGCAGCTAT
Organism: Bacillus sp. C-3-6; assembly: GCF_054509685.1. Classification (NCBI taxonomy): domain Bacteria; kingdom Bacillati; phylum Bacillota; class Bacilli; order Caryophanales; family Bacillaceae; genus Bacillus; species Bacillus sp. C-3-6. The sequence continues at coordinate 128,941 of NZ_JBSSBE010000002.1, read as the reverse complement.
TAATCCTGGGAATAGTGGAGGAGCTTTGTTTAATGAACAGGGTGAAGTCATTGGAATTAATTCGAGTAAAATCGCACAACAAGCAGTGGAAGGAATTGGATTTGCAATCCCGATTCATATAGCCAAAACAACCCTAGAGTCTCTTGAAAAAGAGGGAACAGTTAAACGCCCAATGATGGGTGTACAGTTATTGGATATTGAGAAAATAACAGATTCTGCACGTAATCAATTAAAATTACCAAAAGAGATAACAAGTGGTGCCATGTTGGGGAATATCTCAAGTCAATCACCAGCAGAAAAAGGCGGATTACAACAGTATGATGTTGTGATTGCATTGGATGAACAAAAAATAGAAAATGTCGTTCAATTCCGTAAATATTTATATGAAAAGAAAAAATTGGGGGATACAATTAAAGTAACCGTTTATCGAAATGGTGAAAAACTAACAAAAAACGTGAAATTAACGGATCAAACACGTGCCGCTTAAAAATAAGGCCACCTTTCGGTGGCTTTTTCTATTTTACTAGTTTTAATATGTGCTTTTTGTGTGAGTACTAGATATATCAGAGGTGGTACATGTGATGAAGCAAAAAGAATGCCCACATTGTTTTTCCATGCAAGAAGCTCATTTTCCAGCTACAGTTTCTCATCCTGTACAGTATGGGCTATATATTATATAAAAAGACTTATCCCGTATTTGTTTCCCATCCTTAAGTTAATCATTTGGTGACTGAATTTATTTATATGTACTATCATTCCGTTTGTCCTCATTCCACATTAAATGGACTGAATCCTTACCACTATTAAAAATCGATTGCATATGCTAATTTGTGTTCCAACTTTTGTTGACCAGGTCAATGAATAACTCCAAATAAACTCCAGATAAACTACTGAATATCTTCATATAGACTTTAGATAGCCTATATAGAATACAAGGTATCAAGGAGGTTGAAATAATGAATTTTATAAAACGAGCAATTCTCAGTATGAAACAACGAAAAGGAACAACATTTATTTTGATGGCAGTTTTCTTAATTGTTGTCAATTTAGTATTAGCAGGCTTCACAGTCCAAAACGCAACTCAAAAAGCAGCGGATGCTGCGAGAAAAAAATTGGGGGCAGAGGTTGATCTAGCTCCTGATGTAATGAAGCTACTAGAGAGTGGGCAGGGAGATAAATTTACTCCTCTTACTGACCAATTAGCCGGTAAATTAGCAAAATCAAAGTATGTTAAAAATTATAATTACTTGTTCACAAGTAATGGTACTTCCGATGGATTTAAACATATTGAACCAGCTAATAAAGAGAACAATTCTTCATTTACTAAGATGGCAGGAGAAGGAGACATTCCGACCCTAAGTATATATGGTGTTAGAGAAATGAGTTTACTGGACACATTTAAAAGTGGAGAAAGTAAAATGGTGGATGGCAAACCAATTACAAAGGATGTAGTCGATAAAGATGTTGCTGTTATTGAAAAAAGATTAGCCGTTGAAAACAACCTAAAAGTCGGAGATAAAATTAAAGTAAAAGGAAGTGATTCCAAAACTACACTGGAATACGAGATTATTGGGATTTATGAAACAAGTCGAAAATTGGAAGGGATTTTAGCTAATTTGGGTGACGCTATGTTAGAACCAGCTAACAACATATATACTACCTATAAAGCTGCTCAAAAGAACGCGGGGGGAAAGAACGAGAAGGCAAAAGCAGGTAGTCCTGATGCTACTTCACTTCAAGCGGTATATTCTTTAAAAGACCCATTATTTATTGATGCATTTAAAGAAGAAGCAAAGAAATCAGGTCTTGATTTTAAAGTATTCAAGTTAGATGCACATGACGAAGTATATAAACAAATGGTTGGCCCAATTGAAAACATCGCCTCTACTTCACAAATGATTATCTATATTGTATCTATTGCGGGTGCTATTATCTTAGGATTAATCATTATGTTATCAATTAAAGGGCGTCGTAAGGAAATGGGTATCTTATTGTCCATCGGGGAGAAAAAATGGAAACTAATGGCCCAGTTAGTAGTAGAAGTAGTATGTGTTGCTGTATTAGCGTTTGGATTATCTGTCACAACAGGATCTAAAGTGTCTCAGTTAATAGGAAATAATTTACTCTCTAATGAAATTGCTACAGCAAGCGAAGAAAAAGATGAGTCAAAAAATGGGGTATCAATGATAGTTGAAGCTAATGGTAAGATGCCAAATGAAAAAGAAGATCCAATTGATAAAATTGATGTAAGTGTAACAGGAGAGGATTTAGGAAAAATGGGGGGAATTGGACTAGCTATTGCAATATTAGCAACGCTTCTTCCTGCATTATCTATTCTACGTTTAAATCCAAAACAAATTCTTTTAAAAGATGAATAAGGAGGTCCAATATGGAGACGATTTTACAATTTAAAAACTTAAATTATTATTATGAAAGTAACGGAAAAAAAGTAACGATACTAGATAATGTTAATTTTTCTTTTCAAAAAGGGCACTTTTACACGATTTTAGGGCCATCTGGATCTGGTAAAACCACAACGCTTAGCTTAGGTTGTGGGCTAGATATACCTAAAAATGGTCATGTACTGTATAAAGGCAAGGACATTCGAAAAATTGGTTTAGATCGATACCGTAATCAATATGTATCCGTGATTTTCCAAGCATATAACTTAATTACCTATATGACTGCTCTTCAAAATGTACTAACAGCCATGGAAATTACAGGTGTGAAGGTACAGATTAAAAAAGCAAGAGCATTAGAATTATTAGAGAAGGTAGGACTTACAGAAGTAGAGGCGAAACGAAATGTCTTGCAACTAAGTGGCGGGCAACAACAACGTGTAGCAATTGCTCGAGCACTATCTTGCAATGTAGATTTACTGATTGCCGATGAACCAACAGGAAATCTTGATGAAGAAACAGCAAATGATATTATTGATTTATTTCAGGAGCTCGCCCATCAAGAGAATAAATGTGTAATTGTTGTGACGCATTCACAGGAAGTTGCAAAAAAATCGGATCGGGCTGTTTATTTAAGTAAGAAAAAATTAGCAGTAAAAGATGCGTCTAGCATCTAAAAAACAAATTCTATTATTAGAAGAGTTTGCAGGGTATGGAAATCGTGAAAATGATAAAAAACTAGTTAATTATTTTCCGAAAAAATATATGATTAATCTAAAAAGGAATGGAGATAAAAATCTCCATTCCTTTTTAGATAGATAATTTACTCCTTATTTAACAGCCTCATTTAAAGCTTTCCCAGCTTTAAATGCAGGTACTTTTCCTCCTGGGATATGCATTTTTTCGCCCGTTTGGGGATTGCGCCTAGTACGTGCAGAACGCTCACGTACTTCAAATGTACCAAATCCAATTAACTTGTACGGATTCCTCTTTTTGAAGAGATTGTGTAATTTGATCTAGGATAGCTTGTACAGATGCGGTAGCATCTTTTTTAGTAAGTGATGTTTTCTCGGATACTTGGTTAATTAGTTCGGTTTTATTCATTATGAACCCCATTAAATAATATTTGTTAATTTAATTTTATAGTATAGTATGTTTTCAAGAAAGGGCAAATTTTATATAAATATAATATTAAAAAGTTGTATTTCTATTTTAAAAGATGGTGTTGCTGATCATAAGAGAGATTATTACTTTAAGGCAATGGAAAAAGAAGTAGATAAGATGGATATAATGATTATAGATATGCTTGAGTTAGCAAAGTTTGAGTCTGGTACGTATAAAATGCAGATGAATGTTTTTTATATTGATAATGCTCTCCAGCATATATGTGAACAATTATCTTTGGAGATAGCAAAAAAGCAATTACATGTTCACACACATCTTTCTACGATGGAAGTCATTGCAAATCATCGTCTTATGGAACAAGTAATCTCAAACTTTATCACGAATGCTATTCGTTACACGCCAGAAAAATCCGACATTATTATTTCTACAATAGATGAGCTCAGTCGAATAAAAGTTTGTATTGAGAATAAAGGTGCCCATATTGAAGAAGAGCAATTAGATAAGATTTGGGATCGTTTTACCGGGTTGATACAGCACGACAACGGTCGCAAGGGGGAACAGAACTTGGACTTGCCATTTCAAAAAATATCTTAGAACTTCATGGAGCAGAGTATGGAGTATATAATACAGTTGATGGTGTGTTGTTTTATTTCTATTTACAAAAAAGGTGTAGAATTTTGTTCTACACCTTTTTTCATTTATTATAATCATATTTTAACATTGTTCTTAATGCATAAAAAATAGAAGAAACTTTTCTAAAATGGAAATATAGAGAAACACATTAAGCTAATGTTTCGAGAACCCTCTATAAAGAAACGTATAACTCTTCACAGTTATTTATGAGGCTTTGGCGTGTTTTATTTTCGTCTGGGAACAATTAATTTCTTAAGTCAGTACGTATATGAGGTGCCCCCTATAAGAAAAATATCTGTCTAAATTGAAAAGTTTTTTAGTTGTAACGGTTAATTTTTTGAATTACTTCCGTAACATTAAATGGTCAATTTTTTGTAACATACCTAAAAAAACCGTCACAGTAATGTGACGGAAACATGGAAAATTATTAATGTATTACTATTATTATTTATTTGTAGCTTTTAAAATATTTAAAACGGTTTTGGTTGCATCTGCAATAAGTTTATCATCGTATTTAGCATCTTCTTTATCATGATTAGAGAGGATGGCAAGAACAATTGGTTTTTTATTTGGTGGCCAAATAACTGCAATATCATTCCTTGTTCCATAAGAACCTGCACCTGTTTTATCAGCTACTTCCCATCCTTTTGGTACGCCCGCACGAATTAATTTATCCCCAGTCGTATTTCTCTTCATCCAATCTACTAATAGTTCACGTTTCTCAGATGGTAGTACAGTTCCTAATGTAAAAGACTGAAGTGTCTTAGCGATTGCTTTTGGTGTACTCGTATCATGTGTTTCTCCTGGATTTACTTCATTTAATTCAGGTTCAAATCGCTCGGAATTAGTAACAGTATCACCAATTTCCCTCAAGATTTTTTCAAATGCAGATGGACCACCTAACTTTTTAAGAATTAAATTATGTGCTGTACTGTCACTATATCGAACAGAAGCATCTGCAAGTTCTTTTAATGTCATCCCTGTATCCACATGCTTTTCAGTAATTGGATTATAATTAGAAAGGTCTTCACGCGTATACGTAATCCTTTCATCAAGAGCTTCTATTGAATTCTGACGTAAAAGAGCGCCCACTGCTAATGATTTAGATGTAGAGGCAAATGCAAAACGATCATCTGATTGATAAGAAACAGTTTGATTCGTACCAGTATCCAGTGCATAAATACCAAGCTTGGCATCATATTCTTTTTCAAGTTTAGCAAAAGAATTATCACCAGTATTTTCTTGTTTAATTGGATTTGTTTGTTTCGTTTGTTTAGGTGATTCAGATGGAGTATTACTATTGGAACAGCCTATTAGTGTTACACATGAAAGTAATACGACAGATACAATTTTTTTGTAATGTGTAATGTTAAAGAACTTGCTTAATATGAACATAAATTTTCAACCTCTTTCAAGAATATATGGTTTTTTCCTAGGTTTTTCATACTGATGTAAGTAAAGAGAATATGGGGTAACAATACTTCTACAGCTAAAACTTTATAGCTTAAAGCACATGCAAGATGTTTATATGATTGATAAGCTATTGTTTAAGTTATTCCTTCTTCAATCTCACTTGCAATGCTTTACCTGTAAAAGGATTAAGCTTGTATCTCTTAAATACTCATCCTTCTTTTGCATTCTTTTCCTTTTCAAAATAAAAAGTCCTTTCATATTTTTGTAATACTTAAAAATAGATTTCAAACGTGATTTATTATATCTAAATTGAACATCTAATTTTAGGAACACATTTAATAGACAATCTAAGTAATAAAATTGTTCCACTTTAATTTGAGGAAGAACTTGATGTTTAAATAAAATGAAAGTAAATTTTTAGCCAAAAGTTTACTTTGGAGTTTTAAGCCTGCGGAAAAGGCATAATCCCTTTGTTAGACCTTAATCCAGCTATTAGCTTATACTTAAAAGCAGGGTGAATACCTTTGTTTTTAGTGAATCTATATTACATTTTTAATGGAAATAAACAAAAACTTTTTCTTATAAAAATTTTGTTTTATTAAGGAAATAAAATATACTAGACTATAAATCAATTTATAGAATGAGGTATAATACATTGAATAAACGACATATTTTTATAGGTGCTGCAATGAGCAGTATTTTATTATTATCTGCATGTGGTAATTCTGATAATCTTGTTACATCGAAATCAGGAAATTTGACACAAGAAGAATTTAATAAAAAGTTAAAAGAAACAGCAGGAAAACCTGTTTTACAACAAGTAATGTTAGACAAGATTTTATTAGATAAATATAAAGTTTCAGATGATGAAGCAAAGAAAAAAGTTGAAGAATTAAAAAAACAAATGGGCGATAATTTTAAAGCCTATTTAACACAAGCTGGTGCTAAAGATGAAGATGATCTTAAAACAAAAATAAAAACGCAAATAGCCTTTGAAAAAGCTGTTAAAGCTTCAGTTACGGAAAAGGAAATGAAAGATTACTATAAACCAAAATTAAAGGCAAGTCATATTTTAGTAAAAGATGAAAAAACAGCGGAAGAAATAAAAGAAAAATTAAATAATGGAGAAGATTTTGCAGCATTAGCAAAACAATATTCAGAAGATCCTGGTTCAAAAGAAAAAGGTGGAGAATTGCCTGAGTTTGGTCCAGGTGAAATGGATTCTAAATTTGAAGAAGCTGCTTATAAATTAGAAGCTGGACAAGTAAGTGATCCAATAAAATCTTCTCATGGTTACCATATTATTAAATTAACAGAGAAAAAAGAGTTAAAACCTTTTGATCAAGAAAAAGATAATATTCGTAAGGAACTAGAACAGAAGCGTTCACAAGATCAACAATGGCAACAACAATTCTTTAAAGATTTATTCAAGAAAGCAGATATAAAAATAACAGATAAGGATTTAAAAGATACTTTTAAAGAATTTGAAAAATAAAGCTATGTACAAAAAAAATAACCCCTAGGGGTTATTTTTTTTGTACATAGCTTTAAACTAATGAAATAAAATCTACTTACTTGCCTTAAAAATAAGTAGGGGTGTTCATTTCATTTTTATTATATCATCTTATATCTTAATTATTTCTTTTTATAAAAACTAACTATGTTATTGTCATATTTATGTTAAATAAGGACTCCCGCCAGATTGTTATTAATCTAAAATTATGTAGTACCTCATCGCCATCAACTTAAGAAATTAATTGCTCACCAAAACGAAAAAAATGAGCCGAATTGTATAAATAACTGTAAAAGGGTCAAATTTTCGTTTTGGGGTGGTTCAAAATCTTTAGCTTGATAGCGATGGGGTAGCACCACATGCTCATCAATTTAAGAAAAGTAAACATCCCCAAAATAAAAAAAGGACCTTCTTTCTCAAAATAACTAATTGTAGAGAAAGAAAATTTTTATTTAGAGGGTACTTAAAAAACTTAGTTTGATGATGATGTATGGTGATTGCTACTAGAAGGAATTGAATAAAACCTGATTTGAAATGGGAAATGAAAGCTATCATAGTTGTTATTTTTTGTTAATAGCTTTGTTGTTGATTTAAAATACTGTTAAATGTATGGAACAAACTTATTACTTAGGTTGTCAATTAAGTATACGTATAAAACAGGTGTTCATGATAGTTCGCTCATTTTATGAAAAGTGAGATGCAAGAAGAGTGATATCCGATATCCTCTTTAATTGTATCGATATTTATAACACCTAGAAAAACCATATATTCTTGAAAGAGGTTGAAAATGTATGATAGTCTTAAACAAGTTTTTTAACATTTTACATTACAAAAAGATGGTACCTGTAGTATTTCTTTCATGTGCAACGCTTATAGGCTGTTCTGATGGTAATACTCAATCTGAATCACCTAAACAAACGAAACAAACAAATCCAATTAAACAAGAAACTACTGGTAATAATTCTTTTGCTAAGCTTGAAAAAGAATTTGATGCTAAACTCGGTATTTATGCATTGGACACTGATACGAATCAAACCGTTACGTATCAATCAGATAAACGGTTTGCATACGCATCTACCCACAAAGCTTTAGCAGTGGGAGTACTTTTACAAAAGAAATCAACAGAAGATCTAAATCAAAGAGTTTTGTATACTCGTGAAGATCTTGTTAATTACAATCCAATTACAGAAAAGTATGTTGATACAGGTATGACTCTAAAAGAGCTTGCAGATGCTTCCCTTAGGTATAGTGATAATACTGCACAAAATCTTATTCTTAAACAATTAGGTGGACCTAGTGAATTCAAAAAATCATTGAGAGAAATAGGAGATACAGTTACGAATCCTGAACGTTTTGAACCAGAATTAAACGAAGTGCATCCAGGAGACGTACATGATACTAGTACCCCAAAGGCATTAGCTACTAGCCTTCAGGCTTTTGCACTAGGAGATGTACTTTCAACTGAGAAACGGGATTTATTAATAGATTGGATGAAAAGGAACACTACGGGAGACAACTTAATTCGTGCTGGAGTTCCAGGAGGATGGGAAGTAGCTGATAAGACTGGCTCAGGATCTTATGGAACCAGAAATGATATCGCAATTATTTGGCCACCAAATAAAAAGCCAATTGTTCTTGCGATACTTTCTAATCATGATAAAGAGGATGCTAAATACGATGATAAGCTTATTGCAGAAGCAACCAAGATAGTGTTAGATGCTTTAAAAGCGACAAATAAATGAAAATAGTAATTAGTTATTAAAATTTCCCCTTTTTTCCGTCACAATACTGTGACGGTCTTTTTGTGTATTTTAAAAAGAATCGACTTAAGTGAAGAAAAAAGATAGAAACAATCCCTATTGAATTTATTAATTAAGTAACAACAAATATACGCTTTATTGGATACTCATTGCATTTGAGGAGGTATGTAAGATATCATCTTTTTTAAATAAATAAAACATAAAACGCTAAACGAACTATAAAAATTACACCTAAATTAAAGGAGAGTACAAAATGAATACAATCATGATTGTAGAAGATGATATGAAAATTGCTGAATTACTGGGAACTCATATAAAAAAATATGGATACCAAAGTGTTATTATAGAGGATTTTGAAAATATCTTAGAAATATTTCAAGAGATAAAACCAGATCTAGTGCTATTAGATGTAAATTTACCTAATTTTGACGGCTATTATTGGTGTCGTCAAATACGAGCTATTTCTACTTGTCCAATTGTATTTCTATCTGCAAGGAGTGGAGAGATGGATCAAGTTATGGCTTTAGAAAATGGTGGTGATGACTACATTACAAAACCTTTTTATTATGAAGTTGTAATGTCTAAAATCCGTAGTCAACTCAGAAGAGCATACGGTGAATATGCTCCTAAAGTAAAAGAACGAATAGTTGAGCAATCAGGATTATTCCTGTTCCCAGAAAGAATGGAACTTCAACTAAATGACAAGAAAATTTTACTTACTAGAAAGGAAACAACTTTATTGGAAATATTGATAACAAAGTCTCCGCTCCTTGTAAAACGTGAAGTGATTTTAGAACAACTATGGGATAGTTCATATATAGACGAGAATACATTGAGTGTAAATATAGGTAGAATTAGAAGGAAGTTGCAAGATTTAGGTATTGAAAACGCACTAGAGACAGTTCGTGGTGCTGGATATCGATTGCATGCTACTTGGAAGAGGGAAGGAAAGGAATAATGAAATTATTTTTAAAAGAACATATTCCACTCATTTGTTATACATTTGCCCAATTGCTTATCATCCTTTTTATATATTGGTTTGATGGTTATCCACATATTTTGACAGCATTATATTCTGTATTTTTGGGTGTTTTTTTATTAATGGGTTATCTAATATATCGTTATTATAGTCACCGTTCATTCTACAAGCGTCTATCAACACCAATGGAAGCTTTAAATGAGTCAATAAAAGATAGTGATTTGACGCCATTATCGATGGCCTTAGATAAAGTCCTACAAACTCAATATCAATATTATCAAAACCAATTAAAAAAATGGGAACGAAAACAACAAGAACAAATGACTTTTATGAATCAATGGGTTCATCAAATGAAAACACCTCTTTCTATTATTGAGTTAATTACACAAGATGCAGATGACTCTCGATTTGACAGTATTAATGAAGAAACGGAAAGAATCAAAAAAGGATTAGAAATGGTCTTATATGTTGCTCGTTTAGAAACATTTGAACAGGATTTTCATGTGGATAGATTGCAGTTATTGGAAATGATTGATTCTGCTATTCATGAAAATAAACGTCTATTTATACGTAGTTATGTATATCCAGAGGTAAAAGTAGATCCGAATCTTATTGTAGAAACAGATAAGAAATGGTTTCGATTTATACTCAATCAAGTACTGTCAAATGCAATTAAATATTCATCAAGTAAGAAAGAAAAAGTAATAGTATCGGCGTGTTCAAAAGGACGAGCAATTATTTTGGAAGTAAAAGATTATGGGGTTGGTATTCCTACTGCTGATTTACCACGTGTTTTCAATCCATTTTATACTGGAGAAAATGGTAGGAAATATAAAGAGTCTACGGGAATGGGATTATATCTTGTTAAAGAAGTATGTGAAAAATTAAATCATAAGATTGAGCTAGAATCTGAGGTAGGTAAGGGAACAAAAGTTAGAATCATATTTCCGTATGCATCTCGTTAACCGATGAAAGGTATACTTTTCATCGGTTTTTCTTTTGAATCTTACAAACTTGTTAGATAACTGTTAGGGAAATCGATATGAGACATACTATATATAGGTTACACTTCATGTATCGAAAAGAGAAATGGAAGGTGAAATACTTGTGGAGATACTACATGTTTCAGATTTAGGGAAGGTTTATCCTGGGAAAATTTCTTATACAGCATTATCCCATATTGATTTAAAAATAAACAAAGGTGAATTTGTAGGAATTATGGGACCATCTGGGAGTGGTAAAACAACGCTATTAAATATGGTGTCTACTATAGATGCTCCAACATCAGGAGAAGTATTAATTCATGGAGAAAATCCGTATCTGTTATCTCCAAATCAGCTGTCTTTATTTCGAAGACGTGAATTAGGGTTTGTTTTTCAATCATTTAATCTCCTTAATACATTGACAGTGAAAGAAAATATTGTTCTTCCACTTACGCTTGATGGTGTCAGTCCTAGAGAAATGGAAGGGAAAGTAGAAGCTATTGCTAAAAAACTAGGGATAACTGAAATATTAGATAAACGTACGTATGAAATTTCTGGTGGGCAGGCACAAAGAACTGCAATCGCACGTGCCACTATTCATAATCCGAAATTGTTACTTGCGGATGAGCCTACAGGAAATCTGGATTCAAAATCTGCTAGTGATGTGATGGAATTATTGACAAAGCTTAATAAAGAAAATAGCACAACGATGATGTTAGTGACACATGATGCAATGGCTGCAAGTTATTGTGATCGCATTGTGTTTATTAAAGATGGACAGTTATACAATGAGATTTATTGTGGAGATAATCGAAAAGTATTCTATCAAAAAATTCTAGAGGTTTTAGCATTATTAGGAGGAAATGCAAATGACTTTTCGACAATTCGCATTTAATAACGTCATTCGAAGTAAACGAACATATTTGGCTCATTTTTTAAGTAGTACGTTTGCTATTATGATTTTCTTCACTTATGCATTACTTGCATTTCATCCTAATTTACAAGGCAATCTTGCTGCCAGCAGTGTAACAATCAATACATTCGCAAAGTCAGGATTACAGATATCGCAGGGGTTAATATTTTTCTTCTCATTCTTTTTTATCCTATATTCTGTAAGTGCATTTTTAAAAACAAGAAAAAAAGATTTTGGAATTCTAATGCTACATGGGATGTCACGTTCACAGTTGAACAGATTAGTATTTATTGAAAATATAATAATTGGTATCGGTTCGATTTTAACAGGAATTACAATTGGAATGGCGTTCTCTAAGTTCATCTTAATTATGAGCAACCATCTGTTAATGATTGATAAAGGACTCCCATTTTACATGCCCTTTAAAGCAATTGGAATAACATTTGGAGCTTTCTTCTTATTATTTTTATTTATTTCACTTTTCACTTCTCGATTAGTAAATGTAGAGCAATTAGTGGAATTAATAAAAGCAGAAGAAAAGCCAAAACCTGAACCCAAAGCATCCCTTTGGCTATCTTTTTTCGCACTAATTTGTATGGGATTAGGATATACGGCTGTTTTCCATAGTGTTAATGCAATTCATTACAAGGATGTGAAATATGTATTATTCATGATGGCGACAGGGGTGAGCCTTGTTGTACTTGGAACGTACTTCTTATTTACACAGCTCAGTGTGTATGTGTTACGTGCATTAAAGAAAAGGGAAAATATTTTCTTTAAGAAAACAAACATACTCACCATTTCAGATTTAATGTATCAATTAAAAGATAATGCAAAAATGTTTTTTATGGTCACTATTATATCTGCCGTTGCCTTCACAGCAGTGGGGACTTGTATGGGATTAGGTAACTCATCTATGGCTGAATCGAATAGTCCCTTTGCATTTTCTTATAAGTCTTATAATAATAACCCCTTAGAAAAAGAGCATCTAAAAAAAATAGAAAGCGAACTCAATAATGGTAGGTTTAAATTCCATCAAGTAGCTTATTCAACAAAACAAAGTCGTGATACTCTCTATAACAATAATATATTATCAACCGTTATAAAATTAAGTGATTATAATAAGTTAGCTAAGGTATTTGGTTTTAAAAAAGAAAGTCTAAAAAATGAAAATGATAGCCTTGTCATACCTTCAAGAAAAGTTGCTAATACAAAATTGAATCAAAGTAACTTTCAATTGTTGTATAGAGATATGAAAAAAGATATGCATGTAAATAAAATACTTACTCCGAAAGAATTACAAGATACAATGGTAACGATAATTATTGTACCAGACGTTGTATATAATCAAATGATAGTAGATCCAGAGAATCACTTTTTTGAAACCACTATTAATGGTTTTATTGTGAAAGATTGGGAGAAAACAAAAAAAGTTGCGGAAAATCTTTTAGCTGCTTTTCAGAAAGATAATACAAGTAAAATTGAGGATATAGTAGACAACGGAAAATATACATTTTCGACTTTAATTCTTGAATGGATAGTGATGAAGCAAAGTTTTGGACTTGCATCTATCATGAGTGTATTAATAGGCATTGTTTTCTTTACGTTTGCTGCAAGCTTTTTATATTTCCGATTATACACAGACTTAGAACAAAATCAGCAGCAGTATAAAATGATAGCAAAAGTTGGTTTAAGTAAACCGGAATTAAAGAAAATTGTGTCACGTCAACTGGCATTACTATTCTTTTTACCCATTGTAATAGCAATTATCCATAGTGCCGTAGCTTTTATGGCCTTGCAAAAGTTAGCTGATTTTTCAGTCTTTGGTAGTTCCGTTATAGTATTGGTTTGTTTTTTAGTTTTGCAAATTATATACTTTTACTTTGTTCGATCTCAATACTTGAAAAAAATGTATAAAACGATTTTTTAATTTAAATATAATTAAAAGAAGGAGAATATAGATTGAAAAAAAGAATTGGATTATTAATAGTAGCTAGTATTTCGATTACCATGTTAGGAGCATGTTCATTATTTGGTACAAAAGACTCTCCAGCAAATGGAATTTCAATAGAAGTAGGAGCGATAAACGAACAAACAAGAAGCTCTATAATTGACTCATACAAAGATATAACAAGCTCACAAGACCTATATCAATTAAAAGAAGGGACGATAGATAATAACACACTCGACATAAAGCTACCGACTAATTTGGGGGATTCTATGGATACTGCTACTAGTAATTTACTATTTATTAGTAGAACAACTGCTGAAAAAATGAATAAGAAGGGACTTATACGTGAAAGGGATAATAACGAGGGGCTTCTATCTTCAGACTCTCTTGATTCGCTACCCAAAATAGAAAAAGATGAAACTATCATATTTGCAAATAAAGAATATAAAGACTTGAAAGAACTAACATTTGATAAGAAAAAAATGAATGTTCAATATAAAGGGGATGCATGGCTATCCCCATATCGTGGTGGATCCAATGAAATCCTATTAATTGTAGATGATACATTATTTAAAGAAATAAATGGGAAAGAAAAAACAAGACAATTTCTATCTTTTAATAAATCTTTTGGGAATCTTAATTTAGTCAATCAGGGGAAAGAACCAGAATTAATAAAGGAAATAAATAAATTGAATACGGCTTTAGGTACTGAGGGTAAGGGAGCCGTTGAATTTGTAAATATTAAAGAAAAGTAAAAGAGTAGAAAAAGTTTAGAACGTAATAATCATCTTTGAAAAAATCATTTATTGATTTTTCAAAGATGATTATTTTTAAGGACACAAATAAGTGGACCTGATTTTTTAGTCATAATAAAAAATTTAATACTTACCAAGTACGCTCACAGACTGAATTAGAAATGAAAAAATTGATTGGAATGATTTATGTTAATCGTGATAATGAAAGTAATGGATCAATTAAACGATACAAAAAAGATTTGTTTCATTGGTATAAGTATATAATTCAAACAAATGGCGAAATTATTGTTTGATAAAAAACATTTTAGACTATTAGGGGTGCGGAAGAGATTCTGCCTATAAGGCGAAATTATTTACAAAACAGTTAAGAAGACCTTATGTTATATTTTAGAGAAAGCATTCGTAGCGGATGCTTTTTTCTTTTTTTAACTGTTTAATTGCTATAGGATAAGCCGGATTCTTATCGATTGTTATCACACGTGGCTTTGAAACATAAAAAGACCGCAAAGCTTTCTTGAAAAAGTGCTTTGCAGCCTTTTGGTCTCTTGTTTTGCTTAGACAAAAATCGATTGTGCTTCCTTTCGAATCAACAGCACGGTACAGGTACAGCCATGGTCTTTTAACTTTTATATATGTTTCATCAACTTTCCAAGAATTATTGGTTTGCTGCAGGTGATGACGAATTCGTTTGTCCAATTTAGGTCCATACTGATGAAACCAACGCATAATCATGGTATGAGAAATGATAGCGTTTTTTTCTTATCTTTCTATGCAATCATAAATTATTTATCTCGAAAAAGTGAGTGGGGAAGAGAGCGAATGAAAATCATAACGCGTCAGCTTATTTCAATGATATTCTTGTCTTTAATTAAATTAGTCTTTATATCTATTCACAGTGTGTACTTTATACTGTCCATTGGCGTTAATTACAATGGTAATATAAAAAATAAACAAGGGAACAAATGAAACTTGTATCTTGTCTATATATTGAAACCATAATAAAAGTGAGGGCAGTTTTTATGTTTATTCAAATAAGTTTGAGGTGTGGAAATGGAACAGACGTTTATTGAAAAGTGTAATCATGATGAGCTGGACTATGTTATAAAAGACTATTGGCAAGATGTATGGAATTATTCATTTATTATTACGAAAGATCCACACTTATCAGATGATATCACACAAGATGTATTTATAAAGGTGTTTAAAAATTGGAATTCATTTCGAAAGGAGTCATCTGTTAAAACGTGGATATTAAAAATCACAAGAAATACGGCAATAAACTATTTGAAATCCTCCTATTTTAAAAGGATATCTTTAATAGGATTTTTTAGTGACGATAAGCAATCCCTGTCAGCAGAACAAGAATTTTTTAACCAAGAAGAGATGAATGAAGTGTGGAAGGTTGTATTAAAACTACCTAAAAAGCACCGTGAAATAATTATATTGGACGCAAAATATGAATTATCTTATGAAGAAATGGCTGAAACATTAGGGGTATCCATTGGAACTGTAAAATCGAGATTAAGTAGAGCGAGAAGTAAAGTTTCAAAACTAATAGGGGAGGGTAGTAGTGATGAACAGTAAAAAAAATCCTGACTGGTATAGTAAATTGAAAAAAGGCCCAATGGAGCATCGGAAAGATGAAGAAGAATTTATTTATAAAATAAAGCAATCGGTATATCAAAATAGTGAAGTGGATTCTGTAACAAATAAGAGACCATTTCGTAAAAAAGTATTGCCTGTTGTAGTTGTGTTGGTTTGTACAATGTTATTTTTTATTGTTCAACAACCTTGGCCGGATGATAATAAATCACCGGTAGAAAGTAGTACTCAAATTAAGCCTAAAACAAAAGATGAATCTGCTCAAGATCCATCATTAAAACAATTTATGAATGATTTATATCAAAGCACAAATTCAAAAAATGAAAATGACCTGTATAAAGCGTTAAATGATGAAGTTCTATTTAAAGGGAAGAGTTATAAGAAGGATGAATTGAAGTTTGATGAAGATATTTTTCATGAGTTGCAAGTTGCCCTTGCGATGGGGGGAGAATTTGTAAATGATAAGAAGAAAGTTTACAAAGTGCCAAGTGGAATGACAGAAAGTAATCAATCAAAGCAAGAACACTATATATATGCAACTGTTACTGGAAACAAAACGAAAATTTTAGCTGAACCAAAACGAGAATCAAAAGTTTTATATGAAGTATCTAATGAAATGGTAAAAGCTTGGATCCCGGAAAAAGTGCAAAATGATAGATATATAAAAATATCGACTATTAACGGTGATACTACTGGATATGTACAAAAAAAGTACGTTTTAACTGATATTAAATATTCATTTATGCTCGAAAAGAATAATGAAGGTATATGGAAAATAATAAATATAGATTCTATATGGTAAAAGAGGAAGGTTCACTTTAATGAACCTTCCTCTTTGTTTTTATTCTCTTTTTGAAGTGTATGCCAGAACGCTAAAACTTCTGCTGTAACGAGAGCAGCGATGTTTTGTTCTGAATTACTACCAGGAATAACGACAGAAATGGCGATTTGTGGATCTTCGGTAGGAGCATATGAAATGAAAAGAGAATGATTTATCATTCTTTCTTGCTCATTGGGAGAACCTGTACTACCCGTTTTACCTGCGACATGAAAAGGTAAATTTTTAATCTCTTCTATATTTTGACTCATTCCACCTTGCACGACACGCCAAAATTCCATAGGATAACGGTTTGAACTTTCTAAAATTGGTTTAAACTTTTTTGTTTCCTTACCGTCTTGACCAATAGTAGCACCTACAATTTGAGGTTTGTATTTATCACCTTTACTTGCCAAAGTTGCTGCATATTGAGCGAGTTGAAGAGGAGTATGCACTTCATTTCCTCCCCAAGAGGCATTTAATAAAGCAGAAATCCCATTTTCAAATTTATTAGATGGATGCAATTCATATTGTCCGTCTTCTTCAAAGGGCAAATCAATCCCGGTTTTAGAACGTAGGCCAAATTGCATTAAATAATCTGTCCATATATGTGCCACTTTTTCTATATTTCCATTATTTTGGTTAAATAAGGGCAGAGCTACTTTTGCTGTCATAAATGTGTTAGATGAATTAATGATAGCCTGTCTCGGTGTAATCTCACCTGTTGGCGTTCCAGGTGCATTCGTAATGTTATTTTGATTATCATACTGAAAAGTACCTTTATCTAAATAAGTATCTTCAGGTTGAAAAAGCTTTTCGTTTAATCCAATCAAAATAGTGAGTGGTTTTATAGTCGAAGCCATATTTACATAAGATTCACCATACTTTAATTTTCGAATTGCTTTATTTTGCGAAAGTGATTTAAAGTTTTCATTTTTAGATGATACATGTGTATTTGGATTAAATACTGCCGAGTTGGCCATAGTTAAAATTGCGCCAGTTTTTACATCGGTGACTACAACATAACCAGCTTTAGCATCAGGTGTTTTCTTAATTTGCGATCTTAATGCTTCTTCTGCTTTTTGCTGCAATTTAGAGTCTAGGGTTAGCCGGACATCTTTTCCTTTTTGTACGTTTTGAATGTTCCAGAAGAAGTTTTTATTACCAATCTTAAAAATAAGAGTTTTTCCTGATTTTCCTTTTAAATCATTTTCATATTGCAGCTCAATCCCACTTTTTCCAACAAGCATATGCTTTGAATTAAGGTCATTTTCTACATACCCAACTACCTGTGAACCAATTTCCTGTTTAGGATAATATCGAATCCATTCGTCTTCAATTATTACATTATTAGGTTTGTTTTTGTTTATGAATGCAAGTTCATCCTCAGTTATATCAGAGTATAACGGTATATCATTCATAGTTTGCTTTTTACAAGATTGCTGTAATTGTGATTTTATGTCCTCTGCCGAAATGTCATGTTGAAATTCTTTTGAAAATTGATTGAAAAAAGCTAATGTGTTTGATGCATCTTGTTTCGATAGCTTTTTATCATTAGAAGTGCAATATAGAGACTTAACTTTCTTATTTATAGCTAGTATTACACCATTTTGATCAAAAATCTTTCCTCTTTCAGCTGAAGAAGTTGCGATAGTAATTGAAATGAAGTTGATTTTTAATAAAATTAGTAAAATCAAACCTACAATAGAAAGAACCGCAAAAAATCTCCATCTTTTTGTATGTAACATATAACCCTCCCTTATGTAGCCTATTTCATCTTATAGTTAATTATTTTTTTTGTAAATGTGGAACAACCTTATTACTTAGGTTTTCTATTAAGTATTACAGCATGAAGAAAGGAATAATTAGCATGAAAAGTTACTAACAAGTCTATTTATAAGTTTAATATGAGTCAGACAGACTATAACAAGGGTTTAGAAAACAGTTTTAAAGTGCTTTCTAAAAGACAATACAAATTTTTAACGATTATTATTTTATAATTTATGCTTAATTAAATACGAAAATTTTCTTCAAAAGATACACAGATTGACTATGTACTGTTTATATCAGGAATGTAACGAAACATAAGCACAATATGTACAATTCTCCAACTGCGCTAGTATGGTGATTTTTATTAACGGCAAAATAACTTTTAAAATACGTAAATATGTTTATGTGAGTCAATAAATTTAATAAAATCTTTAAAAAATTTTTAGATAAAATTTCTTTTTTCTTTCTATATTTATTCTATAATTTATGCATAAATATGAAAAATGCTTTTAAAAGATCCACAATTTTCTGTAGTGTTTATATCGGAAGTTTAAAGAAAAGTAAACAAAATATATTTACTTTACTCACTACACTAGTATAGTCATCTATATTAATAACAAAAGCTATAATTTACAAGGAGAACACCTTATGAGTAAGAGAATAAACGAATTAGAATCAAATGAGGACTAGCGGCTATAACAGTTATATTTGGACATTTTTGTTTAATGATAACATAATTTGGAGATGCAAATTTTCTTGTTTTGTGTATTTGCTTTTCTTGGCTTGATTGTGAGGGGGTCTTACCCCTTTTTAGTAGACAAAAAGAAAAAGACTAAGTTATCAGTGTGTTTTGATATTCAATTGGGGCACAATGGTTTAATTTTTGGTAACTGTGGAACAAATTTATTACTTAGATTGTCTATTAATTGTAATCCTAAAAATATAGTCGAACAGTAATAATGGGGTGATTTCTGCTAAAAGTAATGTGATAAGAACAATATTT
This sequence comes from Bacillus sp. C-3-6, assembly GCF_054509685.1. NCBI lineage: Bacteria > Bacillati > Bacillota > Bacilli > Caryophanales > Bacillaceae > Bacillus > Bacillus sp. C-3-6. The sequence goes on along the minus strand of NZ_JBSSBE010000002.1, from coordinate 109,325 downwards.
AAAGTTAGATTACCTAAAAAAAAGAGTTCAAAAATTTAAAGTTTACCCTACTTTTTATTTTAATAGTTCCTTCTATCCTATACGTATATATGTACAATTCTCCCACTACACTAGTATAGTGGCCTTTATTAACAGTAAAATCTACAATTTACAAGGAGAAGACTTTATGAGTAAGAGAATAAAAGAGTTAGATTCTATACGGGGATTAGCAGCTATTACAGTGGTAATCGGACATTTTTGTTATTAGCTCAAGAAATGCGCATCTTTATCGTGTTTCCCTTGTTATTCCTTCTGTTTTATAAACAGAGTTGGAAGAAAACAATACTGTTTGCTATGAGCTTTTCTTTAATTGGTATTTTCCTTAATATGTTGCATATTGGGAAAGCTGAGGGATTTTATAATGGTTATGCCGATACACTGCATTTCACATCTATGTTTATGGTCGGAATGTTACTTTTTAAGCATCAGGAAAAACTTACCCACTTATATAGAAATATGAAAAATTTAAAAAGAAATCTTCTTATCACACTAGGAATCTTTCTATATGTATACTCTACTGGAATTTTGCTGATTTCTCGTAGTGATACGGCTTTCCTATTTAAGGATTGGGGTGTCGTAATTGGCGTTAGTATACTGATTATAATGGCCATGAATAATCTAAAGGTAAAAGAAATTTTAAATAAGAGTGTATTTGTATACTTAGGAGAAATTTCATATAGTATCTATTTATGTCATTTTCCAATCATGATGGTACTATTTAAACTTTTGTATACAAAAATACCTATCCTTTTCCTTCTTATCTTATGTATTACAATGACAATACTTTGTTCTATAGTATCGTATCATTTAATTGAAAAGAAATGTATCAATTGGGCAAAACAAAGGACAGCAAAGTTCAAAAAAAAGTGTGACATTTGTAGGGGTACGGAAACGATTCAAAGAATAACCCGCTTTGAAAAAACCTCCAATTCAGGCGGTTGTTTTTTCTTTAAATTCCTATATTAAACTTTACACCTAAAAAAATAATTTTGAGTCCAAAGAGGTACGGATTTTTTATAGGAGGAGGAGCAATGTATGAAGCATACGATTAAAAAACGATTTATTATATTATTCTTTATTAGTATTTTAGGTTTAGGAACCATGTCTGTAATATTTTATGTTAAGCATAAAACCAATATTCAAAGAAATAAAGCGATTGCTACCGAACAACGTTTATTGCAATATGAGCTAACCGTGAAAAGAGAATTAGAAAAATATAATTTAGAAGGTAAAACAGCAGTTTTATTAGGAATTATGTACCAAGAGAGTAGAGGTGAGGGAAACGACCCTATGCAGTCTTCTGAATCACTGGGATTAAAGCCAAATGAAATTCAAGAGACAAGCTTGAGCATTGAACAAGGGGTCAAACACTTTGCTCAAATGTACAAATATGGAACGGAAAAAGATGTTAGCATGGAGACAATTATTCAAAGCTATAATATGGGACCAGGGTATATTGATTTTATTGCTAGTCAAGAAGTTAAACAACACTCGGAAGACTCGGCCAAAAATTTTTCTAAGATGAAAGTTGATCAAAATCCAGAGATGTACACTTGTGGTGGAAATAAAAAAAATTTTAGGTATCCATATTGTTATGGTGATTTCACATATGCAACAAGGGTGAATGAAAAAGCAAAGCTTATTGAAGAACTTCTCCAAAAAAATTCAAAGAGTAATTCAGAAAAATTATAATGTAAGAATTTTAGGATTCGTGTGAGGTATTTATTAAACTAGGTCATAGTGATACCCGTATTCTAAAAATGGTCTGACTACATGCTTGGTTCAGATGAGTTTGGATTGACTCATGCAAAGTAGGCAGGACTTAAAAAGCACTCCACCAAGTAACGAGAATTTAGGTTTTACCGTAGGTACCATTTCACGTTCAACAAAATAATATTAGGCTCATAATGTCTCCATTTAAATAAACTTTCCTTATCCACACTAATCAGTCACCTTTTAAAGTAGCCTCATCAGTATGGGTAATTTTGAGAATGTTCAATATCTCCTTATTATTGTAAAATTATATTAATGAATGTTAATGTACACATAAAAAACAGGATAGTTCCTATAAAAAGTAAATACCACAATGTCTAGGGGGTTGAAATGGTGGGGAAAATAGTTTTTTTAAAAAAATTAGATAAGAAACTAATATTCATTTTATTCATATTATGTATCACCAGTATTGTTGCAATATACAGTAGTCAGCAAACCGGGCAATATGGTAACCAAAATTTTGCTATGAAACAAATGGTAAATTACGCCATAGGTTTTGTTCTATTATTAATTGTTGCCAATATCGATTTAGATCAATTACAAAAATTAGCTTGGCCGATTTATATTGTGGGGTTCATCTCAATTATCATTTTAAAGGTATTACCAGTGTCAAGTTTTACACCTGAAATATTAGGGGCAAAAAGATGGTTTAGATTTCCAATTATTGGTGCTATTCAACCAGCTGAATTTTTTAAGCTTGCCTTAATTCTTCTGGCCGCAAGTTTAGTCGTAAAACATAATGCACAGTATATAGCACGGACATTTCAAACTGATTTACTTTTGATTGGTAAAATATGTTTGATAACTATTCCACCTGCGTTACTTGTATATAGTCAACCCGATACGGGAATGGTGTTCCTATATATAGCAGCCATTGCATGTATTATATTTATGTCAGGAATCCAAAAAAAGTTAATCGTACTATGTGCAGGAATTCCGATGACTGTATTGTCTGCTTTAATATTTATATACGTAAAATATCCAGATATTTTCTTCAATAAGTTAGTTACTTTATTAAAGCCCCATCAACAATCGCGAATTTTAGGCTGGTTAGATCCATTTCAGCATACAGATCAGGGATATCAAACTCAACAATCAATTTTAGCTGTTGGTAGTGGGGGGATAGAAGGAAAAGGCCTCGGTTCTGGAAATGTTTATATTCCAGAAAAACATACTGATTTCATTTTTGCCACAATTGCCGAAGAAGGCGGTTTTATAGTTGCCACTTTTATAATATGTATATTCTTCTTAATGCTTTCCCGAATACTTATAATTGGTAATTCCGCAGATAATTTATTCGGCACCTTACTATGTGCAGGAATTGTAGGCGTTCTAATGTTACAATTTTTTCAAAATATCGGTATGATTGTGGGATTAATGCCTGTCAAAGGTATTGCACTTCCATTTTTATCATATGGAGGAAGCTCTTTATTTTCGAACATGTTAATGATGGGGCTTATTTTATCCACACGAAAAACATACAAAGAATATATGTTTTCAGTGAATCAGCACTAAATATCAAATAAGAAGTACTTATACCTTAAACTATTCGTAGAATAATACGTGATGAATAAAAAAGGTTACAGAGCTATAATCAAGTATTGTTAATAGACCGAGGGAGGAGAATAATAAACATTCTTCTCCCTTTGTCTGTAATTAGAGTTTGCATATATAAATATACGTTGTAAGGAATTGCTGGAATGAATTTTAAGGTTACAAAGGGGGAGCACGCACATTTTAACGTTTTTATACGCTAAGGGATTCTCAAAACTCCATAACGCGAGTTAAATTGAGAATCAAATTACATCTAGTTTGATTCATAAAAGATTGGCGTCATAGACTGCTGGATAAAAACACAGGGTTTTATCTCTGTGTTTCTTCAAATTTTCGTTTTTGAATATAAGCTTGAGCATGGATAATTTCTTCCTGAAGTTCTTTTAATTCTTTCATAGATTCTGTTTCAATAGTCATATAGGTAGTAACTAAACTAATCATCATATCCATCTTCTCTACTATATTTTGAATGACCTGTACAGATTGCTCTTTTTTAGGGTGTTGTATTGCTGTTAATACATCTTCCATATAATTGTTCTTTCTTTTCTGGATATCATAAATAAACTGTTTTGTGTTTGAGTTCAGTAGTTTTTCCTCCTCTTTAGATATCTTTCTATTCTATCATATTTAAATGGGAAACATTGGATTTTGTGGAATTTACACCAGCCTAATTGCTTAACGTAATCTATATATTTCTAAAGAGATGATAAATATATATTTTTTATCAAACTTGGAACTTTATCATGGTTACTGTCCAATATATATAGTGAAATCAATTTTAAGGAGGTTGCCTGTTTGGCTAGTAATGACAACATAAGCAACTGGATAGACCGTCTGTTATCCGGTGACGAAGAAGATTTTGAATATATATTTGATTTAACAATTCAGTGAATATATGACACCGTATTTGCTATAGTTAAAAATGGTTATGAAACAAATGAATTTGTAAATGAGGTTTACTTTCAACTATGGAAATCAATCGTGAACTACACGCCACTTAACGTCCTAGCGGACTGTTTGAAGTGGGGGCTTCTCGGTTAGTCGTTACTTTTGGTAGCTAACGAATTCGTCCTAAGACAGCCGAGCTAACTCCCTTGTTCCAAGGGTTATTTTATTGCTATCTATGCTAACGCCAATAGGCGTATTGCTTCATTTTTGATATTGATAGCTGCGTTATAATCTCTATCGAGATTTACACCGCATATACAAGAATAGACTCGCTCAGACAATGGCATATTTTTCACATTTCCACAACTGCTACATGTTTTTGTGGAAGGAAACCATTTGTCTATTTTCACAAGCTGTTTGCCTTGTTCATTTAGTTTGTAAGCTAAGAAAGAAGTGAACATACCCCAAGCATTATCAGCGACGCTTTTTCCAAAATGAAGTGCTTGCGATATTCCCTTCATATTTAGATCTTCAATAGCTACAACATCAAAATGAGTAACTAACTCTTTAGACTTATGATGAAGGAAGTTCTTACGTTGGTTTGCTACTTTTTCATGCAGCTTAGCTACACGGATACGTTGTTTATTCCAGCGCCCTGAACCTTTTGTACGTCTTGATAATACTCGTTGAGCATTTGCTAATCGGTCTAACATTTCACGATAGAACTTAGGATAATTGGCTCTCTCATCCTCAGAACTGACGTATAATTGATCCATCGCAAAGTCTAATCCAACAACTGTTTCTACTTCTTTTTGTACGATCTCTTTTTCGTATTCAGTCAAAATGGACACATAGTATTTACCAGTAGGTGTCATAGAAATCGTACATGATTTGATTATATGGCCTTGTGGTATTTCTCTATGCTGTTTGATACGTACCATTTTCAGTTTTGGCAATTTGATATGACCGTTAAGCAACATAATATTTCCGTTCACTACATTCGTTGTATAAGACTTTCTGTCTTTTTTGCTTTTGAATGTTGGGAAGTCGTTTTGACCACGAAAGAAATTTTTATAGGCAGTTTGCAAGTTTAGTTGAGCATTTGTCAAAGCTAATGAATCCACTTCTTTTAACCACTCAAATTCTGCTTTGTATTTTGCAGGAGTGGGAAGCTTTTGTTTCTTTAGTTGATCCTTATCATCTTTATGTTTTTCATACGCTTCTTTCCGTTCAGCTAACATTCTGTTATACACGAAACGTACACAACCGAAGGTTTTACGCATAAGATGTGCTTGGTCTTCTGTTGGATACAAACGGAATTTATATGCTTTATTCTGCTTTGTCATATCATTTCACCTCACTTTTCACTTTGATTTTCAATATATGTTTTTACTACGTCTATTGACGAACCACCAGTAGTTAGCAAGCAAAAACTTCTTGACCAAAACATCTCTTTCCAAAGTTTCTTTTTCACTTGCGGAAAGTCTCTTTTAATAAGTCGAGAACTTGCACTTTTATAAGCATTGATGAATTTTGTCATTTCTGTATTAGGGTGTGCCTTGAACAAAATATGAACATGGTCTACATCATAATTCCATTCAACTAATGTGATGTTATAGTTTTCAGATAGTCGAACAAACATATCTTTTGCATAGCCTGACATATCATCATCAAACACATTTCTTCTGTATTTCACGACCAACACAAGGTGATAATATAACAAGAATACTGAATGGTTATTACTATCTAATTTCATTTATATACCAGCCTTTATAATTTATAAGACTGATTATATCAGAGGCAAAATAAAAAGGAAAACCTTTTGGCTACGCCAAACCGAAATTCATCTCCCACCTACCGTTGGGCTACGCCCTTCACACGCTTGAGGAAGGAGAATTCTTTCCGGAAATTCGTTAAAATATGATCAATCTAGGCCTTTTTATTTTGGTTAAATGGCATTGTCTATAAACAAATTAGTCAATGGCGTTTACATAAATAACTGTAGAGAGAAAAACTTTGTTATGGGGGTGTTTAAAATATTAAGTTGATAGGCAAGTGATGTTACCCTATTCCTATCAAGCTAATACTTTGATTATCATTTTATCTATTAATTAGCCGTAAGTTAATTATTAACCCATAAACTTGCCGGAATTTTAATATAAACCATAAAGACAACTAGAGTTAACGTGTTCTTAGCTAAAAAAACTAGAATATCAATAAAGCCTTCACTGAAAGATAGCACCAACAATAACCGAATTTCTTTCGCTAATCCTATAAATAAAAAGTCGATTTCCTGTACGTTAAGAAATCGACTTTTTAGTGAGTAACTTAATTTCTTTATTAGACTCGAGCTTGGTTAAATTAAATTTAAAATATCTTTTGGTGTATTTAATACATAATCAGCCTTTTCAAAACCTTCTTTTGTCTTTGAACCCCATAAAGCGAGTGCGAATTTAACACCAGCACTTTTCGCACATTGCATATCGTATATAGAGTCGCCGATGTATACTGACTCATTATTAGGAACATCTAATTGTTTCAAACAAGCTAATAATGGTTCAGGGTGTGGTTTGTGTTTATCCGTATCACACGCACAAATTATACGTTCAAAATGATCGCTTAGACCAAATGGCTCGAACTCGTCTATTAATTCTTGCTTAGTTTTTGATGTAACAATCCCTAGCTTTAATTTACTAAGGGATAACTCTTTAATAACGTCCTCTAATTCTTCAAACACCGAAACTTCATGGGAAAAATCTAGTACGGATTTGCACCATTTCGGATGGACAACGTCTATATTTTTAACATTTAATTTTTTTAAGGTTTCTTTTCCAGGAATCCCTAATGCAAATCTTAAATTCTGTAACGCAAAATCTTCCTTTAGTTCTTCTTTTAAAACTTTTTGTAAGGATTTTAGTATTGCTTTTTCTGTGTCTAAAATTGTGCCGTCTACGTCAAAAACAAGAGATGTAATCAAAATAAATCCTCCCGATTTTTTAATCTTCACTTGCAATTACTACTTCAACACCGTTTTCTTTCAAAGTGTTATATAAATCACTAGACATAACTTGATTTGTAATGAATGTGTCTATAGATTCAAGCGTTAAACCCTTATAATTTCGTCGCTGATTCCATTTAGTGTGATCTGCCACTAAAATAACTTGATCAGCATGTTTTATTAATTCACGCTTGAAATAAATATCTTCTTCAAAACCATAGTATATCCCGTCTTCTGTAATACCTGCGGTTCCAATGAATACCTTGTCAAAGTGATAATCTTTGAGTTTTTCAGTGGTCGAAGTCCCCGTAGTATGTCGAGAAACCTTATTTAAAGTTCCTCCCAAAAGGTGAATAGTCGTATCTTCAGAGTGAGCTAACATATAAGCAGTATCAATAGAGTTTGTCACAATAGTTACGTTCTTTGATTGTAAATGTTGCGCTACAAAGTTGACAGTTGTTGAAACGTCTAAATAAATCATGTCATTGTTTGCAATTATATTTGCAGCCTTCATTCCAATCAATTTTTTCGTTTCTAATTCAGTCTTTGACCGCACTTGATAAGTATCAATTTTCTTATGAAAAGTAGCTAAAGCCAATCCGCCATAAGTTCTAACTATTGCTTTGTTTTTTGAAAGTTTTACTATATCTCTTCTTGCAGTATCTCTTGAGATATGAAACATTTCACACATTTTTTTTATATTCATAGTTTTATTTGTTTCTAAATAATTAAAGACTCGTATCAATCGTTCTTCTTGATTCATAAGTAACCTCCATAAGAATATATTAAGTTAAAGTAAGTTATTATGCAAGTTAGTTTAAGTTATATTGTATGATAACACTCCTATAATTAAGTTATATTAAGTGTTTTTGGTGAAACTTTATTTTTAATGCCTTTATAATTTTAAGCGATTTTATGATGGATTTAAAATTTTATCGTTGTAAGCATAAATTTTCCAAAGTGGCAAGGTTATGGTCTAAATCACAGTTTATATGTCCAAATTAAAAAGATTACTTGCAATTATCCAGAAGCTTTTGCACCAGAACCTCATATAAACTCCACATATCTCTAGACAATCTACATTTAAACTCCAGATGGATACTTTACTATGGCATCAAGGAGGTTAGAAAACATGAATTTTATCAAACGATCATTTTTGAGTTTACAATCAAGAAAGGGAAAGTCACTTATATTACTTGCTATTTTTCTAGTTGTTACTAATTTGGTATTCGCTGGTTTTACGATTCAAAGTGCGTCCAGTAAAGCAACAGATTTGGCTAGACAACAATTAGGAGCTGATATCAACTTAAGAATTGATATAAATAAGTATTTGGAAGAACAAAACAGTAATCAAAATGCTAATGAAGCAAGAAAGGTACCAAGTATCGAAAAAAAAGAAGCTGATAAATTAAAGAACTCTAAGTATTTAGATCACTATAATTATCTAAAAAGTGCTATTGCTGAGCTGAAAGCGCTTCATAATATCGAACCATCTGGAGGAGCTCAATCATTTGGTCCAAATAATAATTTAAATTTTACTTTACAGGGTGTTAGAGACTTTTCTTTATTAGAAGCTGCTCAAGACAAAAAATTAAAACTTGTTGAAGGAGAGGGAATTACGTCAAAAACAGTAGGAAAAAACGTTGCTATGATTGAAAAAAAACTAGCTGAAAAAAACACTTTAAAAGTGGGTGATAAATTACAGATAGGTGAAGTAATGGATGAGGAACTTACCACGAAAGAGCTAGAAATTATAGGTATATATGAATCTAAAGAAGAGGCTCCATCTTTTGGAGGACAATCTTTTGCTTTATTAGAGCCTGCTAATCAAATATATGTACCGTATTCTGTTATGAATTCACTGGAAAATGCAATCTATTCATTAAAGGATCCTAAGGATATTGATGCATTTAAAGAAGAAGCAAAAAAAATGGGGTTACCAGCGTACTATGAATTAGATGCACATGATAACGTTTATAAACAGATGATTGGTCCAATCGAGAATATTGCATCTTTTTCGAAAACGATTGTAATTATGGTGTCTAGTGCAGGTGCAACGATTTTAGGATTAATAATTATGCTCTCTATTAAGGAACGTAGAAAAGAAATGGGAATTTTGTTATCTATAGGCGAGAAAAAGTGGAAGTTAATGGGTCAATTACTAGTTGAGGTATTATGTATTGCTGTATTAGCTTTTGGTTTATCTTTAGCAACAGGAGAGAAAGTTTCTCAAAAAGTGGGGGATAATCTGTTGTCTAGTGAAATAGAAAAGAATGAAGATAAACCGGAAGATCCTATAGCAAAGTTCAGCGGTAACCCTGCTGCAGACGTAGATCCGGTTGATAATATAGAGGTAAGTATTTCAACTGAAGATTTAGGAAAAGTAGGGGGGATTGGATTAGGAATCGCTATGCTAGGAACGATTCTTCCGGCATTATCCATTCTTCGTTTAAATCCAAAACAGATTTTATTAAAAGACGAATAAGGAGAATTTATATGGAGACAATTTTACAGTTTAAAAATATCAATTATCATTATGAAAGTAATAATAAGAGAACTACAATCTTACAAAATGTAAATTTTTCTTTTCAAACTGGAAGTTTTTATACTATCTTAGGGCCATCTGGTTCAGGAAAAACAACAACTCTTAGTTTAGCCAGTGGATTAGACGTTCCAAAAAGTGGATATGTCTTATATAAAGGAACGGATATACGTAAAATTGGTCTCGACTACTATCGAAATCAGTATGTATCAATTATCTTTCAATCTTATAATCTCATTACGTATATGACCGCACTTCAAAATGTTATAACAGCAATGGAAATAACAGGAGTCGATGTAAAAGACAAAAAGATAAGAGCATTGGAGCTACTAAAAAAAGTAGGATTGACAGAAATAGAAGCAAAAAGGAATGTGTTACAGCTTAGCGGTGGGCAACAACAACGTGTCGCAATCGCTCGTGCATTATCTTGTAATGTAGATTTGTTGATTGCAGATGAACCGACTGGAAACTTAGATCAAGAAACGTCCATGGAAATTATTGAGTTGTTTAAAGAGTTAGCACATAAAGAAAATAAATGTATTATTGTTGTAACTCATTCACAAGACGTAGCCAAACAGTCAGATAAAGCTGTTTATCTACAAAAACAGAATTTAGTTGTACAAGATGTTTCTTGAAAAACGAATGTGTTTACTTTAGAGAAAACAAAGGATGACTTAACTTCAAAGTAACATATTTCTGCCCAACAATTCAGCACGATTGTTGAATAGAATGACTTGCATTTTTTAAACAACTTTAAAAAGCCTTACTACACACAAATTGTAGTAAGGCTCTGACTATTTAAGATAAAAATTAAACGATTTTCTAATCTCTATACGAATAGGGATTAGAAAATAACGTATCCCCTCCGAAGAAAAGAGACTTTATTTTAACTTTCCTATTGATAGGTTAACACGATAATTCCCATACTTTAATAGTCTCCCTAGAAAGTTATCCAATTCTTCATTAGAAGCAAAATGTGTTTTTAATAAATAACATCCTTCACCACTTATACGATGTACTTCAGAAATTTCTTCTTCTTTTTGAAAGAAATTCATAAACTCTTGATGATTAGCTGATGTTACAAACAAAGTAACAAATGCAGTCACTGTTTGTCCTAGTTTGATTCGGTTTATTGCGATTGTATATTGTTCAATAATCCCTAAATCCTCTAATCTCCGAATTCGATTTCCTACAGCCTGCCCCGTCATATGTATTTTTTGGCCTAATTCTTTCCATTGTATTCTTGAGTTTTCTCCTAATAATTTCAGTATCTCAAAATCTGTTTGATCAATAATATAAACCAATCCTTTCATCGTGAAAGTAGAAAAGCAGAAAGTGTTTCGCCAACTTATTCAGCTTATCGATACAATTCACTATACTAAGTTTATCCTCTTACATCGCATTGTTTATCAGTTATATTTACTTATAACACAGAGGACGCAACAAAAAAATACATCTAGATTTAAAGGAGGTTACAAATATGTTATTACAAGATATTTTATCGTTCAATGAAAAATTTGTAGAAAATAAGGAATACGCCCCCAGTGAAGCAAAAAAAATGCCTAAGAAACGTATGGTTGTTGTTTCTTGCATGGATGCTCGTTTAATTGAGCTACTTCCAAAAGCTTTAGATATACACGATGGAGATGCAAAAGTTATCAGAAATGCAGGTGGTAAGATTGCTTCTCCTTTCGATAGTGTTATGCAAAGTGTTGTAGCATCAGTATATGATCTAAATGCAGATGAAATCTTTCTTATCGGACACCATAGATGTGGGGCGGGTCAAACTAATCCCAAAGGAACAATTCAAAAGATATTAGACCGTGGAGTAGCTTCACCAGAAATTATATCAGCTATTGAATATGCTGGTGTTGACCTTGAAAAATGGTTATTTGGATTCGATGATGTCTGCGATTCAACTCAAGCTAATGTTGATTTAGTAAGAAATCATCCACTTATTCCAAAAGATGTTCCTGTACATGGTTTAGTTATTGATCCTCACACAGGTAAATTAGATTTAGTAGTTGATGGATATAAAACATTAAGTGGTATGAAAAATTAATTATTACTTAAATGAAGGGAAGTTATTAGATATGAATAGACAAGAAGTCACGCAAAAAATTATGGAAGCAAAAATCGCAAAAGGCTTAACATGGGAAGAAATTTCAAAAGTAAGTGAAAACTCTGAGACTTGGGTTGTAACAGCATTATTAGGACAAGCTACAATGACACGTCCGGAAGCAGAAAAAATCGGTAAGCTATTGGAATTAGATGAAGAAGTAGTTCAGGCATTAACAGTAGTTCCACTTAGAGGTCAAGTAATGCAAATGCCTCCTACTGACCCAATCTTATATCGATTATATGAAATGATGTTACAATACGCACCAACTCTTAGAGAGTTAATCTTAGAAAAAGCCGGTGAAGGTGTAATGAGTGCAATTAACTTCAATCTAGGTGTAGATACACAAGAAGATCCAAAAGGTGGCGATCCTCGTATCGTTATTACACTTAACGGGAAATTCTTACCGTTCCGTACATGGTAATTAATTAAAAATCTATCTATATAATTAAAATGATTTTATAGAGTTACAAAATCCATCCTTTTTAATTTAACTGTATAGAAAGGATGGATTTTTTACTATGAGATTCTTTTTCGGTAAAGGAGAATAATATGAATAAAAAATACTTTAATACAAGCTTTAATATTCTACAGTGGTTTGTTTTTTTATTAGCAAATGCAATTGCATTACCTATCATTATTGGCGGTATATTCCATTTATCAATAGAAGATATTTCAACATTAATGCAGCGCACTTTTTTAGTCGTGGGAGTAAGTTCATTTATACAAGCTTTGTTTGGACATAAATATCCCATTGCGGATGGTCCAGCGGGTTCATGGATAAGTATATTTGTCATACTAGGACAAGTCGCTATGCATCAGGGACAAAGTGCAAAAGACGTGTTGCAACTTTTAGAAGGTGGATTAATTATTGCAGGTATATTACTCTTCGTTCTTGGTATAACAGGGCTTGTTCATCGAATCTTACGTTTATTTACCCCTTTAGTTATAGGAACTTTTCTTTTAACCTTAGCACTTCAGCTTAGTGGTGTGTTACTAAAAGGAATGATGGGATTACAAGGATCTGCAACTCATCCTGACTATCCAACAGCTACTATTGCACTCTTTGTTTTTGCCCTTATTACTTTCTTATCAATTAAAGGGAAAGGATGGATGAAAAGTTACGCTGTGTTACTTGGAATCTCATTTGGTTGGCTTTTGTATGCTGTTTTAGGAAAATCATCTCATATGCCTTCACACACACAGCTAGTTAAGTTACCACAGATATTCGCTTGGGGGACACCTAGATTCGATATTGGAATGACCCTAACTGCAACTTTATTTACATTTCTTTTAGTTGCAAATACAATTGCGGCTATTTCAGCTGTAAAACAAGTAGCTCCCTTATCTAAAGAAAATGAAAAGCAAATACTCAACCGTGGTATATGGGGCGGAGGTATATCACATATTATCTCATCGTTATTCTCTACAATTGGAATTGTACCATTACCTGCATCAGCGGGATTTATTCAACTAACAGGACAAAGAAAAGTGAATTCATTCCTTATAGCAAGTCTTATATTAGCAGGAATTTCGTTTATTCCCTCAATTGTAAGCTTTATATCCTTGCTTCCAGGCCCTATTGCTAATGCTGCCCTTTTAGCAACATTTGTCCAAGTAATAGGCATTTCATTTCAATCGATTTTACGTGAAGAATTAAATCAACGCCGATTAACTATATTAGGAATTACATTATTAATCAGTTTAGGAATAATGTTTCTTCCGGAAAGCGCATTTAGCGGAATTCCTTCTTCCTTACAATATGTTTTAAGTAATGGATTACTCGTAGGTACCATGATCGTCATTCTACTGGAACAGTTTTGGAAAAAGTAAAGGATTTATAAAAAGGAGTATTAGATAGATTTAATGATTGATTTTTTAGATGAAACTGCAACAGTAAAAAGAAATATTTTAATCTCATTAGAAAAGTATTAGAGGGCTTAACTTAGTGAAAGCATAAAGTGAGTGTAAACTAAAAGAAGCATAAGTTGGAAAAAATGTCCATTTTATGTTTCTTGTTATAAGGGGTAGCACCACATTGCTATCAAGCTAAGTTTATGCAAAGTCAATTTTAGACGAGATTGTTTCTTTTTTCTAAAGGGCAAGTGTAGAAGATTGAAAGATTTGCATACGAAATAAACCCTAACGGGTTTCACTTTTTTGAATTAAGCGGCTTGATTATCAGACAGGGTACAATTGTAAACGACACCTAATATATCAAAGACTGTTTTTTTCTCATATCGATGAGATTTCCGCCCGTTTTGCTGTAGGAGATTGAACAGGCGAAGTAACACCTTTGATAGCTCTTGGGTGTTTTTTTGTATAGTTTGGAATAGAAGAAGAAAATAGTCTTTAATCATATATATGGCTTTATACTCACTAAGCTCTCGTTTTTTCTTTATGAGGAGCAATTGGCGCATTTGAAACATGATAGAAGAACAGAGTAGAATGGCAATCAATTGACCATATAAATGGCACTCCAATCGTTCTGGTTTTATCTTTTTACAATGATGAATTTGAAAGAATGACTTCCACGTTTTAAATAAAATTTCGATTTGCCAACGCAAAGAATACCAGTCATGTACCTGTCCCATCGGGACAATATCTGTAGGGGTGTTTGTCATATATACATTGATACCACTGAGTCGTTTACTACGAGGAGAATATTTTATTCCTTTCTTTTTTTCTCTTACAGCTTGATCATGTAATCGTTTTTGTTGCTGTTGTTTTGTTAATTGATGAACAATTACACGAGCTGGCACTTTATCAATCATTCCTACATAAGCATCAGCTATTTCACATGTTTGTCCTGGTTGAAGGGAGTTCATTAACGTCTCCATATCTATCTGTATATACTCTGTACCTTTCTTAATGCTTCCATCTTGAAAATAATCAGGGCTAGGATTTTTTTGATACATACGTGTATTCGACTTGATACGAGAGATATAGTAGGCCTCTTTATCTTGTATATATTGAAGATCTTTTAAATGAAAATAACCTAAATCACGGATACATAAATCATTCGCTGTCACAGTTGGGGCACACAGAGAGCCGTAAGTGCGATCATGTTGTTTACCTGGACCTGTATGAATATGTAGGAACTGTCCACTTAACAAATCATACTCAAGTTGAATTTTTATCCCAGCTGTATGGCTGCATCCTACTGCACCTGGATAAACCGATGAAAATACATCCGGGAGTTGAAATGCAGTTGAATCTAAAATACGAATACGCTTGAAAACAGAAGTGTATGGAGAAGAAATCGGCATAGATGCGGCCAATTTTTTGCTTAGTAGTTCGGCTAGTAGGTGTTGTAAAAGTTGGACGGCCGCCTTATTAAACCGTTGATTCAGTCCTTCAGGACTGATGAGTACTTCCGTTGATGCTTCTAAACAGCTAGATAACTGAGTTAAAGAAGTCATAGCTACATTTTGGCTCACCCATACACATAAAGCGACTAAATCTTTTGCTTGGTACTTACTAGTTCGTTGTACAAAACCAACTTCTCTAGCAAGATTCCGTAATGTATTTGGAGATAAAAAACTTTGAATCTCTTGAGCAAATAGTTGTAATTCATCAGATACGGAAATAGACATACAAAAACGCCATCCTTTCCTATGATTTTACAGAAAGCATAGCGTATTTTTTCATTTTAGGGGGTATTTTGTTTATATTTTATAAATGTAAAAAGTTTTTGACATTTATTACTTAAGTAGGTAAACTAATAATGTAAAAAGTTTTTGACAAAATTAGGGGTGATGTTTATATAAATGGAGAACGTAATTCGGATTTTACGTAAGGAGAAAAAACTTTCCCAAGATGATTTAGCTAAATTATGTCATGTTTCAAGGCAAACGATTAATGCAATAGAAAATAATAAATATGATCCTACATTGGAACTTGCTTTTAGTTTGGCGAAAAATCTTGGTGTAACAGTTGATCAATTGTTTATTTATAAAAGCTAGATGAGGAGAAATAACAAATGAAGAATGGAATTAATATCGTATTTACTAGTTTTTACATTTTGATTATGGGTTTACTTGCGCTTGAGTGGTATCAGAAGCAACAGCTCTCTATCACCACGTTATTTGTAGCTACGCTCATTTTGCAATCATTATTCATGAAGAGAATTTTAAAAGGTAAAAAAGAGAACGATCATTTTATCGATGAAATGTTTTTACATATCAGACAGAAAAGCTTAGCAATTTGTTGTTTTATTATGTATGTATTAACTGTAGGTATTTTATTTATATCAGAAGGAACATGGAACTTTAACCATATGCATAACAAACCGTTAATCTTTTTAGTCTTTTTATATCCTATCGTTTACCAAATTAGCCATATGTTTGTTGGAAGGCGTAATTCTTAATTTGGATGCATAAACAATAAATTTATTTGTAAAGGAAAGATTAGAATGGAAATTATTTTAATAATTATTTTGGTTGGAATATTTAGCTTATTTACACGCAACTTAGCAGGGGAAGGTGGAGGTTTATCAAAGGGCGATGAACGTCAAAAAATAATATTTAAGGACGCTTCCATTACAAGTTGGCAAGTTATCCTTTTTTATGCTTTAGTACGTCTATTGGCAATCACACCATTTATAAAGCAATTATTTGTTAATGAAAAAACATCCATCCTTTTATCCAATTCTTTTTTTACAAATGGTGGAGATATCTTAGTTGTCGGTTTATTAGGATATACGATAGGGATTTTTAGTAGTTATATAAAGCGTACGCAAATTTGATAGTAGAGGTTACGCAACAGACTCATCTAGCTAACATTTTGAAGCGCCCCAAAAAGAAAATTTGGTCTTTTCATAGGTGTATATGAGATTTCAGTCCATTTTTTCGTTTTGGGGTATTTGCTTTTCTTAGGTTGATAGCGATGGGGTAGCACCACATGCCCATCAAGCTAAAAATGGATTTTCTATGAAAATCCATTTTTTTAGTTGTGCCACGATTACCGTTTCTGTTTCGTTATCAGATAAGCTCAAATTTCTTCCTCATCTTAAAGTGGAACAAATTTATTACTTAAATTGTCTATTTAGTACACTTTTTAAATATGAATATATTTCTTAAAGTGGCTTCAATAATTTTAAGTAAATCAACAGGAGAATTGAAAGGCAGGAGAAAGTAGCATGTCAGAAAATTATCGTTCTCGAGAGGAGCGACGACAAGTTAAAAAGAAAAAACAGCCTGCTGCTAAGAAACAAAAAGCAAAAGGTAAAACATCATTTTTTCGTAAGTTTTTAGTTAGTTGTTTATTACTTGGTATTGTGGGGTTAGTCGCAGGGGTTGCTACCTTTTTCGTTATGATTAAAGATGCTCCAAAACTTGAGAAAGCAAAACTTGTTAATCCGTTATCCTCAAAAATTTATGATAAAGATGGGAAATTGATATATGAATATGGAAAAGAAAAACGAACGAATATTATGTATGATCAGATTCCTAAGTTAGTAGAAAATGCGTTTTTAGCAACAGAAGATGCACGTTTTTACGAGCACAGTGGCGTAGACTATAAAGGTACTGCACGTGCAGCCTTAGTCAGCCTAAAAGGGGATTACGGCTCTCAAGGTGGAAGTACGATTACACAGCAAGTTATTAAGAATTACTTCTTATCGATGGAAAAAACGTCAAAGAGAAAGGCGCAAGAAATATATTTAGCATATAAGCTAGAACAACAGTATTCAAAACATGAAATTTTAGAAATGTATTTAAATAAAGTTTACTTAGGTAACCGTTCATATGGAATCGCAACAGCAGTCCAAAATTACTATGGTAAGGAATTAAAAGATTTAACACTACCAGAAGTTGCAATGCTTGCTGGTTTAATGAAAGCTCCTAATAACTATGATCCAACGAAAGAACAAAATATCAAAAAAGCAACAGAAAGAAGAAATGTTGTACTTAAATTAATGAATCGACATGGTTATATTACAAAAAAAGAAATGGAAGAAGCATCAAAAGTTCCAGTAACAGAAGGACTTAAGAAAGCAACTGAACAAAAAGAAATGCCCTATCCGGCTTTTATGGATGCGGTTGTGAAAGAAGTTGAAAAAGAGTTGCCAGATGTTAATATCGGATCTGACGGTTTAGAAATTTATACAACATTAGATCCAAAGGCACAGGATTTTGCGGACAAACTTTTAAATAAAGATATTATTAATTATCCAAATGAGAAATTCCAAGGGGCTTTCACATTTATGGATACGAAAACAGGAGAAGTACGTGCAATTGGTAGTGGGCGTGGTGAAAATAAAGCTGTTTTTAAAGGACATAATATTGCAATTGAATTAAATCGCTCAGCAGGTTCAACGATGAAACCAATTTTTGATTACGCTCCTGCAATTGAATATTTAAAATGGGCTACTTACCATCAAATTGATGACTCTCCATTTAAGTACTCAACGGGACAAGAAGTTAGAAATGCAGATAGAAAGCATTTAGGACTAATTACAATGCGTGATGCATTGAAGACGTCCCGAAATATCCCGGCAATAAAAACTGCAAAAGAAGTAGGAATTAATAGATCAAAAGGTTTCTCTGAAAAGCTAGGTATTACATTTAATGTAGCACCGACCGAATCAACAGCGATTGGTACAAATGAAGCGTCGCCGACTGAAATTGCAGGTGCTTATGCGGCATTTGGTAATGATGGTAAGTATACGAGGCCACATTTTGTTAAGAAAGTCATTTATTCAGATGGTAAAACAAAAAGCTTTGAGCAAAAGTCAAAACGAGTTATGAAGGATTCTACAGCATATATGATTACTGATATGCTTCGTACTTTTGTTTCATCTGGATTAGGTACAACAGCTAATATAAGTTCTTTAGATATAGCGGGTAAAACAGGTACAACAAACTATTCTTTAGAACAAATAGCACAATATAATCTACCAGAAAGTGCAACTCGTGATAGTTGGTTTGCTGGTTATACACCACAATATACGATGGCAGTATGGACCGGATATACAAAGGATAGTAAAGATGATTATATTAGTAGTAAAAATACGAAAATAGCTCAATTGATTTTTAAAGAAATGATGAGTAAGTTTGCTACAGATAAGTCACAATTTAAAATGCCGAACAGTGTAGTTCAAGAAGGTAGCGAATTACGTATTAAAGGTGAGAAGCGTGATTCTTCTCCAAATACGAAAATAGCAAGTACGACTGAACAGCCGAGTGAAAATAAGCAAAAAGAAAAGCAAAAGAAACTAGAAGAGCAAAAACAGAGTGAGCCAAATAATGGTAGTGACCAAGGAAATACAACACCACCAAACAATGGTAATGGCCAAGGAAATACAACGCCGCCAAAAAGTGGAAGTGACCAAGGGAATACAACACCACCAAAAGGTGGAAGTGACCAGGGAAATACAACGCCACCAAAAGGTGGAAGTGACCAGGGAAATACAACGCCACCAAAAAGTGGAAGTGACCAAGGGAATACAACACCACCAAAAGGTGGAAGTGACCAGGGAAATACAACATCACCAAAAGGTGGAAGTGACCAGGGAAATACAACGCCACCAAAAAGTGGAAGTGACCAAGGAAATACAACGCCACCAAAAAGTGGTAGTGATCAAGGGAATACAATACCATCAAACAATGAGGATGACCATGGAACGCCACCGCCACCAAGTAATGATGGGAATACAAGAGAGGCTCCAGATAATAATGGATAATAAGTAATCATATAATCAAAAAAACGCTATTCTCTTTGTAGAAAAATACAGAAAGGATGGCGTTTTTTATGACGCTATCCTTTCTGTATGAGTTTCATTTATTCGCTAAAGAACTCCAGCGATATCTATCTCCAAGTATCCTTCAAAAGCTCGTATAGGAGAAGGGTTTCGTAAAATTTAAAAGTAAGTATGACGCAAGAGAGTTGGCCGATTTATGCATTTGGATTAGTCAACACGTAGCATTTCTTCGAGAAATCTTTACTTCTCTTCGCGCACAAAAACGCTGTTTAAACCACTCACTTTCTGCACATATAATCTCTACTTTCAATCGTATCCGTATTCTAGATGCAACAGTGTTTCAACTACCTGGTCAATTCGCCTCCCACTATCAAGGTTCAGGTGGGAGTAGTAATAAGGCAGACATGAAAATTCAATTGGAATATGATTTACTTAGCGGTCAATTCATTAACGTGCAGCTTGGACCAGGAAAGAATAATGATAAAACATATGGTACCATCTGTCTTGAAACCGTAAAAGCAGGCGATTTGTGTATACGTGATCTAGGCTACTTCGATTTGATAGACTTACAAACCATTCAGGATAAAGAGGCTTACTATATCTCACGGTTGAAGTTGAATACACGTATTTATATAAAGAACCCTGACCCAGAATACTTCAATAATGGTACGTTAAAAAAGTAAACAGAATACATCCGGCTTGATATTACACAAATGATGTAGGATCTAATCACTGGTGAAACGATAGAAACCCACGAGGCATACATTGGTCAAAATCAGAAGCTTCCAGCACGTGTCATTATCCATCGTTTAACCGATGATCAAACGCAAACAAGCCTGAAAAATCAAGCGATACGTAAAAAGAAAGAAGGCATTGTCATGAAGGATAAAAGTAAACGTTTAATGGGCATGGGGTCCCGCCACATCACTATCACGCTAACAAAACTCCCCTAAAATGACAAAAAACGCTATTCTTTCTGTAGAATCATAAGAAAGGATAGTGTTTTTGATGAATATTCATAAAAAGTACGTCACCCTTTCTTATTAACATAAGAGAATAGTAACGTGCTTTTAACTTCAAGAATAGTCTAAATCCTTAAGTTGATGGATGTGTGGCAGGACCCCTATTTGAGTTAAGTTAATGGCTGGAGACATTGAACCCATAGAAAAATCGAGGTATAGCACCTTTATATCATTTATTGTTGATTATGCACTTGTCTTAATGATGGAATATCCGTATTAAAGAAGTCCAAGTAGTCGTGTAAATGGTAATCTGCTACATCACTTTGTCCTTGATACATGCAGGTTACAATTCCTAATTCTTTTGCAGGTAACAAATCTAGTTCCCTGTCTCCAATAGCTAGGTCAATTCTGTGTTTTTGATGCAAATGAATATATGATGCTGGATTAGGTTTGCGAGGAAAACCATCATCAATTGTAACCATATCTACAAAGTATTTGTCCCAGCCATAGTATTTTAAAATTTCTAAAACGCCATCTCTATGCTTATGTGTCATGATTACATTCTTATCTGCGACCTTTAAAATCTCTTCCACACCATGAAATGGTTTCATATCTTTTGGAGACAATTTTTTCTTTAATCTTTTAATTTTTTCTTTCTGATTGCTAGAGATATTATAGTAATTCACGGCATGGGAATATGAAATTTTCAACTTTTCATAAATTTCCTGTTTGTCTACCGCTTCTCCTAACACTAAAGAGAGCATTTTTGTATAAGCAGGATATGTATCAAATAAGGTTCCGTCAAAATCCCATAGAATATTCAATTAAATCACCTTTTCTGTAGTTATCTTGACATAAATTCGACAAAAAAACGCAAACTCCTTTTCCTAATATATTACTATGTTCCAGTTAAGGAAAAGAATGTATAGACACGCTAAAATAAGGAGTTTGCACAGTTTACTCAAAATCTTCGTTTTGGGGCAATCTTAATTTCTTGACTTGATGGGCATGTGGCGGTACCCTGAATAAGCCTTAATGCAAGAATTGGTTTTATCAATCGGATATAGTACGTGACATTTTATAAATTAAATGCTTGTGTATAGATATAATGTTTTATTCTACAATTGATTAGAACGATAAAATATAAAGGGAAGATTTTATGGCTAATAATCTTATAGAAAAGAATTGGATTGATGATTTTATTAAAACAGATGCATTTTCAGAAGCTTTAGGTATGGTATGGCGGAATGGTTATGAAACAGGAGGTTACTTTCAATTTACTCATAAGTCACAAGCGATAGTAAAAAAGTTTGCTGATTTCTTTGGGAGAGAAACAAGATCAAGATATTGTGAAGATAAAGGGTATATGGAATGGTATATGTCTATGAATAGTGACCATTCATTTATCAGAAAAGTAAAAGAATTCGGTTGGACACCGATACGAGAAAAATCTAGGTTATTTCCTAAAGGTGAGTTCAACAAAGAAGTATTCGTTAAAAATTATATATTATTGAGGCATGAACTTGGAACGATAAAAGTTAAACGACCTGAAAATAAAATTTATGTTAGACCACGTTTGCGCATTCATGGATCCACAGATATCTTGGAGCATTTAAATAATTTTATGTTTGAAGAATTAGGCATTAAGAAGAAAAAGTTACAAACTGACGGGAAAATACCCAAAGCGAAAATTTTATATTTTCAATCATTTAAAGATATAGAAAGTATTTTGAAATATATTGGTGCCTCAGAAACATTAGAAACGTTGTATTCGTTTGATTTAGGATTTCATAATGCTGAAGAATTTAAGAAGACCAATCCACGGAAGTAAGCAGGTTTTTAGGAGGGGGATTACTATCTCATTGTACAAAAATGTAATATTTTATGATTATAAGAATAGTTTTCAACTATTAATCTAATGTAAAATTAGTGAGAAGTTTATTTTATAACAAAATGTTAACTAAAAAAGAGTTAGAAGTGATCATTTGAATAAATTAATATTAGTGTCTTTATTGGCTACATTTTGTTTAAATATCGCAGGATGTTCTAATGATATGGCTACACCAAGAGATAATTCTAAATCCTCAACACCTAAGAAGGTTAAATGCATCAACAAAGCATGGTACAAAAAAACATATGTTATGTAATAGTTTAAAGAAACTTTAAATAGTTGATGATAAAGGAACAATGATAATGTGTTAATCATAATATTTTTTACAATATGACTAAACTCTCTTAATTTACCTAAAAAGACTATCGGTAATGAAGTGCACCCCAATTGTTAGACACATAATTAACAATTGGAGGTGCATTTTTTATGGCTAAATTTTCTTCAAAAGATAAAATACAAGTAGTAAAACGATATCTAGAAGGTATGGAAGGCGGAAAAACCATTGCTAATTCTATAGGGGTTCAACCTAGAGAACTTTATCAATGGATTAAACGGTTTGAATTTTCAGGGGAAAAGGCGTTTGAAAAATGCTATACAACTTACTCTCTCGAGTATAAACTAGATGTAATTCATTATATGAATGAAAATGGGACATCTCTGAGAGAAACAGCTGCTTTTTTTAATATTCCTTCTTGCGAAACACTCCGAAAATGGAAAGTAGCTTATGAAACAGAAGGATTAGATGCCCTAAAATCAAAGAAAAAGTGGCGTCTAACCATGGCAAAAGAAAAAGCTAAGCTAGAACATTTAAAACAAAACGAAGTATCTCTTGAAGGTTCTATAGAAGTGCTACAAGCAGAGAATGAACGTCTGCGTATGGAAAATGACTATTTAAAAAGTTGAATGTCTTAGTTCAAAAGAAGAAAACATCACAGACCGAGACAAAGCGCAATGGATTTATGATAAATACAAGGTCGTTGACCTTGTGAAAGTCGCTAATATCGCTCGTAGTACGTATTACATTGGAATTACGTAATCGAGGCCATGCATTAAATCATAAAAACGTTCGACGTTTAACGAATTTCCCGAAAGAATTCTCCTTCCTCAAGCGTGTGAAGGGCGTAGCCCAACGGTAGGTGGGAGATGAATTTCGGTTTGGCGTAGCCAAAAGGTTTTCCTTTTTATTTTGCCTCTGATATAATCAGTCTTATAAATTATAAAGGCTGGTATATAAATGAAATTAGATAGTAATAACCATTCAGTATTCTTGTTGTATTATCACCTTGTATTGGTTGTGAAATACAGAAGAAATGTGTTTGATGATGATATGTCAGACTATGCAAAAGATATGTTTGTTCGACTATCTGAAAACTATAACATCACATTAGTTGAATGGAATCATGATGTAGACCATGTTCATATTTTGTTCAAGGCACACCCTAATAC
Organism: Bacillus sp. C-3-6; assembly: GCF_054509685.1. NCBI lineage: Bacteria > Bacillati > Bacillota > Bacilli > Caryophanales > Bacillaceae > Bacillus > Bacillus sp. C-3-6. The sequence continues at coordinate 85,411 of NZ_JBSSBE010000002.1, read as the reverse complement.
AGAAATGACAAAATTTATCAATGCTTATAAAAGTGCAAGTTCTCGACTTATTAAAAGAGACTTTCCGCAAGTGAAAAAGAAACTTTGGAAAGAGATGTTTTGGTCAAGAAGTTTTTGCTTGCTAACTACTGGTGGTTCGCCAATAGACGTAGTAAAAACATATATTGAAAGTCAAAGTGAAAAGTGAGGTGAAATGATATGACAAAGCAGAATAAAGCATATAAATTCCGTTTGTATCCAACAGAAGACCAAGCGCATCTTATGTGTAAAACCTTCGGTTGTGTACGTTTCGTGTATAACAGAATGTTAGCTGAACGGAAAGAAGCGTATGAAAAACATAAAGATGATAAGGATCAACTAAAGAAACAAAAGCTTCCCACTCCTGCAAAATACAAAGCAGAATTTGAGTGGTTAAAAGAAGTGGATTCATTAGCTTTGGCAAATGCTCAACTAAACTTGCAAACTGCCTATAAAAATTTCTTTCGTGGTCAAAATGACTTCCCAACATTCAAAAGCAAAAAAGACAGAAAGTCTTATACAACGAATGTAGTGAACGGAAATATTATGTTGCTTAACGGTCATATCAAATTGCCAAAACTGAAAATGGTACGTATCAAACAGCATAGAGAAATACCACAAGACCATATAATCAAGTCATGTACGATTTCTATGACACCTACTGGTAAATACTATGTGTCCATTTTGACTGAATACGAAAAAGAGATCGTACAAAAAGAAGTAGAAACAGTTGTTGGATTAGACTTTGCGATGGATGGATTATACGTCAGTTCTGAGGATGAGAGAGCCAATTATCCTAAGTTCTATCGTGAAATGTTAGACCGATTAGCAAAGGCTCAACGAGTATTATCAAGACGTACAAAAGGTTCAGGGCGTTGGGATAAACAACGTATCCGTGTAGCTAAGCTGCATGAAAAAGTAGCAAACCAACGTAAGAACTTCCTTCATCATAAGTCTAAAGAGTTAGTTACTCATTTTGATGTTGTAGCTATTGAAGATCTAAATATGAAGGGAATATCAAAAGTACTTCATTTTGGAAAAAGCGTCGCTGATAATGCTTGGGGTATGTTCACTTCTTTCTTAGCTTATAAACTAAATGAACAAGGCAAACAGCTTGTGAAAATAGACAAATGGTTTCCTTCCACAAAAACATGTAGCAGTTGTGGAAATGTGAAAAATATGTCATTGTCTGAGCGAGTCTACTCTTGTATATGCGGTGTAAATCTCGATAGAGATTATAACGCAGCTATCAATATCAAAAATGAAGCAATACGCCTATTAGCGTTAGCATATATAGCAATAAAATAACCCTTGGAACAAGGGAGTTAGCTCGGCTGTCTTAGGACGAATTCGTTAGCTACCAAAAGTAACGACTAACCGAGAAGCCCCGACTTCAAACAGTCCGTTAGGACGTTAAGTGGCGGGTAGTTCACAGAGATCCTTGTATTGTTAAGGTCTCTATTTCATTTTATTAATTAGTATGATATACCATCACAGCACCAGAAAAACTAATATAAGATAGTATCCATACAATAAAAAACGTTATCATTTCTAATCTATCCTGTTTAGAAATGATAACGTTTTTTTGTACTTAAAGGTATTAAAATTTCTTAAGTTGATGGGCATGTAGGGTGACCCCTATATGGTGGAGATAGAATTTTAGCGGATAAAATAGGAGAAAAACTAAATGGCCTAAAAGTGTTGTATTTTAATATTGAAATTTTAAGGGTAGTCAACTATATAAAATGTAACACTGACCTTCCAGGGGATTATGTTGAATACAATAATGAGGAGAAATGGTTTATGTCTATATTATTTTCTCTTCCAATTACTATATATTTTTAGCATACTATTAACTATAAGGAGGGAGTGCAGAAATGGAAGAAAAGAAAGTGACGTGGTTAGAACTCTTTTATGATTTGTTATTTGTGGCGGCAGTGACGGCTGCGACTCATGTCTTACTTCATGTTGAAGATGGTCAAATCCATGCAGAGTATTTGGTGAAATTTGTCTTAATTTTTATTCCAATCTGGTGGGCTTGGGTAGGGCAAACCATCTTTGTTAACCGGTTTGGAAAAGATTTATTTCATCAAAGAATTTTTTTGATCCTGCAAATGTTTTTTGTCCTAATAATGACATCAAGCTTATCAGCTGATTTTGATCCTTATTATCTTTCTTTTTTAATTGGCTATATTGGCTTAAGGGTCGTGACTGCAATTCAATATCTTGTTGTCCAGCGTATAGAAGAGGGGGCTCGAAAAAAAGCTGCACTCTTTTTAGGAAGATATTTTTGGATTGGAATCGTTATTTCATTATTATCCGTCTTTTTTGATTCTTGGATTCGATATGCTGTGTTATATTTGGGGATTCTTATCGATATTATTGTCCCACTGCTTGGAAGGAAGTGTTTAGAAAAGGTTCCTACAAATACAGCCCACTTGTTAGAGAGATTTGGTCTATTTTCCATTATTCTCTTTGGGGAAGCTCTTGTAAGCACTCTTGTGGTCATTCAACCTAAACAAGGAAATTGGGATTCAATAAGCTTTGCGATCATTTCATTTATCCTCATTATTTCGATGTGGTGGCAATATTTCGATAACATGGAGAAGAAACTCGACAAGTCAAGACAAACTTCTGGTCAAATTATTATTTACGGTCATCTATTTATTTTAATGTCTTTGAGTATGGTTGCAGCATCCATTAGATTATTATTTTTACATGAGGTCTATTATTCTTTTATCTTATATTTTGTTTTTGGTTCTGTATTGCTCTATTTTCTGTCAACTACAATTGTTTTTCATCAATACAGGTTTGAACAACACCGCTTGAACATTTATCATTTATGCTTGTTTTTAGGAATTTTAGCAGTCTTTTTTGTTATTAATTTAATTATAGTAGTGCCGAATATTGTAATAATAGGACAATTAACCTTATTTTTTATCATCTATGCTAAATTAACAAGTACATAAATAAAAGCATCAAATAAATCAGTATCAAACTATGATACTGGTTTATATGTATATATTGGTAGCTTTTACATTTTGATATTAAATCTTATTATTCACGGTGACTCTGATGCAACTATACCTTTTGAGTTAAGTGGAAACGCACATATGATTCCATCCCTGATAGTAAACTTGCTCTAATACAGGGTGTCCTCATGGATTAAACGCAATTCATGCAAAAGAATGTACTGAACATTACCAATTCAAAAGTTGGTTATTCTATATTACTAAATAAGTATTTATTCATAGGTAGCAGATCGTGTTTTTATGTTTGGGAGTAAAACTAGATAATTTTTAAATGTAGTATAGTAATGATATCAATGACATAATAGGATTATCAAATAGCAGTACATAACTATTTATTGATTAAAAACAGTGTCATTAATGATATAGGAGGATTAAATGTATAAATTATTGATTGTAGAAGATGAAATGAATATTGCAAGCACACTTAAAGATCATCTTGAAAAATACGGTTATCACTGTCTTGTTGTAGAAAATTTCCAAAAGGTGCTTGAGTATTTCCATGAATTTCAACCCCATTTAGTTATAATGGATGTTACTCTTCCTGCATTTGATGGTTATTATTGGTGTCGTAAAATAAGACAAATATCAAAATGCCCAATTGTGATTCTTTCTGCTCGTATGAATGAATCAGATCAAGTTTATGGGATAGAAAATGGCGCTGATGATTTCATTACAAAGCCTTTTTTATTAGGAGTTGTACTTGCAAAAATAAACGGACAAATTCGTCGTGTTTATGGAGAGTATGCAAAGAATGAACACATTCGAATTTTAAAACAAGGGAATACCATTTTAAATATGGATACCGTGCGACTGCATACCTTAAAAAAAGAAGAACCATTAACGGTAAAAGAACTTCAACTTTTTGTAATGTTTTTTGAAGCGTACCCTAATGTTGTAACAAGGCAGCAACTACTCACGGCTATTTGGGATGAGGAAGAATTTGTTGAGGAAAATACATTAACAGTAAATATTGCAAGACTACGTAAGAAATTAGAAGGCATTAATTCTGATTTAGAAATAAATACTATACGAGGAATTGGATATCAGTTAACGGAGAGATTAATATGAAATTATTTTTAAAAGATCATATTAGCTTTATTATTCTTTATATTATTACATTTATTAGTCTGCCAATTATTATTCATCAATTAGATGGATTCGAAAATCATTACGCTTATTTTATCTTTTTAGCTCTTTCTTTATTAGTCACTTTACTTATTTTTCGTTATTTATGTCGCAAGAAAATGTACCAACATCTTGAAAGAACGGATATAAGTTTTGATAATATCTCTATTTACCAACCGATTTCTCCGATTGAACGAGCATATGCAAAGAAAATGAGAAACGTTCAATCTTTATTTCTTTCAAAAGAAGATGATTATAAGAATTCTTTAAAAGATCAGCAATTAATGATTTCTCATGCTGTTCATCAAATGAAAACCCCTCTTTCTGTTATCCAATTACTTATACAATCAAATCAATGGAAAGAACCAAGTACCATGGTCGAATGGCAAAAGGTAAAAATTGAATGCGATAAACTCAATTTCTCATTAAATCAATTATTAACATATAGCCGTTCAACCAAATTATTAGCTGATATAAAGATAGAAGGTATTTTTTTAAAACATGTAGTACAGGAAGTTATTAATGATTTAAGAGACTATTTTATAGAGGAAGAAATTTTTCCTAAAAGTAATATACCAGAACACATACTGTTATACTCAGACCGGAAATGGATTAAGGTGGTTATATATCAGCTATTAAGTAATGCTGTCAAATATGGAGATAAAAACTCTTCAATTATAATTTCTTACGAAAATGAGAAATTACTTATTAAAAATGAAGGAGAAACAATACCTGAAAGTGAAATAAAGCGTGTATTTGAGTTGTTTTATACAGGAACAAAGGGGCGTATAAAAGGTGAAGCAACTGGTATCGGTCTTTATTTAGTGAAAAGCATATTAACTACATTAAATCATCCATACTTTTTATACTCTAACAATAATGAAACAATATTTACAATTGAATTTACAGGCAATATTGAGACGGCTGCTAAATAAGGTAGCCGTTTTAAATGTGACAATTTTGTCATATTGCTGTCACTTTGAGAGATGTTAAGAAATAAAAAAGCCACTTATAATTCAATACTGTAAGATACAAGGGAGTGAAACATAATGTCAAAAACTATTTTAGATGTAAAAGACCTTCAAAAAGAATACAATGGAGAAATTGTCTATAAAGCATTGAAGGGTATTGATTTTAAATTAGAAAGTAATGAATTTGTTGCAGTCATGGGACCTTCGGGAAGTGGCAAAACAACATTTCTTAATTGTATTTCAACAATTGATCAACCCACGACTGGATCCGTTAAAATCAATTCAAAAAACCCTTATGAATTAAGTGATGATGGACTAGCAAAGTTTCGACGCAAAGAATTAGGTTTTGTCTTTCAAGACTTTAATCTTGTTCATACCTTAACAGTAGAGGAAAATATTTTATTACCTTTAGTACTTGATTCTGTAGAAGCTGTTGAGATGAACAAACGTTTAGAGAAAGTTGCAATGTTTTTGAGGATTAAAGAAATTTTAAAAAAGCGTACATTTGAAATTTCAGGTGGACAAAAACAGCGTGTGGCAATCGCTCGAGCTGTTATTCACGAACCAGGATTATTGTTGGCTGATGAGCCAACAGGTAACTTGGATTCTAAAGCAGTAAATGATGTAATGAATTTGTTTGAGTCAATTAATAAAACGTTTAACACAGCAATTTTAATGGTGACACATGATCCTTATGTGGCAAGTTTTGCACATCGAGTTATCTTTATAAAAGATGGGATTCTTTATAATGAAGTGTATCGTGGAAATAATAAAAAGAAGTTTTATCAGGAAATCATGGACACTCTTACATTTTTAGGTGGTGGCCAGTATGAGTTTTAATCATATTGTCTTTCAAAACATTTTACGTGACAAGTGGACATATATTTCTTACTTTTTAAGCAGTGTATTTTCTATTTTAATATTTTTCTTATTTTCAATAATAGCATTTCATCCGATGGCTAAGGTTATCCAGATAGGAAGTACACTTAGTCTCGGAATGATTCTTATGAGTTTTATTGTTTACATTTTTTCGTTTCTGTTTATTTTCTATTCGATGTTTTCGTTCTTGAAAAAGAAAACAAAAAACCTTGGTATTTTTATGATTACTGGAGCATCTATGAAACAAGTACGAAAAATGATGTTCAGAGAAAATATGATTATTGCTGGTGCAGCAATTTTCACAGCGATTGTGTTGGGGCTTGTAATTGCTCCTTTGTTTTTAATGGTTACTAAAACTGTTTTAGATGCAAATAGCTTTGGTATGTATATACCGGTACAAGCCGTAGGATTAACGATTGTTCTATTTACAATTCTATTCTTGTTAGTCTCTAAATTTATTACACGTTTTATTAACAAAGAAGAAGCTGTTCATCTTTTAAAAGCAGATGTAACACAAGAAAAGTTAATAGAACCTGCACCATGGAAGTTATTACTTTCTATGATAACGAGTGGATTTTTAGTATTTTCACTTATGTCAGAAATGAATTGGATTGAATCGTACGGAATGGTATTTTATATTTTATTCTTTATAAGTTCCCTATTGGCCATATATTTTATTATAACGCAGGGAATTCTGTTTTCAATTCGTGTCTTACAAAAACGACCATCATACTTAAAAAAAACAAATATGCTTTACATTTCAAACTTAAAAGCAAAAGGACGCTCTCATGCACAGCTTATTTACTTATTAACTATCCTATTGTTAGGAGTGTTTTTATGTGCAATTTTACTGTACAGTTCTTATTACAATACAGATAAGGTAGCAGAGTCTAAATCTCCTTATAGCTTCCAATATATATCATTACCAGAAAATACAACGGAAAAGGAAGACATTTCATTTATTGAAGCTACATTATCAAAAGACGGAAGTTATGATGCATATTATTCAGCTTTTAAAACAGATCAACAAAGAAATATCGGTTTTATGTCAGTTTCGAATTATAATGCATTGGGCTTTCATAAAACAATTTCACTAAAGGATAATGAATACTATGTTGCAGCTGGAAATTACTACGAACTTCCAAACACTGACCTAATTCATGAATACCCGTTTCCAGTTGAAAAGCTTAAATATGCGGGTTTTGAGAAACGAAACATTTTAATGACAGGTCACCAAAGGGTATACTATATTGTCCCTGATACGATTTATGAAAAAATCGATTATCCTGTATTAAAAGTATTTGCATATGAACTTAAGGATTGGTCAGAAAAGTTCGCCTTATCAGAAACGATTTTCTCTAAGGTTTCACCAACACCGAATAAACACCAAATTTTTTCTAAAGTTGATATAAATAAGACTGAAAAAGCTACAGCAAGCTTGTTCTTTTTTATTGGCTTTATGATGAGCCTTATATTTTTGAGCGCAGCAATGAGTATTCTGTATTTCTATATGCAAACGTCAATTGAAAGAGAAAAAGAAAAATATGCAGGAATTCGAAAAATCGGTTTTTCTGTAAAAGAATTAGCTTCTGTTGTGACTAAGGAGTTAACAACATTAATCTTTATCCCATTTGCACTTGCAGCTGTTCTTTTATGTGGGACCACAATTGGGCTAAGTAAACATTTTTCACCAGCTATTTACGGGGTTACAGCAATAGGGGTTGGAGTATTTTTAATGTTATTTGTGATAAGCTTTTTCGTTATTCGACAAAGTTATTTGAAAAAACTAATGAATTAAAAATATGTGCTTTTAATTGTTAAGCTATATAGTCTAAGTATAATAAATTAAGTTTATATGAGTTTTTAATATTCAGGAGGTTCTCTTTTTACAAAAACCTCCTGTAAATACAATTATTACTTTTTATGAAAGTATATTAGTTATGTAAGAAAACAAAAGAGTGTTTGCAAAAGGTTAATGGTATCATGTAAAGTGGAGGTTTTAGATTTTATGAGGTTAAATGCTTTTCAATTAAAGATTTTTGCAATGATCCTTATGGTCATTGATCACGTGTATGCTTATATTCCTGGTATGCCAATGTGGATGCATCATCCAGGACGTATTGTAGCACCTATTTTCTTCTATTTTGTAGTGGAAGGGTTCTTTTATACAAGAAATCGTAAAAAGTATGCTACACGTATATTTATATGGGCAGCGATTATGTTTGCGGGTTCAGCTCTAATTCAGTACATATTCCCAAGGGAAAGTGGACTTCACAATAATATTTTCTTGTCACTTGGAATGAGTATTGTTTTACTTTGTATGATTGATTATACGAAACGTACAAAAAACTATTTATTAGGAATTCCCGCTACGATTATTGTGGCTACATTAGGAATGTTTACAGAAGCAAGTTTTATGGGCGTCATCATGACATTAATCTTCTATTTCTTTAAAGAAAAGAAAATATGGTTAATTATCACATATGTATTACTTTCATTACCGGAAGTCCCAACGTTACTTATGGCGGGAGAAATTTTCACGGATATGGGTTTATTTGGTTATAATAACCAATGGATGATGGTATTCGCTTTACCATTCTTCTTTTTATACAATGGAGAGCGTGGTTTAAATAATAGACTTACAAAATATATGTTTTATATTTTCTATCCGGTTCATTTATGGATTATCTATACAGTTGGATATTTTGTGGGTAAATAAAGAAAAAGCTTTGCATAATATGCAAAGCTTTTTCTTCTATTCTAGTATTCTCACTTTACATAGTAACTTGTCTTCCCATAAAGAACAAAACCTTGTATATAAACTTTTTCATCCTATTCATATATGTGTTGTTACTCTTACTCAACACATAAGTTTGAAATTTCCTTCCAGGCATACGCAACATCCTCTACTACTGTTCCTCCAAACGTACTAGTCCTATGAATATATTCTTTTCCTCCCATACGTTCATAAAAACCAAGTCCAGATTTATTTTGTTTCATTACCCAAACCATCATAGAATAAATACCTTTTTCTTTAAAATGCTTAGCGATAGCTGAAATAAGCTGCCTACCAACACCTAATCCTCTACATTCCTGTAAGAGATAAAGCGAATATAGTTCTCCATAAAAATTCTTCTCATTAATACGTTTACCTGATGCAAAACCTATAATATTCCCTGTATCATTAATCGCAACATAAATAAAAGGTTCATTTTCGTTATTTAAAAAATCAATCCATCTTTTTGCTGCATCTTCGTACGATAATTTATCCAGATAATCGTCAGGTACTAGACCACGATAAGTAGTCCTCCAACTATTAACATAAACCTTTGAAACGCCCTTTATATCTTCTTTATTTGCTTTCCTAATTTCCAAGTTAAGTGCCTCCAATGTAAAACAGTAAAATAATAAAATTTATTATAACATTCTTTCTTCAATCCCAGTTGGCTTAATAAGTGTTATTCTATAATATGGCTCGTTTGCGGAACAAAAAAATCCTGCATATCATACAGGACTTTTAATCAAACTTTATTATAAAATATCCGACTTTATTTTAAATCAAAAACAATGAAATATTTATTAGATATACCAAGGATTTTTACAAAGAGATAATAGGCAAAAAACTCATTTTAAATAACGTTGGAAATAAAAGTAAGTATATGACCTGTTTTTACACGTATCTCGGTTGTACCCCAAATAGAATGAATTACAATATAAAAATGTGATTACCTCATTAGCGTTATATTGACGAATAACAGGGTTCTCGCCACATCACCATCAAGCTAATATTTTAAAGTACTCCCAAAATAAAATTGTTATCTCTCTACAGTTATTTATGTGAATTCAGCTCGTTTTTTGTTTTGGGTGAAAATTATTTTTTAACTTGATGGCAATGTGGTGCTACCCCTTAATGCTCAAGTGGCGAAATCTTTTACTGAAAAAATTTTATTATTATTACTTTTTTAAATTATGTATATTTATATATTTAAAAAATAAATATCGTATATTCCAGATTATTATTATACAATATATCAATTGAACTATATATGGGAATGGAGAGTTTTTAGTTGGAATTATTGAGAAACAGTAAGATTGGTACAAAACTAAACATACTAATAGGTATATCAAGTATTGCCTGTATAGTATTATCCCTAATAGGATTTTGGGGATTAGAAAAAGGAAAGAGTGCTTCTTCTAATATGTATGAAGATAATTTAAAATCAGTTGATTGGATAGGGACGATAGAATCTAACTTTTATCATGTTAATATGAATTTTATGGAAATAATGGTATCCAAAGATGAAAAAAGAATGAACGATTTGATAAAAGAGATGGATGTAATTCGTAAAGAAAATGATCAGTTATTAAAGCTGTTCGAAACTAAAGTTAGTTCAAATAAAGAAAAAGAGCTATTTAGCAAATTTCAGGAAGAGTTTAATGAATTAAGAACACAGATGAAAAAGGCACAAGAATTAGGGAAATCTAATAATGAAGAAGCCTACGCTTATTATCTAAAAGAAATCGAACCCAATATGAAAAAAACAATCCAGTCCATTCGTGAACTAATTGTATATAACAGTAATAATGCAGAGCAGTTACAACAAGTTAACAATAACAGTGCTCAAAATACAATGATAATGTTTGTAGGCCTTTCAATTTTAGCAATTATCATAGTTATATTGATTGGATATCTTATTAAGTTAACTATACGACAACCACTATTATTATTGCAAAATGATATGAAGAAAGTAGCTGCTGGTGATTTAACAATACGTACTTCTTATAAAGCAAATAATGAGCTAGGAAATATAGTACAGTCTTTTAATAGTATGTTAAATAATCTACAACAATTAATTGCAAGTGTTAAATCGACAACACAAGAAGTTATTTCTTCTACGGAGGGTGTTTTACAAGACACAATGCGAGCATCTAATATTTCGAATGAGGTTGTTCAGACTATTTCTGAAGTAAAAGTAAAAATAGCAGGACAGGTAACTAGCATTCAAGAGAGTTCATCTTCAATGGATGAAATAACAATTGGTGTGCAAACTGTAGCTGAATCTTCAGCTGTAGTTGCTGAGGTAGCAGTAACTACCACAGAACAAATACATATTGGTAGTGAAGTGATAAAGCACTCAATTCTTCAAATGAACAGTGTTCATGATGTCGTGGAGGAAACATCAAAAGTAATAGATAGACTTGTTACACGTACACAACAGATTGATACAGCTCTGAATGCAATCACTAATATTGCCGAGCAAACTAACCTTCTAGCCTTAAACGCTGCTATTGAAGCAGCACGTGCTGGAGAGAATGGGAAAGGGTTTGCAGTGGTTGCAGCAGAAGTGAGGGATTTGGCTGAAAAGTCTAAAGAATCCGCGAATGAAATTAACCATTTAGTCAAATCTATTCAACAAGATACTCAAGACACAGTTCATGTCATGCAAAAAGGAGAACAAAAGGCAGCAGAAGGAAAGGAAGCGGCTCACCAAGCAGATCAAACATTCTCATCTATTATGAGAGATATTGACAAAATCACAAGTCAAATTCAAGAAGTCTCTGCAGCAACAGAAGAGATGTCTGCCGGCACAGAAGAAGTAAATGCGTCTCTTTCACTAGTAGCTGATACTGCAACACAAGTAGAAAGAGAAACAATTCAAACAGTACAATCAATTCAATCACAAGCAGTTTCAATTCAAAAAATTGCAAATCAATCCAACAAGATGAAAGAAAAGGTGAATGCATTAACAGAATTGCTTTCTAAATTTATTATTGAAGAGCAAAAAAACGAGAAATAAAATATATTATATAAAAAAGTACAGGTCCTTAATTAAAGACTTGTACTTTTTTATTATGAATAACTGTAAGTTGTGAAATAAATTTCTATTTTGTAAACAATTGTGAACAGAATTTTAATTTTTTGTTTTGTTTATTTTTTCTGAATAATATATATTGACAAAATAATGGTAGCGATATAGAATTGGTTTTGTTCACCGGTGAACATTATGCGTTTTTTTGTTTAGTATTATTTTTATTCACCATTTCTAACATCAAGATATTCTATCTCTTATTTTACGTAGTTTGAAGTATTATTGGTTACTCAAAATCAATAAAACGGTTTATATTGATAAAATTATTTAAAGGGATGATTGTATGACGAATGCTATAGCGGTAAGAAATGTACGAAAGTTTAGTTCTCAACCCTTATCTACTAATTGTGCTGAAATATTAAAACGTAGTAAGCATGCAATAATAGGTATTAGTCCGTTTAATAGTAGATTTTCTGATGAATATATTAATAGACTTATTGAATGGGCATTACATACTTTTGATGATGTTAGTGTTTTATTAGCTGGAAAAGAAGCTGCAAATTTACTTGAGGCTTTAGGAACACCAAAAGGTAAAGCGGAAAGAAAGGTTAGGAAAGAAGTATCTCGTAATAGAAGATCAGCTGAAAAGGCACTTAAAGAGCATGGTGGTAATGTAAACGCTATTCATACTTTTTCTGATTTTAATGACAACAATGCATATAGCTGCATGAGGGCAGAAGCAGAACATATTTTTTTAAGCGAAACTGATTTTCGAAATGCTTGCTTAGAAATGTCACATGCAGCCATCTTAGGTAGGGCAAGGGGTACTAATATAGATATTGATCAAATATCAAATGACATGCTAAATATTGCAGTAGAATATGTAATTGCAGAACTCCCATTTTTCATTGGCGGAGCTGAAATTTTAGGAGCTCAAGAAGCTGTACTTATTTATCACAAACCATGGGAGCTTGGTGAACAGATAGTTCGAAATGATTTTTCTATCAAGATGAAACCAAATCAAGGATATTTAATGGTTCAAGAATTGGAAGATTTATCTTAGCAAATAGTAAGTATCCAATACAAGGGGGAAGAAATATGTCAAATACTATACAAACGGTAAATATATTAACAGAGGAATTTCAAGAAAATCCATATAAGTATTTTTCATACCTACGTCAGAATGACCCAGTACATTACGAAGGTGAGATTGATAGTTATTTTATTAGCAGATATCAAGATGTCCGTAATATATTGAATGATACTGAAACATTTACAACAAAATCATTAGCTGAACGTGCTGAGCCAGTAATGCGTGGACCAGTATTAGCACAAATGCGTGGAAAAGAGCATGTTGCGAAAAGAAAAATTGTTTTAAGAAGTTTTATGGGAGATGCTTTACAAAAATTAATGCCTTTAATTAAAAAGAATGCAGAAGATTTACTATTTCCACACCTTCCAAATGGAAAGATAGATTTAATTAATGATTTTGGCAGAACATTTGCTGTTTATGTAACAATGGATATGATTGGATTAGATAAGAAAGATCATAAGAAGATAGGAGAATGGCATAGCGGTGTAGCTGACTTTATTACCAGTATAAATCAACAACCAGAGGCAAAAAAACATTCTCTTTGGTGCAGTGAACAGTTAGCTAATTATTTAGAACCAATTATTAAAGAGCGAAGATTAAACCCACAGGAAGACTTAATTTCTAAATTATGCAGTGCAAAATATGAAGGAATAGCTATGACTGATACTGATATTCTAGCATTGATTTTAAATATATTATTAGCTGCAACAGAACCTGGTGATAAGACTCTTGCTTTATTAATTTATAATTTAATTAACCAACCGAAACAACTGCAAGATGTATTAAGTGATCGTTCATTAGTACCATTAGCTATTGCAGAAACTTTACGTTACAATCCACCAGTGCAATTAATCCCACGTCAATTGTCAAAAGATACGGAAATAAGTGGTATCCAACTATCCAAAGGAACTACGGTATTTTGTATGATTGGTGCAGCGAACCGTGACCCTAATGCATTTGAAAGACCTGATGAATTCAACATTTATCGTCCGGATCTTGATATTAAAAAGGCATTTAGTGGTGCTGCAAGACATCTTGCATTCGGATCAGGTATTCATAATTGCGTAGGGGCAGCGTTTGCGAAATCAGAAATTGAAATAGTTGTAAATGTAGTCTTAGATAATATGAAAAATATTAAATTAGAAGAAGATTTTCAATATGTTGAAAAAGGACTTTATACACGTGGACCTATTTCCATGCCTATTCTTTTTGATAAGTTAGTTTAAAAAAACATGGCTATTTTAGTTATTAATATAATTCAATTTTTACTAAGGGGCTAAAACCCCTTAGTTTTTCTATTTTTATGAGAATGTCAACACATATACCTTCTAAGCTGATATAACAAAAAATTAAATACATTGTTTCCATGCTTCTAAAAATTTTGTTACAACTTGTAACTCGGAATCATTAAATTGTTGGAATAACTCACTGTAACGCTCATGTGCAATTTTGTGTAATTTTTTATGAACAATGGCTAATTGTATTCCCTTATCAGTTAAAGTATAAAAGATTTCCTTCTTATTATCTGTATTTTGATGCGTCAATAAAATTTTATTATCAATAAGAACGCGAATAGCTTTAGAGATGGTTGCTTTAGAAATAATAAGTTCCATAGATAGTAGAGAGTTATTCATTTGTTGTTTACTCTCATGAATAACCGAAACAATATGTAGTTGCGTTAGAGTCCAATTTTTATTTATATTTTCATATTCACTAACTAATTCTTTTATCATCTCTTGAGATGCATATTTTTTCTTTTCTCTTGTTATGACAAAGTCTTCAATAGCTTTTAAGGTTTGTTCATGGACAAAATTTGTCATAATAATCTCCCCTATCTAGAATTATTGTTTACCGGTTAACAATATAAAGTTTACCAGTAAACAATAATTGAGTCAACAATTTAAAAAAACGACTTTTATGCATTGAAACTAACTCTTTAATATAATAGGACTTTATTAGGGTAAATTGTGAAATATAGATACATTAAAGGTTCTTACATAATTAGTTAAATTTCAATTTAGCAATTGACAATTGCTAAATGAGGATATAAAATCAAAATAGTTTACCGGTAAACAAAAAAAGACAAAGAAGGGTAGAAACATTTAAATGAATAAGGGCATAAAACAGAAAATTTACGATAATTATCTACATTTGTTACATCTCAATGAACAAAAGGCAGATAAGGATATTGAGACTTTTTTTAAGCAAGCAAAAATGGAAGAAATAGAACATGTACCGACAAATATGACAAGTATACACGTAATTGCCTGTATTGGTGAAAATCAGCCAATAAATAATATTACAATTGCAAGGAAAATGAATTTATCTAAAGCGAATATCACAAAAATTAACACCAAATTAATAAAAGAAAATTTAATCACTCGTTTTCAGTCAGTTGATAACAAAAAGGAGGTATATTATCAACTTACTCCGGCAGGACAATCACTTTGTGAATTACATCAGAAAATTCATGACCAGAAAGAAGATGAATTTTATCAGTTCGTTGATTCATTTTCTGAAATTGAACAAAACGCAATATTGAAGTTTTTACAAAATATAAACGATAAAATGTTGGAGAAATAAATTTATTATAACTTAAATAAATTAGCTAATTATTAATAATCTTTTAGGAGGGATAGCATGAACCGTGTTAAATCAAGTGCTTCTTTTCTTTTATATTTGTTGTGTATTAGTGCTTTTTTCGCTTCTTTAAATCAAAATATATATTCTCCAATAATCCCCATAATTCGGGATTCATTCCAAGTATCTATAACAATGGTTAACCTTTCCGTTTCTATATTTATTTTTATTACGGCAATTATGCAAATTGTTTTTGGTTCTATAATTGATTTTAAAGGTGCTAGGACTATTCTTATTCCGAGTATAATTTTAACAATTATAGCGAGTATTGGTTGTGCAATTACAAGTAACTTTACAGTATTTTTAATATGTAGAATTTTACAGGCTGTAGGGACTGCTGCAATACCACTTATTGCTGCAACTACAATTGGTACTGTATTTCAAGGAGAACAACGAGGAAGTGCAATGGGTACATATCAGACCATGTTATCCATTGCACCTGCTGTTGCACCTGTGCTAGGAGGTTTTATTGGGGAAAAATATAATTACCCAGGTGTTTTCTGGCTACTTGTAGCAGTATCTGTAATTCTATTTATAACTAATTGGATATATTTCCCTAATGATTGTGTAGGAAGTAAAAAAGAATTGAGTGGGAAAACACTTATATCTCACTATGCTTCTATATTTAAAAGCAAAGTGGGCAGTTCCATATTAATATTAAGTTTCTTTGCATTTTTTCTTTATTTCTCCTTCCTTGTTTACTTACCAATTTTATTAACTGATCATTATCAATTAAGTTTACAGGTAGTGGGTTTACTTTACTTACCAATGGCTATTAGTTTAATAATTGGCAGCATGACTTTTAAAACAATTCAATCAAAAATTTCACAAAAAAAGCTTTTTATAACTGGAAATATAGTATTAGCTTTGAGCGTTATATTATTTGCTGTGACACACTCGAAAACTTTAATTGGCGTAACAGTTGCTTTAATTCTTCACGGAATATCAATTGGTATCCTTACTCCTTTATTTGCTACTATGATTGCAAATGAATTTGAACATAATAGAGGAAGTGCAATGGGAATGTTTAACTTTATTAGATATATGGGAATGGCTGTAGGACCTATTGTTTCGGGGGTATTATTAGCACATTTCACACCTACAGTTGTATTTGCTCTATTTGGTGGGTTTTTTATCTTTCTCTCTTTTGGCATGCTTATACGGATTAGTAAAAGATCTATTAAAATTGTGCCAAAACAAGAAAATCTAAAATAAGAAAATGATTTATCATAAAGAATTAATAGTATATAGAATATACAGTTAAATTATTATCCATAATAAAATTATGGTAAATTAAAAGGTAGTTTTGTTCATAATAAAATGTGTAATATATTGTTTCTTTTTTAGTTTTCAATAAGAGAAATTAGATTTAGTTAAGTAATAAAAAAAGTGTAGAAAGGTTTTATTTCTACGCTTTTTTTATTTGATATCAAATTTATTGCTATTCTAAATTTTTTATATAAGATTTTACAGCTTGCAATAGAAATTCTTCCTGTCCCATACCTGCATCCGCTGCCATTTGCACTACTTTTTGCTTGAATTCATAATCTGCATGAAAAGTTAATGGCTCTACATTACTTTTAAAGTAAACTCCCTCTACATGTGGAAGGATAGTACCTGATTTCATATGAGAATATAAGTATTTAATCTCTTCTTGAAACTGTAATGGATCAACTTGTAATACGAAAGGTTTAATTTCTAATTTAATAGTATCAGATGAAATACTCAATCGCATATTTGTGACACCTAGCTCTTTGTAAAATAAATTTATTAGATTATAAGTAATGGAATTAAATAGCTGAGGTTTTTTAAATGAAAAAGATAAATACCCTCGTTTGGTAATTACAGCTTGTTTATGGAAAGGTTCAAAGGAGTAATTATGTTCCTTATAAGTGGATAGAGGGAAAATTTCTTCGTCTTCTGTAAGAATCTTGCCGTCTGCTCCATTGATTTCTATTACCCTAGCTATTTTTCCAGTATGTTGATGTGTTAATAATTGATATAAATATATCTCTTCTTGTTGAATCTTAGTAATGAATGTTTTTCGCTCTTTTGTTTTAGTTTTTTCATAATCAAGCATAAAAATCTCTAGCTCTTCTTCATCGATAAGATATACTTGTTTTCCACGTTTTTCTACCATTGTCGCGGGTAATTTTCCAGATTTGATGTATGTAAAGATAGTAGATGGTGCAACATTAAGAATTTCAGCTACTTCTTTCGTGCTAAGGCCTTTAACCTCATTTTTATTTTTTAAACGTTCAATGTCCTCTAAATAGAAAATCTTACTACCAAATTGCTTCCAGTTATCTTTATATACACATTCTATAAATCCATCTTTTTCTTTTTTTAAAATTGTTTGTACCGTTACTCCCAATAAGTCGGCTGCCTCTTTTGTCGTTACAGTAGGTTTGGTAATGAACAATAAATCTTGTGTCATGCAAGGACACCTCCATAACTATTGTTTGCTAGTAATTTAGACATGTATATATCATAACAGAATATGACTTATATTTAAAATAAGAAATAGAATTTATTAAAGTTCTTATAAGATTTTATAGTTTAATAAAGTTTTATAGTTAATTTAACAGTATATAAGTTTTTAAAGGTAATTAGTTAATTATTAAACAACATCTATTCACTAAAAAATTATAAAAAAACATAAGTATAGGATAATAGAGAAGAATGTAGGATTCTTATAGAAAGAAAATGAATTATCATTTGTATAATAGATAGAAGTAAAATAAAATAATAAATATAGGTAATAAAGAGAATTATATTTATAATCTTCAATAGAAGAGGTGAAGTCAAAATATGGACAATAACAATATAAAAGAAAATGCACCTATTATAAGCGATAATAGTAAGTATATTGATACACATGTAGAGAATATAAGTGGTATCATTCCTTATCTGCATAACAATGGTTATGTAGATAAGGTGGAAGAGAAGATGGAGGTTGCAGAAAAAGAGGGGAAGAGTAAGTATACGTATTTAAGTGATATAGAAGTCATTTATCATTTTGTACATTTACAAAAAGATATGGATGAGAAGAAGAATAGAAAAGAGGATACGAAAAAGAGTTATATATCTGAAATCTTGTCATTTTGTCAGTGCATGGTGCAGCATGCGGAAGAGTTTGAATTAGATGGGGAAGAAGTACAGAAAAAGGACTCTTTATTGAAAACCTTACAACCTTGGCATATTCGTAAGTACAATTCTTGGTTGAAACAAGTAGAGAACGGTAGGAACGGTGGCACATATGCAGTCGCAACACTTGCGAAGAAAACAGTGCTCATTCGTTCTTTTTTAAAACATCTTCATGTATTTTCTTATATTGAAAAGCCTCTTCATCAAGAACTGCAGCGTGCCAATGTAAATGAACAGGATCGGCCAAATCGGGATTTATCCTATGATGAAGTGATGAAAATTTTAGGGTTTTATAAAGAACAAGGGCATTTAGTAAACTATACAATTTTACTAGCTCTAGCAAGTACCGGTGCAAGAATTCAAGAATTGTGCACCGCGAGAGTGAAAGACTTACATTATGACGGAAAGTATTGGTTAAAAGTCACAGGAAAAGGAGATAAAGTACGTGAACTTTTCATTCCTGAGCATTTATTCCAATGTATTAGCGAAATGAGACGGAGAAGAGGATTCCAAACTATATTGGGCCGGGGAGATGAATGTCCTTTATTCGTAAATCAAAGAGGGAATTTTTATAATCCGAAAACGTTGTCAAATCAGGTAACAGGCATGATAAAAAAGACAAATTTAGATTTTCTAAAGTATCGTGAAAATCCTGTAACGGCACATACATTCCGTCATGCTTTTGCAATCATGGCAGTTGAACAAGGAAATGCAGATTTATATCATTTAATGCAAACACTTGGGCACGAAAATTTTCAAACAACAAAGATCTATTTAGAGAAGCATATGAAACGAAAGAATAATGTGGGGGCTTCATTTGCAGATATGTTGATATAAGATTTCAATATAAAAACCTTATTTTATTATGTGTTTTTTATATAATTAATAAGAGTTTTATTCGTATGAAAAATAATACGAAAGCTGGTTATTGATAAAAAATACATTCAATCAAAAGTACTTTTGTAGTTATGTTTAGTGACAGCTTGTAAATTAGGAGTTACACTTGGAATAGATACATCAGCACGTGCAAATGGCTCTGTCGGTGGAGAAATTACAAAACGTTTAGTTCGAATGGCTGAAGAGCAATTAACAGGTCAATACAGATTACACTAATTTAAAATAACAAAAGGAAAAAAGGTCCATAAAACGGATCTTTTTTTCCTTTTATTTACACGAAATCTGAAAATTTGTTTTCATAACTTTAAAATGACCTTTCAGATTCGTTTTTAAGAGACTTTGTTTATTGTAACAATACTATAAGTATAGAATCATATTAAACTCTTTAAAAGTAATATGGAGTCTTTTTAACGTTATTCAAATAAAACTTCTGTTTTTTATTATTTTAAGATGTAGTTTGCAAGAATTCATCTACAAATTCTAGAAATGGATATTGACCAATTACCAGATGAGCTATAGTAAAAAAGGCTCAAGTCAACAAAAGTTAAAAATTGTATAACCAATTATCTATCATTGTGTTCTCAATGAATAGTGTTTTTTGGGTTAAATGTGTCTAAACGTAAGTTTTCTTTTTCAATATGGTAATCCCTATTAGTTAAGTGAAGAATAGAATGGAATCAAAAAAGGAGATAGA
Organism: Bacillus sp. C-3-6; assembly: GCF_054509685.1. NCBI lineage: Bacteria > Bacillati > Bacillota > Bacilli > Caryophanales > Bacillaceae > Bacillus > Bacillus sp. C-3-6. The sequence goes on along the minus strand of NZ_JBSSBE010000002.1, from coordinate 65,105 downwards.
GGAAGGCATTTTTTTATAATCAAATAATGAAAATATTAAGGAATATATTTAGATAATTTAATAGTATTTTTATACAAATATTTATCAAAAACTATTACTTTATAAGGTATTGATTATTATAAAGGAAATTTATAGAATTATTTCTGTAATACAAAACAAATGACAAGGAGTGATTGGTCTGAAACGTTTAGCATATGTAACAAATACAGATTCTAATGATATTTCTGTTGTTGATTTAACAGAAAATAAGGAAGTTGGTCGTATTCCTATCGGTGGGAGCCCTCGAGGAGGAATGGCGATCGACCAAAAAGGTGTGTACGGTTATGTTTCTAATTGTGCGGGAAATACAATCTCTATAATTGACTTAGCGAATAACCGTGAAGTTACTCGTGTAACTGTTGGATTGTCACCACGTGGAGTAGCTTTAACCCCAGACAGCTCATTGTTATTTGTTTCAAATTCTGGTTCTGCTGATGTATCAGTAATAGACACTTCTAAACGAGAAGAAATAACGAGAATTCCTGTAGGAGATAATCCTCGTGCTTTATCTGTTACTCCAGATGGAAAGTATATAAATATACCTTGTTGGGGAGCAGATTCTATCTCGGTTGTTGAAATCAACTATAATAACCCAGTAGAAATGAAAGAAAATTATAGGTTATACCTTGGTAAAGATGCAAAACCTTATCACGTATTTTCTCACTATGATGGAAAACACGCATATTCAGCCAACACTCATAGACATACAGTTTCCGTAATTGACTTACTAGATATGAAAGTAAAAAATGAAATTCCTGTGGGTTATGGTCCACGCGCAGTTATTGCCGATCCAAAAGAACCTTTTTTATATGTAAGCTGTGAAGCTTCAAATGCAGTAAGCGTAATAGATACATTACAACAAAAAGAGGTTAAACAAATTCCTGTTGGGCCGACACCACGCGGACTAAAAATCGATGAAGCAAAACATGTGATTTTATGCTCAGCATTTAGCCGACATCTCTCACCAGATTTAATGCATGATGCAAATTCTTTAAGTGTAATCGATTTAAAAAAGAAAGAAAAAGTTGATGTAATAAAGGTAGGACTCGGACCATGTAGTATTAATATTTACGATCCTGTTCATTATGAAAATCAAATAAATAGTAATGATAAAGAATATATTAAATCTTAATAATTTATTGGGAAGGGGGCGTTTTACGCTCCCTTTCTTTCACAATTAAGGAGAGTGTTGTAATGGATAAAGTTACTTTTTACCCTTTAACGGAATGGGCAATTTTACCTGAAAAAGAGGAAGTTAATTTATCGAGCGAAAATTTTTCCGAAATACGTTGGTTTCATAAAAAAAGAAAAAAAGGAGCTTGCTGGCCATACAAATTTGCCAAGGAATTAGGTTGGATTATACGCTCACCTATCGATGTAGTAATAGAACCTGTTGAAGAAGTTCAGGTATCGGTGGAAAGCACAACAGATTTAGAAGAAATACAACACCTTCGAGGGATTGATTTTTGGGTAAAACGTGATGATATATATATTGGTTTAAAACCAGATGGATGGTTTAGAATTCATCAATCAATAATTGATGGTGTTTGGCATAGTATGTTTGTTCCGAATGGTGAGGGATCATTTGAATGGAAATTAGGATGGAATGTTGAGATTCCAAAAGATTTTGTCTTACTTTTCCAGCCTTTAGAAGGCATAAGTGAGTTTATTACACACCCTGGTCTCCTAACATCTAAAATGTTACCATCTTTTCATCGTGGTTTAGGACTTCCTATTGCTTTTGAACCCAGAAAGAAAAAACAAATCTTGAGAGGAGAACCGCTTGGAAAAATGTATGTATTCCATAAATCAGCATTGAGTTTAAAAGAGGAAGTAATTATGAGGGAGAGAATATATGAACCTAATGAAATATAAACCTTTATTAGTCAATCCACGTTTTTTATTACTTTGGATAGGTTCATTTATTTCAGGTATAGGTGACGCAGTTGCAGTAATTGTTATAATATGGACAATATATAATCAAACTTTTAGTCCTCTTTTTATTACATTGGCATTAATATGTTTAGAGCTTCCCTCTATATTACTTGGCCCTCTGTGGGGAGTATATGTAGATCGTTCTCCAAGAACTCTCATAGTATTAGCAAATATAATTCGTGGATGCCTATTCCTATATTTATTAATTGTTCCTTTGGATTCAATTGCAAACTTTGCTTTATTTTTGGGCCTCCTATGTATATCGAGTTCTTTAGCACCAATTACTAAAGCTGGAGAGAATATGGTTGTTCCTAAAACGGTAGAAAAAACAAATTTGGTTACTGCGAATTCTCTCATGTATATTCAATTTGATTTAGCATTAGTTGTAGGACCATTAATTGGTGGAATACTTGCTTCACAAGAATACATTCAAATTGCTTTTATATTTAACGCTATTACATTTTTTATTTCTGCAATCTTTTTTATGTACGTTTTTCCTAAAAAGCAATTAGTAAAAGGTATAGAAAAGCAAGAGCAAAAGCTTTCTCAAAAATTCAGTAGTTGGAATACTGAGTTTAGAGAGGGATTGTCTTATAGTTTTCAAAATAAAAGTATTGCTTCTTTAATGATAATTAGTTTTCTATGGAACTTATTAATTTGGGGTACATCACCTACACTTCTTCCAATTTTTAATAAGAACCAACTAATGGAGGGTGCAACAGGCTATGGGATGCTTGGTGCTGCTACATCCTTTGGAATTGTGATAGGTTCACTAGTTATCGGTGCTTTAAAAGTTAAACACAGTCTATATGAACTTGTTATGTTCTCGATTATTCTTCATGGGATAGTGTATGCTTTCCTTTTTATAGTATCGGATTTATGGGTTGCTGTAATGCTATTTTCATTATCTGGTATTATTTCAGCACCAGCAATGATTTATATGAGAACGATTGTTCAACAGCATGTTCCTGAAGAAAAGTTGGGGCGCATTTTTACTGTTCTATCCTCATTTGGAGCATTTGGTTTTCCTCTTGGGACAACTTTAGCAAGTACATTTGTAATGAATTTTGGTGAGCCACTTGTTTCTGTAGCTTTTTTAATATTTGGAGGGATTTTATCACTAACGGTAATTATTTTATCAATTATAACTCGAAGCAATAAGAAAGGGATGTCAAATGTACAAAATTTCTAAAGAAAAAGCAATTCGAATGTTTCTTTATAGACAAAACCTTTATTATGAGCCCAAATTGCAAGGGAAAGAGGGGATTATACGTATATTAGAGGATTTAGGTTTAATACAAATAGATACAATAAATATTTTTTCTAGAAGTCATAATTTAGTTTTTCATTCTCGATTAAAATCATATAAAGAATCGGACCTTATTGAATTGTATCAAGAGAGACAAGTATTTGAGTCATATGTTCACGCTATGTCATTACTACCTACTAATCAATTTAAGTATACTTCTCATCGTTTATTTGAATTTAAGCAGTCTTTATTTGTTAAATTGAGTAAAGAAGAAATTGACTTTATATTGAGTGTTTATCATCTTATACTCACTAGCAATCCTTTGACTACAAAAGAAATAAGTGAAAATTTCTATACAGCAAAAACAGATCTTGCGAATTGGGAAATGAGCCCAGTTCGTTCAGCCTTAGATAATCTTTGGCGAAGTGGTATGGTGCAAGTAATTAGGGATTTAAAATTTAATAAACTATACATACCAAGTGATACCTGTGAAAAAAATGAAATGGGAGTCTTTAATTTTGAAGAAACGTATAGTTATTACTGCATAAGTGCGTTGAAATCTATGGGAATTGCTAGTGCAAAAGATATAGCTGATTACTATCGAATTAAATTAAATATAGTTAATCAAACAATAACTAGATTAATAGAGAAAAATGTAATTAAACCTATTAATATTGAACATGTCACGGAATTATTTTATATTCTTGAAGTCGATCAAGATTTTATATTTGGCAATACATTAAATGATGAACCACAACATATGTCTTTTTTATCACCATTTGATAATTTAATCTGGTATCGAATTCGATTGATGAATCTCTTTGAAGTAGACTATCGTTTAGAAAGTTATTTACCAAAAAATCAAAGAAAATATGGTTATTATGCTTTACCAATTTTAATAAAAGGAAAGATTATTGGAACTATTGATTTAAAATTAGATAAAAAACTTAACGTTTTATTCATTGAAAATTTGTTTTTTTATAATTCTTTTGATGCAGTGTACTATAAAAATGAATTTGAGATTTTAATTAAAAAATATATGGATATATTTAATGTGAAAAACTTAAAAATTTCTAATGATTTTTGGGGAAAAGTTAACTATGGTCAAACACTAAATAAATTAATAGAAGCAATAATTTAATTATGCTATCAATTATTCTTACATATATTAAATATACTTTTTGTAAAATCAACTTTAGAATAACTTTTATATTTTACAACTAAATTAAACTATTTAGAGTCTATTAAAGAAAACCAAGAAACATATTGGTATGAGTATAGAAAATTACAAGATTGGTTGCAAGAACAGCAACTAAGTACTAGTTTCATTAGGTGGGTTGAACGGAGAATGAAGAATTAGCTATTGATTTAACATTTAGAACTGTCTGAAAGATAAAAATGATCATTTTGAAATAACGCGCATATCATCATTAAGGAATAGTTAATTGATATATGAGAAACGAAGCATCCAGAGGGGTGCTTTTTCTTTTAGAATAGAAATGCCCTTGTTGACTATATTTTAAATATAATTAAATATTACGGTCCGTGAAGTTTTATAAATTGAAGAGATATTAGATTACATTTAATAAAAGGAGGGGAGAATAGAAAATAAGAGTATGATTCAAATGTATTTACTATTATAAAGATGGAGGGGATGTTATGAACGCATTTTTTAAAAGGTGTAAACGGCCTTTAAACGCGTTAAATGCTGCCAATACATACTTAGATAATTTATTGCAAACTAAAAACATATCTGCAGCTCATAATACTGACCTTATTTTGTATTGCCACAGTATACTTACCTTCCCCCGCATTTACGTTCAATTTTATAAATAATATAGATATCGTGTTACAATATGCGTTTAAAGCATTATGTTTTTCGCTTCCTATCTCATTGGTATTTTTATTTATAATGTGGGAACAAAGATTTTTATTTTCTAAAAAAATCACTTTCCAGCAGCTAAAAATTTCTTTTTTCTGTGCTTTCATTATTTATGGCTATTATGTTGTTATTTTTAGCCGTACTAATATCTTTTACAACATTCAGAGGAGCATCTAATCCCATTGGGAATGAAGGGATTACTAATATGCTTCACAAAACACCTGGGATTGCAATTCAATTAATCGGAGAAAACATTATGTTTGTATCTATATTGTTCTTTTGGCATAAGATCATACGTTCCTTCAAAATAAGCCCCATAGCTTCTATTACAATCTCTTTAATATTGTCTGGAAGCTCATTTGGATTACTCCATCTCTCTACGTATAACAATAATTGGGTACAATGTTTAACTTTCATTGGAATACCAGCTATCACTCAAATGATTTTCTTTCTAATATTTAAAAATATTCATATGGGATACATACTTCACTTCAATTACAATTTAATCATTATACTTTTTAACTATATAGCTTCAATTTACCACTAAAAATAAAAGAAAAGGCACCCCTGCTGCAAGGTACCTTTTCTAAGGGGTATAACTCATTAGCTAAGCGGCCGTTGGTCAAGTATACCGCCTAGACTATTACATGAGTTATGTTTTTATTATACATTGATCATATCAAAAATATTATCATTAGTGAAATTAACTTTTATTATTTTTTAATTTTAAAGCTGCCACCATAATAATTATGTTTATCAATTTTCATAACATCTACAAATAATCCTGGCCTATAAACTGATGTAATAGGTGTTACAAAGCTCCCATAAATATGCGCAGTACCAGAATCATAATTTGTTTTTTATTTTTGTGAGATAGTTTTAGAGATAAAAACACTAGAAATGGAAAAATAAAGGATAAAAGTAATTTATATACGCCCTAATGTAAAGTATATATTGCATTTATTTTGTTTATAATTTAATATATAGAATATAAGATAAAAGAAGTAAAGATTATCTTTACAAACGGGGTGTATTTAATGTCAGTAAGCAAAATAAAAATTGCAAGAACAGAAAAGGGGCTAACTCAACAAGAATTAGCTGGGCTTGTAAATGTTACCCGACAAACCATTGGCCTTATTGAACTTAATAAATACAATCCATCTTTAAAGCTTTGTATTGATATAGCTAAATCACTCGATAAAACTTTAGATGAATTATTTTGGGAGGAAAAATAGAATGGAAAAATTAAAAAATTTGTTTTCACTCAGTACACATTCAGATGAAAGAATTCAACAAATCGAAATGAAGATTTGGGCTCAAACTGGAATTGTTGTCCTACTTATAGCTTTTGCTGATTTTATAATAAGAGGAGCATATCTACACCGTCCATTTCTAGAATGGGCTGCTTCATTAGCCATTATAATTTTTTATATGATATTCTTTTTTATTAAATCTATTCTGACTGGTGTTTATGAAACAGATATTAATAATAAAGAACAATTAAATGAAAAATTAAAAGAAAAAATGAGTAATACCTTTATTTTTTGTTGTGTCGCAATAGGTGCTACCACATACAAATATAACTTACCTGAAGATTTTGTTGGATGGTTATCAGTAATAGCAAGATTTATTATACTTTTCGCTTTCCTATTTGGTATTCAATATCTTATTACAGTATTAGCATGGAAGAAATCAAATAAAATTTAATAAGTATAGACAAAAAAGCTTATCTTTTAGCACTTAATGATAAGCTTTTTATTATTTTTTCATCTTTTTTCGTTTTGGGGTACAATAAATTTCTTAGCTTGATAGCGATGTGGCGGCCCCCTAAATGGTTTGAAAATCCTTATTGAATTAACACTAAAAAGAATCTATTTGAAAAAAATTAATCAAAATGAATTCCCATGTTTAAAGTCTGATTGTAGACTTTATAAAAAGATTGATCAAAACTCATGAACATATCAATTACAAAAGTTAACTTATTTGTACTAGAATTATTCTATTCTTCAAACCAAAACAGAGTCTCGATAGGCGCTTTTAAAACCTTTGCAATATCATAAGTAAGTTTGAATGAAGGGTTATATTTTCCGTTTTCGAGATTGCCAATTGTTTCTCTTCTAACCCCAATCTTATTAGCTAAATCTTCCTGAGACATATTTAACCTTACTCTATATTCTTTCATTCGAGTCTTAAGTGGCATCTTGCATTCCTTTCTTTTCTCTACGCTCAAATATTTCTAAATTAATTAAGAAGGTACCTAATGGTGCAAAAACTGAAATAATAACAAGGAAACGAATTATATGTAGATTTTCAAAAATAAAAATACTCAAAACTAGTATGATACCTAGTACCAATGCTACGAAAAAAGCTCTTGTAGCAGAGATGCGAACATGTAGTATAAAAAGCTCATCTGGTACCACTTTTGCATATGCAAAGAAGAAAAAGAAATTGAATAGGAGACCTGCCCAAGTAATATCACCTAAAAATGAGAAAGGTGCCAAAAACCCTAAAAAACCGATAAATCCTAAATAAGCCATTTTATTTTTCATACAATCCTCCTACGTGATATATTTCGCTCTTTATGTTAAAAATATATCACATAGTTTTGCAGATTAAAAGGACTTAAAACAGTGCAAATTTGTTTTAAATCGACAGTAAAACCACAAAAAGATACGTGAAATTGCTGCTAATAGTACCCTTCAAAAGAATTGTTATAACAAAAAACTCACAATATTGATACAATATAATTATTAATTGAAATAAAGAGAAAATAAAATATAAATTTAGGAGGAGAAATACTTTGGAAATAGATCAAATAAAGCATATCCTAAGAAAAAGAGCAACTATCTTTCAAACAGGTGGAAAAAGACCCGATTTATCTATAAATGAAAGTTGGATTGGAAAGATTCCCTATTCATTAGCAAATGAAACTTACCCAATCGACCGCTATGAAGAAAAAATGTATGCGATCATGATGCTTAATTTAACTCAAATACCTTTTGTTCCAGAAGCAGTAAAAGATATGAAAGCCATCGCAGTATTTCTCTCTCCAAACTTTGCTAAAGATTTGTCCAACTTATCAGGAAATTTTTTTATTAGAGAATATGATTCTTTAGAGGAACTAGTACCGAATGAAATGTCACTTACGTTTCCTAATCTAAAACCTTTTCCCTTAATACCTAAATTAGTAACTGATGAGTTTCCACAATGGGATACAGAAGATTTTCCAAACAACATGCAAGATAGAATTTTAGAACTTGAAAACACAAATGAGATTGACTACTACGAGGATATTTTTGAAGAAAATCATTACATTCATAAATTAGGTGGCTATGCTTGTTTTGCCCAATCAGGCATCCAATGGCCCGCGGATTATGAATTTGTTTTTCAAATAACAGAAGATCCAAAAGCACATTTAAAGATGATTCATGGTGGCGGAATTTATTTTGCTAAAAATAGTAAAACAAATGATTGGATCGCACATTGTGATTTCTTATAGGAATAATATATAAAGTGACGTTTTCTTATGTGCAATCTTGCTTAGCGTATATTCTCGTTAAAAGGTTGGCGGTATGCCTATAACTACACGCTTTAATAGATTAAAGGAAAAAATGAAGAAATATGTCAAATTACAGGTGTGAGCTAGACCAACTAGTTTCATTGGTTAAAAGAACTTGAATAAAGTTCTTTTTTTATTTTTAATTAATCCCCATAGTGGCACCTCATACCCAAAATCGTTTCGCTACCCCTATAATGGTTCTATCATTGATAAAGCTCTAGTTGATAAATATCTTGAATTTAAATTATTAAACTTATTAATTTGATAACCTAATCCCACAGAGTAACAAAGAATGAACAATTTGACAGGCCTATAATATGGTCTACGTAAATCGACGAAAATCCTATCTCTTGTGTTGATAAAGCTGCAGAAATATAAAACAGAATATTCCATCTTATATTTATAAAATTTCAAGTTATTTACATATTTAGGGGATAAAGTTATGTTTGTAATGATATACAATAAATGGAGGGAAGGGATCTTATTATGTTTAAAAAAGTAGCTTTAGGGATTTCATCGTTAGCAATCACTACATTTGTAGGTTTAGGAATGGCAACAGAGGCATCTGCTGGTCCTGCAGCACCATTATCTTCATTAAACGTTGTCCAAGTAGAGTCTGAGCAAGGTGGGGTAGAGACAATCAATACTAATAGCTTTAGTACAACAAGAAACCATGGGGGAAGTTACCTATATATTTACACAAAAGAAATTGGATATGGACAAAATCCAATTGCAAAAATGAATGGTTCAGCAGTAAAGAGTATTGGATCAACTGTAATTGGCGGCAACCCAATTGTTGGTTGGTATTATAAGTGGGATGCATCTGGACATCAACAGGGGACATTTGAATATCAAAAAACCTCTATTAATTTCCCATTCAATACAATGCGCACTTCACTTTATATACAATAAATAACCAGGGGTAAATTATAGGAATAACTATTAAGGTACGAGTTCTAATGGGTTAGTTTATTCTTTAAATTGAATACCATTTCTATAATACTTTTCTATTGTTTTATGACCATGTTACCCATTTGTAAAAGTTCATAGTCATGATAGCTCTACGGATCTATATAAACATAATTTTGGAGAATGGAAACCTTTAATTCTTAAAAAATACAGAATAAGAGGAGTTTTAGTATGAAAAAACAAAGTCTAGCTATAGCTACTATTCTATCATTAGGTTTAACTGTATTTGGTGGTACTACCTCTACATTTGCGATGACTGAGCCGAATGATAATGTGATGTTTCAATTTACATCAAAATATATAGGAAATATACCGTCAAAGCCCAAGGACTGTAATAATGTAGACAAATATAAGCTGTGTACAAACAAAGAAGAAGCTGATGCTTGGGGAAAAAAACAATTTAGTAAGTGGAGCAAAGAAGAGAAATCTGCCATAAGAGATTATACAAAAAATGCAAGGCCGTATAATGAATTCTTAAGGACGCATGCGGGTAAATTAGATTCTGATTCTACAATGAAGAAAAAAATTGAATCCTTAGATAAAGCATTAAATAGAAAAGAGGCAAAAGTGAATGACAATATAAAAGTGTATCGAGGGGATGATGCATGGATTTTTGGAAAGGAGTATGATAATTCCATAATAAAAAATGGCAAGGTTGATAGAGAGAAATTCAAGGAAATACAAAAAAAATTCCAAGGAAAAACAATAACAGAATTTGGATATATAAGTACTTCTATACTTATTGATGCCGGATATGCCAAAACAAGACCAGTTATGACAGAATTTAAGGTAGGCTCTGGGACTCATGGTGCTTATATGAATTCAGATGACTTGACTGCATATCCAGGGCAATACGAATTATTATTGCCAAGAAATACCGTCTATAAAATTGAAAAAATATATATAGCTATAGATAACAATACCCAAAAAGAACAAATAAAAGTGGAGGCTACAATTAAATAAATCTAATGAAGTTAAATTTTTAAAAATAAAGTGATTCAGAATAACTATATAAATCCGAATACGCAACGCATGTAAATAATCCAAATAAAAACCGTAAGGATTTCTAATCTTTACGGTTTTTATCATTTTAGCCAAGAAGACTCCTTCCTCAAGGAGCGTGAAGGGTTACAGCCCAGTGAGTAGGCGGGAGATGAATTGGCTTCGAACAAGGGATGGCAGGGATCCATCTTAATTGTTCGACATATATAAAATGTTACTTTGCTATCTATCGAATATATTTTAGATAAGTTTAATTTGATATTCTTGAAGCCAGCTATTCACTTGAAGTAGATAATCAATTAAACCTCTAGCCTCATTACCAGTAATGATTTCATCTGTACCTAGTGCAATTGAACGAACCTTTTCTACGTTAATAAGAGGTAGAATAGGAGAGGTATTATCGTTTAATACATCTAGCATCCATACACTAATTCCTTGTAAATAGGCGTTATCTTTTGTACTTGGATATGCACTTTTTTTACGATAACATACATCTGTGGGAAGAACAGTTTGGAAAGCTCGACGTAAAATTCCCTTTTCAATATTATCGATACTTTTTATTTCAAACGGTACATTCCAGAGATATTCAACCAGTCTATAATCACAAAATGGAACACGTACTTCAAAACCTGTCATCATGCTAGTACGATCTTTTCTCTCTAACATAAAAGGTAGGAATCGCGTAATAAACATATAAGACATTTGACGTTGTTTTGCTTGTAAATCATTTTCTCCTTCTAAAAAGGGTATTTCATTTACAGCTTCTTGAAAACGTTGTTTTTGATAGTTGATAGGATTTATTTTTGTTTTTAAGTCTTCTGATAAAATTTCTGTAATATAAGAATAGTTTACATTCCAAGGGAAAATATCCGCTTTTAAAAACTCTTCTTGATGGAACCAAGGATATCCAGAAAAAACTTCATCGGCTGATTCTCCTGAAAGAGCTACTGTAGCATCTTTTTTCATTTCTTTAAAGAGAAGATACAAAGATGTTTCAAGTTCCCCAACACCTGGTAAGTCACGAGCCCTCATTGGAATTAATAAATTTTCAATGAGTTTTTCAGATCCTAATTCAAAAGAATGATGTTGTGTTCCAACATGCTCAGATACACGTTGTACCCAAGGTTCGTCCCGATCGCGGCGAAGAAAATCTTCTTCGAAATCTCGTTCTTCATTTGTAAAAGTTAGAGAATAAGTATGAAGTTTCTTTCCGATTTGTTTGAATTCATTTCCTGCTAACCCAGTTAAACCACTGGAATCTAAACCTCCTGATAACATAGTAACCACGGGTCTATCGGCAACTAATTGTCGTTTCACCGTATCCTCTAAAATAGATTGAATTGTATTGACTGTAGTATTTATATCATCTGTATGTGGTTTGCTTTCTAGTTTCCAGTATTGCTTACTTGCAGTTTTATTAGAAGTAAACAGAATGTAGTGTCCTCCGCGCACTTCATGTAAATCTTTAAATACTGCATGACCAGGTGTTCGCATTGGACCAAGACAGAAGATTTCGGAAAGTCCTTCTGTATCCACCTCTGCTTTTACATTTGGATGAGATAGTAATACTTTTATTTCGGATCCGAAGATAACTGAATTATCACGTTGTGCAAAAAAGAGTGGTTTTACTCCTAAATGATCACGAGCTAACATAAGTCGCTGCAATTTCTCATCCCAAATACCAAAGGCAAAGATTCCATTAAGGTGTTGTACACAATCTTCTTTCCATTCTAAATATGCGTGTAATAATACCTCAGTATCTGATTTTGTTTGAAATACATGTCCTAAATGCTCTAGTTCAATACGTAGCTCTTGGTAGTTATAAATTTCTCCATTAAATGTTAGTGAAACAGTCGTCTCCCCATCCTTATACAACATGGGCTGTAGACCACCTTCAGGATCAATTACAATAAGGCGACGATGACCAAAAGCTGCATGCTTAGAGAACCAAAATCCTTCTGCATCTGGTCCACGATGTATAATAGAATTTGTCATGTTTTTTAAAGTTTCTTTTTGTTTAGAAAGGTCCATTGACCAATCAACCCATCCCGCTATTCCGCACATATATAATACCTACTTTCCATTTGATTAGTAAACATCATAGTATTTCTATAAATTTTTTGTTTAGTAAAAAGTTTTTAATCATATTAATAATGCTTATTTAGATGATGCATATCGTTGATTTTTCGTTGCATTGCCTGTTAACTTGTTACCACCTAATAGGTGTAACAACAATTCCTTGTGCAATTGCAAATACCCGTATTTAATAATCGTCTAACCCTAAAGTTGCTGATCTTGTTATTGTAAAAACAGCAACCTTTGAAGTGGGGGAGCATAAGTACCTGTCGATGCTAGAAAACCAAAAGCAGAGGCAGTATTAATAATTACACCGTGAATATCTTATACCAGCATTTTTCTACCGGCAGCAATAATACCATAGGTTACGCCATACTAATTGATATTAATGATACGATGGTAATCATTAATATTGTGGTCTAAAACAGGAGTGGGATAGCCAGTACCTGCATTTTTGAGCATAATATCAATTCTTCCAAAGGTTTGAATAGTTATTTCTATTAATCATTCAGCTTCTTCAAGCTTTGAACTATTTGTTTTTACAATAATCGCTTCTCCACCATTTTCCTAGATGGCTATAGTGTTTGCCTTATCTAGATTCGTACTAAAATGAGCCATTACAACTCGTTTCTCTTTTTGAGCAAACTTTAATGCGTTTTTTTATCAATTCCTATGGCTCCAAATGTGATAAAAGCGGCTCTTCTCGGGTTTAGTGTTATTCATCTCCCTTATTTTTATATAATGAATGTTAAATGTATTTATACAAAATTGTTATTAATTGAAAGATTAATAACAACTATCTGTATTGTAACTCTATTTATAATTCATTAAAATTTAGATATATTTACTAATAATTAAGTAAATCTTAATAAAGGGAGTATTAAGATGAATTTTGAACAAATGGAGTATATCGTAGCGGTAGCGAATACTGGATCATTTACTAAGGCTGCACTCCAGTCTCACGTTACTTTATCAGCAATTAGTCAATCTATTTCTTTGTTAGAAAGTGAACTGGGTGTAAAACTCTTTGCACGTTCACGAGGATTGGGGGCAGTTCCCACTTCCGAGGGCAAATCAATTATAAAAAAAGCTAGTGAAATTCTACTGCAAGTAAAAGAATTGAAAGAAGAAGCGCAAATCTATAATCATACTTTAAACGGGGAGTTAAGAATTGCGACAATCCCTGGACCTATGCATGTACTAATAAATATAATTTCGAAATTCAAAAAGGAGCATCCTTATGTAAATATAAAGGTTTATGAAAAGGATCATAAAAAAATACTAGAAGACCTTCAACAAGGTGAGATTGATATTGGATTTATTGCATCATCAGAGAAGTTTAGAGAGAGGCATAATAATTTTACATTTAATAAAATAATAGACGTTAAAATAGTTGTGGGAGTTAATAAAAAATCTCAACTTGCATTAGAGAAAATTCTTGTACCAGAACAGTTAGTAAATCAGGCTTTGGTTCTATATGATGATGAATACATCCGGGGTAGCATTAATAAGTTATTTTCTAAGTATGGGAATGTGGATATATTATTCATCTCTAATAATACGCAAGCAATAGAAAATGCAGTGAAGCAAGAACTAGCTATTACAATTGGATTGGATTATTCATTCAAACATAATCTATTAAATAATCAAAACGAAATGGTTTCTATTGAATTAGATGTACCTAATCTTGAGCCTCTTTCTTATGGATGGATCCTTAGTAACGACAAGCAACCTTCAAACATACTAGTGAGGTTCATTAATAAGCTTCAGTTTGATTAGAAGATTAGTTTAACTTGCTTAGTAGACGGTATAAATGAACTTTATTAAAAATTAAGCTATCATTATCCGAGGTCCCTCCGCATTGCCATCAAGATTGAGAAGCCATTTTTTATGTTGAGCCAATGGAATACAAAGGCGGTTCATATTTATTTTGTTGATTTTTGTAACTGATTACGAATAGTACATTCAACCATTGTGAGTAATATTGCTAACATAATTAATAATCTAAAAATAAAAGAATCCAATATCCTTTAACTTTTAATTATGCCAGTAAAAGGCTAGAGATTAACTATTGAAATAGATAGTCTCTAGCCTTTTTTTATTAGTGGGGAGAAAAGGGTTTTATAAGAAGTGCTTAATATTCAATCATTTGTTAAATTATTATTTAAAATATATAATTAAACTTCATGAAAAAATTGTGATATAAAGCACATAATATTTTTTTGAAATTCATTAATTTTAATATGAGGTGTATAGAATGGGGAAATCTCGCGAACAAACAATTGAAAATATTTTAGAAGCGGCTAAGAAAAAATTTGGAGAGAGTGGATATGATGGTACAAGTATCCAAGATATTGCAAAAGAAGCAAAGGTGAATGTTGCTATGGTTTCGTATTACTTTAACGGAAAAGAGAACCTTTACTTAGAGGTATTTAAAAAATATGGTTTTGCAAAAAAACTACCAAATTTTCTTGAAGAAACGAAACATAATCCTAAAATTGCTCTAAGACAATATTTAAATTTTTTTATCACACATATAAAACAACATCCTGAAATTGGAACGCTTGCATATGAGGCCATTATCAAAGAAAGTTCACAATTGGAAAAAATAAAACCATATATTATTGGGAATTTTGGACAATTAAAAGAAATCTTATTGGAAGGGAAAGAACAAGAGGTTTTTCATTTCTATTCGACAAACCATGCGATTTATTGGATTACCTCCATAGTCTTATTTCCGAAATTTAAAAAGTTTATTGATTCGATGAATCAAAGTGATTCCGACGATATTCAAACAGAGTGGATAACAGATGATCTTGTAAACAGAATTATTTCTTCATTAATACATAATCCTACATTATAAAATATCCCTTATTTAAAAATGAATCTACAACTGATTCAATTTCCCAATGCATGAAATTACTAAAAAGTATTTGCAGTTATACCCACTGGTATTTCACATCCTTAAATAATTGTAAGTGCCATTATTTAGAATGTATCGGTATAAAAGTACATAATTCTTTTTTTAGATGATAAAAAACTTAAAACTGCTAGTGCCATATGTATGTGTTGAATAGGATTAGTTACGTTATAATTTGTAAGTTTATAAATTACATAGGTAGAATTTTTAAACATTTAGAACGTATGTTTGTTATAAGGTTTGAGTAATACGCAAAGCGCTAACAGTTAAGAAGTTAGATTTGGAATAACATTAAAAAAGCAAACTTAATTAAGTTTGCTTTTTTAATGTTAACCATATCACTTAGAATAGTAAAATCAATGTTTTCTCATGTAGAATTTTTATTTGCATCTAATTTCTTTAAAAAATGGTACGCCTCTGAGAACTAATCATTTGGAATAAAAATGTAATGTATCAGTTATAATATGTAATATTTCTTCATTACAAAATATGGTGGTAAGTATGACTAAGCAAACAATTACATTATTTCAAGTTTCTATGATACTTATTGGTAGTATCGGGATAATCAATCATGTCATTATGATTCCTATGTTATTAGATACTTCAGGTAGAGATTCGTGGATTTCAATCATATTAGTAAGCATTATATACATCATTTGGATCTCATTAATATTCATTATTTATAAAAACATAAAAAATGAACATTTATTTTTGTGGTTAAAAAATAATTTTGGGAAATTCAGTGTATATCCAATCATCTTCATAGTTGTAGTTTATTTAATAACAATTGGTGTCGTTGCACTAAAAGAAACATTAACCTTTTTCTCATTTTATTTACCAGAAACACCTCACTTTGTATTAGGAATACTTTTTTCAATGATTTGTCTCTATAATGCTACAAGAGGAATTCAATCTATTGCACTTACAACAGGCGTTTTGTTACCTATTGTATTTTTACTTGGTTTTTTTGTAATGTTTGCTAATATTCCGCATAAAGACTATTCTTTACTTCAACCAATGATGGAAAATGGGATGAATCCAGTATTAAGAGGGATGATTTATCCTGCAGCAGGATTCCTAGAGTTAATTTTTATTCTTTTTTTACAACATCACATTTGTTCAAAAGTCAAATTATATCAACTGATTGCTTTGGGGCTTGTTATTATTGGTATCACAATAGGCCCGGTAATGGCAGCTATTATAGAATTTGGTCCTTTCGTAGCAGCAAACCAACGATATCCAGCATTTGAAGAATGGAGACTTGTGTCAATAGGAAGGTATATTGAAAATCTAGACTTTCTCTCCGTGTATCAGTGGCTGGTAGGGATCTTTATTCGTCTATCGCTTGTTGTATTTCTCATTCCAGATTTGTTATCAATTTCAAAGAGGAAAACAAGAAATGGGGTTATGTTTGCAATCCTTTCATGTATTTTATTAATAAGTATACTACCTATTAGTGACTCTAGTTTCTATTGGTTTGTATCTCAAATTGTTTTACCAGTTTCAGCATTAGGGCTATTTTTGTTTTCTATCTTATTAATTGTGTTTGTATGGGTTGCTAAATATAAAAAAATCCCTTGAAAGAGGATGTATTTTATATAAGGTTGCTGAGTTTGAAGGAGACAACGTAGATGAATAAAAGAATAGAATTAAACGAGAAGATAATACTAAAGTGGTTTGAAGGATGCAACGATGTAAAGATAATAAAGCGTGAATTAGATGAGAAAGAAAAAACGAGGTCAGTGTTGTTTATGTATTGTGAAAACTTAATTGACAATACAAAATTAAAACAAGCTACCTCATCCCATGTTTGCAAACAACTTATAAATAATTCGATAGAAGAATTTAACCTTTCAGCGTTAATTCCTCAGTTATCGGTAAAGAAATTAGATATAGTAAATTCGAATGAAATTATTTCTCAGATTATATTTGAAGGTAACCTCCTCATTATTTTTGAAGAATCTAAACAAGGGTATATAGTTGATATTGCTAAAATACCTACAAGATCAGTTGAACAAACAAATACAGAGATGACCATTCGAGGTGGACGGGATGGATTTGTTGAAGAGTTAAACACAAATATAGGATTAATTAGAAAAAGACTAAAAACGAGTTCTCTTAGTTATGAAGAATTTATTATTGGAGAAAGAACACAAACTAAAATAGCACTCATGTATTTGAGAGATATCGCATCCCAAGATATCATTAATCAAGTCCAATTAAAATTAAGACAAATTAAAATAGACGGGGTTGTTTCAAGTGCACAAATTGAAGAATTAATCACAAATAATCAATTTAGTGTATTTCCATTAGTTGAATATACAGGGCGCCCTGATTATGCGGTGAATTGTTTGTTGTATGGGCGTTTTATTTTATTAGTCGAAGGGTCACCAACAGCAACTATTGCCCCAGTTACATTTCCTTTTTTTGTGAATACATCTGAAGATCAAGATTTTTTCTATATATTCGGTAGCTTTGTACGGCTTGTAAGTCTTTTGGGGATAGCAATTTCTATATTTCTTCCAGGAATTTGGATAGCACTAATTACATATCATCCAGATCAAATTCCCTATACGCTGTTAGCTACATTAAGCTTATCCAGAGAAGGGATTCCTTTTCCGGCTCCTTTAGAAGGGCTGATTATGATGACCTTATTTGAAGTTTTGAGGCAAGCAGGATTGCGTGTTCCTGCCGTATTTGGTCAAACATTATCTGTTGTAGGAGGATTAATTATTGGACAAGCTGCTATTAGTGCCGGAATTGTTTCAGCATCTATGGTCATTATAATAGCAATCTCGGTTGTTTCGACATTCGCTTTAACTAATCAGTCAGTAACAGGAATAATAAGTATATTGCGATATGGAGTATTTCTAGTATCTGCTTTATTAGGTATAGTAGGATTTATTTTTTGTGTCCTTGTGATGGTAATACACGTAGTAAATTTACGCTCTTTTGGAGTTCCATTTTTTACACCGTATTCACCCCCTGTGTTTAAAAGTATGTTAGCAGCCACATTTAGAATTCCTTTCACGTATATGAAAAAAAGACCTGAAGAATTGCATACTCAAGATAATTCAAGGAAAAGAGAGAGTACCGATGAAGAAAAATAAAAGAATAGTTGTATTTCTTTTTATGATGTGTATGTTTCTAACAGGGTGTTGGGATCAAAGAGAGTTGCATCACGTTTTGTATATAAATAGTCTAGGTATCGATTTTAAAGATAATAATTATATCATCCGTCCGCAATTTATTAATTTTTCTAACATAGCTAAACAAGAAGGGAGCGCTACCCGTAATTATAGCCAGGCCTATATTGGAAAGGGAAAAGGACCCCTTTTAGATGAGGCAGCATTTGATTTTTATAAGGGTGCTCAGCAAGAAATTTCATGGGAGCATCTCAAAACAATTGTTGTAACAGAAAGATTTCTAAAACACGGTGACATAAATCAATTTAATGATTTTTTTTCTCGTTTTTTTCAATTTCGAGATACTATGTGGGTATTTGGAACTAAGGAACCTTTAGAAAATATATTATCTAACAATAACATTTTGAATATTTCTCAATTATATACCATCATTAATTTACCAAAAGAGATAACAAAGCAATATACAATAATAGACCCTTTACCTTTATATAAGTTCCAAAGAAATTATTATGAACCTGGGATGACAACTCGTATTCCTTTCTTAGCTACGACTAAATCATATTGGAAAAAAGGGCATATATCATTTCCGATGTTAAAATTTAGCGGTTATGGTTTTATAAGTAATAAATCCTATATAAATCATTTAAACAACAATGATATTGCTGGGGTTCGATGGACTGATGAAAATACCAAACGAGCTCCATTACTATTAAAATTTAACGAGAAGATCATTGGACATCTAGTATTGAAAAATCCAAAGATAGATACAAAGTACTTTATTAAAAATGGAAAGTTACGCATGTTTATGAATATCCATTTTGATGCTGATGTTTTTCAATTAATAAACCCTATGCCTGTAAATGATATTAAAAAAATTGCAGAGGACCAAGTTGAAAAAGAAATAAAAAAAACGTGCCAGAAAGGAATTGAAAAAGGGATTGACACTTATCAGTTATCACATACCTTATATCGCCAGAATTCTAAATTGTGGAAACGATATAAAAAAGAGGGGAAAATATCCCTTCAAAATAAAGAATTAGATCTTAATGTCTCAATTAATATAGCTACAAATGGAAAATCTAAAAATATGCATAATATCATCGAGCTTCAGAGGAATTGAAAATGAAAGAGAAAGTTAAATATCGGCCCTAAATAAATGATTCGAAAGGAAGTATGTACTTTAAATGTTGTGACAATCCGAGTTCTTTAGGGGGGAGTGTCAAGTGATATTTAACTTGAAGGAAGTAAAAAACATAATTCATCTAATATATCTTTGTATATATTTAGTTTTATTTTTCACTTTCTCTCTCTTAAAAGTGAAAAAGTTCCGCTGTTTTAATATGCATGAATTATCCACTGTTATTGAACATAATAAATTCTTTTACAATGATACATATTATCTTTGTATAAAATGTTAATATTCGAACACCTAATCTTAAAAGGAGGAGCTATTTGTGTCTGAACATATAGAAATTATTTTGAGAACATTGTTATCTTTCTCGATTTTATTTATTGGAGCTAAAATATTAGGAAAGCAAATTATCGCTGAAATGAATACCTTTGATTTTATTGGTGCTATCTCTATCGGAAGTATTATTGCAAATTTAGCATTTAATTTAAATGTAAAAACTCATCATGCTGTCATTGCTTTTCTTATTTTAGTATTTATCATTTTAATGGTTAGTTATATATCCATGAAAAGTCGAATAGGCAGAAAAATATTTGCAGGAAATCCAACAGTAATTATTGAAAATGGGAAAATTTTAGAAAGTAATATGCGAAAAATGCGCTATTCTCTAGATTATTTAAACCAACAATTAAGAGAGAATGGTATTTTTAACATTGAAGAAGTTTTTTATGTCGTAGTTGAAACAAATGGTAAAATATCTGTTTTGAAAAAACCAGAATATCGTACTGTTACAAAACAAGATTTAAATATACCGACAAAAAAAGAATGTAAGCTCCCTATAGAGTTAATCATGGATGGGGAAATTATGACAGAAAACCTAATACAAAACAATCAGACGGAGTTAGAATTACAGTATGAACTAAAAAAACGGAATCTTCGCTCCAAAGATGTTACATATGCTGTACGTGCTGCAAACGGAAATATCTATATAGATACCTATAAAGATAATATTACTTCCCCAATGGACCAAGAATAGGCTATTTCTACTAAAAATACAGGTGAACATATCGTTGTGATTCTTCCGCAAATGCTTATAGTTCATTTTAAATGATCTATAAGAAAACATCATTTTTTAATCAAATTTGTTTAGGGGGATTAAAGTTACTTAAGTTAATGAACACGTGGTGCGTCCCATAATAACAAATGAATAAAACCAAAACATTGATTATTGTTCGTCGTTATTAGCAACAGGATAACTGTTTAACGATAAAAAGGAATTCGCCAATTTTCTTGCAAAATGTAATGGGGGCTCTACTGATTGGATATGAACATACATAATTAAAGGATGCATGTATAACCAGTGATTATGTAAAGCACTGACAATAATTTCTTGTTGTACAATTGAATTCATAAAAGCAGGGATCTTTTCCTGTAGAACCGCGATTTCACCTAGATTTAATGCATTACCATTTTGATCTAATGATTCAAAACTTACTCCGACGGGTACTACATAAGCCTTGTATTCCCTTGAATAAACACCTTGAAATTGCGGTGAAAAGACACCGAACAACCATCTTGATTTATTTTACACTTGCCTTTAAGGATTGTAGCAAATTGATCAGAAATGAAATTAAAATTGGACATAAATTCAATTCCTTTCCCGTGCTAAATTTATTCATTTAGAGATTTAATTTAAAAATTATATTTCCTCTTTTTAAAGAAAGGAACTACTTATAAACAACCATGCTCTAAAATAAACAGACCGCGATGTGAAATATGTACCCTGTATATTTTAGAAGAAATATAAATGATATTTCCCAACAATCATAACTTAATGAACACTTTCTATATATCATTAAAGAATTCATAAAGTAGGCGATTGTACATCATTAGTTTATGTAGGTTAGATAAATATGTGCCTTAATAAGTCCATGCGTTTCTAATGGTACTAATTCATTTGATAGATTAGCATTATTTTTATATTTTTTAGTGCACAAAATTAATACTTAATTTTTCACATTGTTAGGATACTAAAAAGAATGGAGATTCTAAACTTATGAAATTAAAATCATCAAAGTCTAAAGGGGTATGGAAGAAAAGAATGTTTATATTACTTACGATTGTTTTCGGACTAATTGTTGCAGGGATTAGTTATTGGAATCTCTCTCCTTATCCAAAGGCATTTCTTATAAAAAAGGCGTTTGAAGGTGGAATGTTTGTTCAATCTGATAATTATAAAAATGCTATAAACGAAACACAAATTGTTAGGGATATCAATTATAATTCTAAATTTCCTGATGGCACATTAGATATTATTTATCCAAAAATTCATAATGAAAAAACACCTGTTATCTTTTGGGTACATGGGGGTGGGTTTGTTGGTGGAGATAAATCCGACATTACTGGTTATGCAGTAGAATTAGCAGCTAAGGGGTATACAGTGGTTAATATAAATTATGCTCTGGCTCCTAAAAGGAATTATCCTACACCAGTACTCCAACTTGGTGAAGCTTACGAATATATAAAAGAAAATACGAAAAAATATCATTTAAAATTAGATCGCGTATATTTTGCAGGAGATTCTGCTGGAGCACAAATATCTGGACAATTCGTTAATATTCAAACCTCTCCTAGGTATGCAAATTTAACTAAAATTGATCCTATTGTTGAACCTTCAACAATTAAAGGTATATTACTATTTTGTGGTCCGTATGATATGCCTGCATTAGCTAAAATGGAAACAACTAAAGAAGTGCAAGACTTTATGCGTACCACTGGCTGGGCTTATTTTGGGAAAAAGGATTTTGAAAGCTTACCTGAAATAGAAATTGCTTCAATCTTTAAACATATAACAAAAGATTATCCACCAACGTTTATTACAGATGGAAATACAGCATCATTTGAAGAACAAGGCAAAGCAATGGCTTCTGCATTAGAAAGTAAGGGGGTACCTGTAGAAAAACTCTTTTTTGATAAAAATATTTCTGGAGAGTTAGCGCATGAATTTCAATTTAAAATGAATACACCTGCAGGTCAAGAAACTTTTAACAAAGCTCTTGAGTTTTTAAATACATACAAATAATATTTCTAACGTTGGTTAACAAATAAATAAGTTAAGCCTTTCTTTAAAAAATAAAGAGGATTTGTATGTCTATGTCTGTATTTGATGAATTACAATTAATTGCACAAGGGATTTATAATTTTTCATCCTAAAATGCCTTACTAAATCTAGCTGAAAATGTTGTTTTTTTTCATTGAAGAAGTAAATTTGGAGCAAAAGACTTATTGGTTATATTATGTTTTTGTTAATTTCAAACATAACTCATATCTCGTAATCGACATTATTTAATCGATTAGTATTTAAGGCTGTGTTCAACTGGCCAATCGATTTAAATAATTCATCTGTTAGAGCTATCCTTAAAGAGGGATAGCTCTTTTCTAGTATATATTTCATTCTACTAACAGAACCTAACTACAACCTATTGAAAGGAAAGTTAAGTGAGTGGAATTGTTAAAGTTGAAATTAGACCTCTGAAATCGATGGGACAAACAGTTGGACTTGTAATTAGAGAAGTAGCGGTGAATATAGGGATTGTAGATTCACTCTTAGTATTATTGTTTTACTTATTTCGATTAGTTTTGGACTATATGGAATTATTTTACATAATATTGCACATACAATTTTTTAGATTGAAAAGAAGAATTTATTCGTCTGTCAAAATCTATGTTAACTGGCAAAACAGATTAATTTTAGATGTAAGATTCTATAAAAAATCTAGAGAAGCAAAAATAATTGAAATCATTTGAGCATGGAGATGAAAAACTTAGATAATGGGGACTTGGTTTTGTCGCATATTCAACTAACATTGATGTAGGTACATTGTCTATGCCTAGAGATATTACTATGCAAGTTATATATTTAGACAGTCGGATTATTTTGATTTTGATTGTATTGATATGAACTTTGTTGTGTTAATGCCTTTACTAGTTTTGATTGTATATAAGCTAAAATAAAGGAATGGTAGAAATGAAATGTCTTCTTAAAATTATAGCAATTGCGCTTATAGCTGGGGCTATCAGCGGTTGCTCTGAGTTAGCAGAGATAGAAGAAAGAGGCTTTGTAGTAGGTGCGGCTTACGATATTGTTAAAGAAAAGAAATCAAATCCAATTATGAAAGGGACGTATCAGATGGTACTTCCCAGTAAGTTAACGCAGCAAGGTGGAAAAGGGGCAGGGAATAATTATATTAATGTGAGTGCAAAAGCAGATAGTGTATTTGAACAAATACGAATTATTGCTAAAAAAATTAGTCGTGAATTATTTTTTCCGCATATACAAGTGATTATTTTTTCTGAAAAATTACTCTCGAATCCTAATGCTTTACAGAATACGCTAGATGTATATATTCGTGATCATGAAATGAGAAGAAACATCCGTCTATTTGTTTCTGAAAAAAATGCAGAAGCTATCTTGAAACAAAGTGCAAAACCAGAAAATTTACCGGCACAGTATATTGATATGCTAGCTGAACATCCTCCGAAAAATGCTCAAATGGTTGAGGCAGCAAGAATTGGTGACGTGCAGGAAAAGATAATTTCAAAGCGTAGTTTTGTACTACCTGTCTTAAGGCCAACAAAACAAGGGATAGAAATGAATGGGGCTGCGTTGTTTCGCGGGAAGGATAACAAGTGTGTTGGAATGTTAAACGGAGAACAGACAGTAGGAATGAACTTTGTAATTGGTGAAAAATTAGGAGGTTATTTTACCATACGTAAAAAGAATCAGCTTATTACATATGAAATTCATAAGCTACACCGAAAAATAAAGGTATTTACTGAAAATACTACAAAACCGAAGTTTGATATTCATCTATTTCTCGAAGGTACTTTGGCGGAGTTGCATTTTAGTGATCATAAAAAATTTATGAATGAAAAACGCTTAACGAAGGATATTTCAAAAGAGATGGAGCAAAGGATTCAAAAATCAATAAAGCTTGTTCAAAAAAATATAAGGTGGATGTATTAGCGTTAGGAGAAGTATATAAGCGGAATAATTATAAAGAATGGAAGAAAATAAGTAAGAATTGGGATCATGGTGAAAATTATTTTAGTAATGCTGAAATTAATGTTCATGTTCATCCAGTAATTGAACATTCAGGCTCAGCTTTACCGAAGAGAGTAAAATAATGTGACTTGAATAGCTAGCCAAAGCTCACTGTTATAATCAGGGATGTTTCTCTAGATGTAATTATTAATCAACTATCGTACTATAAATAGTATAGGTGGAGTTTGTTTTGGCTTATGTACATATGGATATAGCAAGTATAAAAGTGAAAAATTTGAAGAAGATGAGCTATAATGATTAATTCAAAATACCTTTCATTAGTTATTAATGAAAGGTATTTTGAATTATTTTTATTGATGTAGCGATAGACCCGATTGCATTTTTTCTTTAATAATCAGTACATGCTGTATAAGAATTAGGTTTATTTTCTGGCAACTAAGTGTATTTTTATCGTTATGGGGTGACACCAATACAATAGATTGATAGGTATGGGGCAGTATCTATATCTATAAACTTCGCTACACCTATATTCACTACTGGGTTACGTATCTTTAATCAAGTGAAAAACAAGACTCATTTTGTAAAAACTGAAACCAACGTTTCCTAAATTGAACTTGAGCCATATCTGCATGAACATGGGCTTCCATTTTTAACGCTTCTGGTATAGGCCTAGGATGTTGACTTTCTACAATAATTTGATCCTCTTTTAGTACCTTTAAACTAAATTTAGCTAAGATTTGGTCTAGTAGAGGGAAGTGCTTTAAAAATGTCCTTCCGGTATATCCCATAATTAATGTCTCTTCTTCATCAATTGGTGTAAACGTAATGTACTGAATAAATGACTCATTCTCCTGTTTTCCACTGTGAAGCATCCATTGATGTGGGAATTTGTATTCAAGGTAAGCATCACCATTTGAGAATATAAACTGATCCAGTGTTCCCTCCAGCTTATAATTGGTTGATTCAGCTTTTGTTTTTCTACCAATCGTTTTTTTATGTACATAAGCAAGGTGAACAATATCCAGCACAGATTCGATTGATCGAGTAAGGTGTGCATTCCAAGTGGCGTGGAAGGAAGAGAGTTTAAAAGGAGTGTTCTCCATTACATGAAAAGTTTGCCATTCAGGTGGAGTTTCCTCACTATCAGGGTATATCCAAATCAACCCAATCTTTTCTTTTACAGGGTATGAGAAGGTATGAGCAAATTTCGGGATAGGTTTATTGGGTTGGGATGGAATTTTTACACAAGTACCACAACTATCGAACTCCCAACCATGGTAGGGGCAGACTAGTTTACCATTTACTACTTGCCCCAGTGATAAGTCAGCGCCACGATGAGGGCAGTAAGGTGATAAAGCTTGAACTTCGCCTTTTTCATCCCGATATAATACAAAATCTTTGCCAGCAACTCTTTTTTTTACTGGAACCTTTTTTATATCTTTTGAATAACTCACAGCATACCAATTACGTGGGAATACTCTATTTATATTTAGAGTCATTTATTTTCTCCTTCTTTTTTATTATGTAGTAGATTCTAATGATGTCTACTACATATTGTCTATTCTATGCTATAAAATATTTAAATGTTCGTTTAAAATTAAGGAATCTACAGTTTAATCAAATAATTATGAAAGCCTATATAATCTCTCTAAATGTAACAAAAATGACTATAGTACAATAGATTTTAAAAAGGAGAAAGTAAATAAACCAAGATTCACTGATAAATAGGATCAAAAAGAGAGGGGATTATTTTTATAGAACGATACAGCATTTCAGATACGGTGACACATGTATAACCATTGTTTTTAAGGTGGATCAGGATGTTTTCTAATGCTTCAACTGTCTGAGATGTCTCAGAAAATTCGCTACCATTCCAATCATGAAGTAGAATGATATTTCCAGGCTTTACACCTTTTATGATATGCTTTGAAATTTTGCTAGCTGCTGGACTCCTCCAATCTTGGGGATCCTGATGCCACGACCATAAGATCACAAGTTTTCCGTTTTGTATGGCTGTATTAATAATTAAATCATTATGTAGCCCTCCAACTGGACGATACAGCGTTGGTTTATAACCAGTAATTTTCTTGATAACTTCATCCGTTTGATTTAATTCTGATGTTAATTTAGCTGCAGTAATGTTTTTATTATAAATGTGATTATAAGTATGATTAGCAATTTCGTGTCCTTCTTTTACCTCTCTTATTAAAATAGCGGGAAACCTTTTAACTTTATTACCTGCTACGAAAAAGGTTGCTTTTGCATTGTATTTGGCTAATATATCAAGTATTTGAGGGGTGAAAACAGGGTGAGGACCGTCATCAAATGTTAGTGCAACTATTTTTTCCTTTGTATTTACTTCCCAAATTACCTTCCCTGTTTTTTCATATGCCATACGACTATCTGTAAAAGCATATATGGATATTGATTTGGAACAAAGAGAAATTATAAAAAAAATGAGGAATATCGAATTTTTTTTCAAAACTAATACACTCCTATGTGATACAAGTAAGTTTAGTTTATGGAGTTATTACTAAATTATTTAATAAAAAATTTTCAAATGATAGCTTAATGGACATGTGACTAGATCCCCTTTTAGAATTAAGTAGCTTTATGTTGAATTGGGTTAATTGACTTTTCTCTGAAAGAAGTCCATGATAAAATAGTTCATTTACAAACAGTTCAACGATGAATTATATAGAGAGAGAGGAGTTACTGCAATGATACAAAAAAATCAAAGCCTTAAAATAGAGGCGGAAGTTGTACAGTCATTTGTAGCAATAAATAAAGAAATTATAAAATTTACAAATCGAAATGCCTCTAGTTTAGGATTAACAGTACAACAAATGGGGATCTTAAACACAATTTATGGAATTCCTAATATTACCCTTAAAAGTATTTCAGAACAACTTTCAGTCCCTAAGAGTACAGTGAGTGTAAATGTGGATGAATTAGTCAATCAAGGATTAATCGAGCGAAATCCCTCATCTGAAGATCGTAGGGAGATAAAATTGAAAGTAACAACGAAGGGTCTAGAAACATCAAAAAAATCTATTGAAAATTCTACTTCCTATAAAGCGATGTCATTAGCATTAGAACAACTTCAGGAAACAGAAATTCAAACATTATTGCAAATTCATAAAAATATATTAAATTCTTTACAGAAATGCAATTAAGTCACAAAAAATTATTACGTCCTTGAAATGTTAAATAACCGTATACTTTTAGCGAGATAATATGCGGCTTTGTTCTAATCTGAATTTTTTTAGCTTGTTTCTCCGAAATGCTGGCAGCACTCCATTGTTATCAGGCTAAGCTTTTAAAGCACTCTCTAAATAGAAATCTTATTTTTTTATATGCCGTGGGGAAGAATGTGTTTTTTGATTTGATAGTGATGGGGCGTATGGTAAGACTTCAGTTGTACTTACTTACAGTGGAGCTTCAGAAAAAATACGGATTTAAAAAGTTAAGGGAATTTAAATATACAAAGCCTAAATTCTCGGTGTTATAAATAAGAATTTAGGCTTTAATTATTTCTTTAAAGCGCTCTTTAATGGAATAACTAAATGCTAATTTGATTTGCTGATGAACTACAATTACATATGCTTCCTTGTACTTTAGAATACCTAGCTAAATAAAAAGGGAAGATAAACTAAAAACTGTTCGCTTGCTTCATAAGTTAAATATTTCTAGGAGAAAATCAGTATAGAATATATAATCGAAGGTTGTTAAACCGGTTTATTTAATAAGACAATATGAGTATATTAGCTATATATCCTGAGGGAGAAATCTTATTTTATTGAAAATTGAGATATTAAGCAATATTCCTATTGCTATTAAATTCACCATTAAAGAACTTCCACCAAAACTTACAAATGGAAATGGAGTACCTGTAAGAGGAAATAGTCCCGTAATACCACCTAAATTTACAACTGATTGCATACCAATCATACATCCTATACCAATTGCTATAAAACTGCCGAATGGATCTACACATAATTGTGCAATTTTTAAGGAGCGAAGTACTATAGTCAAAACTCCAACCAATAGAATAAATACACCAATAAATCCCAGTTCTTCAGAAACTATTGCCATTATAAAATCAGTGTGTGGTTCTGGAAGATAACCTGTTTTTTGTATGCTATTTCCAAATCCACGACCAATGATTCCTCCAGAGCCCATGGCAATAAAAGAGTTTACAAGCTGGTATCCATTTCCTTGCGCATCAAGAAAGGGATTGAAAATCGTAGTAATACGTGTCTTTTGAACTTCTGATAAACTATATTGAATCAAATAATATAAAATAGGTAACCATAAAATAGAACCGATGGTAGTTCTTTTGATTAGTAGATTTATATTTATTCCTGAACAAAGAAATATGCTAAAACCTATACCTAATATTAAAAGTGCAGATCCTAAATTTGGTTGTTTAAAGATAAGAAAAAAAATTGTAGCTAAAAAAAATAAAAGTTTTCCGATACCACTCCAGTTATTTTTAGCTTGTTCTTGTCGCAATGCAAAAAAACGGGCTGTTACAAGGATTGTTCCTAATTTAAGAAATTCAGCTGGCTGTATTCCAAAGATCCATGATTGAGCATTATTCACCACTTTTCCTTTCCATAAAACCATAATTAATAAAAAAGTCCCCCCAACCATAATACAGATTGAGACTATTCGTTTTTTCCATATTTCATATGGGAGTAAAGCACAAACTATTAACCCTATTGTTCCTAAAAGTAGCTTTGTTAATTGAGAATCAACAAAATGTCTACTGTTATAACCGTAATGTTGGACAGCGACAATGGAGCTCGCGCTATACATCATGATAATACCTAAAGTACAAGTTATGAATAGAGGAAGGAGCAATAGATAATCGAGTTTTAATATTTTTTTCATTTTAATATCCTCCTGATTTAAAAAAAACATAATATTCCATTTGCTTATGAATAGAATCTTGTTCTCGTCAATTATTAAATATGACTTTTGTTTGGGAAGATTCTATCGCTTACTCCCTGTTTTTTCACGCAAAAATACCCCTAGTATGTAACTAGAGGGATTCAAAATGGCATGACTAAATAAGGCTTTTCTCCCCCTAGTAGAGCTTTGGCACTATACAACGTAAAGTAATGAAAATTCATTACTTAGCTATCTTAAGAAGAGCCTTAATCCGACAATTCCTGTTCTACCCATTGGCGTCTTTCGACATTTTTGGGCAATAGCCTGTGTTTGCATAGGAGCCTCACCTAACAGGTTAAGCAATATAAATTTTATGTGTTTGTTTCGTGTAGCAAGCATAAATATATTTTTTTTGCCTGTCAAGCAACCGTATTGCTAATTTTATTTATTTTATTGCTTTATAGTCCTTTGAGAAATGATAAGAGAAAATGTATGTAATCATTCCGTATAAGTACATATTTTTGACTTGTAGTGTATCGTGTGATTAAGTAGTTTAACCACATAAATTTGATAAACAGTAAAGAAGATTTTAATTATAAAAGAAGATTTTTTTAGACTGTTCTTTTGATATAAAGAATGACTAATTATTTATCTTTTGTTATACAATTGGAATTTGATTAAAAACAATAAGTTTCATATGTTTTATAACGCTTCTTCGAATTAAATCTATTTGAATTCTATGTTTTTAAGGGGAATTTTAAATTTATAATAAAATATAATTTAATTTTCTATAAAAGATTTTTTTATGAATGGAATTGAAAGTCAGTTGACAAATATTAAATTCTGGTTTAAATTTTGAAGTAATTCAATAAACTTTGTTAGGTGAGGCTCCTGTATAGAGAAACGCTGCTGCCCAAAAATGTCGAGAGACGCCAATGGGTCAACAGGAACGGTCGGATTAAGGCCCTTCTTAATGTAGCTGGTTATAAAAACCTATGCTATACAGTGCTAAAACTCAACGAGGGAGTGGTATACGATTTGATAGAAAGGCACCTCTGTGATTTTGGCAGGGCGGTCTTAATAATCATTTATTTGTATTGTGAAAAAACCTTTACTCCTTTTTGAGTAAAGGTTTTTCTGTTTAATTTTATTTATTTTTATCTTGTCTATATTCAAAAAGGAGGTAATTCTAACTAATGAATTGATTGCAATGTAACTATTATTGCTTTAATAAAAAATTTAAGACAGATAAAATAAAACAAAACCACTCATGAAACTCTAGAGTCTCCCTTAGCAATATGAGGAGGAGTTAACATGAAGAAATTATTAAAAGAATTACTTGTAACCAAAAATAATTTGGATGCAGAGAAAGTTTTACGTCTTCCGTCGTATGATGTTGCACAAGAAGTAAAAAGATTTTCAATTGAAGATCAAATCATATTGCTAAATACGATTCCCGTATTAAAAAGCTCTAAAATTCTTCAATATATGAGTGCAGAAGAAAAATATAATATCTTAATTCACTTATCTGAAAACAAAGCTAAAAAGTTACTAAATTTACAACCGATTGATGAATTAGTAGATTTACTTCTAGCGGTTCATCCTGAAAAACAAGCTAAATTAATGGCGTATCTAGACAAAATTACAAAACATAACGTAAAAAAATTGATGAATTTCAAACCTGAAACGGCAGGAAGTCTTGTCACAAGTGATTTTGTTGCAGTTAGAGGAAATTGGTCAGTAAAAATGACATTGAAGTACATTAGGGAACATTCTGAAAATGTAGAATCAATATCTTATAGTTATGTTCTTGATAGTCATGGTTATCTTGAGGGAATCGTTTCCATACATGAGTTATTACTAGCAGCAGATGAAGAGATATTATCTACTATTATGATTCAAGAGGTAATTTCAGTACAAGCTGAAGTTGACCAGCAAGAAGTTGTAAAAAAGCTCCTGAATTATAATTTAGCAGCAATACCTGTGACAACAGCAAATAATAAAATGATTGGTATTATAACATTTGATGACGTAATGAATGTTATGGAAGCAGAAGCTACAGAAGATATTCAAAAGTTAGGCGGAAGTGAACCATTGAATCAATCTTACTTTGAAGCTAGCATTTGGAGCATTTTCTTAAAACGTCTACCATGGTTATTACTTCTTTTTGTTGCTGAGGCATATACAGGTACAGTATTAAAGTATTTTGAAGACGAAATTGAAACTGTAGTTGCCCTTGCTTTCTTTGTTCCGTTATTAGTAGGTACTGGTGGGAATACAGGAACACAGGTTGTAGCAACAATTACTCGTGCAATTGGTATTGGAGAGGTGAAATTTAAAGACATTTTCCGTGTAATGAAAAAGGAATTTGCAATTGGTATGCTTCTTGGACTTGCACTTGCGGTAGCTGGGCTCACTCGCGCTTATATGTTAGGAGTTGGAACAGAAGTTGCACAAGTTGTAGCAATCACTTTATTATTTATTGTTATTTGGGCCTCTCTTGTAGCAGCTGTTTTACCTTTGATTCTAAGAAAATTAAAACTAGATCCTGCAGTTGTTTCAGGTCCATTTATTACAACATTTGTTGACGGAACAGGATTAGTAATTTATTTCATGGTTGCAAAAACGTTATTAAATTTATAAATATACAATGAAAAAACGAAATTTGGAATAAGTATTTTGCCTTAATTGCTAAAATATAATGGGGAATTCAGGCATGAGGAAATCAAACACTTATGTCTTGAGATAAATAATATTTTAATGGATTTATTGAATGTAATGAATGCTGGAGGATAAAACTATGAAACATCTAAGAAAAATCTTCAAACGAATTTTGCTACTGTTGTCTATTTTCATGCTTATTGGCATAGGAATATTATTTGGTACTAGCTATGGCCGAGAGCTTCGTATAACAATGGCTGGGAGTATACTAACTTCTCAGCATCCACAATATGCGAAATATACATTCCTATCCCAAAAGGAACTAGATAAACTGCAAGATAGAATTAACCATCCGAAATGGTCAAACAGTGATGAGCATATTTATAAAAAAATAGCAGGAAAAAGATTAGAAGAATTTAAAAATCAACCATTAGAAATTGATGTAGAAACAATTAAAAGTAACAAAGATAGTCGCTTTCTTTTTGAAGGGAAATTAGTTACTATTAGCAATCCCTTCAATGTTAAACTTGTTAGCCATCAAGGAACACAGGGCGCTAACAGAGGAGAAAAAATTAGCGTAATGGCAAAGCGTAATCATGCACTTGTTGCTGTGAATGCAAGTGGATTTGCTGATGAAACAGGAAGAGGTGGAGGAAATGTTGCAACTGGAATAGTAATAGAAAATGGGGAAGCTATTGATACGAATATGGATAGAAATACCCCTACAATTATTACGGGTTTAACAAAGTTTGGGCAAATGATAACAGGAAATTATTCTACCCAACAACTTTTGGATAAACAAGTCGTTTCAGCGGCAGGATTTATGCCACAGTTAATTGTAAATGGAGAAAAAATGATTACAGAAGGAGACGGTGGCTGGGGCTCTGCACCGCGAAGTATTATGGCACAAAAAGAAGATGGTACAATTATGTTTCTAGTTATTGACGGTAGACAGACGCATAGTATAGGGGCTACGTTAAAAGAGTGTCAAGATATTCTATATGAAAAAGGAGCAATAAATGCAATGGCAATGGATGGAGGATCCTCTGCTACTCTATATTTAGGAGGAAGGGTTATAAATTCACCTTCTACATTGTCTCATGAAGATCGCTATTTACCGAATGCTTGGGTGGTAACAGCAAATTCGAAGCAAAAAATAAAGATGACAATAGATGGAGAAAAAGTAAATCCCAAAACATTAGATAATATTGGTACAAATATTTAAACCCATGTATGAGCTACTTATATAAATAAAGATTTTAAAACCGCAAAATGTATTAATGAATAAAATCCGTAAAATGAAATCAGTACACATAAAGGAGAAATTGTATAATTGCATAAAGTTTATGAAAAAATGGAAGTATAATTTGGTATTGTGTAATAAAGATAAGGCCCACCTACGGAAATAGGTGGGTTTTTTGTTGGGTATTTTTATCTCATTGCACAAAAGGGAACTTCTATTAAAACTATAGCATATTTTTATAGCTCTTATATTGAGAAATAAAGAAAAAACACCCATATAAGAGTGTCTTTTCCCATAGTTTTTAGCAGAAGCAAGAAGCTCCAACAATAATTAATAAAATAAATAATACAACTAATAAAGCAAATCCTCCTGCAAAGCCACAGCCGCCACCGCAGCTACCACCAAAGCCCATAATAATTCCTCCTTTAAATAGTAGGAGAAAAATAAGGAGTCACTCATGTATTTTAATGGATTCAAATTACTTTATTTTTTTAAGGATTAAATGAGCAGGTCCTTTTAAAAATAAGGGAAAGATGATTTAGGGCGCTTCACCTGAATATAAATAAATTGCACATTTTCTTAAAAACAAACTATTGAATTATATAAATAATTAGATTAAATAATATAATGTATTAATCTTAGCAGAAGGGAGGAATAACCATGCAATTAGTTTGTTTTAAAGTAGTAAGTGGACAGTACTTCTTAGTTGTAGAGGGTATCGAGATCCCTGTCCCAATTCCAGCGTTTGCTGCAGCTCTATTAATTGGTTTAGGAGTAATCCCGCTTTGTTCTTAATATAAAGAACTCCAAACAGCCCTACCTTTCAATTGATAAGCCCTCAAGTGTAAGAATGCTTGAGGGTTTTTATAATAAAGAAAAGACACCCAAAGGTGCCTTCCTCCGACTTGAACCACTTTAATTTTAATGATATGTATTGGACGCCAATTCAATTATTATTTTACTATGTTAAGTAATATTGTACATTGAGAAATTTGGTATACCTCTTTATTTAAACGTAAAAAGCCCTAGAAGGTCTGGGACTTTTTAACAGAATGAAAATGATTCAAAAAATGGACTTTTATAACGTAACATACGACTGTTTCATAAATGTATCGTAAAAGTGAACAAAATCTATATTTTGTAAATAAAGATTCAGAGTTATAATATTTGAGTAATACATTATGTAATTATAGGGGTGGAGAGCTTGGATAGAACATTTGAGTTTAAAGGGGCAGGGAAAACAGTAGTAAGAATAGAGGATAACTTCATTCGACTGAAGCGAAGAGGAGCCTTGAATTTTTTAAATCATGGATTAGACGGTGAAAAAACCATTGATATTAACAATATGACTGGTATTCAAATTAAAAAAGCCAATTTCTTCACAAATGGTTACATACAATTTATTTTTATGGGTAGTCAAGAGAGTAAAAAAGGGGTTATGGCTGCAGCAGCAGATGAAAACACAGTTATGTTTACAAAAAAAGAAGAAAAAATGGCTGTAGAAATTAAAGAGTATATTGAGAGTATTTTAGCTAATAAAAGCAAACCTCAAGTTTCTGCATCAGTAAGTGGGGCAGATGAAATATTGAAGTATAAAGAGTTGTTAGATCAAGGAGTTATTACTGAAGAAGAGTTTCAAGCGAAGAAAAAGCAATTATTAGGAATTTAAAAAAGCACTCATATGAGTGCTTTTTTTATTTTAAACCGAATTGAGATTTATTTTACAATTTACCTTCTTAGAACATGAAGTTCGCATTAGCACCAAATCCTTTTTCTACATTCCATTTATACATAATGGTATGAAGTTGTTCGCTAGCTTGCCCAGTCTATGATAAAACTTCCCCGTCGCTACCAATGATAGTTTTAACTTCGTCGTAACTCATTCCATTTTTGATTTAATTGAACTTAGTTTTGCTAATTCCAGGTTTATTTTTCGGAGCTTCTTCTTTCTTAGGCCCCTCTTTTTTGGGTTCTTCTTTTTTAGGCTCTTCTTTAGTAGCTGGCGCTTGTGTTTCTTGTTTAAGGGTACGGCCGCATACCCATTAACTTAAGAAAAGTAAACATCCCCAAAACAAAAATATGAGCTCATTTCTCGAAATAATTAATTGTAGAGAAAGAAAATTGTCATTTAGGGGGTACTTCAAAACCTTAGCTTGATGGCGATGGGGTCTCGTCACACATCTCTAAGTTGCGGTGATCCTCATAGCCAAAGAAGTAAGAAGATATTTAGAAGCGCATCAAATTTTGAGGAAGTGCTTGTGAACTGTATCATAAATAAATGAGGTTTTGTATGTTCAATTTTTAAATAATACCCAAGAAGGAGTGGATTGCAGTTATAGTAATACTCCTTTTTTTGTATTTCTATAATAGATGATTTTTTTAAAAAAACAGAATTGTCTTGACAGTTATTGAATGGATTGATAAGGTTATAAAAAAATATTTCTTATCCAGAGAGGTGGAGGGACTGGCCTTATGAAACCTCAGCAACAGGTCTGCTTAAGTAGACACTGTGCTAATTCCAGCGGGTGATAATCCTGATAGATGAGAGCTTCCGTTTTTATTTGTCAGTAGCGCCCTCTTTTTTAGAGTGCGTTTTTGTTTTTTCTGGATAGTAACTAAAGGAGAGTAGAAATGGAGAACAAAAATGGGCAAGAATTTCAAAGGAAAATGCAAGCACGTCATTTAGTCATGCTATCACTTGGTGGGGTGATTGGAACGGGCTTATTCTTAAGTTCGGGTTACACTATTCAACAAGCTGGCCCATTTGGAACAATTCTATCCTATTTGGTTGGTGCACTAGTGGTTTATCTAGTTATGCTATGTTTAGGAGAACTTTCCGTACATATGCCCGAAACGGGCGCATTTCATAGTTATGCAGTTAAATACATTGGACCGGGTACAGGGTATACAGTAGCCTGGTTGTATTGGTTAACTTGGACTGTTGCTTTAGGTTCTGAATTTACAGCCGCAGGATTACTTATGAAGCGATGGTTTCCATCGATTAATGTTTGGGTATGGAGTGCTCTTTTTGCCATTTTGATCTTTGTATTAAATGTTCTGACTGTTAAATTTTTTGCCGAATCCGAATTTTGGTTTTCATCGATAAAGGTTATAGCTATTGTGATTTTTATTGTGTTAGGAGTAGCGGCAATGCTAGGGTTTCTTCCGATGGCTCATTCAAAAGCAGCACCATTCTTTTCTAATTTTACAAGTGGAGGTTTATTTCCTCATGGTGCTACGGCCATTATGATGACCATGCTTGCGGTTAATTTTGCTTTTTCGGGAACAGAATTAATAGGCATTGCAGCTGGAGAAACAGCGAACCCGGAAAAAATGATACCGAAGGCCATTCGAACTACTCTGTGGAGATTGATCATCTTTTTTGTAGGAACGATTGTTGTTTTATCTGCGTTATTGCCTATTTCCGATGCGGGGGTATTAGAGAGCCCTTTTGTTGCAGTTCTAGAACGAATTGGGGTGCCATATTCAGCTGACATAATGAATTTCGTTATCTTAACAGCCATTTTATCTGCGGCAAACTCAGGCCTTTACGCCTCTTCTAGAATGCTTTGGTCGCTTGCTAATAAGAATATGATATCCCCCATTTTTGGAAAAATGACGAAGCAAGGTGTTCCAATCAACGCCGTCATTTTCAGCATGGTGGGTGGAGCTTTGGCTTTGCTCTCAAGTATTGTGGCACCAGATACTGTCTATATCGTACTTGTTTCCATTTCCGGTCTAGCAGTAGTCGTAGTTTGGATGAGTATTAGTGCTTCCCAGTTCCTATTTCGCAGACAATTTTTGAAAGAAGGAAATTCTGAAAAGGACTTGATTTATCGCACACCACTATATCCATTAGTACCAATTGCTTCTTTTATCCTTTGTCTGGCATCGTGTATTGGAATTGCATTCGATCCAACACAGAGGATTGCCTTATATTGCGGCATACCGTTTATTTTGTTTTGCTATGGAAGTTATTATCTAACAAAAAATCTAAAAAAGAGGGGCGTAGATTATGTCGAACAAAATCAACCCAATTGATGATATTTTATCCCAACATTCCATTATGATTCTTGACGGAGCATTAGCTACAGAATTGGAGGCACATGGATGTAATTTGGACGATCCCCTTTGGTCGGCACGTGTGTTACTAGAAAATCCAGAACTAATTTATCAGGTTCATTTAGATTATTTTATTGCTGGAGCAGACTGTGCCATAACAGCAAGCTATCAAGCTACTATTAGTGGTTTTTCCACGCGTGGAATACAAGAACAGGAAGCTTTGAAATTAATTAAGAAAACGGTGTTACTTGCAAGAAGGGCAAGAGATGATTTTTGGAAGGAAAATAGGCAAACGAATAGGCCTAAACCATTAGTTGTTGCATCAGTTGGGCCGTACGGGGCTTACCTTGCAGATGGTTCAGAGTATGTAGGCAACTATGGTGTGACAGATAAAACATTAGCAGACTTTCACCGTTCGAGAATGTCCGCGTTAATCGAAGCAGGTGCAGATCTATTGGCATTTGAAACGATCCCTTCCCTGCAAGAAGCAAGAGTATTAGATACATTATTGCGTGAGTTTCCAGAAACATATGCGTGGCTTACCTTTTCGCTAAAAAATGAGAAAGAGATTAGTGAAGGTATGAAACTCGTGGAGTGTGCACGAGCTTTTGAGAAAAGTGAACAAATTGTAGCAATAGGCATCAATTGTGCGCCAGTAAACGTTGTGACTGGTGCAATCCAAGAGTTGAGGGCAAACACCAAAAAAACGATTATTGTTTATCCAAACTCTGGTGAAACTTATAATCCAGAAACAAAAACATGGCATGATTATGAACAATGTAACGCGTTGGATATTCAATCTGAAGAATGGTACCAAGCAGGTGCACGTTTAATAGGTGGATGCTGCAGAACGACACCTTATCACATTGAGGGGATATCGAACAAGTGGCGTTCCTCCGAGTTTTTCTATTCGAACGAAGCAAAGCAGTAATGTAATGATTGATAATCTATTTTTGTTTGTATTTTCATGATTTAGCTTGTTAAGGAATCTACAGTTTCATCTAGTGGCACAAAATGTTTTTTCAGAGACACAAATGTGGATGGTAGCCTCGGAAATCCTCTGGACTTTTGGGTACCTTAGGTATGGAAAGGAATCAGGGAAAATAAAAACCGCTGGTTTAATAGATATGGTAGATAACATGCTGAATCTTTTAATGAAGATGTAGTTGATCCAATTGAAGGTGAAGGGGACCATTTATCATTTTAGCCAAGAAGACTCCTTCCTCTAGGAGCGTGAAGGGTCACAGCCCAGTGAGTAGGTGGGAGATGAATTGGCTTCGAACAAGGGATGGCAGGAAGCCATCTTAATTGTTCGACATACAGAAAGTGTTACTCGACTACATATCGAATGTACGTTTGGTGTATAATAGTCTTATACCGAAATGGAGGTGAATCAAATAATGATGAATAAAGCCTATAAGTTTCGTATCTATCCAAATCAGGCACAAGCAATTCTAATCAACAAAACGATTGGATGTTCTCGCTTTGTATTCAATTATTTTCTATCCTTATGGGATCAAGCATACAAAGAGACAGGAAAAGGCTTGACCTATGGTATATGCTCTGCCAAACTACCTGCCATGAAGAAAGAGCTTGTTTGGCTAAAAGAAGTGGATAGTATTGCGATGCAGTCGTCTGTTCGCAACCTTGCGGATGCTTATACACGCTTTTTCAAAAAACAAAACAGCGCACCGCGCTTTAAATCTAAGAAGAACAACGTACAATCTTATACGACAAAACAAACAAATGAAAACATTGCCGTTGTAGGGAACAAAATAAAGTTGCCGAAACTAGGCCTTGTTCGATTTGCCAAAAGTCGCGAAATAGAGGGGCGTATTGTAAATGCTACGGTTAGACGGAACCCTTCTGGTAGATATTTTGTGTCACTATTAGTTGAAACAGAAGTACAAGAACTTCCGAAAACAAGTTCTTACATTGGAATAGATGTAGGACTAAAAGATTTCGCTATTTTGTCAGATGGAACACACTATGAAAATCCGAAGTTTTTCCGATCATTAGAAGATAAGTTGGCGAAAGCACAGCGTGTGCTTTCTAGAAGAATGAAAGGATCTTCTCGCTGGAATAAACAACGAGTAAAGGTAGCTAGAATTCATGAATACATATCCAATGCTAGAAAAGATTACTTGGACAAAATTTCAACTGAAATCATCAAAAACCACGATGTTATCGGTATAGAGGATTTGCAAGTATCGAATATGTTAAAGAATCATAAGTTAGCAAAAGCAATTAGTGAGGTATCTTGGTCGCAATTTCGATCCATGTTAGAATACAAAGCAAAATGGTATGGCAAACAAGTCATTGTCGTATCGAAAACATTTGCTTCCAGCCAATTATGTTCTTGTTGTGGGTATCAAAATAAAGACGTTAAAAATCTAAACCTACGTAAATGGTTTTGCCCTTCATGTCAAACACATCATGATAGAGATATTAACGCAAGTATCAATCTAAAGAATGAAGCGATAAGGCTTCTAACCGCAAGGACTGCGGGGTTAGCCTAATCAATTAGAGTTCGATAGAACTCTTTACTTAGGAATCCCTCACTTCTAAACGAAGTGAAAGTGGGGGTAGTTCAATCGTAATTAAAGTTAACGAAGAGGTTAATTTATTTATTTAAAAAATAGTTCAATAATTATATAAAAAGTTGTAGTAGTTAATATGGTCATATTGTTGTAAAAAAGGGTAGATGTAAACAGGTATGCTCTCCTGTTCATCTATCCTTTCCTTTTTACCTTATAAAATGTGTGACATTATATTCAATCGTATAAATATAGGATTTCATTACTATTTCCTGGATTTTTAATAAAACGATAGGGTTTATTTGGTATGCGTATTATTAAGAGTATGCTTCTATTTTAGGAATGCTTTACCTCACAAAATGAAAGTACACTTTGTTTCCATTCTTAAGTTGATAGATGTCTGGTGCCCCACTGTAAGAACGTAATTGTATTGTAGAAAAATAAAATAGAAGGATTACTTACCTTTAGTAAATATGAGAACTTTATATTTTTATTATTTACGATTATGCAATATCAGACCTCAGATATTAAAATTTATTTACGAGCTTTTAATTTATATAAATATCATACATGGATTAATGGTTTTATTCTAAATGCAATTCTTAATTGTAAAGTTTCGTTTGGATCTTTTATGTTTCGTCCAAGTATTTCTTCACATTTCTCTAAACGATAAATAACGGTATTACGATGTAAAAATAAACGTTTAGCAGTTTCGGATATTGCACAATGAGTTTCTAAATAAACAGATAACGTGTGCAATAGTACAGCATGATCTTTTTCATTTTCATTTGCAAGTGAATGTAGTGTGCTCTCATAGAACTTTTTTAATTGTTCTTGTGGAATCATACGTAAAATCGCTGAGATTTCTTTTGCTTGATAGATCTCAATAAATTCTTTACTCCCTGATATTTCACCGTAGTAAAATGCATCTGTTGCTTCTTTAAATGAATGAGATATATGTAACAATTGTTCGCTAGAATTAGCAATTCCAAAAGATATGCTTTTTTGAAAATATGTATAGATTTTCACCTGTATGTTTTTTAATAAAGAGATCATTCGTTCTTTTTCAGTTTGTCTCCAAATGCCATCACAATTCACCAACAAAACATACATATCATCTTTTATGAATAAATGAACATTTGCAGTATAAGAATTTAGTTCTTCCTCTATCAAGTCATATATAAGATCCTTTTCTTCTTGATATTCCATAAATGACATAGTGAATTCTTTTATATCTATTTTTCCTATAATACAAATATACTTTTGGTCAAATGATAAATTAAATTCTTTTCCTAGATTAATAATTTCATTTTGAGTAGAGAAAACACTATTAATAACATTCGTAAAAAATTCATCCTGAATGCGTCTTGAGTATTGTCTTAAAGAATGTTCTTTTATTAATTCAAAAGCAAGGACGTTTGCAGCTTGTTCAACAGCCAATACCATTGAACGATTTAAAGGTGAAATAAAGCCGTCTATAACTAAATAGCTGTATTGATTATTCTGTGTAAAGATGGGAAAAATTGAAACTGTATCACGAGTTTTAGTAAGAAGAGAAAAAGTAACAATTTCTATTGTTGATAACGGTAGTTTACGCCCGTTTATAAAAAACTTCTTTAAAATTTGAATAGATGCTTTAGTGTTATTGTATTCGGAAATAGGGCGCAAGTGATAGTCAAGTAGTACAACTGGTAACTGAATTATTGATGATAAATTTTCCAAAATCATATTTATGCCTTTTCCACTTATAATGTGATTTGAAAATTGTTGATGTATTTGCATTGCTTGATGTAATTCATTAGTTCGCATATCCAGAATATAACTTAAGGTTTGATTTACAAGATCTCCTAGTCCTATGTCAAATGGGAGCTCAATAATTGGAAAATAAATTTCATCTGCTAATGAAATAATTTCTTCGGGTATTTCTTGTAAAAACCGTTTAGTTTTTATACCTAAAGCTGTACAACCTTGTTTCTTCATTTGTATGATAAGTTCTCGTAATGCATACATATCGTCTTTAAAATGATATGCACTTGTAACTAATAATTCGTTTCTTTTTAAGAAATGAATTATATCAGGTGCATCCATCATATTAACGGTATAAACTTCTTGTTCTAAACCCTTATGACCAGCGATAAGTTTAGCTTGATCAAAAATAGGGATTTTCATAATATCATATAGTTTCATTAGATTTCCTCCAAGGATGACTTATGTAGGATATTAAGAGCCAAATTACTAAATAAGTAGATTATACTAACTCTTAGTATGTATTACAAAGTTTAAATGTAAATACTACGTTATAGAAAATAATAACTGGATAAATTGATTAATAATATTTTGCTAAATAACGGCCATTATAAAACAGGAAACCTGAGAGTAAAAGGTGTTAACTCTAACTATGGTTATAATAACTAAAAAAACAGTATATATTTGGATGATTTGTCAATGTAGTTATTAGAATTAAATAATAATATATGAAATAGGCCTTATAAAAAATTCGAAAAGTTGTTGGATATCCAATTATTTCAGAGTTATGTTTGAAAGATTCTCCATAAAAAGATAGGGAAATAAATAGATTTAAAATGAATTGTGAGAGAAAGTATTATACGAATTTGACAAAGTGTTAAAGTAGTATGCTTATAAAAATATTAAATAAGGTGGATTTTCACTGAAAAATGTAAAGGGAGTATTGTTAATATGTCTGAATCCTTAATGAAAAAACAAGATAAATTTGGAGAATCCACTACTTTGATTCCTTACTGGTGGAAAGTTGTACTGGCATTTACTTTAGGAACAATATTTCTTAATGCGGATCGGTACATTTTAAACCCTATATTGGGAGAAATAGGGTTGGAGTATAACTTGAACAATACTCAATTGGGTTTAGTAAATAGTATTTTCTTTTTCACTTATACAATCGCACAAATTCCGGCCGGTACATTGAGCGATAAGTTTGGGAGGAAAATAATTCTGGTTCCGGGTTTTATTTTATTTGGAATTTTTACAGGAGTAAGTGGTATTATGGCTGGATTTACAGGATTCTTAGTGGCGCGTGCTTTAACAGGACTTACACAAGCTACTTATTATGGACCGCAGTTCGCACTTTCTTCTGAGGCAATACCAAATAAAAGAAGGAGTATGGGTTCTGCCATCATTAATAGCGGAGCAGCTTTAGGAATATCATTAGGCTTTATTTCTTCTAGTACCCTTGTGTTGGAATGGGGAATAAACTGGAGAATGATGTTTTACATATTTTCCGTTTTAACCATTTTATGCGGTTTGTTCATTGGTTTTGTTGTCAAAGAAGGAAAGAGACAAAAGAAAGATGTAAGTAATCCAGTCATAGATATAGAGACTGATATAAGTATGCTTTCTTTATTAAAGAACCGTAATCTTTTAATTACATTCATTGTATTATTTTGCTCTATTTATGGATTTACAGTTATTATGACGTGGTTACCAAAGTATTTACAAGTGGAGCGGGGATTTCAGGGCAGTGAAATAGGTTTTATTTCATCATTAGTTCCATGGGCAGCAATACCAGGATCACTTTTTGTGGGTTATTTATCTGATAAATATGGAAAGAAAAAGATATTTGTATTTACATTGGTTCCAATCGCCGCAATTTCTTTATGGG
Source organism: Bacillus sp. C-3-6 (assembly GCF_054509685.1). NCBI lineage: Bacteria > Bacillati > Bacillota > Bacilli > Caryophanales > Bacillaceae > Bacillus > Bacillus sp. C-3-6. The sequence goes on along the minus strand of NZ_JBSSBE010000002.1, from coordinate 21,098 downwards.
CAACGGTGTATATTCAAAGTATTCCTTTAATGATTGGAGCTCTTATTATTTATGGTCTTTTTGGGAAAATAGCGCTAGATCCGGTGCTAATTGCAACTGTTTCAGAGAACGTAAATCCAGAATCATATGGCCGAGCGTTTAGTCTTTATAATTTTATAGGAATGTCATCCTCAATTGTGGCTCCATTTATCGCAGGTTATTTAGCCGATTTAACGGGCAGTATGGCTGCTGGGTTTTATTCAGCTGTTATCATTCTTGGAATAAGTTTAATTATCATGATGTTTTTTAAGGAGACTTCTCCGAATACACATTTTGAAGAAGGAAGCATTTAAGAGGATAAGAGTAAATTAATTGGAAGTTTACTGGAGGGAAATTAATGCATACACTGGATAAGTTGCAATTAGGAAAGGATACACTCGATTTACTTCATTGGTTAGGAGAATGTGGAAAAGATCCAGAAGGGGGAGTATCCAGGTTCTTATATAGTTCAGAGTGGCTAGAGGCTCAAGAGTCTCTAAAAACGCTATTTATTAAAGAGGAATTATCTATCCATTATGATGAAATCGGAAATTTATTTGGAACGCTTGAAGGTAGTAAATATAAAGACGAAACAATATTAACTGGTTCTCATGTTGATACAGTAAAAAATGGAGGATTATTTGATGGGCAGTATGGTATTATCGCTGGACTTTTAGCTATAAAATATTTAAAAGAAAAATATGGACAGCCTTTGCGGAATATTGAGGTTGTATCCATGGCGGAAGAAGAGGGAAGTCGGTTTCCATATACATTTTGGGGATCTAAAAATATTGTTGGGATTGCTAAACAAGAAGATGTTCAGAATATCTCAGATTTTAATGGTCAAGCATTTGTAGAGGTGATGAGACAAACTGGTTTCACATTTAAAGCTAATCCTGAATATGCTCGTAAGGATATTAAAGCATTTGTTGAACTTCATGTAGAACAAGGAGAAGTACTAGAGAAAGAAGAGAGATCCATTGGTATTGTCAAAAACATTGTTGGTCAACGACGGTTTACAGTTGAAATAATTGGTGAATCCAATCATGCAGGCACAACACCAATGAAATATAGAAAAGATGCGATGAGTGCAGCTAGTTATATGATACATAGGATTCATACCATGACTTTAGAACATGGGGAGCCACTTGTTGCCACTGTTGGGGAAATTAAAGTAGAACCCAATGTCGTAAATGTAGTACCAGGTAAAGCTATATTTACGATAGACGTAAGGCATGTAGAAAAAGAAGAATTGCATCAATTTACTGATGAAATAGTACAGGAAATGAACAAAGTTGCAAATCAATTAGGAGTCCAAATAAAAATTAAAATGTGGATGGATGCTGCACCAGTACCAATGGATAGAGATATAACTGACATTATCGAAAAGCAATGTTTGCAAAATAATATTGTGTATAAAATGATGCATAGTGGTGCAGGTCATGATGCTCAAATTATAGCACCATATATACCGACCGCCATGGTTTTTGTTCCAAGTCATAAAGGTATTAGTCATTCGCCGTTTGAGTATACGGATCCTAAAGATTTAGCTGAAGGAGTAAATGTGTTAATTCATACATTATATGAATTAGCATATTAACACGGTTTAAGTAAATTTATAAATAAACAACAATATTTTATTGTTGTTTATTATTTAAATTAACTATGTAATTATCTTATTCAATTCAGATCTACTACAAGTAAAGACCCTGATATTAAATTTCTAAAAGGGGGACATAATGAAACAAAAAGTACTAATAGAAAATAAAAAAAATAAAATGATTCCTTATTGGATAAGATTAGTTATTGTATTTTTTTTAGGCTGGATTTTTATATATGGAAATCGCGCTATTTTAACCCCAGTAATAGGGGAGATTAAAAGTGATTATTCATTAAACAATGCAGAAATAGGGCTTATGAATAGTTTATTTTTCTTAGCTTATACAGTTGTACAAATTCCATCGGGTTATTTAGGAGATATGTATTCAAAAAAATGGGTGCTCGTGCCTGGATTTCTGATTTCTGGAATATTTTTAGCTGTAACAGGTTTGTCAGAAGGGTATTTGTTACTTATATCTGCATGGATGATTTCCGGGATTGGACAAGGAACTTTTTATGGTCCACAATTTGCATTATCATCAGAGTCTATTCCAAATAAATATCGAACAATTGGGAGTGCAATAATAAATAGTGGAGGAGCGATAGGGTTATCTTTAGGATTTATATTTTCTAGTTACTTTACGCTATCTTTAGGGTTTAGTTGGAGAATTACTTTTTTCATTTTTTCCCTACTAACAATAATAGTGTCAATAATAATGTTATTTACTATTAAAAATGATAGTGAAAATGAAAATTCAATAAAGAGGAAAATTGATAGAGAAGAAAAAAAATTCTCAAGTTCAATTAAACTCTTATTAATGAACAGAAACTTAATAGTTAGTTATATTGTTGCTTTTTGTTCATTATATGGATTTTCAGTTATGGTAACTTGGCTTCCTTATTATCTTCAAACTGAACAAGGAATAGAAGGTAGTATAGCGGGATATTTATCGTCAATAATTGCACTTTTAGCGCTTCCTGGAAGTATTTTATTTAGCTGGATAAACGACCGCTTTCAAAAACATGTCAAAATCATGAAGTTTATGTTGATATTTTCTTCAATCTTCACTTTTTTAATTGGTTTTACTAATAGTACTGTTTGGATTATAGTGGGGCTAGTATTATATGGCTTTATGGGGAAAATTGCAATGGATCCTATAATTGTAGCTTTTGTAGCAAATAATGCTCCTCAAAATCTATATAGCACAACTTTTGGGCTATACAATTTTATAGGAATGTCTTCAAGTGTACTAGCTCCTTATATCACAGGAGTATTATCAATTTATACAGGAAGTATGAAAGCAGGCTTTTATTTAGCTTCAGTCTTTTTACTCATCGGGCATTTCAGCTTAATTTTGATAAAAGAAAAAGATGCTAATATACAATAAAATTATTGAAGCAAGAGATGAATCTCTGACATAAAAACACGATGTCTTTTAAGACATCGTGTTTTTATGTCAGAAAGAATCGTTATACGCAGCTGTACAGAAATAAAGTTCTCTTTAAATTAATAGATTTGTGGTGCTACCCCATCGCTATCAAGCTAAGAAAATACAACTCTCCCAGAAAGAGATTTTGTCCTAATTTGTAATAAAAAACTCGTTTTTTCGTTTTGGAGTGGATTTGTTTTCTTAAGTTTATGGGCATGCGTCGTACCCCACAAAGGGAAAAAGAATTAATTTTCGAATATTTAACTATAATATACTAAATTTAGGAGGAGCTTATGAAAAGGATTTTATTGAAAAAAGCATTTTCCGCGTTATTATTGACCACAGTTTTAACATTCTCATTTTCTACTGCTGCATTTGGAGAATCCGTCACTACCCAATCACTTAAAATGAACAATGTTCTTGAAAGGGTTGTGACGGTTGAAACAAAGGGTGAGTTTGATCATGAAGAGACTCAAAATATGGTTGATCGTCTCTGGAGCATCCCAACTAATATATTGATCACCATGCATAAACAGGGAGTTCAGGTCAAACTGATTAATTTCCCTCTTACTGATTTGCCGGAGTATGAATATTTAAGGGGAACCGTTCCAAGGGGATGGGAACATACTCCATATACGTGGGATGATGTGCCAGGTGCAGGTGGGCAGACAGTTGTTGCTCGAATCGGTTACAGCTATAAAAAGATGCATAGTTCTGTAAGTCTTGAGCTGCATGAAACATCCCATTCCATTGATTGTTATGTATTTGACAATGTTAGTTATTCGGATGAGTTTACTGAAATTCACGCTTTGGAGCATGATGATTTTAATGACAATCCATATTTCGATTACAAGGAAGAATATTTCGCCGAAGCCTTTGCCTATTTTTATGCTGGTCCAGACACGAAGGCTGAGTTAGAAGAAAAAGCCCCATTAACTTATAAATTTATTAATGAGTTACAGCGGAATATCCCATCGGAAAAGCATTCAAATAAGTAGAATTATAGAATGTTTCCATAATTATAAGATTCCTAAGTTATGGAAACGGAATTCGAAAAGGGGTACGGCAAGAATTCCTTTTTTTTTGAGTCATTTAAAGAAAAGTCTTTTTATCCATTTAACGCTTGCTAGGTGTCAATATTTGTACAAAAAAGCTGTAATTAGTGATTTTGGACGAAAATCTCATCGATATGAGAAAAAGACAGTCTTTGATATTTTGGGTGTTGTTTATGAGTATACCACTTCTAATCCTCAGGTAGCATAGTAAAAAATTGAAACCCGTCAGGGTTTATTTGATATGCCTACTTTTATAATATCTATAAAAGATAATAAAAAATTATATAAAAAAACCACATTTTGTTTGAAAATATCCCTTAAGTTGATGGATGTGTGACGCTACCCTAATCTTTCGATTGAAGATAATACTCATTGATATCACCTCCTATGCTTAGGAGTATAGAAAATCAACTTTGATTTGAGGCATATGAAGGGCTTTGATAGCGTATATGTGAAGGATTCAAATAAAGCTGAAGGACTTAATTTGAAATTTAAAAAAGAATAAGAGGGTCTAATTAACTAATCTTTGATTTTATTAATTTGGTAATTATTAGGTAAATCAAGTATCTAACTAAAAAATATGAATTTTTATCTAAATATTTGATTTACTATTACTGGAATTTTAAGGATAATATATTTGAACTAATATTTGTCTAATGTATTAGTAACTAAAAGTGAGGTGAAGTTAGTTGTTTAATAATTTGGGTATTTCTTTTTTATGGTTGTTACTTGCTTATGGTGTTGCAACATTAATAGTTTTTATACATATGCTAATCTCTAATAAATATTTTGGTGTGCAAAACGCGAAACAGGCAGGAACAACTTTTTTGAAATCACCAGTTTATGTTAAATCTAGACCCTATCAGGTTCTTTACAACGTTGCGATTTTCCCCGTTTTTCTATGGCTATATAGCAAAGGGATAGATACAGATAATGTAAAAGAATTTATGCTTAATACCGTTATTCAATGGACAGCATTGTCGATAATTATCGACTATCTTAGTTGGGTTTTAATTCCTCATAAATTTAGGTTAACGCATAAAGAATTTTACATTGATTATCAACCATATATCACTTTGATTTATGTAGCAATTTTTATTAGTCATTATATAGTTGGTTTTTTTATCATTTAACCGAGAAGATCCCCTCCTCTAAACGGAGTGAAGATGGGGGATGAATCGGTTTTTTCTTTTTTGGGGGTACTTTTATTTGTTAGCTTGATGGACATGTGGTGCTACCCCAAATAGAAAACACCTTTTATCTTCATAAATTTTGTTAATAAAAATAATTTATCGTTTATTTGGAATTATTAAAGAGTCCCACAACCAGAAAAAAAATCCGGCTGAGATTATATAAACATATAATAAAATTTGTGTAAAAAAAGTAATATTAAGTTCAAAATCAGAAACATTTATTGCAAAGAAAACAATCAAAGCAGCAAGTATATAAATAAATAAGGTTAAGATATTAAATCGCTTAGAAAAAATAGTATTGGAAAGCAATAATTGGACAGGGACAGCAAATATAGTAAAAGCACATGAGTAAGCTAAAGTATATATGGGTAACAAATTAAAGTTTGCTGCCGATAAAGAGTCACGGGATTCAACAATGATACTAATAACAGACATGGATACCCCGGACAGCAAGATCACTTTTAATCGTTGTAAAAACAACTAATTCTCCTCACTTCTTCATTAATTAATATTAGTTTTATAATCTACTTGAAATTACAAATAAACAACTAATATTTTTCACCATTTAGTTAAAGTCACTTGAACTTTGAATATATTATCTAAAAGTTTGAGATTTTCCTTTCGGAATACTTAATATTTCCCACTCTGAACCTTTTATTTGTTTACCAATATATAGAATTTGACCTAAATGATTGCTACAGTGCGCTATTTCAATTTGAATTGCTTCTAGGACGGTTAATGGGTTATTTCTAATTGTTATAATCTTTAGTAAGTCCTCTGTTTGTAATTCTTTAATTGTTTTAAATAAAAGAAACCATCCTTTTTCCCAAATTTCAATCAATTCTTTTTTTTCAATGAACGTATCAATAAATTCACCATCACGATCTCTATATTCTTTTTCGCCATCTGTTGTTAAAAAATTAGGCCATCTTGAATGCATGTTTCCACTTAGATGTTTTATAATGATTGCGATACTATTGGATTCACTGTTAGGACGCCAATGTAAATCTTGCTCTGTTAACTGATCTATAGCTTTCTCAACACGTTTTTTTATGTGCTCAAATTGAAAGATTGCTGTAGATAGAAACTTTTCTTCTACTGAACTCATAAAATTTTCCCCTTTCAGTTATAGTAGTCAATTTTATTGATAAGTAATTAATTTTTTCGGATTGTATCAATTAATAATGGTAATTCTTTCAAATCGTCAATTATGTATTCATCTGTGAATGGAGTTCCCCAAAACGCATCTTTCTTCCATATTGCATTCATTCCCGCATTTCGAGCTCCTATTACATCATTTTCTGGATGATCCCCTATGTATACGCTTTCTTCAGGGGTAACGCCTAATCTTTCTAGAGCTCTCATAAAAATTTCAGCTTGAGGTTTTTTAATTCCCTCTTGTTCAGACACTAAAATAGTATCCATGTATTTCTCAATTCCTAAGGCTCGGATATTTAGAAGTTGAAATTCAGTCAATCCATTTGTAATCATACCTAATAACATGCCTTTATCTTTTAACTCTTTTAATACATGCTCCATGTTAGAAAAAGGAACACAGTGATGTTGAAAGTTGTTTATGTAATCCTCTAATAATTGCTCCCATGTTAAATCGGAAATAGAATGTTCGTGGAGTAATTGATGATATACTTTGTCCTTCCAAACGTATCCCCTATTATCTAACTCAATAAATCGAGATACATATTGTTCTTCAGGTATATGTTTTAGTTTATTGATATACCGCTTATATTGTTCTTTAATAAAGAATTTAAGTGAACTGTCTCTATCTAATAAAGTTCCATCTAAATCGAAGATAATTGCTTTAATCATGTATTCTCCCCCTTTTATCTTAATATAACATAAAAAGGTACTTTATCCTTTTTATAGATTTTTTGTCTTAAATTCATCAAGTTGGTATCTTTATGTTGTTAGACATAAATTTAACTATACCGAACTAGATTTCGGTATAGTTTTCAGTTGTAATACATTGTTTTTTCTTTACCGAACACGCTAACGTAAAGAGTATGTTTAATGAATTATATAGACTTATTTCAATGTTATTGACAGGAAGAGGGAAAACGAAATCGTACAATTCAAGAATATATAACATCTGTTGTAGCTTTGAAAAAATGGGTAGTTGAAAGAACTGGTGAAAATTTCAATCCAGATTTTCTTACATCCAGGGACCTACATGAATGGGTTTCTTTTATGCAAACAGTAGAAAAGTTGGCACCAGCTACAATCAATACAAGGGTGGCGGCTATTAAGGTGTATTGGTCTTATTTAGTACAAGCTGGATATTCTACCCTAAATCCTACGATTAAAGTAAAAAGAAAACGAATCTCACCTTTAGCACAAGCACTTAGATGGCTTAATCGTTTAGAGCAAGATAAATTTTTACATCAGATACATAAAGAAAAAAATGCATGGAAAAAAACGAGAAATCTTGCTACAAGCTGGACTCAGGATTTCAGAGGTAGTATCACTAGATATCGAAGATATAGATTTAAAACGCCGAACAATAACCGTAATTTCCGGAAAAGGTGGAAAGAATCGAATTGCCCTTATGAATTTAGAATTATGGGCATGAAATAGTTCCACAGTTACAAAAAACACTTTAAATTAAGTGGAATTTTGTAACTGTGGAACTATTTCATTACTTACATTGTCTATTAAATGTTACAACACTTTTTAGCTAATTTGTTAGGAAAGTAGTAATCGTTAGGAAGGGTGGTTTTAAAAGTAGGTATATGTATAACTGTTTTAGAAGTAAGTCAACTTACCAATGTAGCAATTTGAGTAAAAGCTGTAGAAAAAATAGAACCGGCTTCCAATATAAATCAAGAGAAGGGTGCTTCTATGCCACAAATACCTTCACAGGCATGGATACATTATATTGATAGAATAAACTCTTACTTTAATGTTTTTCACCGTATGTAATAGATAAATTTTGACAAATGTAAAAACTCCATTTAAAAAACGCATTAAAGGTACAAAAGGAGGATGTATGAAAAAGCAAAAAGAAAAGAAAACCCACTCATATATAAATATCCGATTAAATGTTTTATTTCTTTGTATATTTTTATTATTTTCAGCTATTATTGTCCAGCTAGGAAATTTACAAATTGTTGATGGAGAGACTTATAAAAGAGAAGTAGAAAAAAACAACAATGAAACAATAGGTCTTTCTGTACCTCGTGGGAAGATTTTTGATCGAGAAGGGAAACCAGTCGTTGATAATCGCTCCCTTCGCTCTATTACGTATACAAGGTTAAAGGGGATAAAACTTGAAGATATGTTAAAAACGGCGGGAAAATTAGCAAATGTACTTGAAATTCCGGACGAAGACATAAATAAGTTAACTGAGATAGATAAAAAAGATTTTTGGATGCAATTAAATAAGGAGCAAGCAAAAAAAAAGGTTACTAAACAAGATGAAGAAAATCTGAGAAAGAGAGGCATAGAAGGGAAAGAGTTAGACAAGAAAATTGAAGAGTTAAGACGAAATCGTATTACAGAAGAAGAATTAGCAAAATTAACGCAGCAAGATTTAAAAGTGTTAGCAATTAAAAGTAAGATGAGTTCTGGTTATCAAATGACTCCTCAAATTATTAAAAGCGACGTGACAGAAAAGGAGTATGCTCATATAAGCGAAAACCTAGCAGATTTTCCAGGTGTGGACGCAACAGTTGACTGGGAGCGTAATTATGCAAATGGTGATTTATTTCGTTCTGTATTAGGCAATATAACAAGCACAGAAGAAGGATTGCCTAAAGAACAATTAGATTCTTATTTAGTACGTGGATACAATCGTAATGATCGAGTTGGAAAAAGCTATATTGAACAAAGATATGAAGATGTATTACATGGTAAAAAAGAAGAAGTGAAAAATATTACTGATGGATCTGGAAATATTATTAAAACCGAAACAGTGTCGAAGGGGAAAAGTGGTAATGATTTAATTTTAACAATTGATATGGAATTGCAAAAAAAGGTGGAAGAAAGTATTGAGAAAAATTTAAGAGCTTTTAAAAATTCGGAACCATTAATGGATCGTGCTTTTGTGGTTATGATGGACCCTAAAACGGGACAAATTTTATCTATGGCTGGTAAAAAATTTGCTGAAAAAGATGGAGTAATAGAGCTGGAAGACTTTGCATTAGGTAACATGGTATCTTCTTATGAGTTAGGTTCAGCCGTAAAAGGTGCTACCTTATTAACTGGATACCAAACAGGAGCTATAAAGCCAGGAGATATATTTTATGATGCACCTATGAAATTTAAAGGTACGCAAGCTAAAAAGTCATGGAATGTATCTGGTTTTGGGAATGTTAATGATTTAAGAGCTTTACAAGTATCATCCAATGTATATATGTTCTATACAGCGTTACAAATAGCTGGGGTCAATTATGTGCAGAATGGTAAATTGGATATCAAACAATCTGCATTTGATACAATGCGTTATTATTTCAAACAATTTGGCTTAGGAGTTCCAACAGGAATTGATTTGCCAAATGAAATAATAGGACAAACGAGACAGTATGATACTCAGCCTGGATTTTTACTAGATTTCTCTATAGGGCAGTATGACACTTATACACCACTTCAATTGGCACAATATATTTCAACAATTGCAAATGGTGGATATCGAATGAAGCCTCAAATTATACAAGAAATTCGAGAACAAACAATAAAAGCCGAAGACATTGGCAAAGTAGTTCAATCTAATGAACCTGTTGTATTAAATCGAGTTGACATGGAGAAAGAATATATTGAGCGAGTAAAAGAAGGTTTTAGATGGGTATTCCAAGAAGGAGATGGAACTGGCGTTCGTTACTTTAAGAATGCTTCCTATAAACCAGCAGGCAAGACAGGAACAGCTCAAACAGTATATGGTGGGGATAATAAAATTGGAAGGGATGCAGCAGGTGAACGTATTAAGTGTTACAATATAACACTAGTTGGATATGCTCCATACGATAATCCAGAAGTAGCTTTTTCTGTTGTGGTCCCATGGGTTTATAACGATAATGTTGGTATTAACTCATTAATTGGAAAAGATATCTTAGACGCATATTTTGATTTGAAAGAACAACGTATAAATGGTGAAAGTAGCAATACCGATAGCTCTAATTCGAAACAGTAAAACTTTTGCATATTTCTACCTAGTAAAGATTTTGATTGTCCGGATATTAAGAGATCTTGTTGAAATTAAAATCCTTACTGATAGAAGAATACAAGATAGTAGATTTAAAGTTTAAAATAGCAGCTATTGGGTTTTTGTGCCCATCCCCCGAAGAAGGGTAATAATACAAAATATACCAATTGTGTATTGGCCGGTTTGTTGTATAAGTTAATTTAGTTATGTACTATCAAAGAATGAATCCAAACATGTTTGGATTCATTCTTATTTTTTTATAGCAAATACTTACAATTTCATCTGTCACAAAAATGAACATTTATGTTGCAAATCTCACGTAAAAATAAATTTGGTAAAAAATGTATCACTATAACCTATTTTTACACGTATCTCGGCTGTACCCCATTGTGATTCAAGAGTTTTTCGAAGCTGAACCAAAAAGAAAAACTTTTGAAGGCACTATTGAGTATGTGCGCTTAAATAAAGGATTTTTAACTAGTCTTCCACCAATGAAAATATGCAATCGTATTTTAAGTCATTCAGCTTTTAAGAAGGTTTATAAATCTCGTCAGGATCACTTTCATCTTCTTACAGCTCAAAATTTTTTATCATCAGAATATAAAGAAGTAATGGATTTTGAAGTATTTTATGCAATTATAGAGAACTCTAAATTAATATATGAACTTATTGATAGTGTAGACCAAGCGTTAATTAATTTTCACTTATTAGCATTTGATAATAATAAGTAAAAGAAAATGTCATATATCAAAAAAAATTCACCATAATATAAGTAATTTTTTATTATCTATATTTTTATTACTTGTTGCAGAATCCTTAATCTGTTAAGGATTCCTTTTTTTATCTAAAATCCAAAAATAAAAAGATAAGATCCGGGAACATAATCTTATCTTTAGCACAAGGAGTAAACAAAAGGATAACCATCATATTGTTATTATAATTTATTTTTGTTAATTTTGAATATTATAACAATAATTAACAAGCATATCTATATTGAGAAATTTATTACAAAATTAGTTATAAATGATTCAAAACTCCAATGTAAACTTTTATCAAAAAGTTTACTTTCATTTCCCCTTAAACATTGACTTTTATCTAATTTCACTGATATCATAAAAATATACAAAAAAGTATACATTCAAATCATTGAAAATAAAGGGATTGAAAAACAAATGGATAAAAAGCAACATTTAATCGATGTACAACCAATTCGAAGCAAAGAACAGCTTGACGATATGAAATGGTCTCTTAAACGTCATTGTTCAGATCGTGATTACATTTTATTTCTAATTGGTATTAATACGGGGTTACGTGTAAGTGATTTACTTAAAATGGAAACGAGTGAAATTTTAAAACTGAAGCGAAAAAAACGAAAAGAATTTAAAGTAAAAGAAGGAAAGACAAAGAAGGAGCGTATCATAAATATTACATCCATTTTTGAGGAAGTATTGCCATATGCAGAAGATCTAAAAAGTACCTGGCTATTTCCTTCTAGAAAAGGGGATAAACCCATTAGTAAAATTCAAGCCTATCGACAATTACAAAAAGCTGGAGATTTTGCCGGAGTAGAATCCTTAGGTACTCATACTATGCGTAAAACATTTGGATATTGGTTTTACAAGCAAACAAAGGATATTGCTATGTTACAAGAAATATTGAATCATAGTACACCACAAATTACACTAAGATACATTGGAATTAATAAAGAAGAAAAAGATAATGTACTTGATACATTCCGAATCTAATTTAACTCCCTACTAAGAGAATTCTGTACTTGTTATATAAAATTTATATACCTACAGACTTTTCAAGAGAAATGGAAGTGTTAAGATGAAGAAAAATAAGGAGACATACTTCATACACAAATACACCTTGCGAGACAAGACTACCAAATCAATTAAAATTGAATCATGGCGATCCTTAAGGGAAGAAATGAATGTTTATCCAGACCTAAATTGTAAAAAGTCATAAAGAATAAAGTGCGATACATATTAGACATGACCAATATGTATCGCACTTTTACTTCATATTGGGGTCCCGCCACATCGCTATCAAGCTAAAATTTTATAGTACCCCCCATAATGAAAATTCTATTCATTATTAACTACTGATAACGAGAATTATGTGAAATATGCCCTTTTATAAAAACTATTAAGGTAGGATTTTTATTTTTGGATATATAAACCATTTATTTAAAGGTATAATATGGTTTATATTCTATGGACTGGGGTTGAATGAGTGAGTATTATAAATACAAAAGGTAAAATTAAAAAAACAAAAAGAAAAGTATTAATAACTATACTTACTATGTTAGTAATTATAATTGGATTTGGATATTGGAAATTTTTTAGTTTGCAAGGTGTTCCAAAAGGTGAATTAATTCGAACAGTGAAATCTCCAGATGGAAAATATCTCATTAAGACTTATTTTCATAATGCAGGATCATTAAGTGCGGATGCTGTTAGGGGTGAATTAGTTAACCTTGATACAGATTCAGAGAAAAATATATATTGGAACTATCCAGATACGGATCCATATATCCAATGGGTAAATAAGAATATTGTTAGAATTGGAGATCAAACTTTAGATATTTCACAGAAAGAAACCTATGATTGGCGTGATGATGATAAGCACGTTAAAGAAATGCCTAAACAATTTATTAGATAAAACAAGAAAAATTAAATTTATTCAATTTTATTTGTTTAACCATAGATAGGATTATATGAGTGAAAAGTCCCTTTAGATCTTCTAAATGGACTTTTTTTAGGTTTCTAGATACGACTACTGATAAATTGATGTTATATTAAGAAGTCTCGCTACATCGTCATCAAGCTTTGAAACCGATGGTTCCCCAAAACGAAAAAACGAGCTAACTTCTCATAGTTAACTGTGGAGAGATAATAATTTTGTTTTGTGAGTCCTTCAAAATATTGAAAAAATGGAGATGGTGTTATTTGTTGTTTAAGTTGATGACTCTAAGATACCAGTTTAATTGACCTGATAGCGATGTATCCGTACTCCTAAAGAATTCACCTTTGGCATCAGGGAAATTAAATAGGGTGATAATTATTATAAGTGGATTAGGTTTCTTGCGAATTTTAAATTAAAGGTCTTATCCAAAGTTGAGAAAAATCCACATACCCAAAATATTTCATCTTAATATTCGTTAAGTCTGATGAAAAAGGAATTTGACGTGTTTCATAGTATAAGGGAATCATAATAGAGGATTCTATCAGTTCTTTTTCAAGATTCTTATTTAATAAAGGCCACTCTTCAAAATGTGTATGTTTGTATTTAGATAGTTGGTTTCTTAGTGATTTATTTGTTTTTAAAACTTTAGCCAATGGTGAATATCTAGCTGTTAAAAAATAATAAAATGATATCTCTTGATTCATCTCGAATACTTCACCATGAATAAAAAGGTCGACTTGTTCATTAAGTTTTTCATCCCTAAGATAGTTTTCAAATGGAACCCATTTAACTTGAAAAGGTATATTTTCTTTTTCTAAGATATTCATTAACCATTTTGTGGTTGCTTCTGTATACTGAGTAGCTTTTATAATAAGTGGTTCTTTAAATTCAGGACGTTTTCTTTTTGGGATATTGATTTGATGATCTATGTCTTTTAAACAGCTTTTAATATTTGGTATTTTTTGGGAATCATATTCATGAATATGATTTATATTGTTAGCGATAATAGAATGTAAGTAATTACGAACATCTATGTGCTGAATGGAAGAATCGCGCCAAGCATTCATAATTATAACGCCAAAACCGGAATTCCTTTCTACTTTAAAAGTAGAATTACATTTATGGTGTTTGGAAGATTGATAAATAGTATCAAATTCCAGAGGGACTTGAATGAATTCTACTGTATCTAGCAAAGGTCTTTCTTGAAAATAATTATGAAATGCTATCAATGATGTTTTCTCCAGGCTATTCTCTCCTATATAAAAACCACCGCTTCCTATGATTTGACCGCTATTTTCTTTATAAATACTTGTATTTATCATACATAACATTTGTAAACAATAACTACACCCCTTTGGGTAATGTATATCAAGAATTAGTGGTGATACAACTTCTATTTTTTCTATGGGTGCCCATAAGTCTTTATAGTATGTATGACTGCGTAATTTTGAGAGACATAATTTCACATCAGACGCTGTTAAGATGGAGCCATCATGAAATTTTATAGACTTTTTTAAATATAGTCTAAGCGTAGATGGAGTTAAATCCCAACTGTGAGCTATTTCAGGGAATATGTTCCCCTTTTCATCCATATAAACAAGTCGATTAAAAACATTCGCAACAATATGTGCACTATGTACATCGGCAGCCTCGAGCGGATGTGTTGTTAAAAGGGGCTTCCTTCTAGGAATAATTAATTTGTCATCTGAATTATGTATATAGCCAAATTTTGAATGAAACTTAGTCATTAAGCGTAGTTTACTGTTTGGAGACCAATTATATAGTAAATATTTACTACTTTTTTCAACAGGCTGTTGGTCCATAATTTCCATTACTTGTGACTCATAGATTTGTTCTACATTTTTCAACCATTGGAGAGAGGAGGGGTTTCCTCTACCTTTTCCAGGAATGAAAGTTAGCCAACCTTCGTCCATCCATTTATGTAAGTAACGTACGGTTTGCTTTGTACTTAAATTTAAAAAATCTGCTAGGTCTTGTATTTTTATATTTCCAGAAGAAAATGATTGCCATAGATTCAGTAAAGTTTTATCCATTTTCCTATCTCCTTTTATAAGTGGACATGTTTTTCAGAAGGTGTCCATTTTTAATTTGATAAGTCTAGTTTAATATAACATTAGACAAGGGGAGGAGATACGATGAATTGGAAAGAATTTGAACAAAATATAAAAGTACGCTTAATTACATCATTTTTTAATCGTGCTGTTACATCAGCAGTAATGCCTTTTATGGCATTGTTTTTTGCTCAAGAAATAAATAAAGTATGGGCTGGTTTATTTTTAATCTTAACGGTTATGTTAAGTTTTTTTTCAAATTTAATTGGAGGTTACATTTCAGATCGATTTCAACGAAAGAAAATCTTATTGTTAACTTCTTTTTCTAGTACTTTGATGTTTTTATTCATGACTTTAAGCTTATATCCGACAGATAAGATGATTTGGTTATTTGCAATCGCTTATGTAGGTTTTATAATAACTAGCAGTCTTGGGCGTCCATCCATGCAAGCTATCATCATAGACTCAACTACACCGAAAAATCGAAAGGCTGTCTATACAATTGACTATTGGCTTATGAATCTTTCTATGGCAATTGGTGCAGCATTAGGTGGTTTTTTATACATTAATCATCAACAAGAGTTGTTTATACTACTGACTTGTGTTTCTGCTACAGTACCGATTGCTTATAAAATTTGGCTAGTTACAGAAGTTAAAGAGTGCTTAGAAAAAAGGCAGGAAAATATAGTACTTGATCTAATTCAAAATTATAAAATTGCTATTCAAGATAGAGCATTTTTAAGAGTTGTAATAGGGTCTACTTGCATATTTGCGGCAGAGTTTTCTTTAAACAGTTATATTGGTGTACGACTTTCAGAAACATTCAATCCAATAAGCATTGGGGACTTTGAAATAGTAGGAGTGAGGATGCTAAGTATTCTTAATATACAAAATATGCTTTTAGTAGTATGTTTAACATTTATTATAAATAAATTTACAGATTATATAAGTGGGAAAAAGGCGTTACTTTTAGGTCTTGTGCTCTATGGGATAGGCTATGTGGCAGTAACATCTTCAAACACTTGGTACGTACTAATTATTTTTAACTTTATTGCTACTGTTGGTGAACTTGTTTACTCACCAATCAGAAATGCAGAACAAGCTAATATGATTCCAGCTGACAAGAGAGGATCATATTCAGCCTTTGCGGGTCTATCAGATATTGGAGCGGACCTAATTGCAAGAATGACTATTATCGTCGGTGCATTCTTAATTCCTACGATGATGTCTGTTTATATTGGTATGATTGTAATAATAGGGGCATTCTTCCTATATAACGGTCTGTTTGTTAGAACTAGTAGTCAATCACAGGAAAGATTGAATAAAATTTCAATATAATATAGTACTTAAAATGAAATATACACTATTCTTTCTATAGAATCGTAGGATAGGTGTGTAAAGAGGGAGAATACAAATTTGGAGGAATTATCATGGTAAAATATATTTCGATTCTTGGTTCAACTGGCTCAATTGGTACGTCTGCATTAGATGTAGTCACTTCTCATCCGGAACATTTTAAAATTATTGGTTTAACAGCAAATCACAATATTGACCTTCTCGAACAACAAATACATACATTTCACCCTCGAATTGTAAGCGTAAGCACAAAAGATTTAGCAGATGCACTTCGGAAGCGAATTTCTACGGACACAAAAGTCACATATGGAACAGATGGATTAATTGAAGTTGCAACTTACCCTGATTCTAATCTTGTATTATCTTCAGTTGTCGGTGTCTCTGGTCTCCTTCCAACAATTGAAGCATTAAAAGCGAAAAAAGATATAGCAATTGCGAACAAAGAAACATTAGTTGCAGCAGGGCATATTGTGACAGATTTAGCGAAACGAAACGGCTGCCGCTTAATTCCAGTAGATAGTGAGCACTCTGCCATTTTTCAATGTTTAAATGGGGAAAATACTCAAGAAATTGAGAGGCTTATTGTTACTGCTTCAGGCGGTGCATTTCGAGATAAAACACGTGAGGAAATGGAAATCTTACAAGCTAAAGATGCCTTAAAGCATCCCAACTGGTTAATGGGAGCAAAACTAACCATTGATTCAGCTACATTAATGAACAAAGGCTTTGAAGTTATGGAAGCACGTTGGTTATTTGATATCCCGTATGAGAAAATTGATGTTTTAATTCATAAAGAAAGTGTTATTCATTCTTTAGTTGAATTTATAGACGGATCCATCATGGCACAGCTCGGTGCTCCTGACATGAGAATGCCAATTCAATATGCATTCCATTATCCAACTAGATTACAATCAAACTATAAAAAATTAAACCTACTAGAGATAGCTAGCCTACACTTTGAAAAACCAAATTTCAAAAAATTCCCTTGCTTACATTATGCGTATGAATCAGGGGAAATTGGTGGTACAACACCAGCTGTCTTAAATGCAGCAAATGAAATTGCAAATGCGCTATATTTACAAAATAATATTTCGTTTTTTGATATCGAAAAAACAATTTATTCTACTCTTGAAGCTCATCATAGCACTGCAAATCCAGATTTGGAAACAGTATTAGACGCCGATCGTTGGGCTCGTGAATATGCAAACGAATTATTAATTAGAAAATGAAATAAGAGCTAGAACAGAACTCGTCTTTTTTAGCTCTCCATTTTACGTGTTCTTTTGTTTTTATACATTTACGTTTGTGGAATTGTAAAGAAATGTGTTTAAGATATCGCATGCAGAAGGATTTATAGTAATTATTAGTTATGCTCATTGGGAAAGTCCTTTTTAATTAATATAAGCTATATACGGAATAAAGAAACCTAAAAAATTGGAGGTAATTATGAAAACTTTCATATATATGGTTAGGCACGGAGATTCACCAAAGTTTGGAAAAGAAGCAACAAGAGGATTAACCGAAAAAGGAAAATTAGATGTTCAACGAATAACAGATATATTACAAGGTGAGGGAATCGACGTTGTTATCTCGAGTCCATACAATCGTTCAATTCTAACTGTTCAGCAGTTAGCGAAGCAAATAGGACAAGAAGTTTTAGTATTTGAAGACTTAAAAGAGAGAATTTTTATTGCTGAAGAGGAACGAATGTCGGATAAAGAATTATTTCCTTTGATAGAAAAGTCATTTTTAGACCCCGACTTTGCTTTAACGGGAGGAGAGTCTAATGTCGACTGTCAGAAACGTGCTATAAAAGTCTTAAAAGAATTATTAAACACCTATCGAGGACAGAAAGTAGTAGTAGGCACTCATGGAGCTATTATGACGTTGATGATGGGGTATTATGACAGTAAGTATGATTTGAATTTTTTACTACAGACATCAAAGCCAGATATATATAGAATGGAATTCAATGGACAGGAATTGGTGGAGGTTAAAAGATTGTGGGAAATTTCATAGATTGACTTTATTCATCCATAGCTTTTCCTAGTGACGTGTATTATAAGCAATAGGGTTACTGCGGTAACTCTTTTTCTTATGCCACTGACGGGGGACTGATTTCAAAAATCTAAAAAATTCGGTTTCTTAGCGTACAAAATTCACGTTTTGTTCTTGCTATCCCGAGGTGAAATGGGAGGGGATGTTTTTGAACAGGATATCTTTAAAGCTATTTTTTAAATCAATCCTATTTTTTTTCATATGTGGTATTGTTGTTTTTTCTATATTTCGGATTATTTTTGTCTGGAGTGTTTCGACAGGATTAGGAAGGGATGATATAGTCGGATTTTCGGATAATAAGTATGTAATTGGTCGTCCACCTGTTAGCTATAATTTATATAAAAAAGATAGTGGAAAAACTATATTAGATAATGTTATTGGTTATAAAAAGTGGAAAACCAAAAGCTATGTTCGGAATGAAGTTGAATTTGTAGTAATAGATGAGATAAAGGGTAGCTATGAACTGTATAAAATAGAAAACGCTTCTGAAAAGGATATAGAACGGCTGAAAGAAATGAAGAAATTAGAATAATAGAGACTATCTGAAAGGTAAAGAAGCACACTTGTTATTGTTAAATCTAAAAAATAGTTTAGACTAATAACTGAGTTTTGTTTCATGAAAAGAGTCATTATTAAAATATAGTATTAGTGGGTCAGTCCCATCGCTATCAAGCTAATATTTTGAAGCACCACTAAAACAAAAATTTTACCTTTCGACAGTTATATTTGAGAATTAAGCTCATTTTTTCGTTTTGGGGTGAATCTGTTTTCTTAAGTTGATGGATGTGTGGTGCTACCCCATGCCCATCAAGCTAACAGAACAGGTTGCCCCCAAAACAAAAATTTCGTATCTCTATAGGTATTTTATAATTGATGATTTAGTCGACTGTTCGTAATGCTGGAATTTTAAAGTATATATATAAGGTAAATGCTATTAAAGATAGGGCACCAGCCATAATAATAAATTTTATATCTATCTCAAGTGAAAGACTTAATGAAGTCAATCCATAGGAAATAGGTGTTAATCCCATAGAAGAGACGGTTTGAATACTCATTACTCTCCCAATCATTTCTGGTTCAGCTTCATTTTGTACAACAGAAACAGCACATATATTAGAAATTGTCATTGATATCCCCAAAAAAACAACAATAACAACGCTTTGCCATATCTCATTGCTAAAACTTAATATCAAGAAACAAAGCCCTACAAACATTTGAGATGTTAGGCTAAGAATGCCTCTCTTTCTTTTGAGGTTTATAATACCAAGGATGATAGAACCCAGCACCATCCCGATAGCTAAAAACGACATTATAAAACTATAGTCTATTGTTTGGCCTTTCAATATATTTTTAACGAAAATTGGAACACCTATAGTTAATGGACCTATGAAAAAAAGATTCAAAAATAATGTTTTTAAAAGAAAAGCCATTAATATTGGTGCCTTCTTAACATAATTAATGCCCTCTTTTAAACTTAAAAGTAAATGATGCTTATTTTCTTGAGTATTAACAACTTTTTTATTAACTTTAATAAAAAATATAAAGCAACTACCTAAAATTAGCAGGATCGTAATCAAACTAAAAATCCCTGTATAATCAAGTCCAACAATTATAAACCCACTTATCATTGGACCCAAAATTGAAGTAGCTTGACTTGTAGTCTGAATAATTGAATTCGCTCTTGTTAGAAATTCTTTAGGAACAATAACGGGAGTAATAGAACTAGATGCAGGCCAGAAAAACGCATCCAAAACACCAAAAAATAACGCAAATATAATTAATGTCCAGAAATTTATCTCACCTGTAAATAATAATAATAAAACTAATCCTCCAATTAATATGGCCTTTGTTAAGTTTGAAAAAAACATTATTTTCGATTGACTTAGTCTATCAGCTAACACGCCACCTAACAACATAAATATAATCCGAGGAATTGCTCCAATAATATAAATAATCCCTAAGGAAGCTTCTAAATTTAACTCCTGAACAACGTACCATGCTTCAGCAAAATAAAACATACTGAAACTCAACCCGGAGAAGATGGTACTAACCCAAAGTAATAAAAAAGATTTTTGTTTGAATAAAGATTTAACTTTTGTCGTGACTGCAGTTTTTTGTAAAACAGGTTCACTCATCTTGATCACCTTCTTTAAAATAAGGCTCATCTATTTGGAATCCAACTGTGGCTAAGTAAAACCACTCCGCGTCACTATTCTCAATTTCATCAATATCATGGAGTTCTTTTAAAAGATTATGATATTTAGCAACCCATTCTTCAAATCGCTTTTTTGTTGTGCGAATTTCTATTTGACTTGATATTCTAGCCCATTCTTCTGGCTTTTCAGATTGTGTTAAAAAAGCATTTTCAGGTGCCGCTAAAGCATGACTCTTTGCTCTCTCTAAGGTTGCAATGGTTAATAACCTACGACTTTCTCCATACTCCGAATGAAAAGGTAATAAATTATTAGAGG
>NZ_CM137247.1:4642500-5225553 GCF_054509685.1 Bacillus sp. C-3-6 | reverse complement strand
CCTAATAAATATAAAATGTATATTTATACGAAACGTATTTTAAAACCTAAAAACGTCGTTTGTATATGAGATAGGGTTTTCGACAAAAAAAGCAAATGTGGACAACTTTTTACCCACATGTGATTAAAACTGTCCACATGTTATACACAAATTGTGGATAAGATAAAGGTGTGGAAAACTTATTCAAAGTGAAAACACAACTATAATATCAAAAAAAAGTGGCTATAGCAATGAATTTAAGAAAGTTATCCACAAAATCAATACCTTGTGGAATAAACTTGTCCACAACACGATATACTGTGTAAAAGTGGGAAAAAAGTTTGTGGATATAAAAAACGTGAAAAAACATTTATCCACAAGGAAATATAGATGCTGTGAAAAAGTATGTGAATAGGTTCAAAATGAATATTTGATGAAAATTTCTAGAACCATTGACATTTTCCTAGTTAATTAACTATAATTTATAGGACTGTCTTTAACAGATATTCCTCAGGGAGGTGTCATATAATGAAAAGAACTTACCAACCAAATAAACGTAAGCGCAGCAAAGTACATGGTTTCCGCAGCCGTATGAGCACAGCGAACGGACGTAAAGTGCTAGCAGCTCGTCGTCGTAAAGGAAGAAAAGTATTATCTGCGTAGACCACTGATCGTTCAGTGGTCTTTTTTTCTAATAATAGTGAATTTCCGCTGATGAAATACAGGAGTGTCAATTGATATGAAGAAAAAACATCGTATAAAGAAGAATGATGAATTCCAGGCGGTTTTTCAAAAAGGAAAATCAAATGCGAATCGTCAGTTTGTTGTATACCAATTAGATAAAGAAGAACAGCCAAACTTTCGCATCGGCCTTTCTGTTAGCAAAAAAATAGGAAATGCAGTAGTTCGTAATCGAATTAAGCGCATGGTCCGTCAGGCTATTACAGAGTTAAAAGATGAGATAGATTCTGGAAAAGATTTTGTTATAATAGCAAGGAAGCCTTGTGCAGAGATGACATATGAAGAAGTAAAGAAAAGCTTAATTCATGTCTTTAAACGCTCTGGTATGAAAAGAATAAAAAAGTAGCGTAAGGAAATGAATTACACTATATACATACCGAAACAAGGAGGAGCAGGCTTTGAAAAAGAAAATAGGTTTACTGGCCATGGTTATTACATTAATGGCAATTGCTACCGGCTGTAGTGAAACGGGTCAGCCGATTACATCGAAGAGCACTGGGATTTGGAATGAATATTTTGTATACCCGCTTTCTCAGTTAATCACGTATTTTGCGACATGGCTTGGTGATAATTACGGTTTAGCGATCGTTATTACGACCCTTATTATTCGTTTTGCATTATTACCATTAATGATTAAGCAAACGAAGAGTACGAAAGCTATGCAGGCGTTACAACCAGAAATGGTAAAGTTAAAAGAGAAATATAGCTCGAAAGACCAAGCAACACAGCAAAAATTACAACAAGAAATGATGCAGCTATATCAAAAAAATGGTGTAAATCCATTAGCCGGTTGTTTACCAATATTTGTTCAGATGCCTATTTTATTCGCATTTTATCATGCGATTATGAGAACATCAGAAATTAGTAAACATACATTTTTATGGTTTGATTTAGGACAGGCAGACCCTTACTATATCTTACCGGTTGTTGCAGCGATTACGACATTTATTCAGCAAAAGCTTGCAATGGCAGGAACTGCTGGTCAAAATCCACAAATGGCAATGATGATTTGGCTTATGCCGATTATGATTTTAATCTTTGCAATTAACTTCCCAGCTGCATTATCACTTTACTGGGTTGTTGGTAATATCTTTGGTATTGCTCAAATGTACTTTATCAAAGGGCCAGAGATTAAGGCTAACAAAGCTGGAGGCTCAAGCAAGTGAGTATAATTACTGCTAAAGGACAAACAGTCGAGCTGGCAGTAGAGGATGCTTTAAGGCAATTAAACACATCAAAAGATCGAGTAGATATAAATATTGTCGATGAGGGTAAAAGAGGGTTCTTAGGTTTATTTGGGAATCGTCCTGCAGTAGTAGAAGTTGTATTGAAGAAAGATCCAATTCAGGAATGTGAAGAATATTTAAGAAATGTTATTCACAATATGGGTGTGGAAGTTGAAATTAGTAAAATTGTAAAAGGACGCGAGATTGAATTTACAATTTCTGGTGATGATGTAGGAGTTTTAATTGGAAAAAGAGGTAATACATTGAACTCTTTACAGTATTTAACAAAACTTGTCGCAAATCGTAACACGAAGCAGTATATCGGTATTACACTAGATGCTGAAAATTATCGTAGTAAAAGAAAAAGTACGTTAGAATCACTTTCTTATCGATTAGCGAAACAAGTATCTAATACGAAAAAAAGAGTTATTTTAGAACCGATGCCATCTTTTGAACGAAAAATTATTCATCAGGCATTATCAAATCATCAAGGTATCAAAACAACTTCTGAAGGAAATGAACCACATCGGCATGTTGTAATATCTCCTAAATGACCGGTTGCTCAAATGAGTGCCGGTTTTTTTGAGCGAAAAATAGATGTGGATAACTAAAAAACACTAAACTTATCCACTGTGAATAAGTTTAGTGTTTTTTACATGGGGATATAATAAAATGAGTTATTCTTCTTTTGTAGATAGGTTCGTTATGGTATCCTAATAATTTAGTGAAAGAAATAATCATGTTGAAATAGAGATAAATAAGCAAGTGAGGTGAAAGGACATGGAATTTGATACAATTGCTGCGATTTCCACAGCGCTTGGAGAGGGTGCAATTGCCATTGTTCGAGTAAGTGGGGATGATGCGGTGGAGAAAGTTGACCGTATTTTTAAAGGGAAGGATTTAACAGAGGTTTCTTCTCATACTATTCATTATGGTCATATCGTTGATTTAGATACAAATCAAGTTATTGAAGAAGTTATGGTGTCTATTATGCGCGCACCGAGGACTTTTACACGTGAAAATATAGTGGAAATTAACTGTCATGGCGGACTTGTTTCAGTAAATAAAGTATTGCAACTTATTCTAGCGCAAGGAGTACGATTGGCAGAACCGGGCGAATTTACAAAACGTGCTTTTTTAAATGGACGTATCGATTTATCACAAGCAGAAGCTGTTATGGATTTGATTCGAGCAAAAACAGATCGTGCGATGAATGTAGCAATTAATCAAATGGAAGGGCGATTATCTAAATTAATTGGTCGCTTACGTCAAGAAATATTAGAAACATTAGCTCATGTTGAGGTAAATATAGATTATCCAGAATACGATGATGTAGAAGAGATGACACATAATATTTTAATTGAGAAAGCAACACATGTTCGTTCGGAAATCGAAAAAATATTAGAAACATCAAAACAAGGGAAAATCTTACGTGAAGGTATTGCTACAGCAATTATCGGTAGGCCTAATGTTGGGAAATCATCGTTATTAAATAGTCTTGTTCAGGAGAAAAAGGCAATTGTAACTGATATTGCAGGAACAACTCGTGATGTTATTGAAGAGTACGTTAATGTGCGTGGTGTACCTCTTAAACTTATAGATACAGCCGGTATTCGTGAGACAGAAGATGTTGTTGAACGAATTGGTGTGGAGCGTTCAAAAGAAATGATGAGCCAAGCAGATTTAGTATTAGTTGTTGTCAACTATAGCGAGGCTTTAACAAATGAGGATGAAGATCTATTCCATGCGGTACAAGGAAAAGACTTTATTGTTATTGTGAATAAGACTGATTTACCGCAAGCGATTGATATGGAACGTGTTACAGAGTTAGCCGAGGGAAATCGTGTTATTACAACATCCTTAATTGAGGAACAAGGAATAGATGAACTCGAAAAGGCAATAGCTGATTTATTCTTTGAAGGAACAATCGATTCTACAGATATGACATATGTTTCTAATGCGAGACATATTGGATTATTAACACAAGCGGGACAAACAATCGGTGATGCAATTGAGGCAATAGAAAATGGTGTACCAATTGATATGGTGCAAATTGATTTAACAAGAACGTGGGAAATACTTGGTGAAATTACTGGTGACACAGTCCATGAAAGCCTAATTGACCAGTTGTTCTCTCAATTTTGTTTAGGAAAATAATATAGTGATGTTTTAGAAAGATAGAGATTATTAGGAGGAATAAACAATGGGATACAATGCCGGTTCATACGATGTCATAGTAATCGGTGCAGGTCATGCAGGATGTGAAGCTGGTCTTGCGGCAGCACGAATGGGCTCAAAAACATTAATGTTAACAATTAACTTAGATATGGTAGCATTCATGCCATGTAACCCTTCTGTTGGTGGACCAGCAAAAGGGATTGTTGTTCGTGAAATTGATGCATTAGGCGGAGAAATGGGACGTAATATTGATAAAACTCATATTCAAATGCGTATGCTAAATACAGGTAAGGGTCCAGCTGTACGTGCACTTCGAGCGCAAGCTGATAAATTCTCTTACCAACATGAATTGAAGAAAACAATTGAAGAAACACCAAACTTAACGTTGTTCCAAGGAATGGTAGAGCGTTTAATCGTTGAAGAAGGTATATGTAAAGGGGTAGTTACACAAGCTGGTGCAGAATATACAGCGAAAACCGTTGTAATTACGACTGGAACATTTTTACGTGGCGAGATTATCATGGGCGATTTAAAATATTCAAGCGGTCCAAATAATCAACAACCGTCTATTACATTATCTGAGCATTTAGAGGAGCTTGGATTTGATCTTGTTAGATTTAAAACAGGGACACCTCCGCGTGTAAACAGTAATACAATTGACTACAGTAAAACAGAAATTCAACCAGGTGATGATAAGCCGCGTTCGTTCTCTTTTGAAACAACGAAATTTATTATGGATCAAATTCCATGTTGGTTGACATATACAAGTACAGAAACACACCGTTTAATAGATGAAAATTTACATCGTTCAGCTATGTATTCTGGTATGATTAAAGGAACAGGCCCTAGGTACTGTCCTTCTATTGAAGACAAAGTAGTAAGATTTAATGACAAACCACGTCATCAAATTTTCTTAGAGCCAGAAGGGCGTAATACACAAGAAGTATATGTACAAGGTTTATCCACAAGCCTACCAGAAGATGTACAACGTGACATGCTTAGAACAATTCCAGGCCTAGAAAATGTTGAAATGATGCGCACAGGTTATGCGATTGAATATGATGCAATTGTGCCAACACAATTATGGCCAACACTTGAAACGAAA
This sequence comes from Bacillus sp. C-3-6, assembly GCF_054509685.1. Classification (NCBI taxonomy): domain Bacteria; kingdom Bacillati; phylum Bacillota; class Bacilli; order Caryophanales; family Bacillaceae; genus Bacillus; species Bacillus sp. C-3-6. Next base: position 5,220,324 of record NZ_CM137247.1, on the reverse strand, counting down.
AAGATTAAAAATTTATATACAGCAGGACAAATTAATGGAACTTCTGGTTACGAAGAGGCGGCAGGACAAGGGCTTATGGCTGGTATTAATGCAGCATGCCGTTCTTTAGGTAAAAAAGAAGTTGTTTTAGGCCGCGAGGATGCTTATATTGGTGTCTTAATTGATGATCTTGTAACGAAAGGTACAAATGAACCATATCGTTTATTAACGTCTCGTGCAGAATACCGTCTATTATTACGCCACGATAATGCTGATCTTCGTTTAACTGAAGTTGGTCGTGAAATAGGATTAATTAAAGAAGAGCGATATGAGCGATTTACAAATAAAAAATTACAAATTGAACAGGAAAAGGAACGTTTAAGCAGCATTATTATTAAACCACGTCCTGAAGTTCAAGAATTAATTCGCAATATTGGCGGAAGTGAATTGAAAGATGGAATACGTGCAAGTGACTTATTACGTCGTCCAGAGATGACATATGAGCATATTCATCTTTTAGTACCAAGTGAAGTAGAATTAAGTGATGAAGTTACAGAACAAGTTGAAATTCAGATTAAGTACGAAGGATATATTGAAAAATCTTTACAGCAAGTAGAGCGAATGAAGAAAATGGAGAGTAAAAAAATCCCTGTAGATATTGATTATGACGCGATTTCTAGCCTTGCTTCAGAAGCTAGACAGAAATTGAAAGATGTTCGTCCACTTTCAATGGGGCAGGCTTCACGTATTTCTGGCGTAAATCCAGCGGATATTTCCATTTTACTTGTGTATATAGAACAAGGAAAAATTGCGCGCGTATCGAACCAATAACATAGTAAGGAGATATTGCTAGATGAACATAGAACAATTTCAATCTATGCTAGAAGAGAAGGGAATCACCCTCTCTTCTAGACAATTAGAGCAGTTCAAAATCTACTTTGAAACATTAGTAGAGTGGAATGAAAAAATGAACTTAACGGCTATTACAGAAAAAGAAGAAGTATACTTAAAACACTTTTTTGATTCCATTACAGCTGCTTTTTATTATGATTTTTCAAAACCATTCTCAATTTGTGATGTTGGTGCAGGGGCTGGATTCCCAAGTATTCCTTTAAAAATCTGTTTCCCGCACTTAAAAGTAACAATTGTAGATTCATTGCAAAAACGTATTAATTTCTTAAATCACTTAGCACAAAAGTTAGAATTAAGTGATGTTGCATTTTGTCATGATCGTGCTGAAACATTTGGGAAAAAAGAAGGTGTACGTGAATCATACGATATTGTAATGGCACGTGCAGTTGCGCGTCTTTCTGTATTAAGTGAGCTATGTTTACCACTTGTAAAAGTTGGAGGAATATTCATTGCAATGAAAGGTGCAGCAGCAAACGAAGAAATCGAAAATGGCAAGTATGCTTTAGAGGTTCTAGGTGGAGAGTTAAAAGAGATGTCTACGTTCCAATTACCGTTTGAAGAGAGTGAACGTAATATTTTATTAATCGAGAAAAAGCGCAAGACACCAAAGAAATATCCACGCAAACCGGGAACACCCAATAAATTACCTATTGAAAAATAAATCTTATTAGACGTAAGATTAAATTATATAAATGAAAACGTAAATGTTTCATAGGAAACATTTTATGGAGAATAGTCAATAGGCCTAAAAGGTGGTGGAATATGTATGAAAAATACGTTTTCTCGTTTATTTGGCTTTGGAGATAAAGAGAGCGAATTCGAATTACAAGACGAAAGCCATGAAGAGATAGATAAAAAGGTATATGAGGAAATACAAGAAATTCCGATAGTAAATATTACCCCTAACCGTTATCAACCAAGAACAGTTTTTGATGATGCGCGTATTGATGAGCTAGCATTAACGATTCGTACACATGGACTTATTCAGCCGATTGTTGTAAGGCAATATGAGGACGATAAGTACGAGATTATTGCTGGAGAAAGACGTTTTCGCGCGGCAACAAAGTTAGGTTGGGAAAAGGTTCCTGCAATTATAAAGAACTTAAATGATACAGAGACAGCTTCTGTAGCTTTAATTGAAAACTTGCAACGTGAGGAACTAACGGCAATCGAGGAAGCTGTGGCATATCAAAAGCTGATTGAGTTACATAATTTAACACAAGAAGCATTGGCACAACGACTTGGAAAAGGACAATCTACAATCGCAAATAAGTTGCGATTGTTAAAGTTGCCTGAAGAAATAAAAAGTGCATTATTAGAAAAAAGCATTACAGAACGTCATGCCCGCGCTCTCATTCCTTTAAAAAATGAGGAATTACAACTGAAGGTTTTACAGGAAATTGTGGAGAAACAACTGAATGTAAAGCAAACAGAAGAACGAATTGCGAAGTTACTAGAGGAAGCAAAACCGAAGCGTAAGGCAAAGCAAAAAGCAGTAAGTCGAGATACGAGGATTGCTATGAATACAATTAGACAATCTTTACAAATGGTTACTGAAAGTGGTTTAAATGTTAATTCTGAGGAAGAAGAATTTGATGAGTACTATCAAATTACAATTAAAATTCCAAAGAAAAAATAATAATGACGTGTTAGAGACCTTATCCTATTGGAGAGGTCTCTTTTACTATATTTTCTTGTTAAATGAAGAAGGAGTTTAGAAATAAATTTTGAAGTTTAATAAAGGACGTAAAAGAAAAAGTTTTATTTCATGTTACAATAAACGTAATTGTTACTAGAATAAGATAGAAAGGTTGAAAGTAGGTGACATCATGGGAAAAATCATTGCTATTGCTAATCAAAAAGGCGGTGTTGGAAAAACCACAACATCTGTTAATTTAGGGGCTGGATTGGCGCAAGTAGGTAAAAAAGTCCTTCTTGTAGATATTGATGCTCAAGGAAATGCAACGACTGGTGTGGGAATTGAAAAATCTGAATTAGATCAATGTATTTACAACGTTCTTGTGGAAGATGCAGATGTTCAAGGGGTTATACAGAAAACCGCAACTGAAAACTTAGATGTTCTACCCGCTACAATTCAATTGGCTGGTGCTGAAATTGAATTGGTACCGACTATTTCCCGGGAAGTACGTTTGCAAAGAGCATTACAGCCAGTTCGTGATGAATATGATTATATTATTATCGACTGTCCCCCGTCTTTAGGGTTATTAACGATTAATGCATTAACAGCAGCAGATTCTGTTATTATTCCTGTACAGTGTGAATATTATGCACTAGAAGGATTAAGTCAGCTATTAAATACAGTTCGACTTGTACAAAAACATTTAAATAAAAATTTAGCAATTCAAGGCGTATTGTTAACAATGTTGGATGCTCGTACAAATTTAGGGATCCAAGTTATAGATGAAGTGAAAAAGTATTTTAGGGATAAAGTATATCGCTCGATTATTCCGCGTAATGTACGCTTGAGCGAGGCTCCAAGTCATGGGAAACCTATTATGCAGTATGACGCTAAATCAAGAGGAGCAGAAGTATATATAGATTTAGCAGAGGAAGTGATTGCAGGTGGCTAAAGGATTAGGAAGAGGAATTAATGTGTTTTTTCCTGATTTAGATGTGAAAGAAGAGGAAACAATTCAGGAGATTCTTGTAACTGAATTAAGGCCAAATCCATATCAACCGCGTAAACACTTTAATAAAGAGGCTATTCAGGAATTAGCAATTTCGATTAAGGAACACGGTATTCTACAACCATTAATTGCTAGAAAGAGTATTAAAGGATATGAAATCGTTGCAGGTGAAAGACGATTTCGTGCTGCAAAAGAGGCTGGTTTAGAAAAGGTACCTGCGGTTGTAAGACAATTAACTGAACAGCAAATGATGGAATTTGCTTTGTTAGAAAACTTACAACGAGAAGATTTAAATCCTATGGAAGAGGCAATGGCATACCAGATGTTAATGAATGAGCTAAATGTAACGCAAGAACAATTAGCGAAACGTCTTGGCAAAAGCAGACCTTACATTGCAAATTATACTCGGTTATTAAGCCTCCCTTCGTTCGTCCAAGATATGATTGCAAATGGTCAACTTTCAATGGCTCATGGGAGAACTTTACTTACGATAAAAGACGAAGAACAATTGAAGTCCTTATTGAAACGCATTGAAAAAGAAGGATTAAATGTTCGTCAATTAGAGAAAATCGTCCAAGAGATTAATCAACACGTTTCACGTGAAACAAAAAAAGTGAAAAAAGAGCGAAATATATTTTTCGTAGAACGTGAAACGTTCTTAAGAGAAAAGTTTGGCACAGATGTGAAAATTAAAGAGACGAAAAAAGAAAAAGGTAAAATCGAAATTGAATTTTTTAATAAAGAAGATTTAAATCGTATTTTAGAACTATTAGCACAGAAAAATTAAAAAGCAAACCATCTTATTATTTATAGATGGTTTGCTTTTTTTAATGCGGATAATTTTTGATCCGTCTCTTTTATACTTTGTGCGATTACATCAGCCATTTTCATGACTAAACTTAATCTTGTATTTTGAAGAACGAAAAACTCCATAAACCCATTTAGATTGACGATACCGTGTATATGCAGATCACCAACTGCAGGTAATTTCTTATTCATAGCAGCACCAGGTTTACTAGGTCCCTTTCCAGTAGTGATTGACCCAATATTTTGGGACTTTCCTAAACATGCATCAACAGCAATTATAAATGCAGTAGGATGTTCTTTCTGTATATTCTGAATTTTTTCTTCTAAATTTAGTGCATGTACTGGCTCATCCAGTGTACCGAATATTTGGAGGTTTTTGATGTCTATTTGTTCAAGTTTTGTACCAACTAACGGGCCGAGTGCGTCACCGGTAGAACGATCTGTTCCGATACAAACGAGAATGAGTGGTATATTAGTTTTAATAGGAATATGGGTAAGTAAGAAATTACTGATTATCTCAGAGGCTTCTAGATCTTGGTGCATAACGTTTTGAGTTTCTTTCTCAAAAAATGGTAAGCGAAAACTTCCAATGTTCATGAAGCACCCATCCTTTTAATAAATTTTCAATATATGTTATATGGTGAGAAAAATGGAAAGCTATAAGTGCGTAATTTTTGCAAAATGTGAATGAAAACGGAAATAATAGTACTAGTATATATATATTCGTTCCATTTTATACCTGAATGGCGGGGATAAAATAGGATTAAAATCATAAATTTTTTTCAGCAATTAGAGGACTTCTGATACAATAATAAGGATAACTAAAAAGAAATTTTAGCTAGAGAGGTAGAGGTACATGGATTTATTAACGAAGTGGTTTAATTCTACGAAACAGTATTTATTAGATGCTGATCGTTGGGCTCATATTGGAGTTGCGACATTAAAAATATGTATTATTTTAATAATTGGTGCAGTTGTTGTGCGAATTGCAAGAGCGGTTGTACGAAATGCGTTTCGTATGGGGAGTCGTTCTCCAATTCAAATTTCAGAACGTCGTACAGTTACAGTGGCGAAATTACTTGAAAATATTGTAGCGTATGTTGTTATGTTCATTATGCTAATTGCGATTTTAGGTGTGTTTGATATTAATGCATCAGGTTTATTAGCGGGTGCTGGGGTAATTGGTTTAGCAGTCGGATTTGGTGCTCAAAGTTTAGTGAAAGACGTTATTACAGGTTTATTTATTTTGCTAGAAGATCAGTTTTCAGTTGGCGATTATGTTAAAATCGGTCAATTTGAAGGAGTCGTTTTAGAAATTGGACTTCGTACAACGAAAGTAAAGAGTTGGACAGGTGAAATTCATACTTTACCAAATGGAAGTATTATTCAAGTTACTAACTATTCAGTTAGTAATAGTGTAGCGTTTGTTGATGTATCTATTTCATATGAGGCTGATATTGCGAAAGCAGAACAGGTTATTGAAGATTTATTAGTAGAGTTACCTTCAAAGTATGAAAAAATGGTAACAACACCTCAATTATTAGGTGTGCAAACGTTAGCTGCATCAGAAGTTATATTACGCGTTATCGCTGAAGTAGAGCCGATGCAACATGCAGTTATTGCAAGGGCACTTCGTAAAGAGATTAAAAATCGTCTTGATTTACATGGAATTGAAATTCCATATCCACGTATGGTTTTATACAATCGTGAAGAATTGGTTAGTGGAAAAGCAATTTAGTATGGAGAGGAGTTTGAAGAGTGGAGCAAAAGGAATATAACTTGTACGATGTTGTGGAAATGAAGAAAGCACATCCATGTGGCGAGAATCGTTGGAAAATTATTCGTATGGGAATGGATATCCGTATTAAGTGCGAGGGATGTGACCATTCAGTAATGATTACTCGAAGAGAGTTTGATCGTAAGGTGAAAAAAATACTTGTGAAGCACGAAGAATAGAGGGAGAGTAACAGTTACAGTAGGTAACTGTTACTTTTTTTCGTTTGGCGGAAACTTGTCATTTTTTTCGTTACTATCTATAATGATGAAAGATTGAGACATAGGAGTGAAAAATATGGGATTAACGGCTGGGATTGTTGGATTACCTAACGTAGGTAAGTCCACTTTATTTAATGCAATTACACAAGCAGGAGCAGAATCTGCAAACTATCCATTCTGTACAATTGATCCAAACGTAGGGATTGTAGAAGTACCAGATGAGCGTTTAAATAAATTAACGGAATTAGTAGAACCGAAAAAGACTGTTCCGACTGTATTTGAGTTTACTGATATTGCAGGTATCGTAAAAGGTGCTAGTAAAGGTGAAGGTTTAGGAAATAAATTCTTATCTCACATTCGTCAAGTAGATGCAATTTGCCAAGTTGTTCGTTGTTTTGAAGACGAAAATATTACGCACGTTTCAGGGAAAGTAGATCCAATTGATGATATCGAAACAATCAACTTAGAGCTAATTTTAGCGGACTTAGAGTCTGTTGATAAGCGTATCGAGCGTGTTGCGAAATTAGCAAGACAAAAAGATAAAGAAGCTGTATATGAGCATGAAATTTTAGTTCGTTTAAAAGAGGCTTTTGAAGAGGGGAAACCAGCTCGTACTGTTGAATTTACAGAAGAGCAGATGAAGATTGTTAAAGGCCTTCATTTACTTACAACAAAAGAAATGTTATACGTAGCGAACGTAAGTGAAGACGATGTTATCGATCCTTCGGAAAATAAATACGTACAAATGGTAAAAGAATTTGCAGAAAATGAAAATTCTCAAGTAATCGTTGTATGTGCAAAAATCGAATCAGAAATCGCTGAATTAGACGAGGAAGAGAAAAAAGTATTCCTTGAAGAACTAGGTATTGAAGAGTCTGGTTTAGATCAATTAATTCGTGCAGCATATGACCTATTAGGACTTGCTACTTACTTTACAGCTGGCGTTCAAGAAGTACGTGCTTGGACATTTAAACAAGGTATGAAGGCGCCACAATGTGCTGGTGTTATTCATACAGACTTTGAGCGTGGATTTATTCGTGCAGAAACAGTTTCTTACGATGACTTAATGACAAACGGTTCTATGACAGCTGCAAAAGAAGCTGGAAAAGTACGTTTAGAAGGAAAAGAGTATATCGTAAAAGACGGAGATGTTATGCACTTCCGTTTTAACGTTTAATCTAATATTTCCTAGGAAAAATAAAGATATGAGCTTGGCGAATATATTATATGTTTGCCAAGTTTTTTATGTATTGGTGAGTTGATTCATATAACTTACTATGATATAATCTAAACTCGTGAGTAATTACTATAAATTAATTGCTCCTTGCCCATTATGGGCCGTTTAGACCAAAAGGAGGTGAAAGTGTAATGAGAAAGTACGAAATTATGTACATCATTCGTCCTGGCGTTGAAGAAGAAGCTCAAAAAGCTTTAGTTGAACGTTTTGCAGGTGTTTTAACAAACAATGGTGCAGAAATCATTAACACGAAAGAGTGGGGTAAGCGTCGTTTAGCTTACGAAATCAACGACTTACGTGAAGGTTTCTACATGATCTTAAACGTGAACTCTAACGCAGAAGCGATTAACGAATTCGACCGTTTAGCTAAGATCAACGAAGACATCCTTCGTCATATCGTTGTTAAAGAAGAAGAAAAATAATTGATATATAAGGGAGAGTGGTTCGATTGATGAATCGTGTTATCCTCGTTGGTCGTTTAACTAAGGACCCTGACTTACGTTACACGCCCAATGGTGTTGCAGTAGCTACTTTTACGTTAGCTGTGAATCGCGCATTTGCGAATCAACAAGGTGAGCGTGAAGCTGACTTTATTAATTGTGTAATATGGCGTAAACAAGCAGAAAACGTAGCGAATTATTTGAAAAAAGGAAGCTTAGCAGGCGTAGATGGACGTCTTCAAACTCGTAATTACGATGGACAAGACGGTAAACGTGTATATGTAACAGAAGTTCTTGCGGAAAGCGTACAATTTTTAGAGCCGCGTAATGGCGGTGGGGAGCAACGTGGTTCATTCAATCAGCAACCATCAGGAGCTGGTTTCGGTAACCAAGGCTCTAACCCATTTGGTCAATCTAGTAATTCAGGTAACCAAGGTAATCAAGGGAACTCTGGATTTACGAAGAATGACGATCCATTTTCAAATGTAGGTCAACCGATCGACATTTCCGACGACGATTTACCGTTCTAATACAGTAAATTTGTTAGTTTTAACAAAGAATGGAGGGAAATAGACATGGCAGGACGCAAAGGTGGACGTGCGAAACGTCGTAAGGTGTGTTTCTTCACAGCTAACGGCATCACTCGCATTGACTATAAAGATGTTGATTTATTAAAACGTTTCGTTTCTGAGCGTGGTAAAATTTTACCTCGTCGTGTAACAGGGACAAGCGCAAAATACCAACGCAAACTTACAGTTGCAATTAAACGTGCTCGTCAAATGGCACTTTTACCATATGTTGGTGAATAATAGCGTATGAAATGCACAGTAGAGTCGGACTCTACTGTGCATTTTGCTATGCTTTTCTTTTTTGAAAGAGAGGTCAAAATGTGAAACAAACAAAGTTTATTACAGAAGGCGCAGCGTTATTAGCTATATATGCAATTTTATTGCTTATATCTATGTATGTTCCAATTTTAGGTACTGTTGTAACTTTTGCGTTGCCGTTACCATTTATACTATTAACGATAAGACATAAACTATCTAATGTGCTTGTGATTTTTGTAGCAGCACTTTTTGTTACTATTATTGTGAGTCAACCTATGAATTTAGTGAAGACAACTATGTTTGGATTGATAGGGATTGTTTTAGGGTATATGTATAAAACAAGAAAAAAGCCAGTGGAAATCTTAATAGCGGGGACGCTTGCATACTTAATTGGTTTTGTACTTATTTATGTTGCGAGTATAAAGTTTTTCAACATAGATATAATGAAGCAAATGCAAAGTGTGTTTAGTGAAAGTATGGTGCAAAGTGAAAAGATAGTAAGTGCTATAGGTATGCCGATTAGTAAGGAACAAAAAGAGTTACTTACACAAATGAATGATATATTACAATCGTTATTTCCAAGTATACTTGTTCTAGTTTCAGTATGTTTTTCTTGGATTACAGTGATAATATCAGGTAGTGTTTTGAAAAAGTTAAAACATGACATTATACCTTGGCCTAAATTTAAAGATATACAATTACCAAAGAGTATTGTTTGGTATTACGTTATATTTATTTTGTTAGCAACTTTTATAAAAGTAGAACCAACATCATATTTATATATGATATTTTCTAACATATATGTAATATTTGCACTATTGCTTGTACTGCAAGGGCTGACATTCATTTCCTTTTTAGCGTATAGAACAGGTTTTACTAAAGGGGTTCCTATTATTAGTTTTATTGTATGCATGTTTATTCCGATGCTGTTTCCTCTTGTGACAATCTTAGGTATAATTGACTTAGGGATTTCGTTGCGTTCTAAAATAGGGGAATAAAATAATATTCCTTATACTATTTTAATCTGTTTAACTAACTGGAAGGTGAGTTAGTTTTACTTTATAGGAGTTGTATACATGCCTGAATTTGATAAGAAACAGTGGTTTTTATATCCTGTTTATGTATTGGCATTTTTTGTATTTGTTCTCATTTCAATTCTCTGTTATTTTCATTTAATTATGGGGATAGCTGCTTTTATCATTTTTTGTATCGTATTCTTTATCGTTATACGATTTGAACTTAATTTTCAAAGGAATTTCGAAAAGCATACGACAGATATGATTACGAGGGTAAAGAAAGTCAGTAATGAAGCATTTAACCAAATGCCGATTGGTATTTTGTTATACAATAAGGATTACGGGATTGATTGGGCAAATCCTTATTTATCTTCATGCCTGGGACAGCATGCGTTAGCTGGATGGCACCTTTACGATGTATCAGAAACATTACTTCTTTTCATTAAAGGAGAAACTTCTGATGATATAGTCTCTTTAAATAATCGAAAGTTTCGTGTTTTTGTAAGGAAAGAAGAAAAGTTAATTTATTTCTTTGATGTAACGGAACAAACGGAAATCGAAAAGATGTATGAGGATCAACGAACTGTTTTAGCTGTCATTTATTTGGATAATTATGATGAAGTTACACAAGGATTAGATGATCAATTACGTACGAATATAACAAGTCTTGTGACATCGCGACTAAATGAATGGGCACTTAAGTATGGTGCGTATTTAAAACGTGCATCTTCAGAAAGATTCTTCGTTGTGCTAAATGAAAGTATTCTGACGCAGATGGAGAAAGGGAAATTTAGTATTTTAGATCAGGTGCGTGAAGAAACGTCTAAAAGGAATATACCACTTACATTAAGTGTAGGTGTCGGATCAGGTGATTTACCTTTGTCAGAGCTTGGGGCAATGGCTCAATCTGGTTTAGACCTTGCGCTTGGGCGCGGGGGAGACCAAGTAGCTATTAAACAAGCGACAGGTAAAGTTAAGTTCTATGGAGGTAAGACAAATCCGGTTGAAAAGCGTACCCGTGTACGTGCTAGGGTCATTTCGCATGCGTTAAAGGATTTAGTATTAGAAAGTAGTAATGTCATTATCATGGGGCATAGGGCTCCTGATATGGACGCGATTGGTGCTGCGATTGGTATTTTAAAAGTGGCTCAATTAAACGAGCGTAAAGGATATATTGTATTAGATGAAAATGATTCTGATAAGGGAATTAAACGCTTGATGGACAAAGTGAAACAAAATGAGGAGTTATGGTCTCATTTTATTACTCCAGAGCAAGCGATGGAATTTGCAAATGATGAGTCGTTACTTGTTGTTGTTGATACGCATAAACCTTCTATGGTGATGGAGCAAAAACTGTTACATAAAATTGAAAATGTAGTAGTTATTGATCATCATCGTCGTGGGGAAGATTTTATTGAAGACCCATTGCTAGTTTATATGGAACCATATGCTTCTTCAACGGCAGAATTGGTTACAGAATTACTTGAGTATCAACCTAAAAATTTAAAGATGACAATGCTAGAAGCGACGGCATTGTTAGCAGGTATTATTGTCGACACGAAAAGTTTCACATTCCGGACAGGGGCTCGTACATTTGATGCTGCTTCTTATTTACGCTCACATGGTGCAGATACTGTACTTGTACAAGAACTTTTAAAGGAAGATATGGATCAGTATTTACGGGTTGCAAAAGCTATAAAAAATGCGTACATTTATAAAAATGGAATTGCGATTGCTAAAGTTGATAGTGATGATTACTACGATCAAGTGCTTATTGCGCAATCGGCAGACACGTTATTAACGATGACAGGGATTATTGCATCATTTGTTGTTGCGAAACGTGGTGAGAATCTCATTGGAATTAGCAGCAGGTCTTTAGGTGAAGTGAATGTGCAGCTAATTATGGAAAACTTAGGCGGTGGCGGGCATTTGACTAATGCAGCCACACAAATGAAAAATGTTACAGTAGATGAAGCTGAGGAGAAGCTTCGATTTGTTATTGATGACTATTTACAGGGAGGCACACAATCATGAAAGTAATTTTTCTAAAAGACGTAAAAGGTAAAGGTAAAAAAGGAGAAATAAAAAACGTACCGGATGGCTATGCAAATAACTTCTTACTAAAACAAGGATTAGCTGCTGAAGCAACAAATAGCAGTATGAAAACTTTAGAAGCTCAAAAGCGTAAAGAAGAAAAAGATGCAGCAGCAGAGCTTGAAAATGCAAAAGAGTTAAAAGAGACTTTAGAGAAATTAACTGTAGAATTAAAGGCGAAATCTGGAGAAGGTGGCCGTTTATTCGGTTCTATTACGAGCAAACAAATCGTAGATGCGATGCAAAAATCACATAAAATTAAACTTGATAAACGTAAATTTGAAATGGATGATGCAATTCGTGCATTAGGCTACACAAATGTAACAGTGAAATTGCATCCGCAAGTAACAGCGACAGTAAAAGTTCATGTTAGTGAACAATAAAAATAAATTAAGCAAGGAGGATTGCGTATGAGTGATGTACTTGCTGATCGTACCCCTCCGCATAATATAGAGGCCGAGCAGGCGGTTTTAGGTGCCATATTAATTGATCAAGATGCGTTAACGTCAGCATCGGAGTTATTGGTACCTGATTCATTCTATCGAACGAAACATCAAAAGATTTTTGAGGTCATGCTTGGATTATCTGATAAAGGAGAACCGATCGACTTAGTAATAATGACATCAGCGATGGCTGATCAAGGATTACTAGAAGAAGTTGGTGGAGTGTCTTATCTAGCAGAGTTAGCAGAAGTTGTTCCAACAGCTGCTAACGTTGAATATTATGCACGTATCATTGCTGAAAAGGCACTTTTACGCCGTTTAATTCGAACAGCGACTCATATAGTGTCGGATGGATACGAGAGAGAAGATGACGTGGACGGCCTTTTAAATGAGGCCGAGAAAAAAATATTAGAAGTATCCCATCAAACGAATGCAAAAGCATTTCAAAATATTAAAGATGTTCTTGTGGATGCTTATGATAAAATTGAACTTTTGCATAATCAAAAAGGTGAAGTTACTGGGATACCAACTGGATTTACTGAATTAGATAAGATGACGGCAGGTTTCCAGCGAAATGATTTAATCATCGTAGCAGCACGTCCGTCAGTAGGGAAAACTGCATTTTCATTAAACATCGCACAAAACGTAGCGACGAAAACGGATGAAAATGTAGCGATTTTTAGTTTGGAGATGGGCTCCGATCAGCTTGTTATGCGTATGCTTTGTGCAGAAGGAAATATCGATGCGCAAAGACTTCGTACCGGGTCACTAACTTCTGATGATTGGGCGAAATTAACAATGGCGATGGGGAGTCTTTCAAATGCCGGTATATATATTGATGATACACCGGGAATTAAGGTAAATGAGATTCGAGCAAAATGTCGTAGACTAAAGCAAGAACAAGGTCTTGGAATGGTTTTAATTGACTACTTACAGCTTATTCAAGGAAGTGGGAAATCAGGTGAGAACCGTCAGCAGGAAGTATCTGAGATTTCTCGTACTTTAAAAGGGATTGCACGTGAATTGCAAGTGCCTGTTATTGCCTTATCACAGTTATCTCGTGGTGTAGAATCTCGTCAGGATAAACGCCCGATGATGTCTGATATTCGTGAATCTGGAAGTATTGAGCAGGATGCTGATATTGTAGCTTTCCTATATCGTGAAGATTACTATGACCGTGAAACGGAAAATAAAAATACGATTGAAATTATCATTGCAAAGCAACGTAACGGTCCAGTAGGTTCAGTGGAACTTGCATTCGTCAAAGAGTTCAATAAGTTCGTTAACTTAGAACGACGCTTTGAGGATGGGGCATAAAGGCAGTATAAAAAAGAAACACATTTCTTATAATAAGATGTGTTTCTTTTTTTTATGGGGTAAAGATAAGGCTTTCATAAGGTGAAAACATAATTCTTACGAACGAAAATGATTTTTAATAAAAAAATGTTCGCTTTTTGGTTGACTTCTTTTTCGGTTTTGGTACAATTATATTGTTTGAATAGATCGTTTGAAAATTGCGGAGGTGCTTTAATAATGTCTTCAGTAGTAGTTGTAGGAACACAATGGGGCGACGAAGGAAAAGGTAAAATCACTGATTTTCTTTCTGAGCATGCGGAAGTAGTTGCAAGATATCAAGGTGGAAATAACGCGGGACATACAATTGTTTTCGGCGGAGTTAAATATAAGTTACACTTAATTCCATCTGGTATTTTCTATAAAGAGAAAATTTGTGTAATCGGAAATGGCTTAGTAGTAGATCCGAAAGCATTACTTGAAGAGTTAAAATACTTACACGACCGTGGTGTAAGTACTGATAATTTACGTGTAAGTAACCGTGCACACGTTATTTTACCTTATCACTTAAAACAAGATGAGTTAGAAGAGGCTAGTAAAGGTGATAACAAAATCGGTACAACGAAAAAAGGTATCGGTCCTGCATATATGGATAAAGCTGCTCGTATTGGTATCCGTATGGCTGATCTTTTAGATCGTGAAGCATTTAAAGAGAAGCTTGAGCGCAATTTAGTAGAGAAAAATCGTTTGTTTGAAAAAATGTACGATACAGAAGGTTTCAGTGTAGAAGAAATCTTTGAAGAGTACTTCGAATATGGACAACAAATCGCACAATATGTATGCGACACATCTGTTGTATTAAATGATGCACTAGATAACAATCACCGTGTATTATTTGAAGGTGCACAAGGTGTTATGCTTGATATTGACCACGGTACGTACCCATTCGTTACATCTTCTAACCCGATTGCGGGTGGTGTAACAGTTGGAACTGGAGTTGGTCCTGCGAAAGTTACTCGCGTTGTAGGTGTATGTAAAGCATATACAAGCCGTGTTGGTGACGGTCCATTCCCTACTGAACTTAATGATGAAATTGGTCATCAAATTCGTGAAGTTGGTCGTGAGTACGGAACAACAACTGGTCGTCCGCGCCGCGTAGGTTGGTTCGATAGCGTTGTTGTAAGACATGCGCGTCGTGTTAGTGGTTTAACGGATCTATCATTAAATTCTATCGACGTTTTAACAGATATTCCAACTCTTAAAATTTGTGTTGCTTACAAATACAATGGCGAAGTTATCGATGAAGTTCCAGCAAACTTAAACATTTTAGCGAAATGTGAGCCTGTATATGAAGAGCTTCCAGGTTGGACAGAAGATATTACTGGTGTAAAATCATTAGACGAGCTTCCTGAAAATGCACGAAAATACGTAGAACGTGTTTCTGAGTTAACAGGAATTCAATTATCTATGTTCTCAGTTGGACCAGATCGTAACCAAACGAATATTGTTCGTAATGTATACGAAGCTTAATTGATATTTTAAGAAAAAACTCATGTCCGCATGAGTTTTTTCTTATCTTTTATAAAAAAATGAAAAAAAGTATTGCGAAGAATACAGAATACATGTTATGATACATCTTGTCGTCACGAAAATATGACGTTGGTGAGTATGAGCCATTAGCTCAGTTGGTAGAGCATCTGACTTTTAATCAGAGGGTCGAAGGTTCGAATCCTTCATGGCTCACCATTTTATTTTTCGTGGCCCGTTGGTCAAGTGGTTAAGACACCGCCCTTTCACGGCGGTAACACGGGTTCGAATCCCGTACGGGTCATGTTTTTTTTTATGCTTATTTTTGGTCCCGTGGTGTAGTGGTTAACATGCCTGCCTGTCACGCAGGAGATCGCCGGTTCGACCCCGGTCGGGACCGCCACTTTTGTTTATACCACCATTAGTGGTTTTATATATAGTTTTGGCTCGGTAGCTCAGTCGGTAGAGCAGAGGACTGAAAATCCTCGTGTCGGCGGTTCGATTCCGTCCCGAGCCACTCTCAGGATATTAAGTGGGCCCACTTAATATCCTTTTTATTTATGTAATTTTACAAAACTGAGTAGTTATTTTAAAATAGAACGAGGAGCCTCTAGCAGTTGAAGCTAGAGGTTTTTCTATAGATCGTATAGGATTCCGTGTAAAAGTGGATCATACATGAGTCTATGAGAATAGAGGAGAAAATACTTAAACAAAGGATGCGGTCATATAGGACATACTATGTAAACATCAATATGTTTAGGGATTATTGACCATATTTTTATAAGGAGGAAATAGACGATGATGGGAAAGAAAATTTTAGTAGTTGATGATGAAAAGCCGATTGCAGATATTTTGAAGTTTAACCTAGAAAAAGAAGGTTTTGAAATAGTAATGGCGCATGATGGTGATGAAGCAATTGAAAAAGCTAATGAAGAACAACCAGATATGGTTTTATTAGATATTATGCTACCAGGTAAAGATGGCTTAGAGGTTTGTCGTGAAATACGTAAAAGTTCAGAAATGCCGATTATTATGCTTACAGCAAAGGACTCTGAGATTGATAAAGTATTAGGGCTTGAGCTTGGGGCAGATGATTATGTAACGAAGCCATTTAGCACGAGAGAATTACTTGCTCGTGTGAAGGCGAATTTACGCCGTCACCAACAAGGTGGTGCTGCAGAAAAAGAAGAAAATACAGAAATGGTTATTGGACCAATTGTTATTAATCCAAATGCATATAGTGTAACGAAGCGCGAGGAAAATATCGAGCTTACACATCGTGAATTTGAGTTGCTACATTATTTAGCGAAACACTTAGGACAAGTTATGACACGCGAACATTTATTACAAACAGTTTGGGGTTATGACTATTTTGGAGATGTGCGCACAGTAGACGTAACAGTACGTCGTTTGCGTGAAAAAATTGAAGATAATCCAAGCCATCCTACTTTAATTGTAACTAGACGTGGAGTAGGGTATTACTTGCGTGACCCAGAGCAGGAATAGTATATGAAGAAAGTTGGTTTTTTTCAATCTATTCATTTAAAATTTGTGCTTATATATATGCTATTAATATTAATAGCGATGCAAGTTATTGGGGTATATTTTGTAAGGGAATTAGAGAAGAGCCTAGTACAAGGTTTTAGGGATTCTTTAACGCAGCAAACAAACTTATTATCATATAACTTGAAACAAGAATTTAAAAAAAGTTATACAAAAGCAGAAACAGAGTCAACAGATGAAACGATTAAAACTTCTATTCGAAAGTTTGCCTCTGATCAAAAAAAAGTTATACAAGAGGTAAGTGTATTTGATTCGCATAGAAAGTTACTGGCTATTTCAGATGAATCAAAGCAGAATAAGGTGAATAGAACATCAACTGATATAGCTGTTCAGCGAGTGTTGGTGCAAAAAAAGCCAGAAGTGAAAATTGAGAAGGATGGTAGTACAGGCCATCGTGTTCAAGTTATGCTTACTCCGATTCTCGATGATAATGGCAAGGATGCGCTTGGTGTTATATACATCGTTGCATCTATGGAAGATGTATATAAACAAATGAAGGATATAAATCAAATTTTTGCTACGGGAACAGTAATTGCCTTATTAGTAACGGCCGTACTTGGGATTTTATTGGCTCAAACAATTACAAGACCAATTTCAGATATGCGGAGACAAGCAATCGAAATGGCAAAAGGAAATTATTCGAGAAAAGTAAAGGTGCATAGCCATGATGAAATTGGACAACTGGCATTATCCTTCAATAATTTATCAAAAAAATTACAACAAGCTCGTTCTTCTACAGAAAGTGAAAGGCGTAAACTATCATCTGTTTTATCTCATATGACAGATGGAGTAATTGCTACTGACCGAAAAGGGGATATTATTTTACTAAATGACCCTGCGGAAAAGATGTTAAATGTTTCTCGTGAAACAGCGCTTGATCAATCTGTTTTAGAGGTATTAGGGATACAGGAAGAATTTACGCTCGATCATTTATATGAAGAGCCAGATTCTGTTTTATTAGATTTTAGTACGAGAAATGAACCATATATTTTACGTGCTAGTTTCTCTGTTATTCAAAAAGAAACAGGGAAGGCAAATGGTTTAATTGCCGTATTATATGATGTAACAGAGCAGGAGCGTATAGAAAGGGAACGCCGTGAGTTTGTAGCGAATGTCTCTCATGAATTAAGGACGCCATTAACGACGATGCGCAGTTATTTAGAGGCACTTACAGATGGAGCATGGCAGGATCCGAATATTGCGCCACAATTTTTAACGGTTACACAAGAAGAAACAGAAAGAATGATTAGACTTGTAAATGCGTTGTTACAGTTATCTAAACTTGATAGTACAGAGCACCGTTTAATGAAAGAATGGGTCGACTTTACTGATTTCTTTAATAATATTATTGATCGCTTTGAAATGTCTAAAGAACAAAATGTAAGTTTCAAACGATCTTTCTCTAAGAAGTCTAGGTTTATTGATATGGATACTGACAAAATTACTCAAGTGCTGTATAACATTATTTCTAACGCATTAAAGTATTCACCAGAAGGTGGAACAGTAACATATCGCTTACGTGATCGCGGTGATTTATTAGAAATTAGCGTAAGTGACCAAGGAATGGGTATTCCAAAAGAAAACGTTGATAAAATCTTTGAACGTTTTTATCGCGTAGATAAAGCTCGTTCAAGACAAATGGGTGGTACGGGACTTGGATTAGCAATTGCAAAAGAAATGATCGAGGCACATGGTGGCTCTATTTGGGCGAAGAGTGAAGAAGGAAAAGGGACAACTATTTATTTCACGTTACCAATGGCAGCAGATGAAGAGGACGATTGGGAATGAGTATGGAAAACTTTAAAACAATAGTTTTAATTAACCTAGTTGTAATTAGCCTGTTTCTTACTTTTAACCTATGGACGTATGTGCCAGATTCTACATCCATGCAAAATGCAAAATTTGTACAGGGCAATGAAGGAACGAATCAAACTAAAATTTCCGATGTTGTCCGTCCTACTTCTATCATCGTGCATAAAGATAAAAATCATTATGGGAGCAGAAGAGAGGCAGATATAGAATCAATCTATAAGCCTTTGGAAGTAGGGGAACTACATGAGTTTAGAGAGATATCAATCACTAAGGGTGATTTCCTATCCTATGTGCATGGTGAAGGGAAAATTGAACTTGTTTTCCCTACTGATATCCCATTTGATGCAGTTAAATCTATGTTTAACATGAAAGAGAAAAGTACAGATAAGCCTAAACATTTTAATCGTATTCTCCTTGATCCTTCTAGGAGTAAGGATCAAGAAATTAAAATTAACTTTGTTTCTGATGGTGATAACTTTAAAATATATGAGGCAAAATTAAGTGGTGTGTATTTAAAAGATATTGTAAATGCTCAAAATCAATTTATAGTATCAGCAAAGCCCTATTTTGATTATCAAATCAATGATATGAAAAAGTTATTTTTACCAGATGGCACGACAGAGTTAAACAATATAACATATATTTCATCTAATTTAGCAGTTGATACGTTTAAGAATGCTCTGTTTAGTGATCCTCGTTATTTAAGTCCGATTACTGAGATATCGAAAGAAACATTTACAGATGGTATTAGATCCATGGAAATTGAAAACGATCGTCACATGCTAAAGTATAAAAACTCTTCTGTCTTAACTGAGAAAACGATAGATAATTTAATGCTGTTACAAAAAAGCTTTGAATTTGTAAGTGGTCACAGTGGAAGTTTGGATTCATATCGTTTGGACTATATGAATAAAGGAGAGACAGTATTTCGCTTACATGAAGATGGATATTCCGTATTCAATACAGATGGATTAGCTGAATTGAGACAAAAATGGGGATCAGAAGAAGTAATGGAATATGAAAGACCGTTGCTGTCTTTAAATACTAAAGGCATAGAACAGAAAGTTACTCTTCCGTCAGGGCATGTTGTAATAGCATCCCTAGAAAATAATCCAGAGATAAAGAAACAAGTAATTAAGGATATTGGTATTGGATACAAGTTATCACTAGATGGGCAAGTAGTTCGACTACAACCAATTTGGTATGTAAAGCTTGTTGAAGGTGAAACGGGTAAACAGCAAATCTATGAGTGGAGTGAGGGAGGACTAAATGGATTGGGATCGAATTAAAACCATATTTATTGTGACCTTTTTTGTTTTGGACCTCTTTCTCATTTTTCAATTCATTCAAAAGCAAGATAGTAATCAATTGGAGCTTATTGCAGAAACAAAGATAGATCAAGAATTAAAAGCAAATAAAATTACTATAGGGAATATCCCTAAGGAACCGAAGAAAGAGTCATTCATTAGAGCGGAAAATAAAGCCTTTAAAGAAGATGATATACAGTCTTTGAAAAATCAAACGGCGCATATACAAAATATGTACACAATAGAAAGTAAGCTAAAAGAGCCTTTTTTAAATACGAAATCATTATCAAAAGATAAGTATAATGAATTTTTGAAGAACTATGTATTGGATGGACAAAAGTATGAATTTGGAGCGGTGAAAGACTCTAAAATTTATTTCTTCCAAAAATATAAAGATAAGCCTATTTTCTATAATAATCAGGCGATGATTGTTGTGGAATTAAATGAAAAAAATGAACTTGTTTCATATACGCAGACAATGCTAACTGATTTAAAAGAAATGGGCGAAGGTGAAAAAACGAAAGAGCAAGAAATTATTACGGCTCAAACAGCTTTAGAAAATTTGTATTTAAAAAATAAAATTCATGGAAATACACATGTTAAAGAAGCGCAAATTGGTTATGCCACTCTTACCGCATCTACTTCTAATAACCAAGTACTTGCTCCAACGTGGAATTTAAAAACGGAGCAAAAGCAGGACTTCTTTGTGAATGCAATTGAAGGACAAGTTATGGAATTAGGGGAAAAGGAAAATCAAGTGGTTGATGAACATACTGGAGTGAGAAATAATGGGGTTGCATTTTAGCGTACTTGCAAGTGGAAGTACAGGAAATATGCTATACGTAGGAACCGATGAAAAAAAATTACTAGTCGATGCAGGTTTAAGTGGTAAAGCGACAGAGGCTTTATTTAAACAAGCAGAACTGAATATAAATGATGTATCAGGTATTCTTGTAACACATGAGCATAGTGATCATATTAAAGGGTTAGGTGTATTGGCGCGAAAATATGATTTACCCGTTTATGCGAATGAGAAAACATGGAATGCAATGGAACATTTAATAGGAAATATCCCAACTGAGCAAAAATTCATTTTCTCAGTTGGGGATGTGAAAACATTTGGTGATATTGAAGTCGAATCATTTGGAGTTTCTCATGATGCGGCTGAACCGATGTTTTATGCTTTCCATAATAATAATAGGAAATTAGCGCTTATTACAGATACGGGATACGTAAGCGACCGTATGAAGGGCGTTATTAAGGGAGCTAATGCTTTCGTATTTGAAAGTAATCATGATGTGGAAATGCTTCGTATGGGACGTTACCCATGGAGCATTAAACGACGCATTTTAAGCGACGTTGGGCATGTTTGTAATGAGGATGCTGCATTAGCGATGGCAGATGTAATTACAGATGAGACAAAGCATATTTATTTAGCCCATTTAAGCTTAGATAATAACATGAAAGAACTAGCTCGTATGTCAGTATCACAAGTACTAGAGGAAAAAGGATTTGGAGTGGGTGAATCCTTTGAAATTCACGATACAGATCCAAAAATGCCTACAAAAATTCAATACGTATAATTCTTCATTTTAGTAAACAATAAAGGTGAATATAGTTGTTTTCAGGAAGATGGGTGAACAAATATGTCCTTTATTGATGAAGAAAATTATCGTATGAAACGTGCAGGAAAAAAGAAGCATAAAGGTATAGTTCTTTCTAGTATAGCGGGAACAATTGTAGGAGCTTCTTTATTTGCGTTTGGAGCTCCTTTATTTTCAAATTCTGCTGATACGCTTCCGCAAGCGGAAGCAAGCGGAAGTAATATGGCCGAAGCTCAAGGAATTAAACAGATTAGCTTTGTAGATGCTGTTGATCGTGCATCTGAAGCTGTTGTGGGTGTTATTAACATTCAACGAGATAACTTTTCAGAGGCAGATTCAGAGGCTGGTACAGGATCAGGAGTAATTTATAAAAAGACAGATGGTCAAGCTTATATTGTAACGAATAATCATGTTGTAGCTGGAGCGAATCGTATTGAAGTAAGTCTAAGTGACGGTAAGAAGGTTCCTGGAAAAGTATTAGGAACCGATGTAGTCACAGATTTAGCTGTATTAGAAATAGATGCAAAGCATGTGAAAAAAATAATTGAAATTGGCGATTCTAATACTGTTCGCAGAGGAGAGCCAGTTATTGCGATTGGAAATCCACTTGGACTGCAATTCTCTGGAACTGTTACGCAAGGTATTATTTCAGCTAATGAACGTATTGTCCCTGTAGATTTAGATCAAGATGGACATTATGATTGGCAAGTAGAAGTGTTACAAACAGATGCGGCGATTAACCCAGGGAATAGTGGCGGTGCGCTTGTAAATGCAGCAGGACAATTAATTGGTATTAATTCAATGAAAATTGCTGCAAAAGAAGTAGAAGGAATCGGACTGGCTATTCCAGTGACTAGGGCTGTTCCGATTATGAATGAACTTGAGAAGTATGGAAAAGTAAGAAGACCGTATGTTGGGATTGAACTTAGGTCATTAAATGAAATTCCAAACTATTATTGGTCAAAAACATTACATTTACCAGGTACTGTAACAGAAGGAGTTTGTATTTTGGATGTGAAAAGTCCTTCGCCAGGCGCGGATGCTGGTTTAAGAGAACATGATGTTATTGTGGCAGTAGATGGAAAACCGATTCGCGATATTATTGGATTCCGCACGGCCTTATATGATAAGGAAATTAATGATAAAATGACTCTTACGTTTTATCGTGGTACAAAAAGAGTAACAACAACAGTGAAATTAGGCATTCAAAAGTATTAAAAACAGGAGGGCCTACCTCCTGTTTTCTATTGTAGAAAAGTGAGGTGAAGAAAATGAATTTACCTTGTTGTTTAGAACATGTTGAATTAGCGTTAGATATTATTGTGGATGAGTGTGAAGTTGCACCGGTTATCAACAGTGTGGATAACTCAGAAAAAGAGAAAAAAACATGTGAATTTTGTCAAAACGAGGCGACATATGTTGTATCGAACACAGATTCTCACACAATATGTGGGTAGTGTTTGTGGATATGTGGATAAGTTTTGTGGATAACATGTTTGTAAGGTGGAGGATACGTGTGAATATCTCGATTATTTCAATTGGGAAATTAAAAGAAAAATATTTGAAACAAGGTATAGCAGAATACTTAAAACGATTATCAGCATACGCAAAAGTAGAATTAATTGAATTGCCAGATGAAAAGGCACCAGAAAATTTAAGTGAAGCAGAAATGTTAATTGTAAAGGAAAAAGAAGGTATACGTATACTGGATAAAATTTCTGATGACACGCATGTGATTGCATTAGCTATAGAAGGAAAGCAAAAGTCATCAGAAGAATTTGCGGTCAGTCTAGATCGCCTTGCTACATACGGAAAGAGTAAAGTCGCATTTGTAATTGGTGGATCACTCGGACTAAGTTCAGAAGTAATGAAGCGTTCAAACGAATCACTTTCTTTTTCAAAGATGACGTTACCACACCAATTAATGCGATTAGTGTTGCTTGAGCAAGTGTATAGAGCGTTTCGGATTAATCGCGGTGAACCGTATCATAAGTAAAATATTCTATGTAAAACAAAGGTAAGACGCTGATATTATCATATTTATTTTATTATGCCTATAACTGGAGGCTATGTGAATGGTAAGTGATCAGACGAGATATTCTAGGCTCGCGAATATAACAAAAATAATAAATACGAAATTAGAACTACGTGAAGTATTGCAGCGTGTGACAATGGCGATATCAGAGGAGATTGTTAGGTGCGATGCTGTTGGAATTTATTTACCCCAGGAAGATGGAACATTTAGAGGGTTTGCAGGAAAACCAGAGACCATAAATGGCGTAACACTCGATACTCAGGTAGTTGATCCTGAAATAGACTTACTGGCAAAAGAAGTTATTGAAACGAAAAAAACCATCTATATTCCTGATACCTCAAAGGATCATCGACCAGATCCGAGACCAGTTGATGCGTTTAAAATTAAGTCCTTATTAGCTCTGCCTATCTCATTTAGGCAAGAGTTATTTGGTCTGGTTTTTTTATTTGATTATGGGATCCCGATGAACTTAACAGATTCAGAAATTCAAAGTGTTGAAGCTTATGTAAATATGGCCGCGGTCGCAATTCAAAACGCAAATAATTTAACACAAAAGGAAAACCTTATTGTTGAGAAGCAGCTGTTACTAAATGTTACCCGTGATTTATCAATGTGTTCCTCGATACAGGAGAGTTTTGATAAATGCTTTTTTTACTTAGAACAGATTTTAGAGAGTAAAAATATGACTGCCCATCTTCTAGATCCGCTAGACAAAACAACGATTAAAACAACGAAATTAAGTAAGGGCTGTGATTGGACAGAAGCTGATTGGACAGAGAAAAGCTATGAAGCCAAGATCCAAGAAGTTATTCAAACAAAAAATATAGATAGTAAGGATTTATTGATGATCCCATTGATTTCAATGGGAGAAGTATTAGGGGTAATCGTCGTTGGGAAAGAAGGAAAAGCTCACAATTACGATAATTCTCAAATTCAACTAGCAAAATCTATCGTTGATGCCACAGCCCCCACGTTTTCAAATTTGTTATATATGGATAAACTAGAAAGTATAGTGGAAGAGCGAACGGGAGAGCTAGCTGCTGCTAATGAAAAAGTTACAAGTGTGATTGAATGTATTACGGATGGATTCTTTACTTTAAATAATAAATGGGAATTTACGTACGTAAATAAGCACCAATATTTTCCGCAAAGAAAAACAGCAAAAGATGTATTAGGAAAGAATATATGGGATGTTTTCCCGAGTGATATCGACACAGTTATGTATAAGGAATTTCATCGTGCGATGTCAGAACGAACTACAGTTCATTTCGAATTTCTTTCTACTGCAGATGAATATTGGCACGAAGTTATTGCATACCCGTATGATGATGGTATTTGTTGTATTTTTAAAAACATAACGGAAAAAAAGAAATATGAACAGGAATTGAAAAGATTATCTAACATTGATTTAATAGGGCAAATGGCAGCAGGTATCAGCCATGAAATTAGAAATCCAATGACAACGGTACTAGGATTTTTGCAGTTATTAAAAGAAGAGAATACCTATGAGAAACATAATAAGTACTTTCATTTAATGATTGAAGAACTTAACCGTGCCAATTCTATTATTACTGAATTTCTCTCAATGGGTAATACAAGGAAATTGGATTTGCAGATGTTAGATTTAAATTCACTTATCCGCGATATTATTCCTTTAATAAAGATTGATACGTATAATCAAAATAAATATATTCAATTCGATACAAATGACATTCCGAAATTACTTTTAAATCGTAATGAGATACGGCAATTATTAATGAATCTATATCGTAATGGCTTAGAAGCGATGAGTACAGGGAAAGTTCTAACCATTAGCACCTACAAGGAAGGTCAAAATTGTGTGGTGCTTGCAGTGGAGGATCAAGGAAAAGGTATCAGGCCTGAAGTATTAGAGAAACTGGGTACGCCATTTTACACGACCAAACATAATGGAACTGGATTGGGGTTAGGTGTATGTTATGCCATTGCTGCCCGCCATAATGCAAAAATAGAAATTCAAACAGGATCGGAAGGCACTACCTTTTTTGTTAAATTTAATTATGAAAATAATAAAAAATAAGCTTATTTAGAATAGTTATGATGAACCGTATCATAAATAAATTTATTCTTTGCATATAAAAAGGATAAAAAGACCATTGGACAAAAATTACCGATGGTCTTTTAAATATTATTAGATGGTATGTAGATTTCCTAAAATAAGTATGTTTCTATTTCCATAAAAATATGCTGTAATATGAAGAGGAAAAAGTATAAGTAGTTAGAGAAGTGAGGAATTAAAGGTGAAGAAGTTTAAGAAGTTTTACTTGGAGATTACGAGTGTATGTAATCTTGCGTGTAGCTTTTGTCCGCCGACGGAAAGGCAGAAGCAATTCATTTCTGTAGAGGATTTTGCTAAAAGATTAGACCAAATTAAACCTCACACAGACTACATTTATTTGCACGTGAAGGGGGAGCCGTTGCTCCATCCGAAAATAGATCAACTATTAGACTTAAGTCATGAAAAAGGGTTTAAAGTTAATATTACAACGAACGGAACGTTAATTAATAAGAGAAGGCATAGGCTGTTAAATAAGCCCGCATTAAGGCAAATGAATTTTTCACTGCATAGTTTTGATGGACACCCAGGTTCGCAAGATAAAGAGGGCTATGTAAGGAGTATACTTTCCTTCATTAGGGAAGCGACAAGTCAATCAGATTTAATTGTATCGTTAAGGTTATGGAATTTAACTCAGGATAATAAAACAAATGCTGAAATTCAGAAAAATAGGGAGTTATTATCCATAATTGAAAATGAATTTGATCTATCTTATCAGATTGAAGAGAAGCTTACACCAGGAAAAGGTATAAAAATTGCAGAACGTGTCTTTATTAATCAAGACTATGAATTCCAGTGGCCAGCATTACATGAAGAAGAGGATGATGGGAAAGGATTCTGTCATGGACTTCGTAATCAAGCAGGGATTTTAGCGAATGGGACGGTTATTCCTTGTTGTTTAGATGGTGAAGGGATTATTAACCTTGGAAATATTAATAATGATTCATTTTCTAACATTATAGAAGGTGAAAGAGCAACAAACATTGTCGATGGATTTTCAAAAAGAGTTGCGGTTGAAGAGCTTTGTAGGAAATGTGGATATCGTAAAAGGTTTGGGAAGTAAATATGAAATAAGCCCTCATAAAGCGAGGGCTTATTTTTTATTCTTGATAAGAATGCTCTAATTCATCAATTAATGAACCAACGTAAGAAACAGCTTGACGGATTGCATCTGGTTTTGACATATCTACTCCGGCATGTTTCATTAGTTCAAGTGGTTTCATTGTACCACCAGCGCGAAGCACATCTAACCAGCGATCAATAGCAGGTTGTCCTTCATCTTTAATCATTTGAGCTACTGCAGTTGATGCAGTGAGGCCTGCGGAATATGTGTAAGAATATAGACCCATATAATAATGAGGCTGACGCATCCAAGTTAAGCCCGCACCTTCATCGATTTCTACAGAATCTCCCCAGAATGTGGAAAGGACATTTGTTTTAATTTCAGTTAAAGTTGTAGCTGTAAGGGCCTGTCCTTCTTCTGCTAGAGCATATACTCTACGTTGGTATTCACCCTCAAGTAAATGAGTAACAAAGTTGTGATAATATGTGCCGAGTAGTTGTAGAATGACCCATCTGCGCATCCTCTTATCGTCAGTAGTCTCTAGTAAATGCTGAGCTAATAGTAATTCATTCATAGTTGATGGTGCTTCAACAAAGTACATAGATGGGCGTACGTTCATGATACGTTGGTTTTTATTTGCTAAATAGAAATGACCAGCATGTCCAAATTCATGTGCTAATGTGAAGCATCCACGCATCGTATTTTGCCATGTAATTAAAATATAGGGATGAGAGCCGTATGGACTTGAGCAAAATGCCCCTGTTGATTTGCCTACGTTATCTGCAAGATCTACCCATCTTTCTTTGAATCCTTTTTGGATTATGGAACTATATTCATCGCCTAATACTTTTAAAGAATCTTGAATGAGCGTGGCTGCTTCTTCATAAGTAATCGTCGGATTAAATTCGGGATCTAAAGGTGCGTGTAAGTCGCAGAAAAGCATTTGATCGAGTCCTAATACTTTCTTTTTTAAATCTGCAAAACGGCGCATATGAGGTGCTAATTCTTTATAAATAATATCAAGTTGGTTGTTATACATTTCAAGTGGAACCTTTTGTGGTTCTAATAGCATATGGGTAACGGATTCATATTTACGTAAACGAGAAAGTGTTACTTGTTTTTTTACTTCGGTAGCATATGTTGTCGCAACTGTATTTTTATATCGTTTCAAGGTGGAAACAAATGATGAGTATGCTTTTCTACGTATGTATGCGCTTGGAGAAAATTCATATTTGCTTTCAAATAATGCGAAAGAAACAGGGAGTTCGTTTCCTTGTTCGTCTTGTATAGAAGTGAAATCCATATCTGCCAATTTAGTCATGCCGTAAATTTTGTATGGAGAACTATGAACTTCGCCAAGTGCAGCAAGTGCTTCTTCTGTTTCAGGAGAGAGTGTGTGCTGCCTTTTTTTGAGTATTTCTAGTAACGACTTACGGAAAGGTTCGAGTTTTGTTTCTTCAGTTAAATATTTTTCAATTGTTCCTTCGTCGAATGAGAGGATTTCATTATGAATAAAGGATAGTGCAGTATGTACTTTCGTCCATAAAGCAGAAATTTTGGAAGAGTTCGCTTGAATAACTGGATTTGTACGATCAGTAGATTCTTTTAAATTTGCATATGAGTACAGTTTTGTTAACTTCATTAAAAGCTCTTCTTCTAAAAGTAGGCAATTTAATAAAGTTGTGGAGTTAGTATGTAAACGTCCTTTAAATGCATCAAGTTTCTGTATATCATTTTCTAATATGTTTAATGCGGTATGCCACTCATCATTGGACTTATACAAATCAGACAAATCCCATTTTAGTTCGTTAGGTACTTCCGCACGAACAAGACGATTCTCAATTATAGTTTTCATGTCTTATATCCTCCTTATTAAAAGCATCTAAAAATATGATACTAGAAAATTCAGTAAAATAAAAATATTTAACATTTTTATATATGAAAAAGAAGGAGAAGCATAGAATTGCTTCTCCTTCTTTTTAATTTTAAGAATTAATATACTTTGTCACCATTAAAAATTGAGTTTTTCACGACAACATAATCTACAGTACGAATAGCATCTAGTTTTGTTCCACCAGCGTAAGAGATAGAAGATTGAAGATCTTGTTCCATTTCGATTAACGTATCTTCTAAAGAACCTTTATGCTCAACGAACATTTTCTTACCTTCAACGTTTTTCTTCTCACCCTTTTGGAATTCAGAAGCAGAACCGAAGTATTCTTTATAAAGTTTGCCATCTCTTTCAATTGTTTCCCCTGGAGACTCTTCGTGACCAGCGAATAGAGAACCGATCATGACCATAGTTGCCCCAAATCGAATAGATTTAGCTACGTCGCCGTGTGTACGAATACCACCATCAGCGATAATTGGCTTACTTGCAGCTTTTGCACACCAACGAAGTGCAGCTAGCTGCCAACCACCAGTTCCGAAGCCTGTTTTAATTTTAGTAATACAAACTTTACCAGGTCCAATACCAACTTTTGTTGCATCGGCACCAGCATTTTCTAATTCTCTTACCGCTTCGGGAGTTCCAACGTTTCCAGCGATAACGAAGCTCTCTGGTAAATGTTTTTTAATATGTTGAATCATGTTAATCACAGCATTAGAATGACCGTGTGCGATATCAATCGTGATATATTCAGGTGTAAGTTGCTCAGCAGCTAATTGTTGTACGAATTCATATTCGTCCTCTTTTACACCAACGCTGATAGAAGCGATTAATCCACGTGATTGCATATCTCTAATGAATGAGATTCGTTTCTCTGGTTGGAACCGATGCATGATATAGAAGTAATTGTTTTCAGCTAAATAAGTTGCGATTCTTTCATCAATAATCGTTTGCATATTTGCAGGCACGACAGGTAATTTAAATTTATGTTTTCCTAAAGTGACAGTTGTATCACATTCAGAGCGGCTATTTACAATGCATTTTGCAGGAATTAATTGAATATCTTCATAGTCGAATACGTTTTCCATCATTTACACCCCTAAAATACGAATATTTTATTTTTATTAATCAAAAATGTTCGTCCATAGGATAATTTACATTATTTTTATTAAGAAGTCAAAGGATTTCTTAACATTTTTTTAAAAAGTAGATTTTATATCTGAAAAAAAACGTTAAAAACGAATTTAAAACGTTTTTTCAATTGTATTGTTCGTTTATGAAAAAAGGTTGAAAAATTGAGATAATTATACAAGGTTGTATGTATTCTTTTTATTTTTTGGTAGGGTGAGGGTACTATGAAAGGGTTAATGCTAACAATACGAGCAAAAGATGTTATCAATTAGTTGAACAATATATGAAATGATAAGGTTTATTTCTATATAAAAAGATGAATCTGGCATGATCCACCTTTTTATGTGAGGTTTCAAGTATAATAAGTAGGGTGATAGTAACGTATACAAAAGATAAAAAAGAAAATAATACAGAATAAAATGAGGTTAATATATGAGTAAAAAAAGTTTTTCTGATTATAAATTAAGTAAGGAAATTGTAAGGGCACTTACTGGGTTAGGATATGATCATCCAACAGAAGTACAAGGTGAGGTTATTCCAGTCGCATTACAAAAGAAGGATCTTGTTGTGAAGTCCCAGACTGGAAGTGGAAAAACAGCTTCATTTGGTATTCCGCTTTGTGAAATGGTGGAGTGGGAAGAGAATAAACCACAAGCATTAGTTTTAACACCAACGAGAGAGCTTGCGGTACAGGTAAAAGAAGATATTACAAATATAGGTCGATTCAAAAGGATTAAGGCTGCGGCAGTTTATGGGAAATCTCCATTTGCACGTCAAAAATTAGAATTAAAGCAAAAGACACATATTGTAGTTGGGACTCCTGGTCGTGTGTTGGATCATATTGAAAAGGGTACCCTTTCTTTAGAGTGTTTGAAGTATTTAGTTATTGATGAAGCAGATGAGATGCTAAATATGGGCTTTATCGATCAAGTAGAGGCAATTATTGATGAATTACCTATAAAAAGAATGACAATGCTATTCTCAGCAACACTTCCAGAAGATGTTGAAAAATTGTCTCGTACATATATGAATTCACCAACTCATATCGAAATTAAAGCAGCTGGGATTACAACGGATAAAATTGAACATACTCTTTTTGAGGTAATAGAAGACGAGAAGCTTTCACTACTTAAAGATGTAACAACGATTGAGAATCCAGATAGTTGTATTATTTTCTGTCGTACACAAGAAAATGTAGATCATGTATATAGACAGTTAAAACGAGCTAACTATCCTTGCGACAAAATACATGGTGGTATGGTACAAGAAGATCGTTTTGAAGTCATGGATGATTTTAGAAAAGGGAAATTCCGTTATTTAGTAGCAACAGACGTGGCTGCGAGAGGAATCGATATTGATAATATTACACATGTTATCAATTATGATATTCCACTTGAAAAAGAAAGCTATGTACATCGTACTGGAAGAACGGGACGAGCTGGAAATAGTGGAAAAGCTATTACATTTATAACACCATATGAAAATAGATTTTTAGAAGAGATTGAGGATTATATTGGTTTTGAAATTCCAAAGGCAATTGGACCTTCAAAAGAAGAAGTTATGAAAGAGAAAGCTGCATTTGAAGAAAAGATACATGCTAAACCAATTATAAAGAAAGATAAAAATGCGGACATAAACAAAGGCATTATGAAGCTGTACTTTAATGGCGGGAAGAAAAAGAAAATTAGAGCGGTAGATTTCGTCGGTACAATTGCTAAAATTAAAGGTGTTACAGCAGAAGATATAGGCATTATTACGATACAAGATAACGTTTCTTACGTTGAAATATTAAATGGAAAAGGACCACTTGTCTTGAAAGTCATGAAGACTACAACGATTAAAGGGAAACAATTAAAAGTTCATGAGGCAATTAAGTAAATAAAAAACTATCCACTTTAATAGGTGGATAGTTTTTTATTTATGATTTTTTCAAATCATCAACTAGTTGCTCTGCTAAACGTCTATACATATTACTCATAGTCACGAAGGATGTTAGTAGTAGAAATTTTTCTAGCTTTGTATCTTCTAAGGAAGAAATCTCATTTACTTCTGTAACACGTTTATTTACGTCTTGTTTAAAGCTTTCGACATTGCTTTCAGTAAGAGTAAGATAATTTTTATATACCGCATTTAATTCAAATGAATCATCGTTTAATAAGGAGTCATTTATATTTTCTAATGAACTTTTTATATCGTTAATGGAGAGTGCGCCCTTTAATTGGTAAATCAGGCTAATTAAAATCATATGCTCTTTTGAATACTTTTTATTTTTGATAGGGATAAATAGTTTCCCTTTTGCGTAATTATTAATCATCGTTTTTGTTAATACTTTTTCATCATCAGTTCTCGTTGTATCTGCATAAGTATTCTCAAATAGTTGGACAACTTGGTCTACATATAAGTCAACATTTGGAATATCCTCAAGTTTAATATTTTTTTCTAAATGTAATGTCTCAAGTAATTCATTTATATTTTCCACGTAGAATCCCTCACTTTTATAACTTAGTGGAACTTAATGTTTAATATATCTTTAAATATGGTATTACGAAACAAATGAATTGTAAATGTTGACCTTAAAAAGAAATGTGTATATAATTACATGTAGTTATCGAAACTACATGTAATTATATGAGGGGTGTTATTATGAATACTTATGTAAGGGAACCAGTTAACGCATTTACTCACTTAGGTGGAGCGATATTATCATTTATTGCCTTATTAGCTATGCTTGTGAAAGTTTCTATTAAGATGCCATCATTTGCTGCAATTACAGCTGTTATTTTGTTTGGTATTGGAATGATGGTCCTTTATACGGCGTCAGCTGTGTATCATAGTGTTGTGGCCAATGAACGTGTTATTTACTTCTTTAGGAAGCTAGATCATTCTATGATTTTTATATTAATTGCAGGTACATATGCACCCTTTTGCTTGATTACATTAAATTCAGCAAGTGGTTTACTATTATTTTGTTTAGTCTATGCAACTGCGATTTGTGGCATTGTATTTAAAATGTTTTGGTTTAATTGTCCAAGATGGTTATCGACAGCAATTTATATTACGATGGGTTGGTTAATTGTTTTATTCTTTGCACCGTTAGCTGAGAATTTAAGTACAGGAGGCATTATTTTCTTAGTACTTGGAGGCATTTTTTATACAATTGGTGGATTTATTTATGGAACAAAGCCAAAATGGTTAGAATTTAAATATATGGGGCATCATGAAATTTTTCATGTTTTTGTATTATTAGGTAGTCTTGCGCATTTTCTAAGTGTATATTGTTACGTAATTTAATAAAAAAACGCTACATAATAAAAATTATGTGGCGTTTTTTTATTACCTGATTAGAATCGTATATGTTATAAAATTATTATGGGATAAAATGTAAGTTTCTGTGCTCGCATGTTAAACATAGGATAAGAAATATGTGATATACTTTGAGAAGTTTATAATGAATGAAATATGGAGGACTATAATTATGGCAATACTTGTAACAGGTGGAGCAGGATATATTGGTAGTCATACATGTGTAGAATTACTAAATAGCGGTTACGAAGTTATAGTAGTGGATAACCTTTCGAATAGCTCGGTAGAATCTATAAATCGAGTGAAAGAAATAACAGGAAAACAATTTAAGTTTTATAAAGAAGATGTTTTAAATCATGAAGCAATTGACGCAATTTTTGAAGAAAATGCAATTGACGCAGTTATTCACTTTGCAGGGTTTAAAGCTGTAGGGGAGTCAGTAGCGATTCCATTAACATATTATCATAACAACATTACAAGCACGTTAGTGCTATGTGAAGTAATGCAGAAACATAATGTTAAGAAGATGATCTTTAGTTCATCTGCAACTGTATATGGTATTCCAGAAACGTCACCGATTACGGAGGAGTTTCCATTAAGTGCAACAAATCCATATGGTCAAACGAAATTAATGATTGAGCAAATTATGCGTGATGTAGCATTTGCAGATGCAGAATGGAGTATTGCATTACTTCGCTATTTCAATCCATTTGGTGCACACGAAAGTGGGCGTATCGGAGAAGATCCAAATGGAATCCCAAATAACTTAATGCCATATGTAACGCAAGTGGCAATAGGTAAGTTAAAAGAATTAAGTGTATTCGGAAATGACTATCCAACGAAAGATGGAACGGGAGTCCGTGATTACATCCATGTTGTGGACTTAGCAAATGGTCACGTAAAGGCGCTTGAGAAAGTACTGAGTACAACAGGAGTAGATGCTTATAACCTGGGCACAGGTATGGGCTATAGTGTACTAGAGATGGTTGAAGCGTTTGAAAAAGTTTCGGGCAAGAAAGTTCCTTATAAAATTACAGAGCGCCGCCCAGGTGATGTGGCAGTATGTTTTGCTGATGCATCGAAAGCAAAGCGTGAATTAGGCTGGGAGGCAACACGTGGATTAGAAGAAATGTGTGCAGATTCTTGGAAATGGCAATCAAATAATAAAAATGGCTATTTAGAAGTTTAATGATGAATAAAAAAATGACCTTTGCATAAAAGCAAGAGGTCATTTTTTATTAAGTTTATTAGCGAACCTAGAAAAGAACGTTCGCTGTTTTAAATGATATGATTTTACAATATCTTATGCTAGAAGATAGTAGAATGAGATAGAGGAATGTATTATTTTGTTAATTTTTTATGGGAATTGAAAGCGTATTATTGAAAAGTATTCCAACACTTGTATCATTGCTAGAGTCCGTTTATAATCAAGGAATCCTATTTCATGTTTTGATAGGATTATTTATTATTGAAAGCGTTTTAAGTTTCCTCTTTTTCGAGGTAGGAGGTCTGACTTATTCAGATGAAAAATTATGTATGTAGTTTTAAATGGAAAGAAAAATAATATCAGTATCACTTTATAGTGTAGGGAGGTTAAAAGTGTGAAAGGTAAAGATTTTCACACGAATATATATGGGTTATATAGGATTATTACTTTCAGGGGCAGCTTTATTTTTAAATAGTCTTGTTATATTAGGGAAAGCAGAGATGAAAAGTGCGGGTGTTTTTAATTTATTTGTGGGTGCACTACAAATTATTATTCCGTTTTATTTGATCATGATTTCTGATCAAAGCAATTGGACAGTGTATTCATATGCGGCTACTTTCTTATTTGGATTAACTTATTTATATGTAGGTGTTACTTTTATAAAAGGAATGGATAGTAGTGGTCTAGGATGGTTTTGTATTTGGGTAGCAATTATTGCTTTATTTTATATGGTTGTTTCATTTGTTAAATTCCATGATGTTGTTAATGCATTAACGTGGTTTATGTGGGCATTACTTTGGTATTTATTCTTTGTATTAAATACACAAAAGAAGAATATCAATCAATATCTTGGAAGGATTGCCTTCGTACAATCATGGGTAACATTGACTTTACCTTCACTATTTTATTTTATGGGAGTATGGGGAGAGGGATTCGTATATGAACTATGGGTTTATGTATCAGTAATTTCTATTTTGTACTTCTGTTATTGTATTTATAAATATCGAGTACGTTAATATATGATCTGCATAAAAGCATGGAATCATTAAACTGATTTCATGCTTTTTTATATATTAGCGTTTTATAATAAAAGGGGTGGTATCTCATAAATCATGAAAATGGGGATGATGAAATTGAAGAAAGTGTTGGTGCTAGGAGGAACAAGGTTTTTTGGTAAACATTTAGTAGAGTACCTTTTGCAAGCTGGACACGATGTAACAATTGCCACGAGGGGAGTTACTGAAGATTCTTTTGGTAGCGCAGTAAAAAGAATAATTGTCGATAGAGAAGATGGAAAGCTACTAGAAGAGCGTCTAGAAGGAAAAAGTTATGATATTGTATACGATAATTTATGCTATAGTTCAAATGCAGCGAAAATGGTATGTGAAGTTTTGAAAGGAAAAACGAAGAAGTATATTATGACATCTTCAATGGCTGTCTATGAACCTGCATTAAGTTTGTTAGAAGAGGACTTTAATCCATACGAATATGCAATTACATATGGAGATAGAAATGATTTTAATTATAGTGAAGGAAAGCGATTAGCCGAAGCGGTTTTATTTCAATATGCAACATTCCCAGTCGTTGCAGTGCGTTTTCCAGTTGTTATTGGAGAAAATGACTATACGAAAAGGTTACAATTTTACGTTGAATGTGTTGTGAACCAAAAACCTATCGTTGTGGATCATGTAGATGGAACTTTGTCATTTATACATGAAAAAGAGGCAGGAGAGTTTCTAGCTTGGTGTGGAATGGAAAATGTGAAAGGACCAATTAACGCCTGTAGTAACGGGGTAGTTTCTACGGAAGAAATTATTCATTTCATAGAAGAGAAGACGGGAATAAAAGCACTCATCCAGGAAGCTGGAGAAAATATAGCTCCTTATAATGAGGTAACTAACTGTACGTTACATAATGGAAAGGCTCGTAAATTTGGATTTTTGTTCCGAGAGCTGAAACTAGAAATGAAAAATGTTTTAAAACATTATATAAATACAATGAAGTAATCACAAATCCCCCGGTGGCAATCCGGGGGATTCTGGAGGATTTCGACAATACTGATTTTACATTACCAAATTTACCTTATACATACGACTAATGTTTTTGTGATTGAATTGCTTGTAAATACTTCTCGTTTACTTGGTCCCAGTTTACTGTATGCCACCAATTGGTAACAAACTCTGGGCGCCGATTTTGATACTTTAAATAATAAGCATGTTCCCATACATCAATTACGAGTAAGGGGATTTTCCCTTCTTGCAAAGGCGTATCTTGATTTGGTGTACTCATAACAGAGAGTTCCTCACCGTCAAGAACAAGCCATCCATAGCCACTTCCAAAACGACTAATAGCTGCTTTGGAAAGTTGATCTTTTAAGTTGTCAAAGGTATTGAAATAATAATCAATTACTTTTGCAACGTCTCCATTAGGCTCACCGCCACCCCGTGGGCTCATTACTTCCCAAAAAAGACTATGACAATAGTGACCACCACCGTTATTTCTTACAGCTGTAACAATTTCCTTCGGTAAAGCATCTAAATTACATAGCAATTCTTCTAAAGATTTATTATGTAATTCAGTATAATTTTCTAAAGTAGCATTTAAATTGTTTACGTATGTCGCATGGTGCTTTCCATGATGAATGGAAAGTGTATTGCTATCGATATGTGGCTCTAGTTCATCATAGTCATATGAAAGCTTTGGCAATTGAAATGAAGACATAACATTACCTCCTTTCTATTTAAAAAAGTTGGTCTAGGTAAAAATACTTTACCTGAGTCAAAAATACACCCATTTTCCATATAAGTCAATAGTAAGTCTGTTAATTTTCTGAAAAATATTACAATAAAAGTAACATTCTCAATTTCATTTGTGACTCCTATCCTTTTTGCTTATACTGTAAAGTAGCAAGGTTTTGTTGAAATAGAAGGAGATTGTTTATGAGTAAAACGAAACAATTAATAGAGGAAGCAAGTAATTTTATTACGATTTGTTATAAGGAGCTTCATAAAGAACAATTGATAGAAGAACGTATAAAAGAAATTCAAATTGAGATAGAGAAGACAGGGACATATGAGCATACATTTGAAGAACTTGTTCATGGTTCACGAATGGCATGGCGTAACAGTAATAGATGTATTGGAAGACTATTTTGGAGTAAGATGCACATATTAGATGCGCGCGAAGTAAATGATGAAGAGGGTGTATATAATGCATTAATTCATCATATTAAATATGCAACGAACGACGGGAAAGTTAAACCAACTATTACGATTTTTAAGCAATATCAAGGTGAGGAAAATAATATACGAATTTATAATCACCAATTGATTCGATATGCAGGATATAAAACAGAAATGGGAGTGATCGGTGACTCGCATTCCGCTACATTTACGGACTTTTGTCAGGAGCTTGGCTGGCAAGGAGAAGGTACGAATTTCGATGTATTGCCACTTGTATTTTCTATAAACGGGAAGGCGCCTACATATAAAGAAATTCCGAGGAAAGAAGTCAAAGAAGTGCCAATTGAACACCCAGAATACCCTATTTCATCACTTGGAGCAAAATGGTATGGGGTTCCAATGATTTCAGATATGCGCTTAGAAATTGGCGGTATTTCTTATACAGCCGCTCCGTTCAATGGATGGTATATGGGAACAGAAATTGGGGCGCGCAACTTAGCGGATCATGATCGTTATAATTTACTTCCGGCTGTTGCGGAGATGATGGATTTAAATACATCGAGAAACGGTACGTTATGGAAGGATAAGGCGCTAATTGAGTTGAATATTGCCGTACTACACTCTTTTAAAAAACAAGGAGTTAGTATTGTTGATCATCATACTGCTGCACAACAATTTCAGCAATTTGAGAAGCAAGAAGCTGCTTGTGGTCGTGTTGTAACAGGTAATTGGGTGTGGCTTATTCCACCATTATCTCCAGCTACCACTCATATTTATCATAAACCGTATCCGAATGAAATTTTGAAGCCAAATTTCTTTCATAAATAATATTTAGTGCAGTTTTTTTCTGCAAAATATATTTTTTTTAATTACTGTTATGTAGCAAATGGAAGCCTTTACTCTCGG
Source organism: Bacillus sp. C-3-6 (assembly GCF_054509685.1). NCBI lineage: Bacteria > Bacillati > Bacillota > Bacilli > Caryophanales > Bacillaceae > Bacillus > Bacillus sp. C-3-6. The sequence continues at coordinate 5,182,010 of NZ_CM137247.1, read as the reverse complement.
TTATTTTTGGAAGAGGATTTTTGAACCAAGGAGTTCCTTATGTTATAATCAAATTTCTGTTTCGAAGACCTTATAGAAATATAAGGTCTTTTGTTTTGCTTTTTTATGTAAGAGAAAGAGATTTTTTCTTTTTAATAAGGGATTTGGCATATTTTTAGGGACAACATAAGTATGTGGGAAGTCCATAAAATGTTATGCATATATAATTATTGTGTTTTGGGTTTAAACAATAAAACATAATAGAGTTGTTTTTTTAGATTGCTGAGGAAGGAGGAAGTGTAAATGAGGATGAAGAGTCGAAAAACTGATTGGCCTGTATTTATAATTAGCGGTGGTTCACTTTTATTATTTGTAATTGCAGTTTTTTTGAACAAGGATTATGTAGAGAGTGCGATTAATAACAGTTTCGCTTTTTCAATTAAATATTTTGGTGCCTTCTGGCAAGTTTTATTATTAGGTACATTTATTGTTGCGATGTGTATGGCGTTCTCCAAATATGGGAGAGTTAAACTTGGGGGATTAGAAAAACCTGAGATTAGTACGGCAAAATGGCTTGCTATTATTATGTCTACATTACTTGCCGGAGGTGGCGTTTTTTGGGCAGCAGCAGAGCCAATGTACCATTTGATGACGGTGCCACCAATACATGATGGTATATCTGCTGGAACGAAAGAAGCAGTTATGCCTGCTTTAGCACAAAGTTATATGCATTGGGGATTTTTAGCATGGACGATTTTAGGTACAATTAGTGCGGTAGTTATGATGTATGGACATTATCATAAAGGTATGCCGCTAAAACCTCGAACGCTTTTATATCCTATTTTTGGGGAAAAATTAAGAAAGAGCCTGCTTGGAACGATAATTGATGCAGCTGCAATTATTGCAGTAGCTGCAGGTACAATTGGCCCAATTGGATTTTTAGGTTTACAAGCAAGTTATGGGTTACAAGAATTATTTGGAATTTCTGATGTATTCACTACTCAATTGGCAATTATTGTTTGTGTAGTGGCCGTGTCTACCATATCGGCAGTAACAGGTATTGATAAAGGGATTCAAATTATAAGTAATTTAAATGTTAGATTAGCAATTTTGTTAATGGCATTCATATTACTATTTGGGCCAGGTGGATTTATTATTGATTCGTTTGTTTCTTCGTTTGGATTTTATGTAAGTGAGTTTATACCGATGAGCACATACCGTGGTGATACAAGTTGGTTAGGATCTTGGACAATCTTTTTCTGGGGATGGTTTATTGGATACGGACCAATGATGGCAATTTTAGTGAGTCGAATTTCAAGAGGGAGAACGATTCGAGAAATCATCGTTGCAATTGGAATTATCGCACCTATTATTACAACGTTTTGGTTTACTATATTAGGTGGATCAGGTGTGTTTTATGAGTTAATGAATCCTGGTTCTATCTCGGACGCATTAAGTGAATCTGGTATGCCGGCAGCTATGATTGCAATTACAGGACAATTGCCACTTTCTAATATTATTGGACCAGCATTTCTTTTATTAACAATTTTATTTGTAGTGACAACAGGAGATTCAATGGCGTATTCCATTTCAATGGCAGTGACTGGAGACGGAGATCCTAGAATTAGTTTGCGAATTTTTTGGTCGCTTATTATGGGAGCAGTTGCAGCAATTCTTTTATATATGGGTGAAGGAAGTATTAATGCGCTACAATCGTTTATCGTAGTGACGGCAGTTCCGGTATCAATTTTGTTATTCCCGATGCTATGGTTAGCGCCTAAAGTTGCGGGAGAATTAGCATTAAAACAAGGTATTGTAAAAGAAGATAAAACTGCATTCTTATTTCAGAAGGCTAGTAAATCAAAATAAATAAAAACGTAAAAGAGGAAGCATCTTAAATGAGATGCTTCCTCTTTTACGTTTAATCTAATACTTTTCCCTTTGTTTCTGGTACACATAGTAGCATTGTAATTAACCCGATTGGGTAGATGATAAAAATCAGGGACAATGCTCCAAGTAGGTTGCCACCTGTAGCGAGTAAGCCGATAATAACAGGCCCAAATCCAGCTAATCCACGCCCTGTACCGAAAATAAAGTTTTCTGCGGTAGAGCGAGCTTCAGCAGGATAGTTTTCAGCTAAAATTGCCCCAAATCCTCCCATCATTCCATTTGCAAAGAATCCAAGCAATGCACTTCCCCATAATAATAATGTTGAATCTGTGAATAAGAAGAAGTAAATGAGACAGTATACTGTACCGCCAATATAATAAATTGCAAAAGTTTTACGACGACCAATTTTATCAGCTAAAATACCAAAGGTTGCAATTCCAATTAGCATACCGATGGTAGAAATGAACATCCAGCCACTTGCTTTTGCTAATGTATAGTTATATTTATTTGCTAAAATAGTTGGCATCCATGTGAAGATTCCATAATATCCGAAGTTCTGGATAAATGACATAATAATAAGACCGATTGTTGCGATTGTTACTTTTTTACTGGCAAATAACTTTCGAAGTGGGAATTTTTTTATATGTTTTAGTTGTTCTGCTTCAGTAGGTGTTAATTTACCTGCAGCTTCTTTTTGCAATAGTTCCTTTTTGTAGCGTTGTTTTTGCTCCCATATTTTCGGTTCACTTAAACTTTTACGGACATAGACAGCTAGTAAAGCTGGAATTAATCCAAATAAGAAAACGGCTCTCCATCCAAAGTGCGGGACAATAAATGCTGGAAGGAGTGAAGCAATTAGTACACCAAATTGCCATCCAAGTGCAACAACAGATGTCGCTTTAGCGCGCATTTCTTTAGACCATGTTTCTGTTACAATGGCCATTCCGATTCCGAATTCACCACCAACTCCCATTCCAACTAAAAAGCGAAGAATTAATAATTGCCAGTAGTCTGTTGCGAAATAAATGAGTGCGGTTGCTAGTGAAAACAGTAAGATTGTGAAGGCCATTGTACGAATACGTCCAAATAAATCAGCAATAAATCCAAATAAATAAGAACCAATTAACATCCCTATTGTGGTAGCTAATGTTAAGTTTCCACCTTCAACAGGACTTAAGTGAAACTCTTTTAAAATATAGACAAGTACGAAAGATAATAGCAACATATCTAAACCTTCTGCTGCATATCCTAGCGCAGAACCAAATAATGTTTTATACCTTTTCGCTTTCGTCTCCTCTGTTATTTGTTGTACATCAGTAGTGACGTTCATTATTACTCCTCCTTATTTTCTACAGTCGCTATGGAAGAATAACAAAAGGCCTTCTCACCTGATATGATGAGAAGGCCAAAAAAGCATACGTATCCCCAAGAAAAGAACATACGTATATTGTATTCCGACTTCCTTCTCAACCTCACGGGGTTGGGTTAAAGGACTGTATTATATTACTTTATTTTTAGCACTCTTCTATTGTATTGTCAAATAAAGAGGAAGTTATTATGTGTAAAATATTTCAAAAAACATTTCGTTCTTCTTGACGCCGACTTCATTATTTTCCCATAATAAAACTAACTAAATAAAAAGGAATGAATCAAAGATGCTAAATTTAGTACTCATGATGATTGAACGAGTCGGACTTATAGTTATTTTAGGGTTTTTACTCTCTCATATTAAAACTTTCAGGCGCCTCCTTCATAAACAGGACGGCTATGTAGATAAGCTTAAGCTTATTTGTATTTTTTCGGTATTTACAATTGTAAGCAATTACACTGGGATTGAAATAGCAGGAAATACAATTATGAATGAAAATTGGTTACAAGGTGTTTCTTCGTCAAGTACAATTGCGAATACACGTATTATGGGTGTTGGTATTAGTGGCTTACTTGGTGGCCCTATCGTAGGGATAGGGGTAGGGGTTATTGCTGGTATTCATCGTTATATGCTTGGTGGTACGACAGCGCTAAGCTGCGCAATCTCTTCTATTTTAGCGGGGATTATAACGGGTTATATCGGATATATTTTCAAAAAATATAATCGTACAATTACTCCTAAGTTTTCAGCAGTTTTAAGTGTTTTTATCGTATCTTTAGAAATGGTTATGATTTTATTAATTATAGAGGATGGAATTAGCGTTGTGAAAACAATAGCGATACCGATGATTCTTGTAAATAGTTTTGGAAGTTTTATTTTACTTTCTATGATACAAGCTATTTTGCGTCAGGAGGAGAATGCAAAAGCACTTCAGACTCATAAAGTATTGCGTATTGCTGATAAAACGTTACCGTATTTTCGTCAAGGTTTAACAGAAGAATCGTGTAAGCATGTGGCACAAATTATTCACCGCTTTACAGGAACGGATGCGGTATCTTTAACAGATACAGAGAAAATATTAGCGCACGTTGGATTAGCATCAGATCACCATATTCCTTCACATAGTTTAATAACTGGTTTATCAAGAGAAGTTTTACATACAGGGCAAATAATGAAGGCGAAATCACGTGAGGTTATTAATTGCCAACATGAAAGCTGTCCCTTACAAGCCGCTATTGTTATTCCACTAACTTCACATGGAAATACGATAGGTACATTAAAACTGTATTTCAAAAATTCTAACCAGTTAAGTCGCGTTGAAGAAGAATTAGCAGAAGGATTAGCAAAGATATTCTCCACGCAGTTAGAGTTAGGAGAAGCTGAGTTGCAAAGTAAATTACTTCAAGATGCGGAGATAAAAGCATTACAAGCGCAAATTAACCCGCACTTTTTATTTAATGCGATTAATACAGTATCAGCTTTATGCCGAACAGATGTAGAAAAAGCAAGGAAGTTATTATTACAGCTTAGCGTGTATTTTCGTTGTAATTTGCAAGGGGCACGTCAGTTATTGATTTCACTAGAGCAAGAATTAAACCACGTACAGGCATACTTATCACTAGAACAAGCAAGGTTCCCAAATAAGTATGAAGTAAAGATGTATATTGAGGATGAGCTAAAGACAACTTTAGTACCACCATTTGTTCTTCAACTATTGGTTGAAAATGCATTGCGACATGCTTTTCCGAAGAAGCAACCAATATGCGAAGTAGAAGTGCATGTTTTTGAAAAAGAGGGTATGGTTCACTTTGAAGTAAAAGATAATGGACAGGGAATTGAGGAAGAACGTTTAGAACAATTAGGAAAGATGGTAGTTTCATCAAAGAAAGGGACTGGAACAGCTTTATATAATATTAATGAACGTCTTATTGGGTTATTTGGGAAAGAAACGATGCTTCATATCGAAAGTGAATTAAATAAAGGGACGGAGATTACCTTTATTATTCCAAAAAAAGTAGGGGAGGAAGAGCCGGGTGTTAAAAGTATTAGTAGTTGACGATGAAATGTTAGCACGTGATGAACTAAAGTATTTATTAGAGAGAACGAAAGAAGTTAAGATAGTTGGTGAGGCTGATTGTGTGGAAGACGCATTAGAAGAACTAATGCAAAGTAGACCAGATATTGTGTTTTTAGATATTCAATTATCCGATGATAACGGATTTGAAATCGCGAATATATTAAAGAAGATGAAAAATCCACCTGCAATTGTATTTGCTACTGCCTATGATCAATATGCGCTGCAAGCATTTGAAGTAGATGCATTAGACTACATTTTAAAACCATTTGATGAAGAACGTATTGTGCAAACATTAAAGAAGTATAAAAAACAAAAACAAGCGCAAATAGAAACGAAGCACGAAATAAAGGGGACAGATGTAGCAGCAGAGATGCATAAATTAGCATTACCAATTGAAGAATCAATCGTACTTGTGAATATTGAAGACATTATATATGTAGGGCTTGTAGATGGGAAAGTAACAGTAAAAACAATGAGGGAAACGTATGTAACACATGATACACTTGTAATTTTAGAGAAGAAGTTACCACAAGCAAACTTCATGCGCATCCATCGTAGCTTTATTGCGAATATTAATCATATTACTGAAATTCAGCCATGGTTCAATTCTACTTATAATTTAATCATGAAAGAAGGATCGAAAGTACCTGTTAGCCGTACATATGCAAAAGAACTCAAGAAGCTGCTTCGTATTTAAGAAGCAGCTTTTGTATTTCATCCTTTTATATTTGTAACTGATTCTGTATATTTGACGTTCCGTTATGCAAACGCTTACTTTGGTGTTTATATCTTATACAATAAAGGTACCAAATCGAAAGAGGTGGCCAAAATGAGTACGAAAAAAGTATATAGTTTCTTATCACAAGCATTTATATTCTCAGCTATTATGTTAATTTCAAATATTATTGCAACGCATTTACCAATTCCAATGCCTTCATCGGTAATCGGGTTAGTTATTTTATTTAGTCTATTATGTTTAAAAGTAATTAAATTGGAGCAAGTTGAATCACTTGGAACAGCTTTAACCGGTATTATCGGATTCCTTTTCGTCCCATCAGGTATTTCAGTTATTAATTCTCTTGGTGTAATGGGGCAATACTTTGTACAAATTTTAACTGTAATTGTTGTAGCAACAGTTATTTTACTCGCTGTAACAGGATTATTTGCACAATTCATTTTAGGAAAAGATGAAAAAGAAACAGAAGATACAAAAGAATTGGAAGTAGTAAATAAAGGACGCAAGCACGGAAAGGTTGCGTAACCATTGAATTTATATATTGTTAGGAGGTAATGAACATGGCAAGCACAATGACTCCATATTTCGGAATCGTCGTTTCATTAATCGCATACGGAATCGGAACATTATTATTCAAACATTCAAAAGGGTTCTTCCTATTTACACCATTATTCGTAGCGATGGTATTAGGGATTGTCTTTCTAAAAGTAGGTAACTTTACTTTTGAAGAATATAATACTGGTGGAAAAATGATTAGTTTCTTCTTAGAGCCAGCAACAATTGCATTCGCTATCCCACTATATAAACAAGTTGATAAGTTGAAAAAATATTGGTGGCAAATTTTATCAGCTATCGTGGTTGGATCTATTTGTTCAGTAATTGTCGTGTTCATTGTTGCAAAAGCAATCGGTTTAGATACAGCAGTAATGAATTCAATGCTACCACAAGCAGCAACAACAGCAATTGCGTTACCAATTTCAGAAAGTATTGGTGGTATTCCTGCAATTACATCGTTTGCGGTTATTTTCAACGCAGTTATCGTATACGCATTAGGAGCATTATTCTTAAAAACATTTAGAGTGAAACATCCGATTGCAAAAGGTTTAGCACTTGGAACAGCGGGCCATGCATTAGGAGTTGCAGTAGGAATTGAAATGGGTGAGGTAGAGGCAGCGATGGCAAGTATTGCTGTAACGGTAGTTGGGGTTGTAACAGTAGTTGTCATCCCGATGTTCATGCCATTCATTGGATAGTAAAACTTACTTAAAAAATAAGAAAAGCAAGCTATTTGTAGGACAGATTTCTACTGATAGCTTGCTTTTTATGTTACAGTAGTGGTAAGACCTATTTAAAAAAATGTAAGTTTCCTTAAATCTTCATTAATACTATGTAGAATACGTTTTGAATTAGGTCATTGTATTGTAAAATAAGAAGTAAGCTACTATATACCTGTTAAGGTAGGCATATAATGAGTTTATAAAAATCTTAATATGAATGAATAATTAAAAGTAGAAAAGAGAGAGAAATCTACTTATTAACGTTTTAGTTTATAGGACAGGAGAGAGTATTCGTCGATTATGCAAATAAAAAACCTGTTTCAAAGCAAAGGATTTCAGAGGTTACTCGTATTAGTAATACTTGCTCTCGTGTTATACGGGCTGCAAAGTATGTTGAATTTAATATTAATTACGTTTATTCTCACGTATTTAATGGATCGATTCCAAAAGTTTATTTCCCGCAAATTAGATCATTTCATGCCTATTAATCGAAAAATTATTATAGCATTTCTATATGTAATGTTAATTGGTGGAATTGCTATTACGCTATTTAAATATTTACCAGTATTAACGATACAAATTTCACAATTGATTTACCAATTCAATGTATTTTTAAGAAACCCACCAGATAGTGAACTAATTAGGTATGCAGTTAATGCTGTCAATCATATGGAGCTTTCTAAATATGTAGGACAAGGCGTAGACATTTTGTATAAATCGATTACGAATGTTGGTAAATTTGGCCTTCAAGTTTTACTTTCTTTAATTTTGAGTTTGTTTTTCTTACTAGAAAAATCTCGTATTGTTGGTTTTACTGCAAAGTTTAAAGAAAGCAGGCTTGCAATTTTCTATACTGAAATTGAGTACTTTGGAAAGAAATTTGCACGCTCATTTGGAAAGGTAATCGAAGCGCAATTTTTAATTGCTGTTGTTAACTGTGTTCTTTCAGTTATCGCATTATGGATATTAGGATTCCCGCAATTATTAGGTTTAGCGTTAATGATTTTCTTGCTTGGCTTAATTCCAGTAGCGGGGGTTATCATTTCGTTATTCCCACTTTGTATGATTGCTTACAATATTGGCGGTATTATGTACGTTGTTTATATTTTAATTATCGTAACAGTGATTCATGCGCTTGAAAGTTACGTATTAAATCCGAAGTTTATGTCGCAAAAAACAAACTTACCGATTTTCTATACTTTTATGGTATTAATTTTCTCAGAGCACTTCTTAGGTGTATGGGGACTGATTATTGGTATTCCAATTTTCATTTTCTTATTAGATGTCTTAGATGTGACAAGTGATGAAATGGAGAAGGATGTTGGAACAAAATAAAGTGAAGTAGAGAAAAAGCATCGATGTTCGATGCTTTTTCTTTTATAACATTATGTTTCTTATGCCATACTGTAAGGAGAATATAGAATAGGGGTGAAGTAATAATGGCTGTAAATGAAAAGGTAGAATTGGCTACATTTGCTGGAGGGTGTTTCTGGTGTATGGTTTCTCCATTTGAAGAGATGGAAGGAATTATACAAGTTGTTTCAGGTTATACAGGCGGTCATAAAGAGGACCCAACGTATAAAGAAGTGTGCTCAGAAACAACAGGACATTATGAAGCGGTACAAATTACATTTGATGCAAATAAAATGCCGTATGAGGAATTGTTACATATATATTGGAGACAAATTGATCCGACCGATATTGGAGGACAATTCCACGACCGCGGACAGTCTTATGAAACAGTGATTTTTTATCATAATGAAGAACAACATAAAAAAGCAGAAGCCTCAAAAGAAGAACTTGAGCAGAGTGGGCGCTTTTCAAAACCAATTGCGACAAAAATATTGCCAGCAGCTACATTTTATCCAGCTGAAGAATATCATCAAGGATATCATAAGAAAAATACATTCCGTTATGAGTTATATCGTAAAGGCTCAGGACGAGATGCTTTTATTAAGCAACATTGGCCAAAGGATAATGCTCATTTAAAAGAAAAACTCAATGAGATGCAGTTTTATGTAACGCAGGAAAATGGTACAGAACCACCATTTCGAAATGAGTATTGGAACCATAAAGAGGAAGGTCTTTATGTAGACATCGTTTCAGGTGAGCCGTTGTTTACTTCTCTAGATAAATTTGATAGTGGATGTGGATGGCCTAGTTTTACAAAACCAGTTATGTCAGCAAGTGTGAAAGAAAAGATGGATGTGAGTCATAATATGACACGTACAGAAGTGAGAAGTAAAGAAGGAGATTCACATCTTGGACATGTATTTCCAGATGGTCCAGGACCGAATGGACTTCGTTACTGTATTAATTCCGCAGCTCTTCGATTTATCCCGAAAGGGGAGTTAGAAAAAGAAGGGTACGGTGATTTCTTAATCTTGTTTGGGAATAAAAAATAACCTCGCAGTTAGCGAGGTTATTTTTTTGCTATTTTGTTTTTTTCTTTTTAAATTTGCTTAATACTTCATAAACGATTGGAACAATAAGAAGTGTTAATAATGTTGAACTTGTTAATCCACCAATTACCGTTACACCAAGTCCTTTAGAAATTAAGCCGCTACCTTCAAATCCTAATGCAAGCGGGATAAGAGCCCCGATTGTTGCAATTGCAGTCATTAAAATCGGACGAAGGCGTGTTGCACCAGCTTCTAATAAAGCTTCACGTGTTGATAAACCTTCATTTTCTTTATGAATAACGCGGTCGATAAGCACGATTGCGTTTGTTACAACGATACCGATTAACATAAGCGCCCCAATCATTGCAGATACACTTAATGTTTCACCAGAGATTAATAAGGCAACAAGAGCCCCAATAATTGTGAATGGTAGCGAGAATAAAATTGCGAATGGTGCAAGGGCACCGCCAAATGTAACGACAAGAACGAAGTATACAATGGCAATCGCAGCTAACATCGCTAGGCCAAGTTGCTTGAATGATTCTTGAATATCTTTAGTAACACCGCCCATAGAAACATCTACACCAGAAGGAAGATCCATTTTATCTACTTCTTTTTGGACTGCAGCAGATGCTTTTGAAACGTCATCAGATGTTAATTTTGCACTAACCTCTGCATAAACACGGCCATCTCGGTGTGTTACTGTATTCGATGTTTCACCTTCTTTTACAGTCATAACATCTTTCACAGCTACTTCATTACCAAGTGGTGTTGTAATTTTGCGATTTGTTAAGTCATCGATTGTTTCATAATTTTGTTTTTCAGCTTCTACATATACATTGATATCTTTACCGTCTTTTTTAATAGTTGTCAGAACAGGGCGGTCATGTTGATTAGAAAGTCCCATTCCAATTTGAGCAGCCGTTAAGCCCATTTTACTTAGCTTTTCTTGATCTGCGACTAAAGTGTACTCTGCATATGTTTTTGCAATACTAGAATCTATATCTTTTAAGTCTTTATTTTTCTTCATGATATTTTGAATATCTTTTACGACAGGCTTAATGTCTTCTGAGCTATCTCCGTAAACGTATAGTTTAATTTCATTACTACCGCCACTTGCTCCGAAGTCTTGGTTTTTCCATTCACCTTTGCCAGACATCTTCTGTAAATCTTTAACGACTTGTTCTTTTTCTTTTTCGAAGTTTTTCGTGTCGTTATCATATTGAACGAAGAACATAGCTTGATTTGTTTGACCAGGGCTCATTGGGTTCTCTCCACCTAATGAGAACTGAATTGTTTTCACGTCTTTATTATCTTGGAAGTGCTTTTCAGCTTTCGTTGCAATTTTTTCAACGTCTTCTAATGTTTGACCTGGTTCAGGTTTGTATGTTGCGATAATCATTTTTTCTTCTTCAGAAGGTAAGAAACTTACACCGATAACGGGCACAAGTGCGAGACTACCAACTAATAGAAGGACAGCAATACTAGATGTAATAATTTTGTGATTTAAAGCCCATTCAAGTATACGTTTATACCCATTTGCTAATTTGCTCGGTTTCTCTTCATGATGTACCTCTTTTTCTCTCATGCTTTCTTTCTTAAATAAGGAATGAGCAAGCATTGGTACGATTGTAACAGCCACTAGTAACGACGCTAATAAAGCGAAGACGATAGTTAAGGCAAATGGTAAGAACATTTCACCAATCATACCTTTTACAAGTCCTAGAGGTAAGAATACAGCGATTGTCACAATGGTAGAAGACATAATCGGGATAAACATTTCTTTCGTAGCTTCACGAATTAAATCTTTTCCGCGCAATTTCTCTTCTGATAACGACATACGTCGGTAAATATTTTCAATAACAACAATTGAGTCATCAACAACACGGCCTATAGCCACTGTCATTGCTCCAAGCGTCATAATGTTAAGCGTAATATCCATTTGCTTTATGACTAAAACAGCAATTAATAAAGAAAGTGGTATTGAAACGACAGAGATTAACGTTGTTCGAATATTTCGTAGGAACAGCATAATAATAACAATCGCAAAGATAGCGCCGAAAATTGCTTTGCTCAGCATTGTTTCAACTGATTTTTCAATAGGTGCACCTTGGTCGAATGTTGAAATGATCTCTAAATCTTTATATTTTTTCTCAAGATCTTTTACTTTATCTTTTACTGCATTTACAACATCAACTGTATTTGCATCAGAGGCCTTCACAATTTGAATTCCAATTGCTTCTTTTCCATTTGTTCGAGAAATGGATTCTGCTTTCCCAACTTCTTTAATGTCAGCAATTTCGTCTAATGTAACTGTTGGAATTCCGTTCATAGCAGCTGGATTCATTTGCGGCGTTTGTGCACCAGCGCCAGCATTTTGACTACCTTGACCGTTAGGTGATGAAGGTATAGCTGGGATTTTAAGTTCTTTTAACGCTTTAATCGTTGTAATATTGCCATCTACAACAACTGATTTTTCCGTGTCTTTAAACGTGTATAAGCCAAGTGGTAAAGATACGTCCGATCCCTTAATCACATTTTTTACAGTATCTTCACTTAGTCCTAATTCTTTCATTTTATCTTTCTTGAAGACGAGCTGTACTTCATCTACTTGTTGACCTGCAATTTGAACAGATGCAACACCATCAAGTCCTTTTAATCCTGGTACAACATTTTTCTCTACATTTTCAGTTAAGGTAGCTAAAGATTCATTCTTGCTTGCTACGCTTAACGAAATAACAGGAAAAGCATTGAAGTTTACTCGTGAAACTTTAGGATCTTTAACACCTTCTGGGAGTTTTACATTCGTGAGAGCTTCTTTAATTTCTGTTTCTGCTTTTTCCATATTTTTATCAAAATCGTATTCTACTTGAATAGAAGATGCGTTTTGAAAAGATGATGAGCTCACAACGTTAACACCGCTTAAATTTTGTAGTTGTTCTTCCATCGGCTTTGAAACTTTATCAGCTACTTCTTCTGGTGTAGCACCAGGATAGACCGTAGTTACTGTCACAATCGGTGTTGTAATATCAGGAATTGTTTCCAGCTTCATATTGAGTCCAGAGTAGATCCCCGCAATAGTAACAATAATGGTTAGTAGCCAAACTGCGAACTTATTTTTTAACGAGAAATTGATGATTTTGTTCATGTTTGCGCTCCCTTTTTATTATATTGACCAACTGGTCAGTCTAATACATAATATAACTGACCGTTCGGTCAAACGTCAATAAAAAGAGATGGTATAATACATTTATAATAAGATGCGAGATTAAATTTAGGAGAGAAGATATGAAAGAAAAAGAGCGTTTAATTATAGAAGCGGCTATGAAGTTATTTGCTACTAAGGGTGTAAATGCGACATCAGTGCAGGAAATTGTGATAGCTAGTGGTATATCTAAGGGAGCTTTTTACTTATATTTTAAATCGAAAGATGAGCTTTTATTAGCGACGCTTCGATATTATTATGACAAAATCCAAAAGAAGATGCTGGATATTGAACAAGAGTCTTTATTACCACGTGAAAAATTTGCAAAACAATTACATTGTCAGTTTAATGATATACAAAAGCATAAAGAATTTATTATTATGCATGCGAGAGAAAATGCGATTCCGTTTAATAAAGAAGTTGAAGAATTTATGATGCGGATGAAGTTAGAGTCTCATGCATTTTATCGGAATAGTTTATTATCCATTTATGGTGAAAAGGTTATGCCATATTTATTGGATTTAGTAATTATAGTGGAAGGCATATGCCGTGGGTATTTAGAATTAATTATTTTACAAGCAGCAAAAATTGACTTATCTTATGTCTCTGCTTTTATTTTAAAAAGAGTAGATAATTTAGTAGATGGATTGGTAGAATCTTCGGAAGAACCTATTTTACATGAAGAAAAGCTTGGAGAATTCCTTTGTAAATCAGAGCTCATTAAGGAACAAGTTAAAGAGCATTTTTTAAAAGAAATTATTGTATTTAAGCGTAATTTAGCTGATCAATTAGAGGATGATGAATTGCTAGTAACATTAGATGTTTTAGAGGCGGAAATGCGATTGCTTAATCCAAGAATTCCGGTAATTAGAGGTATGTTATCAAATTTAGAGGCGTATCCGGAATTAAAAGAATTTCGATTACGCCTTATAGGATACTACAATATAAAAAATTCTTAATAAAAACAAGTAAAAAACTCCTTGTCTACACAAGGAGTTTTTTCTTAAAGACTACTTACTATTTTGAGACCATTTTTCAACATCCCAAACCTTTGTGATCCAATCTTCATAGAATTCCGGTTCGTGACATACAAGGAGAATTGTTCCTTTATATGCTTTCATAGCCTTCTTAAGTTCTTCTTTTGCTGTAACATCAAGATGGTTTGTCGGCTCATCAAATAGTAGCCAGTTACTTTCTTCACCCATTAACTTACATAAACGAACTTTTGCTTGTTCTCCACCACTTAATTGACTTAATGGGCGAGAAATATGTTCATTTTTTAATCCGCATTTTGCTAACATCGCACGAATTTGATGCTGGTCTAGGCCAGGGAATGTATTCCATACATCATCAATTGGTGTTATATTATCAGCTTTAACTTCTTGCTCAAAGTATGCAGGCTCTAAGAAGTCACCAAGACTTGTTTTACCGTTTAAAGGTTTAATTTTACCTAAGATTGTTTTTAGTAACGTTGATTTACCAACACCATTACATCCAACAATAGCAATTTTTTCACCACGCTCAATTGTCATTGATAGCTTTGGTAGTAGCGGATGTGTATATCCGATTTCTACATTTTCACCTTCAAAGACGAAGCGACTACTTGCACGACTTTCTTTAAATGAGAATTCAGGTTTAATTGCTGTTTCCGGACGATCAATAAGTTCCATGCGATCAAGTTGTTTTTGACGACTCTTTGCACGACCTGTCGTTGAATAACGAGCCTTGTTCTTTGCAATGAAGTCTTCTTGCTTTTTGATAAACTCACGCTGCTTTTCATAAGCGTTTATATGTTGATTTTTATTGATTTCTGCTAGTTCTAGGAATTTTTCATATGTCGCTGTATAGCGCGTCATTTTTGTGAATTCTAGATGGAAAATAACATCAACACATTTGTTCATAAATTCTGTATCATGAGAAATTAATAAGAATGCATGTGGATATTCTTTTAAATAAGTTGTTAACCAATGAATATGTTCAACGTCTAAATAGTTAGTAGGTTCATCAAGCAATAACACTTCTGGTTGTTCAAGTAATAGCTTTGCAAGCAATACTTTTGTACGTTGTCCACCACTTAGTGCTGAAACATCACGATCTAAACCAATAGCATCAATTCCAAGACCACGTGCAGCCTCTTCGATTTTCATATCTAGTAAATAGAAACCACCTGCTTCAAGTGCATCTTGTATTTCTGCCATTTGTTCAAGAAGTTCTTCTAGTTCTTCTGGTGTAGCAGTTCCCATTTTTTCTGTAACTTCATTTAAAGCCGTTTCCTTTTCGAATAACGGTAAAAATGCATCCGCTAGTACGTCACGAATTGTACGTCCAGGCGTTAAAACCGTATGCTGATCTAAGTAACCGTAATGTGTGCCTGGTGTCCATTCTACACGACCTTCGTCATGAATGAGCTGACCAGTAATGATATTCATGAATGTTGATTTACCAACACCGTTTGCACCAACTAATCCAACGTGCTCACCTGCTAATAATCGCATAGATACATCTTTAAATAATGTACGATCGCCAAATGTATGTCCTAATTTTTCAACTGTTAATAAGCTCATAGTATCCTCCGTCCAACTTGAAATAGTACCTTGAATCATGATACTAAATTCTTTCATATAATGCCATCATTTCAAAATGTATATTTTTTCAAAAAAAGGGTTGCATTAATTTTCTGAAAATATATAATATAATTGAACAGTGGTTAATTAAATGTGTGAGGTATGAAATATGTCGCCAAGGAAAGCAGTTAAACAAGAACTAACAAGAGAAATGATTATGAATGTAGCTAGGGGGCTATTTATAGCACAAGGATATCAACATACTTCAATGCGCAAAATTGCAACAGAACTTGGATATAGCCATGGTTCGATTTATTATCATTTTAAAAACAAAGCAGAGCTATTTTACGCAATGGTGGAACAGGATTTTCAATTATTAAATAAAAAGTTAGATGAAATTTGTAATCAAAAATTATCGAGAGAAGAGCAACTAAGAGCAGTTTTATTCGGTTTTATTGAATTTGGTCTAAGAAATCAGAGTCATTATGAAATTATGTTTTTAATTAAAGATGCCGAATTAAAAGAGTGTTTGGCAAATAGTCCTAATGTTAGCTATGAAAAATTTGCGAAGGTTATTTCTTCTTTATGTGATGGGAAATTAAATGCGATGATAATATGGTCTGTTTTTTTATCATTACATGGATTTGTAGCACATTATTGCAGAAGTGGTCAAACGTTTGAAGAACTACAAGGTTTGGCTAAAGTACATGTAGAGTTTATTTCAAAATCGCTTCTTATGTAAGTGATTTTCTTTTTAACATTAATTGAACGGTGGTTAATTAATTTAGGAGGGGATTTATAATGAAAAAGGCTTTAGTATTAGGTGCTTCTGGTTCAATGGGTTATGCAATTGTAAACGAATTATGTGGCCGAGGGATTCATGTAGTTGCTTTTGCAAGAAATAAGGAGAGATTAGGTGCATTATTTTCTGGGAACAAACATGTAGAAGTTGTAGCAGGCGACGTATTTATACAAGAGGATATAATGAATGCTGCTAAAGATGTTGATATTATATTTCATGCTGTAAATATTCCGTATTCAGATTGGGAGAAACAACAAGAGAAATTATTAATAAACATATTAGAGGTATCGAAACATTACGGTATCAAACTAGGAATAGTTGATAATATTTATGCGTATGGAAGGCAAGGGGAAGGGCTTGTAAAAGAAGATGCTAAAAAGAGACCACAAACAAAGAAAGGGAAGATTCGTTTACAACTTGAAGAGATGGCAAAACAAGCTAATGTACGAATGTTTATTGCTCATTTCCCAGATTTTTATGGTCCAAATGCAGAAAATACACTTGTCCATCATACATTAAAGGGAATACTTGCAAATAAAATGTCTAGCTTTGTTGGAGATAAAAAGATTGCCCGTGAATATATTTTTACACCAGATGGTGCAAAAGCGATGGTTGAATTAGCTTCACATGATGAGGCCTATGGACAAAATTGGAACATACCAGGTTATGGTGTCATTACAGGTGAGGAAATGATTCAACACATACGGGAATTAACGGGATATACCAAACGAATAATAGCTGTAAAAAGAGGAATGATCCAGTTCATTGGTCTGTTTGATAAGCAGATGAAAGAATTTGTGGAAATGCTATATTTGACGGAAAAACCAGTTGTATTAAGCGGGGAGAAATATGAGAGGTGTATCGGGGAGATACCAAAAACTTCGTATTATAATGGGCTAAAAGAAATGATTATATCTATGCAAAAAAAGGGTGTGTAAATGTTAGGATATAAAAAAGTTACTTCTATCTATAGAAGTAACTTTTTTGTTAAGCCTTTTGTTTAACTTCACTAACTTTCTTTTCAGCTACAATAAAATGTGGTCTACGTTTTGTTTCATAATAAATACGACCGATATATTCACCAATAACCCCTAGGAATATGAGTTGAATGCCGCCAATAAATAGTATAGCGGAAATGAGAGTAAAGTAACCAGGAACTTCCACACCACCAAGGATGATTTGAACGAACGTAGTGATTACATATAAAAGTCCAAAAATGGTTGTTAGTAATCCGAGATATATAGATAGACGTAACGGTTTATTATTGAATGAAATTACACCATCAATTCCGTAATTTAATAATTTAGAGAAGGTCCATTTACTTTCTCCATCAGAACGTAATACATTTTCATATTCAATGATTAATTCGTTATAACCGATCCAAGAGAATAAGCCTTTCGAAAATCGGTTGTATTCACTTAAAGATACTAAAGAATCCACTGCTCTTCGGCTTAAAAGTCTAAAGTCACCAATACCATCTACTAATTCAATATCTACAAATTTATTCATTACTTTATAGTAAAGACGAGAGACGAAAGAGCGAACGGGTGAATCACCAGTTCTTGTCCTTTTTGCAATGACTTGGTCGTAGCCGTCGTTATATCCTTCTAACAGTTCTTTTATTAATGTAGGAGGGTGTTGTAAGTCAGCATCCATAATAACGATTGCATCGCCTGTAGCATATTTTAAACCTGCTAACATTGCAGCTTCTTTTCCGAAGTTTCGACTAAACGATATATAGTGTACCGATGAATCTGCACTAGCTAAATCACGTAAAATATTTAAGGTATCATCTTTACTACCATCATTAACAAAAACAAATTCATAATCGGTAGTTAATTTATGAATTTCAAGAGAAGTCTCTGAATAAAAGGCACGAAGCACCTTTTCCTCATTGTAGCATGGTACTACTATTGAAAGGGTCATGTTAGGACCTCCTTAGGTGTAATTTTAAACTGGGCATGAAGTAAAAGTGAAGCAATCATCTTCAACTTTTACTTCACTTCATTTTAATAACTTTTTTTAAAACGATTTTTTAATTTTGAATATCTTTTCGTATCTCCAAGAACTAGAAGCGAGATGCAAATGATAAATGAAATGATAGAAATAACGAGACCCATTTTGAAATAAGGTGTGACGTATTTCATTTCAACTACATGTTGCCCTTTAGAAATAGGAACGCCAATAAAGGCGGAATTAGCCTTCGTAAATTCCGTTTCTTTACCGTCAACTTTTATTGACCATCCTTTACTATACGGTACCGATAAATATAGTAATCCATCCTTAGTGGAATTAATCTCACCTTTTAAGGAGTTACCTTCATAGTAAATGTTTTGTAGACTATTTTCTTTTAAAGTATTTACTTTTTTAGGGACAGTCTGATAGTTAGTACTGTTGATTTGTAAGTCTTTCAACTCATATTGACCAGGAGTAGGAATAGAAATGATTAGCTCGGTTGGCTTCGCATCTTTTCCTAAGTTGTAAACAAATCTTTCTAACGGATAAGCATAAGCTCCATCCTCATTACCTTTTATCATAGATTTGTCATTCACGGTAACTCCAAATGATTCCTTGTTTATATTTCTAATTTTAATTTCAACAAGAAGATCACCTAACATATCGTTATTATCAATAGGTACTATTATACGCCCATTTTCATGAACAGTGAGTATATCTTTCTCTTTCTCTATATTTTCCCACTTCATTTTATTTGGATTAATCTTAATTTGTTTTGAATCTAGCTGTTTTGTATTAAATTGTTTTAATGGAAGACTTCCAACATCATTTACAACTACAGCATCTAATAAAAGTTGATCTTTCTCGGCAAAATTAAGTTTTGAAAATTCTTCATCACTTATTCCAGCTTCGTATACATAGCCTAATGGTAGTGCAAATTCATTTTTATAAATGTTGTAAGGACCTACTTGTTGTAAATGCTTATAGCCATAAGGAATTTCGGTTTTATTAGCACCTTCACTTAGTACATAATATTTTACCCCTAGCATGTTCTCAAGGAATAATCGTTTATCTAACTGGAAGAACATAGATGGGCTATCATATCCTTGGAAAACATTGTACTTATTCTTCATAAAGTCATGAACATGATAATTGACTAAGCTTTGATAAGTACTTGTACCATGATAACCTTGCAACATCGGCGTATTTTTATAATTATTGTTTGGATTGATAATTCGATAAAAATCTTTATCTTGATTTTGTATATAACGAATTGCGTCAATTTCATCCTTATTATCAAGACCTGGCCCATGTAATGATTCTTTTGTCACGCCTGCTTGATTAAAGTGTTTACTAAGAGCAAAATCTGAATAGAAGTAATTAATAAATATTACATTGACGAGTACATTTAATACAATGAAACATTGTAAGGCTACTTTTGATAAATAGCGCCATAGTAATATTGTAATAATAGATAATACAGTAGTGCAAATTAAAATTTTATCAATCGTTTGTAGCGGCTGTGCGTTTATATTTACTTTTCTATAGAATGCGTAAATAAATAATGCTGTTGCTAGCAAAGGACCTATTAAAGAATTGACATTCTTTTTGTGGAGCAGCATCCAATCTAAAATGTAGGCGGCAGTTTGCGCAACCACAAATGCAAATAAGTAAAACCATCTGTATTGCATAGCAGAAAAGCCATTAAATACGGAATACGTATATGGAAGCATATATAGCACTAACATAAACCCAGTAAAGAGCAATTTATTTGTGACAAGTTTATTGCGTATTAGAAGCGCGCTAGTAATAAGGAAGAGGATGAAAACAGGGAATGCAAGCTGATAATCCTCTGTATTATTAATGAAAAAGATACTTTCCATTAAGTTTTTATAAAACGTATCTTCAAAAAATAACGGTATAGTAAATTTTGTAGCAAGTCGATCGGAACTGAATACACCATTTACAGATGGTATAAAGCAAACAGCAGATAAACCTAGTGATAAAGCATATAGAAAAGCAATTCTAATATAATAAATTATAAATGTTTTAATTGTTTTGTCCTGCTGTGTAGCGAAATATTGGAAAAAGGCATAAATATAGATAAAAATACTAGTAATGAAAGCGAAATAGAAATTTGATGCAAGCATAAGTGCTGTTGCAAACAGGAATAGTCCCTTTTTTCGCTCTAAAATATATTTATCTAATCCCCATATTACTAAAGGTAAAAATACTATAGCATCTGCCATGAAATCCCATAATAAAGAATGGCGAATGAAAGTTACACATCCTCCATATATAATGGCAGAAATGAAAGAAGAAAAAATAGTTTTATTGTGATAACGTAAAGAACCATACATGAATAACATCGCTAATGTACTTTTTAAAATACTCATATATAGCTTCATCTCAAAGATTTGGTCAAAATTTAGTTTAGGAAGTAGAAGTGTAAGCCAGAAAAATGGTGCTGTACTATAGTAATAACTAAATTCTCCGAATAAATCTCCACCTAATCCATAATCCCAAGACCAAAATAAATTCCCATCTTTAAATGCGTGTTGTAAAAGGAATGTAAAGAAACTGAATTGTGATAATGCATCTCCCGTACTAGAAAATACACTGTCTGATTTTAGGAAAAAGTAATGAAAAGCAAATGCACATATTATTAATAATGGAATAATAATAAGTGTGCTTTTAGTGAAAAATGTTCTTTTATTTACTTCTGAAGTCATTAAATAAATAAGCCTCCTTAAATGCAATTGCCACATTCTTCATCTCTGGATATCGTTTTAGGATGAAGAAAAACTATGTATGAATCGGCGATTTTTAATAGTATTAATAAAGTGTTCATTTGTGCAATTTGTGTTAAATTTAGGGCGTGAATAGTTAATATTTACATGAAGAATTAACTATGAATTACCTTAATAATAGCTGTTGTACATCTAGTGCTGTTCGTTTCCAAGTATAATCATTCCAGAAAGGCAAGTCAATTTAAGATATAGATTGGAAAAGGGCTCATTTTTTAAGTGAAGAAGATAAAAATAAAAACTTCAAATTTGATTTGAAGTTTTTATTTTTATTTATTTTCGAGCCAGTTTTTTATTTATAAATCCTAAAATCAATCCGCGTATTTGTGGATCGATTGCAAGACCGATAATACCGTATAATATACCAGTAATTGTTAAAGCAACTAGTGGCGGTAAGGTAATTAATATTGTACGGTATAGAATATAGCTGATTATAAAGGCTAAGGTATTGAATATAATCCCTTTAAATAGTAAAGAGAAGCCTTTACGAACAAATAGAGTGAATCCGATTAATAACGTAATCTCGGTAAGGATAGCGGCAATAGCGGCTCCCATCATTCCAAACTGACCACCTAAGACGATGTAACTTATAACGGCAACAGCTAGTCCGATTCCCATTGTTGTTGCGCGTTTCCATTGTTGACCAATTGTCGTTAAATTATCAGCAAGTGGATAGTTAATAGATTGTAGAATGACCATAAAGGCTAAAATGGCAAGAGCATCACCAGCTGGAGCATATTCTTCACCTAATAAAGTAACAATCCAAAAGCTTGGATCAGCGATAAATGGAATGGAGATCCCCATTCCTAAGAAAGACATCAGTTTTAATTCAAACTGAGATAGTTTTCTATGTTCATCAATATTCTTTTCATTTCCAAACGCAAATAATTTTGGATAGAAGGCTGCTGCAATTACACCAGGTATTTGATAAAGGACTGCAGGTATTTTCGATGCAGCTCCAAAGAATCCAACTTGCTCATATGTCGAAACTTTTTCTAATATAATAGGACCTAACTGTGGTAAAAGCATAATGATAATGCCATTGATTGTGAAAATCAGCAGTTGATCTAAAATTCCTTTGTCCCAGCCCTTATGAACTGTCGTATGGCGGAGTACCATTATGAAGGCGATGACTCCTGTTACAAGACTAGATATCCCGTACATGGCAGCGACTGTCATAAGTGACCATTTCAACGACATTCCTAGTAGAAGCACAGCTGCGGCTGTTACACCTTGTAGTACAGAAATAATCGCTGTAAATTGCATACGTTCTGTTACCTGGAAATAAGCCATTCCAACGCCTTGTAAAGTTGCTCCAAACATTGTCGGTAGTACAACCCAATATACCATGGCACGTAAGTAGACATCCGTATAGAAGAACTGAGCAAAAATAGCGAAGAGTACAGAAATTACGACAGCTAATACGAAACGAATGCGTAAATAACTACTGATTAGTACGCTAATATTTGCATCCTTTCTTGTTCCTTCACGCATAAACGTATGTGTCAAACCTGCATCTGTGAAATAACAAATAACAGCGGAAACTGCTAATGCAGTTGTAAACATTCCATACTCACCAGGAGAAACGTATCTTGCAAAGAGAATCGTCGCGATAGCAAGTACAAATCGAACAGTAATATTTCCTACAAATAGGTAGGAGGCATTTTTAAGAATCTTATTTGTTTTCATGAGAAAAAACCTTTCTATTCTTTAGGACTTTTTTAGTTTGTCCTATTTGTAAATTTGATTTGTTTAGGGAAAGAGAGGTGAGTACTATATTTTCGGTTTAAGAAAACAGAAATTTAATTCGCACAAACCAAAGCATTGCATATAGTTTTTTACTACGCTTTCCGTTTTTTGAATAGATTTTACGGCAATATTTCTTTATATCTTTTTTGATTAATTGAACTTGAGCATTATCCAATTGAGAGTTTTCTTTAATGTATATACAAGCATTATTGATAACCGTATAAGGGAATAAATAAGTCTCAAGAATCTCGATAAGTGACTGAGGGTCTTTCGTAATGAAGTCTTGAGATTTATTATGTACCCAGTCTTTCATACGATTGAATACTTCCAGTTCTTTAGTGGTTTTTAATTCGTAATCTTTATATTTAGAAGAAAGATTTCCTTCCGATAAGATTCTATAATATGTTAAGTATTCATCGATATAGCATACATTTTTCACACTCATTAGTTTAAATAAAAACTCCAAGTCTTCTCCCCAGCTACATCCTGGTGTAAAACGGATATTATAATTCATTGCGATAGAGCGTTTGAAAATCCAAGTACTTGTTTGAGCAACAACTTGGTGTGTTAAGAATGCTTTTGCCATATCACCTTTAATAAAGTTTGTTGTATGCTCAACCTTTTCACCTGTTTCTTCGTAGAAATTCATATAACCACAATAGCACGCGTCCATGTTGTTTTTATGCATACTCTCGATTTGTTTCTCAATTTTAGTTGGATGCCATAAGTCATCACTATCAAGGAAAGCGACATATTCTCCGCTAGCATTTTCAATCCCTGTATTACGAGCTACTGAAACACCTTGGTTTTTTTGGTGAACGTATTTTACTTGACCCGGATATTTTTCTGCAAGATTTTTTACGATAGAAGGTGATTGATCTTTACTTCCATCATCTACAATTACAATTTCAATGTTTTTATATGTTTGATCCAGTATTGACTGCATTGTTTCTTCAATATATTTTTCTGTGTTATACAGGGGTATGACAACAGAAACAAGTTGTTTTTGTTCCATCATAGAATTTTTATCTCCTCAAATTTTTTATGTCTTGCACCATATATACAAGCCTTTTGAAAGGAAGAAGATTACAAGAACATCTGTATCAGTTTAACGCATATAAACTTTGTAAATCAACTTTCTATTATTGTACTTTGTATAAAAAGTATTTATTATAGAATATATTGTCTTGTAAAAATATAGAAATATAATTTGAAAATTATGTATTTGAAGGGAGAAGATGAGATGTTAAGGCGATTTACTCGCAAATCTAATGTAATCCTTTTAGGGATTATTATGATAGTCGGTTTTGCTCTTCGTTTTGCAACTTTACAAACACATGGTGCAGATTTGACTCTAGCTAGCGATGATCTAGGCTATCAAAAAACGGCAAATATTTTATTGGAAACAGGAATGTTAACATATCATGAGCCGGATAAACCAACTATTCATATTATGCCAGGTTTTCCAGCGTTTTTAGCTACTGTATTTTACTTTTTTGGAAATGGCAATGAAGGCCTTTTTGTAGCTAAATTAATTATTATCCTATTAGGGGTACTTAGTATTTTACTAACTTATAAGATTGGTACTTATTTATTGAATCCCGCTGCAGGATTAATAGGTGCTTTCTTATTAGCTGTGTATCCTCCAGAGATTGTTGTGGAAAATTTAACTTTAACAGAAGGACCGTTTCTATTCTTTTCATTGGGATTATTATATTGGAGCTTAAAATTAGCTGATACTCATAAAACGAAACATTTTCTAATTGTATTAATTTTCTACTTTTTAGCATTGTACTTACGCGTACAAGTTGCTTTATATCCAATACCATTATTTATATATCTCTTAATGAAGCGCTATCCATTCCGCATTATGATGAAGCAAGCGATTATAAGTATAGGAATAGGACTTATCGTACTTGGACCATGGTGGGCCCGCAATTACATTCAATTTGATAAGTTTATTCCATTAACTGCTGGGGCAGGGAATCCGTTATTACTTGGAACGTATCAAGGGAAAGGTTACCCGGAAGGTAAGAATATGGCAGAACTTGAAGTAGAATTACACGCCAAGTACCCTAATCTGGAAGCACATGAATTTATGGAATTAGAAGAAAAAATAGCGAAGGATAAAATGAAAGAATGGTGGAAAACAGATAGGAATTCCATGATAGAGAGTTATTTAATCTTGAAGCCAGAAATTATGTGGAAAAAACCGTATTATTCTATAGAGCATAATATTGAAGTATTTAATGTTTCTGCAAAGGATATGAATGAAATACATAATTTTATTAAGACGATGTTTTTAATATGTACAATACTTTCATTTATCTTCCTTTTAAAAAGGTGGAGAGAGACTACATTTTTATGGTCAATTCTTTTACTGCAAACAGCTTTAACCTGTTTTTATGCCGCATATGAAAGATATGCATTACCATTAATTCCATTTTTATTTATTATAATTGGAGTAGGAACTGTGGCAACGGTTATGAAAATTAGTAAATTATTAATTAGTAAAAAATAGTTTGAAATAAAAAAACATCTTAATTTTTTAAAGAAATTAAGATGTTTTTTTATATATATTCATATTTAAATAGAAAACTATTCGTTATCAGTTTCAGTTTGTGTTTGTGTTACGTTTAATTTTTGCTTTAATAATGCATAATCTTGCGTTAATGTTACAAGTTGATGGTGTAGCTTAGAAATTTTTCTTGTTAGGTCAAAAATTAAGATGAAACAGAATAATAATCCAAATAAGAATAAGATGGATGGTGGATATTCTACTTTTAATAGTTTTCCAATCCAATTTATAATTTTATCAGTAGAACTTAAAATAGCCATTGCAACACAAACGAAAATCCACAAAATAGCATATTTTGTTTCTAAAGCCCCGCGACGAATGGAATTAATAATTAAGAAGAATAATAACAAAATAAAGATGAATGAAAAGGTAATTATATGCATTCACTATCAACCTTTCACGATTTTTTGCATCAATATAGCAAGGCTTACTTTAATCATGTAATATGCAGATTTAAGAGGTGTGATGGAAGATTGTCCACCTTGTCGCTCTTGCATATTTACAGATATCTCATTAATGCGAAGTTTTTTCTTTTTTAAATGAATAAGAACTTCTGGCTCTGGATAATCTTTTGGATAATTGTGTGCAAAAATCGTAATTACTTCTCGATTGATAGCACGATATCCAGAAGTTGGATCCATAAATGTTTGTTTCGTTAAAACTTTCAGTAGGGCAGTAAAATAAAAAATACCGATTCTCCTTGAAATACTACCTTTGTAAGCTGTTTTTTCTGTAAAGCGTGAACCTAGCACCATATCACATTGGCCTTCAGCAATAGGCTGTATAATTTTGTATAAATCATCCGGATTATGTTGTCCATCAGCATCGAACTGAATTGCAATATCATATCCGTTCTCATATGCGTATTTATAGCCAGTTTGTACAGCTGAACCGATGCCCAGATTATATGGTAGATTAATAAGATGAACAGGGAAATTTTTTACGATTTGAGCTGTTTTATCTTGTGAGCCATCATTAATAACGCAAATGCTTAAAGCTGTAAAATGTTGTTTTAGTTCTAGTAATCTTGTTAATGTATCTGCAATTGCTTCTTCCTCATTATAGGCTGGAATAATAATCAAAGTTTTTGGTATTGAAATTGGTACCTCGATAGACATTACCGCACCACCCCTTACATATTTAACTATATTATGGTTATTTATAAACAACTTTACTTAATATACCATTAAAAGTATAAGAAAATAAAGGAAAAACTGATGGGTGATTTTAGGAGGAAGCTACTGATACAAAGGCAAGCGATAGTATTTTTTTATAATAAAAAATACATGCAAGGAAGGACCTGTGCATGTATGATGAGAAGATTATGTTAAATATTCCAAGGCTTACTTAAAGTTAAAACTTCAGCCATCTCTTTACTTTTTAAACGTCCCTTTTTTCGGTTTTCCGCGCGTTCTAAACCGGTTGTGTGTAACCAATGTTCTTCCTGAGTTTCAGGTAGTACTTGTGGTACGGACGAAGGTTTTCCATCTTTTATAGCCACAAATGTAATGAAGCAAGTAGCAGCAATTCTACGCTCGCCTGCTAATAAATTTTCTGCGATTACTTTTACGAAAACTTCCATTGAAGATTTCCCTGTATAACATACAAATGCTTCATAACAAACAGAATCAGCTTGGTGAATTGGAGTTAAAAAATCAACTGAATCAATAGATGCTGTTACGCAATGTTTACGACTATGTCTTGCAGCCGCGATTGAAGCAATACTATCAATTTCTGCTAATAATTTCCCTCCAAAAAGTGTTTGGTGATTATTTAAATCGTTAGGAAAAACACGTGTTGTCTTAATTGCTTTAGATTCTCGCATGAATTTCTTTTCCATATATTCAGCCCCTATAGTCTGTTTTCAATCAGAATAATATGTGTAAACGGAGTACTCATATTAGATATTTAATGAAGTAAAGTGTATTCCAAAAGAGGATTATTTAAACTTCTGTATTTGTATTCATGTAACTGAAAGAAAATTTATTTTATCTAAAATGTAGTGTAAAAGAGGATTCGCTTACATTGCAAGTAAAAAGTAATGACTATGTATTCGTCATAGAAATTCCCTATCAGCCGTGTACCCATTCATGATAGAATCATTTTGTTATGAATGGAAATAGAGGTGCAATGGACATATGAATCATATACAAACAAATTTTTCATCTTTCTTCAATAAAATTACGATCAGTGCGATGCTCGCATTTTTCGTTTATAGTTGCTGGGTAGCATTTGAGACAAGTAAGCAATTCTTTGGAGGAAGTACAACAAGTGTAACAATCATATTGGCAATTTTCGTCATACTTATTTTGTTAGTGGCATCAATTCTACAATATCGTTTTACAGATAAACAATTTCTTATTTTTCTTATAAGTATATCTATAGTTGTGAGGCTTAGTATGCTGTTATTTGTAGATGCTCCAATAATTGGTGATATGAAAGTGATGTATGAGTCTGCAAAGCAGATTGCAATTGGTAATAATATAGGGACTGTAACTCATTTGCCTTTTATTATATATGAGTCAGTAATCATTCGTATATTCGGTGCTACATTATTCGCTTTACAACTATTTAATGTGTTATTTTGCGCAGGAACCGCATTTTTTATTTATCGTATTGCGGCAATGGTTTTTGGAGAAGAATGCGGTCGTATTGCTTCTATATTTTATGCTCTGTATATTCCAAATATATTGCTGAGTTCCGTATTAACTCCTGAGTCACTTGCAATATTTTTATTTTATTTTGCTTGTTACATACTTTTATATAAAGGGTTAGATCATCCTTATATGTGGGTGTTTTCAGCGGTTTTATTTGCATTTAGTAATATGATTTTCCCGATAGGATTATTTCTTCCTATTTTTATCACTGTATATGTATTATTAATTGAAGTGTCTCAATCAGCAACGAAACAAAAAGTGTTACTAAAGATGGTAGGGATACTTATTCTATTTTATAGTACTCATTTTGGTGTGAATTATGGAATTAAGGCAATGGGATTGTCACAATATACGATTTCGAATGAGACGTATGTTCAATCTGTCTTAATTGGAAAAACGAAACATGAGGAAAAAATATCGAAAAATCAAAGTGTAACAGAGCATATTGATCAAAAGTTAAAAGAGATTGAGGGAGAAAGATTTAAACTTTTAGAACCGATGATAAATCAGTTTTCAGATGAGGGGATAAATTCTATTCTTTTCAAATGTGAAAAACTGATATATATAGCCGTAACATTGTTTATGACTATAGCTCTATTGCACTTCCTTATTAAGAAACAACAAAATGAAGGGTATATGTTGTTCTTATTTTTAATTAGTGGCTACGTATTGTTAAGGCTTTTCCAAGTAGATATGGCATATTACAATGTAATTATGCCGGCATTGTTTATTTTGCAGAGCTTTGGTGTTTATATGAGTTATGTGTATTGTCAAAAAATATTTTTCAGAAAATAAAAAGAATCCATTCTGGATTCTTTTTTTGATGGAAGATGAAATTTAGTAGTCAGTGCAAAATGGAAAGTATGCCGGACCTGAATTTTATTCCGCTATTTTCCGGACAGTCAGACCCCACCTCAAAATCAGCGAAAGCAAAGAAGTTAGGTGGGGGCGGACTGCCTGTAAAAGCCCGATTGTTGAGGGCTGATTAAAGTTTCACTTTATCTTATCGATTTAGTTCTAGTTGTAAATTATCGGCTGTTAGAGCCATTTGTGAGGAATCATCTTGAATTCCTTTCATTACTTGTGAAATAGCTTGTAGCTCATGTTCAATTTTCTTATTCTGTTCTTTTGAGTTAGACATATCTTTTACAATTTCTTGGAAGTATCGATCTGTTGCCGACATACTATCCGTTCCTTCTGATACGAGAGAGCTAATTTGTTTCACGGAAGAAGAGACACGAGTAATTTGTTCATTTGTTTTTTCGACGAGCTTTGTAACGTTAAATATAGATTCTTTCGTTTGCTCTGATAATTTTCTGATTTCACCAGCAACAACAGAAAATCCCTTCCCAAATTCTCCAGCACGTGCAGACTCGATAGCAGCATTTAGTGCGAGTAAATTTGTTTGCTCCGCGATTGATTTAACGATATCTATGATTTCGTTAATTTTGTTAGAAATATCGAGAAGTTCATGAGTATCTGTAATAATCGTTTCCATATTCATTTGAATAGATCCCATTCGTTTGTTTTGCTGGTTTAATTGTTCTTTCCCTTTATTCGCTTTTTCTTCAGATGTTGTAGCTAATGATGTACCTGTTTTAGCAATTTCTACAATAGTTTCAGATTTGGCGGTTAGTTTTTGAATAGAAGAGCTTGTTTTTTCAGATACAGCAGCTAATTCTGTTGCGATATGCGTAATTGTCATAGCAGTTAGTTCTTTTTCTTTCTCATGTTCTTTTTGCATTCTTTCATATTCAGATTCATAAGCTGCAAGAACGAGTTCTTGTTCAAGAGTGAATAATTTATTTATAACGTTTATAGAATAAGAAAAATCATCGATTGTTGATATTTTTGTTTGTAAAATCTTCATGATAGAGCGGAATAATTCTTGATAAGCAGCAGTATACCATTTTCGATGTAAACCAATTTGTACATGTCTTTTGGCAATCCTAACACGCTGTTCAATAAAATCTTCATGCATATTGCCGCTGAATAATTCTTTAATATGTGTTTTTAAAGTTTGTTTTAGTTTTGGAATAGAGCTGTAACGTTCAATAATAGTAATTAAATTAGGTTGTTTTGTAATGTTGGCATAAAATTTTTCAGTAATCCAATCAATTTCTGCATAAATAAAAGGCTGTAGTACTTTTACAACTTGTAAATCTTCTTTTGAAATATGTAGCATATCCATTTGAATTTTTAATTCAGAATTAGTAGGTACATTAAAAGTTATTTGTTGGTCCTTACTTAATTCGATTATACTGGCATTTGTTTTATTAATATTTTTTCTGAAAACCCCAAGCATCATTCTTCCCCCTGTATATAAAACGTTTTCAATTTTAAAACTAATATAGAGTAATTATATATGCTTATATATAATTACTCTATATTAGTTCGTTGAATAGTATATAAATTAAGAGAATTCTAGATAGAATTCTCTTAATGGCCTTTATTAATTTTAGCATGTGTTTTAAAGAAAACAGGGAAATGCACATTATATATTACAGTGACGACACGAATAACGAATGTTACTAATAAACAAATATAGAAAGCTAATACGTGCGCCCCCATAGCGTGTGTGATTAGGAAGCTAATTGCTCCTAAGATAGAAGCGATTGCGTAAATCTCTTTTCGGAATACGTAAGGGATATCTTGAGCACAAATGTCACGCAAAATACCGCCTCCAATACCTGTAATGACTCCCATTGAAACAACTAGAAATGAGGCATCAACATGATGTGACATTGCCGCATTTGCACCAATAGCTGTAAAAACGCCTAAGCCAACAGCATCAGAAAGCATAATAACGACTTGAAGTTTATTGATGCGCTCAAAAAACATACAAGTAAATAATGCTGATAATACACTTACGAAAAAGTAAATGGGTTTTACAAATGCGACAGGGGGCAGGTTACCAATCATGATATCACGAATAATACCGCCGCCGAGCGCAGTAGCTACAGCTAAACAAAGGACACCAAATAAATCTAAATCTTTTTTTAAACCAACTAATGTACCAGAAATGGCAGCGGCGATAATGCCAAGAAACGTAAATATATCGATTAATAACATGGCCTTAATCCCTTCCTCTTAAAGATGTTCCAGAGAAAAAATATACACTAAAGTATTGGAAATAACAATTACTTTTCGTTACATGTAGAAAAACGGATAAAATACATAAAGAAAGCGTTTGAAAATGTTTAGGGGAAAACGAAGCAAGGTTAATTTTTCGTTGTAGGGTAGCCGAGTGAATGTCATTTTGTAATTATTTAATTTTATGTATTAATAAATAGATTAACAAATGTTACTATAATACTGATAATAAGTGAAAGAGTGTTAGATAGTTTTTATAGAGATAGGGAAGGATAGCTAAAGGATAATATTTTCTAGTACTACTTAAGGTGGATTGGCTAGTTTCGGTATAAAAATAGTTCTCAATTTAAATATGAGTTATGTTATAATTGCTAGGTGTGTTTTAACGATAATAAATTATGATTAAAAGATAATGTTAAGATTTTGTATGGAGGTCTTGGAATGTTAGCAAATCAAGCTAGGGTTAGATTTGAGCATTTTTTGCTCTTTTTTATTATTTTACAGCCTGTTTTAGATTTATTAACGTCTCTTAGCATCACTTTATTAAAGTCAAATGCTACCGTTGGAATTTTAGTAAGATTCCTTATTATGGCTGTTGGTGGTATTTACATTTTAATTCAGGCAAAAGAGAAGGAAAATAGAAAGTTTTTAATTTATCTTATATTATTAGCCGGAGTTTTAGGGGTAGGATTTATTAATAACAAACTAGTTAAGGATCCTATTGTACTTGGTGAAGAAGTTAAGTTCGTTGCGAAAGCATTATATATATATATTATGCTGGGGTCATACATTTTAGCTTTAAAATCATTGAAAAAGACAGTTAATATTAGCGATAAGGTTCGAAATAGTATTGTATATTCTACATTAATCATTAATGCAATTATGGTTATTTCTATTTCAACATCTACTGACTTTGGTAGTTATGAATGGATGAAGGTTGGTTCTCGAGGTTGGTTCTATGCAGGGAATGAACTAGGTTCAATCTTAGCTATTATTTTCCCTATTGTGGTACTATATTCTATTCAAAAAACAAAGAGCTGGAAACATATTTTATATTGGATTCCATCACTTTTAATGATTTACTCATTAATTCAAGTTGGTACAAAAGTAGGAATGGGCTCAATTGGTGCTACGTTGGCAGCAGCAATCGGGATCATTGTACTACAATTATTATTTAATAGAAAAAATCCGAACAAAAAATCTCTTGCACTTAACGCAGTAATTGCTATTGTCCTATTAGCTGGTGTAGTTGGGACGTTTAAACAAACACCATTAGCACAAAATATGGGCATTCATAATAATTATTTATCAGAGCAAAATGTGGCTCAGCAAGGCCAAAAAGAACAAGAAATTAAAGATAAGTTGAAAAAAGAACAAGAACTTAAAGCAAAAGAAGAAAATCATCATAAAGTTGAAAAGCCAGAAGAAAAGGCGAAGATAGAAGAGGAAGTTAAGAAAGAACTTGAGAAAGAGCAAAAGAAAGAAAATCAAGAAAACCTTATTTTCAGTGGACGTCAAGTATATGAAGAAAGACATAAGCAGTTCTTTAAAGAAGCGCCAATGTCACAAAAGTTATTAGGAATGGGTTATGCAGGTAACTTTAAATACAATGAACAAAAGCAGCCAGATCCAAAACTAATTGAAATGGACTTCCATGATTGGTTTTACGATTTCGGGATTATTGGCTTTGTATTACTAATGATTCCATTTATTTATTACGGGCTAAGAATTCTACTAGCATTTGCTACGAGATTTAAGGACATATTTAATATAAAATATGGAATGATTTCAGCAAGCTTATTGTTAGCGTTAGGTATTGCTTATATTGCAGGACATATTTTAACAGCACCAGGAGTTGGAATTTACTTTGTAGTGGTGTTAGCTTATCTAATAGTAGACCTAGAAATTGAATGATAAAAATAAAAGCTAACTTTTGTTAGCTTTTATTTTTTAGTACAGTAAAATAAAAATAGATGGAAACGTAGCGAGGATTTAAAGGAGGAAAAAATATGAGAATATTGCATATGAATGCAGGAGCAGAAGATGGGGGAGGGAAAACACATATTATTTCACTTCTCGATCAGTTTCCAACTGGTGAAGTAGAATTAGCAGTATTTGAAGATGGAATTGTTGCGAAGGAAGCAAGGGAGTTAGGGATAAAAGTCCATGTGTTTTCACAAAAATCACGCTATGATTTATCCATTTTAAAGAATATAAGTGAATTTATTAATAAAGAAAAATTTGATGTAGTTCATACACATGGTCCTAGGGCTAATTTCTATGTTTCTTTAATGAAAAAGAGAATAAAGGCAAAATGGGTAACGACTATTCATAGTGATCCATTTCAAGACTTTACTAAACAGGGCTTAAAAGGTTGGATTTTTACGAAATTAAATTTGAAAGCCTTAAAAAATATAGACTTATTTTTCGTTGTAACAAATAGATTGAAAAAAAGCTTGGCAGCATTAGGCATTTCAAATGACAAGATGCATGTTATTTATAATGGAATTGAATACGATCAGGAAAAAGCAGAAGGCTATAATAAAAAAGAAATGTTCAATATTGATGAAGATGTATTTACGGCAATCCAAGTAGCACGATTACATCCCGTCAAAGGACATGAAGTTTTATTCGATGCGTTACAACAAACAAAATTAGAGAAAATTAAAGTATTATTAGTTGGCGATGGCCCATTAGAAGAAAATCTAAAGTCATTAGCTACTGAAAAAGGGATTAACGATAAAGTAGAGTTTTTAGGACATCGTCAAGATGTAAAACAATTATTTGCGTCGTCACATGTAAATTTATTAACTTCCCATAGTGAAGGGTTCCCACTAGTTTTATTAGAAGCGGCAAACCAACGTGTACCATCAATTGTGACTAGGGCTGGAGAAATTGAGCCATTAATCGTAGATGAAACTTACGGATGGATTGTGCCAACAGGTGATGGAAAGGCATTAGCATTAGCTTTAGAAGAAGCGTATGATAAGTGGAAAACGGGAGAATTAGCAGCAATGGGTAAACATATTTATGAGCATGCTACTATGAACTTCTCACTTCAAAAACTATATGAAGATACAAAAGAAACATATAAGCAATTAATAGCGAAAAACTTGTAATGATAGAGAGGATAGTTAACTATGGCAGTACAAACAGTTGATATTCTAGGCGTTCCTTTTTCTACAATGACAATGGATGAAACGGTCCAATATTTAAAAGAACAACTAGAAGCGGAACGAACTCATACGTTTCAGGTAGTAACAGCAAATCCTGAAATTGTTATGTGCGCAAAAAAGGATGAAAAGTTCTATCAAACATTATTGAATACAGATTTAATTACACCTGATGGTATTGGGGTTGTAAAGGCAAGTGGTATGCTTGGTACACCTTTAAAAGAGCGTGTAGCAGGTTTTGATTTAATGTGTAATTTACTTGCGAAGTTATCAGAAGATAGTAAACCAGTATCTGTTTTCTTATTAGGTGCAAAGCCGCATGTTGTACAAGCTGCAGCAGATCATTTAACAAAGACATATTCAGCTGTATCCATCGCCGGTACACAAGATGGTTATTTTAAACAAGAAGACGAAGAGAATATTATTTCTCGCATTCAAGAAGCAAAACCAGATTTATTACTTGTTGCACTCGGTTTCCCAAGACAAGAGAACTTTATCCAAAACAATAAGCATCGTTTAGAAACGAAAATGGCTGTTGGAGTAGGCGGAAGTTTAGACGTATGGGCTGGAGAGGTAAAACGTGCACCAAAATGGATTCAAGCGATTCATTTAGAGTGGTTTTATAGATTATGCAGTAATCCAACACGCTGGCGTCGTCAGTTAGTATTAGCGGAATTTTTAAAAGAAGTAATGCGTTCGAAAAAGTAGCGAAATATCGCTGCTTTTTTTATTTGTTCATTTTTAATAAATTGAAACTTTAATCAGTGAGGCATCCCTACTGATTATTAGCCCTCACCAATCGGGATAGACGTTTTACTTTTTGGGAATGATGAAGGAGAAATTTTTTACACAAAAGTATTTTACTTATACAATTCACACATGTAAAATGATGTGTAAAGACACCTGTGTGAGGAGGACTTCTAGTGGGCAAGGTAAAAGAAATTTCGAAGCGCAAACTACTTGGTATAGCTGGGCTTGGATGGCTATTTGATGCAATCGATGTTGGAATGCTTTCATTTGTAATGGTAGCCTTGCAAAAGGATTGGGGATTAACGAGCCAGGAAATGGGCTGGATAGGTAGTATTAACTCAATCGGTATGGCAGTAGGAGCGCTTATTTTTGGGATACTATCAGATAAAATAGGGCGAAAATCAGTCTTTATTATTACATTATTATTATTTTCTATCGGTAGTGGTTTAACTGCGTTAACGACGACACTCGCGATGTTTCTCGTTTTACGCTTTGTAATCGGTATGGGGCTTGGCGGAGAGCTTCCGGTTGCCTCTACACTAGTATCAGAGAGTGTTGAAGCACATGAGCGTGGGAAAATTGTTGTGTTATTAGAAAGTTTTTGGGCAGGTGGGTGGTTAATTGCAGCTCTTATCTCGTATTTTGTTATTCCGAAATATGGTTGGGAAGTTGCGATGGTATTGAGTGCAGTTCCAGCACTATATGCTTTATATTTAAGATGGAATTTACCGGATTCCCCAAGGTTCCAAAAAGTTGAAAAAAGACCATCTGTTATTGAAAATATAAAATCAGTTTGGTCTGGGGAATATCGTAAAGCAACAATTATGCTATGGATTCTATGGTTTTGTGTTGTCTTTTCCTATTATGGAATGTTCCTTTGGTTACCGAGTGTAATGGTGCTAAAAGGGTTTAGTTTAATAAAAAGTTTCCAATACGTACTTATTATGACGTTAGCTCAACTTCCAGGGTATTTCACCGCTGCTTGGTTTATTGAACGTCTCGGTCGTAAATTTGTTTTGGTTACGTATTTAATCGGGACAGCTTGCAGTGCCTATTTGTTTGGGGTTGCGGATTCATTAACAGTATTAATCGTGGCAGGTATGTTACTATCCTTCTTTAACTTAGGTGCTTGGGGAGCATTATACGCCTATACACCTGAGCAGTATCCAACCGTTATTCGTGGTACAGGTGCAGGAATGGCAGCAGCGTTTGGGCGTATTGGTGGTATTCTTGGACCACTATTAGTGGGGTATTTAGTTGCCTCAGAAGCTTCACTATCATTAATATTTACGATTTTCTGCGGATCAATCTTAATTGGTGTATTCGCTGTAGTAATACTTGGACAAGAAACGAAGCAACGAGAATTAGTATAAAGTGAAATTTTAAATGTATGCCTGATCGTTTATTATCCTACACTACTCGGCTCTTTCTAGGCAGTTAATGTAGGATAAAGGGGGAGAGGAAACCGAAGGGGTTTCCTTTTTTCTGTTTTTTTAGATAAATAATGGTATAGTAAGAAAAAGGGATTATTTCTTATAAAAGCGAATGTATACAGCAGGACATATGGACAAAGAATTAGGTGGTTGAAGAAATGAAAATTTTACTAATCATGGAAGAGGCAGAAGAGAGAAGAGAGTTAGCTGAAAATTTCACTGAAAATATGAGAAATGTAGAATGTTTTGAAGCAAAGACAGGAACAGAATCTTTATTTATGATGAAAAAACATATACCAGACTTTGTTTTTTTAAGTTCCAAATTACTAGATGGTACTGGTTTTGAATATGCAAGTTTATTACGAGAAATAAATTGCTATACAAAATTTATTTTTGTAGGTGAAAACATAGAGGAATCTATTACAGCTTTTCGTTTCCAAGCATTTTATTATTTATTACGACCATTTCGTGAAGAAGATTTACAATTTCTTTTATATAAAATAGGTAAAGAACAAGGTGAGAAAGCAAAGAGTTATTTGCGGAAATTACCGATAGAAAGTCAAGAAGGTATACGATATATGCTTCCAGAAGATATCGTATATGTAAGTAAAAATAAAGAAAATAAAACTGTTTCAATTTACACAACGAATAATCAGTATATTTCAACATATACACTTCAGGAATTAGAAAATAAGTTAAATGCATATGATTTTTTACGTGTGCATAAAAGCTATTTAATTAATATGTCATATGTAAAAGAACTGAAACCTTATTATAATGGCACGTATAATTTGTATTTAGATAGGTATGATGAGCAACCGATTCCAGTCAGTCGTAATTATGTAAAACGCCTTCGAAATAACATTGAATTATAGTAGGTAATGAGAGTATTTTAACATGATAAACTGAAAATCCTTCATGATAAGGAGGATTCAAGTTAAATATTCAGAAAATTTAGTACAATCTCCACTAAGAAATAGTATTGGGGGAATTGTATGTGAAGACATTGAAATCGATCTTACTTTGGGGCGTTATTACAGCAGTAGGAGCAGGTGCTTTTGGGGTAATAGCTTTATCACAAGGTGAAACCATTAATGCTGTATGGCTCTTAGTAGCTGCCGTATGTGTGTATGCAGTTGCTTATCGTTTTTATAGTAGATTTATAGCGAGAAAGGTTTTTAATTTAGATGATAATCGGCAAACACCAGCCCATACATTAAACGATGGGAAAGACTATGTTCCGACAAATAAGTGGGTATTATTTGGACATCACTTTGCAGCGATTGCTGGGGCGGGACCTTTAGTAGGACCGATTTTAGCAGCACAAATGGGATATTTACCAGGGACCATTTGGATTATTGTTGGAGTAGTTGTTGCGGGGGCTGTCCAAGATTTTGTCATTTTATTTGCTTCGATGAGACGTAATGGTAAATCGTTAGGAGAAATGATTAAGGATGAGATTGGACCTGTTACAGGACTAATTGCAATGATAGGTATTTTAGGAATTATGATTATTTTATTAGCAGTATTAGCGTTAGTCGTAGTAAAGGCACTGATCGGAAGTCCTTGGGGAATGTTTACGATAGCAGCAACTATTCCTATCGCTATTTTAATGGGAGTTTATATGCGCTATATTAGGCCTGGTCGTGTTGGAGAAGGGTCAGTAATTGGTATTATCCTACTTATTTTATCTCTTGTTGGAGGACAGTATGTAGCAGAAAATCCAACACTTGCAAGTATGTTCACATTTAGTGGTGAAACAATTGCTATTATGCTTATTGTATATGGATTTATTGCATCTGCATTACCAGTTTGGATGCTATTAGCACCACGTGATTATTTAAGTACATTTTTAAAAGTTGGAACAATCGTTGGATTGGCGATTGGTATTTTAATTGTAGCACCCAATTTACAAATGCCAGCAGTTTCGCAATTTATTGATGGAACTGGTCCTGTTTTCTCCGGTAATTTATTCCCGTTCTTATTTATTACGATTGCCTGTGGTGCGGTCTCTGGATTCCATGCTCTCGTTTCATCTGGTACAACTCCAAAAATGATTGAGCAAGAGGGACACGCACAGCCAATCGGTTACGGAGCAATGTTAATGGAGTCGTTTGTAGCGGCGATGGCAATGATTGCAGCTTGTGTATTAACGCCAGGAACTTATTTTGCGATTAATAGTCCGGCGGCACTTATTGGTACGGATGTATCACAGGCAGCTCAAGTTATTTCTTCATGGGGATTTGCTATTACACCAAATGAATTAAAAGAACTTGCTGTAAATGTTGGAGAGCAAACAATTTTATCACGTACAGGTGGAGCACCAACGTTAGCAATAGGTATGGCATATATTTTCTCACAAGTAATAGGTGGAACGGCGATGATGGCATTCTGGTATCATTTTGCCATTCTTTTTGAAGCCCTATTTATTTTAACAACGATTGACGCAGGAACTCGTGTAGGACGATTTATGATTCAAGATATTTTAGGACATGTATATAAGCCTTTTGCGAAAACAGATTCTACATTAGCGAATGTAATAGCTACAACGTTATGTGTATTAGGGTGGGGATATTTCCTATACCAAGGGGTAATAGATCCGCTCGGTGGAATTAATACATTATGGCCACTTTTCGGTATTGCAAATCAAATGTTAGCGGGTATCGCATTATTACTTGGAACGACAATTTTGTTCAAAATGGGGAAAAAGGCGTACGTTTGGGTAACACTTATTCCAACTGTGGGATTGCTTATTGTAACAATGACAGCTGGTTATCAAAAGCTATTTCATGAAAATCCTAAAATCGGATTTCTATCTCACGCGAAGGTGTTTCAGGGAGCGCTAGATGAAGGGAAAGTGTTAGCACCAGCTAAAAATGTTGCTCAAATGAAGCAAATTATTTTTAATGATTATATCGATGCAGCGCTTTGTGGGATTTTTATGATAGTTGTAATCGCTGTGTTAATTTCAGCACTTCGAATTTGGATACAAGTATTAAGAAATAAGCCAATGCCGTTAAAAGAGGCACCATATATTCCTAGAGATGAAAGTGAGTCGAGGAACTATGCTTAAAAAACTGTGGCAAGTATGGGAGAAAAGGAAGCGCTTTATTAGTTTGCTCGTTGGGGTACCAAGTTATGAAGTATACGTAGAGCATATGAAAAAGCATCATCCAGAAGAAGAGATTGTATGTCAAAAGCAGTTTTTTGCTGAGGCACAAGAAGCAAGATTTAACGCAAAGGGTGGAAAAATATTACGCTGTTGTTAATGAAAAAGGGCGAGTTTTCGCCCTTTTTATTTTTTTTGCTGTTTCACGTGGAACAGCAAAAAAATAAACAAAAAACTTTGGGAATTATAGGGATTTCGTATACAATAAAGTGAGGAAGGGGATAGATGGAAAAGTAGGGAGATTATTTTATGTTAAGGGACTTATTTGTAAATACAACAATTATTATTTCCTTTATTTTTGTTGGAGGTCAGCTTTTAAGGGATAAACCGTTAAAAGAAGAATTCTCTTTTTTGCAGAAGTGTGTAATCGGTATTTTTACTGGAATATTAGGTGTACTGTTAATGCATTTTGGTGTACACATTGAAGATATTATGTTGGATTTACGTTATTTAGCCGTTATTTTGGCAATTATAGTTGGAGGTCCGGTAGCTAGTAGTATAACAGTTACTATAATTTTAATTACTCGGCTAATTTTTACTGAGTACTCTTTAGCTTCCGAATTGGCTTGCTATACAATTTTACTAAGTGGAATTGGTGTTATCTTTATTGCAAGAATACCAACTTCGATTACGTTAAAGTTAGTATGGTTACACGTATACTGCCTTTCTATTTTGATAGTACCGATGTATATATTATTTAATGATATATCTGTAGTTGTACTATATTTAATTTCAAGTATTACTACAGGTTACATAACATTCGTAAGTACAAACTATGTTTTACAATCCAATGAATTATTTCAAAAGATGAAACAATACGCAACGATAGATGCATTGACAGGTTTAGGAAACGTAAGACAGTTTGATTTAGAGATGAATCATCATATTAGTAATAAGAACATGAAAAATGATTCGCTTTGTTTACTCCTTATAGATATTGATCACTTTAAGTATGTAAATGATACGTACGGGCATCCTGCAGGGGACGAAGTGTTAAAACAAGTAGGATGTATTTTACGAGAAACTTCACAATTTCCAGATTTGGCTTTTCGAAAGGGTGGAGAGGAGTTTGCGCTTTTGATACCGAATAAGGGATTAGCTTACGGAATTTGTATGGGCGAGCAAATTCGTACAGCTGTTGAAAGTCACCCATTTCAATTGTTAGATGGAACAAAAATAAAAATTACGGTTTCGGTAGGGGTTTCAGAGTATGAAGGGTCATCAGAGCAATTTATTCAAGCGGCGGATGATGCGTTATACTACTCGAAACGAAATGGTAGAAATAAGGTCAGCTCTGCATCTTAAAGATAAGATGACCAGAAGACATAAAGCTTATAAAAAACACTCACAGAGTCAATGTATGAACCTTGTGAGTGTTTTTATTTATATATTAGACAAGTTCTTTTGATACAACGAATTTACGATATGCACCATGGTGAGTTGGACCTACGTATTCGTTAATTTTGAATGAGTAACGAATAGCAGCTGTGATGAATTCTTTAGCAGTTTTTACTGCTTCTTTCACAGGTTTTCCTTTTGCAAGTTCTGCTGTAATTGCAGCAGAATATGTACAACCTGCACCGTGTGTATTGGTTGTATCGATTTTTTCTGATTCTAGAAGTTCGAATGTTTCTCCATCATATAGGACGTCGATTGCAGTTTCCGTACCAAGTTTGCTTCCGCCTTTAATTAGTACGTATTTGGCACCTAAAGCGTGGATTTTCTTCGCTGCTTCTTTCATGTCCTCAAGAGAATTAATTTTCACACCGCTTAATTGGTAAGCTTCAAATAAGTTTGGCGTTACAACTAATGCCTTTGGCACAAGAACATCACGTAAGCAATCGTTCGTTTCAGGATGTAATGCTTCATCTGCACCTTTACATACCATAACAGGGTCAACTACTACATTTTTGAAATTGTGCTTTTCGATTGTTTCTGCAACCATTTCAATAATTTCTACTGATCCAAGCATACCTGTTTTTAAAGCATCTATGCCAACACCTTCAATTGTTGTTTCTAATTGTGGTTTTAATGTAGAAGCTGGGATTGGAAATACGTTATGTGCCCAACCGTTATGTGGATCCATCGTTACGATTGTTGTAAGAGATGTCATTCCGTATACGCCAAGTTCTTGGAATGTTTTTAAATCTGCTTGTATACCAGCACCGCCACTTGTGTCAGAACCAGCGATAGTAAGTGCTTTATTTAATGTCATTATGAAAGCCCCCTCAAGTGATATAATGAAAACTATGTTTTCACCATTATATCAATGTTACGAATAAGTACAAAGTGAAAAGTAGATGATTTATTTTAAGAGCTATTTAAAATCTTGTATGCAGGAGACTGAGTATGTTTCGAGATAATCGTACAAATGAATTAGTTATATTAAAGGAAATTGCAGAAACATTAAATACATCAAATGATACGTATCATGTATTGCAAGCTGTCCTAGAGAAATTACTAAGTGTGACAGGCTTAACGACAGGATGGATTTTTCTTGCAGATGAAAATGGGAAGTATACGAAATTGATTGATTACCAATTACCAGAGGCACTTACATATGAAAATAAACGCCCGATGTGCGAAGGTGAGTGTTGGTGTTTACGAGGTTTTGTAGATGGGAAATTAGAGAGAGCCGTTAATATTATTGAATGTAAAAGAATTAATAATGCAATTGAATATAATTGGGGAGATACGGAGGGCATTCTTCATCATGCTACGGTTCCTTTAAAAGCTGGAGGAGAAAAATTTGGGTTGTTAAATGTTGCAAGTCCGGGTAAAACACATTTTTCGGAAGAAGAATTAGTATTACTCCAATCGGTTGCTTTCCAAATTGGTACGGCTTTAAAGCGAACAAAATTATATGAAAATGAAAAAAGAAGAGCACATTATTATGTGAAATTAGAGCGTTTCATTCAAGATTTAAAAACGATTCATAAGTTTAATGTATTACCTGAAAAGGTGGTAAATCACGTAGGTGAAGTATTTCAATGGAATCAAGTAGCGCTTTTTATTAGGGAGGAAAAAGAATTATCTCTGCGAGCGTCTTACGTTCAGGAAGAGTTACAAGAGGATGTAAAAGAGGCGGCCAACAAGGCGTTAGAGCAAGATGAACCAGTTCTAATAAAACATCAAATAGGGCATAATGTGCATCTAAATCAAACTGTTATTGCTACGCCAATACATATTCAAAACCATATATTTGGTGTTTTATGTGTTAGCTTGAATAATGGAGAGTTTGATGCTAATACAATAGATGTAATTCAAGCGCTATCAAACCATGTTTCGTTAATAATAGAGAATTTGAGGTTAAACGAGCAGCGCCGTGAACTTGTACGAATGGAAGAAAGAAACCGATTAGCAAGAGATTTACATGATTCTGTTTCGCAAAAATTATTTTCATTAACCTTCATGACAAAAGGCGCCGAGGCAGTTTTAAAAGGTAAAAATGAAAAGGTAGATCAATCTTTGCATGAGATGCGTGAACTTGCACAAGGAGCTTTGAAAGAAATGAGGACATTAATTTGGCAGCTTCGTCCGGCAGGATTAGAAAAAGGATTATTGCCAGCTCTAAAGCAGTACGGTGAAAATTTGGGACTGAAAATTAGGGAGCAAGTTACGGGTGTTCGTGATTTACCTCGTGTAGTAGAAGAAGCTTTATGGCGCATTGGCCAAGAAGCACTGAACAATGTAAGTAAGCATGCAGGTGTAAAAGAAGCGACGATTTATTTTACAGTGAATGAGAAAAATGTATCATTAGAAATAGTTGATCAAGGAAAGGGCTTTGTGGAAAAGAATATAAAAGAAAAGAAATCACTAGGTATGACTACGATGCGTGAAAGAGTAGAATTAGTTGGTGGAACAATTAAAATTGTAAGTAGTAATAAACGAACGAGCGTAAAAGTAAATGTACCATTATGATGTGAAAATGAGGGAAGTTTGTGAAAATAAAAGTATTGTTAGTTGATGATCATACAGTTGTTTTAAAAGGATTAGCGTTTTTCTTAAGTACACAGGAAGATTTAGATTTAGTTGGAGAAGCGAATAATGGGAAAGAAGCGTTAGTGAAAGTAGGAGAAACAAATCCTGATGTTATATTAATGGATTTATATATGCCTGAAATGGATGGTGTTGAGGCGACGGCATATATTAAAAAAGAGTATCCAAATGTGAAAGTAATTGTATTAACTAGCTTTTCTGATCAGGCGCATGTGTTACCTGCATTACGGGCTGGAGCAAGTGGGTATATTTTAAAAGATGTAGAACCGGATCAGCTTGTTGAGGCTATTCGAAGTGCATATAAAGGTAATATTCAATTACATCCGGATATAGCAAATGCTCTTCTCTCTCAAACATTACCTGTAGAAGAAAAGGAAGAAGAACATTCTATTCAAGTGGATGTGCTAACAGCGAGAGAAAATGAGGTGTTGCAACTATTAGCAAAAGGGATGAGCAATAAGGAAATTGCATCTGTTTTAGTTATTACAGAAAAGACGGTTAAGGCGCATGTAAGTAGCATTTTGAGTAAATTAAATTTATCCGATCGTACGCAAGCGGCGTTATATGCAGTGAAAAATGGAATTGTATAAGACAAAAGTCGTAAGACCTAGTTCGCCTTTAGAAGGTGGACTTTTTTTATGGAAAAATACGTCTATGTGAGGACGAAATTGTCTTGATATAAAGATAAAATATGTTTGTAAGCAACAAAACAACAATTACAAGGGATACCTTTTTTGAAAGCATATAACAACATAAGAGTGAGTACTAGGAGGAAGAAATAATGGCAACAGTTTTATTCGTTAAAGCAAACAACCGTCCAGCGGAACAAGCAGTTAGTGTAAAATTATATGAGGCATTTTTAGCAAACTATAAAGAAGCACACCCAAATGATACAGTAGTAGAACTGGATTTATATAAAGAAGAATTACCATATGTAGGTGTAGACATGATCAATGGTACATTCAAGGCAGGTAAAGGATTTGATTTAACAGAAGAAGAGGAAAAAGCAGTAGCAGTTGCTGATAAGTATTTAAATCAATTCCTAGAAGCTGATAAAGTTGTTTTCGGCTTCCCATTATGGAACTTAACGAT
Organism: Bacillus sp. C-3-6; assembly: GCF_054509685.1. NCBI lineage: Bacteria > Bacillati > Bacillota > Bacilli > Caryophanales > Bacillaceae > Bacillus > Bacillus sp. C-3-6. The sequence goes on along the minus strand of NZ_CM137247.1, from coordinate 5,137,253 downwards.
TCCAGCGGTGCTACACACATATATTGATTATTTAAACCGTGCTGGTAAAACGTTCAAATACACGCCAGAGGGTCCAGTTGGCCTAATCGGTGATAAGAAGATTGCATTATTAAATGCACGAGGCGGCGTATATTCAGAAGGTCCAGCAGCTGAGGTAGAAATGGCTGTTAAATATGTAGCAAGTATGATGGGCTTCTTCGGCGCAACAAACATGGAAACAGTAATTATTGAAGGACATAACCAATTCCCAGATAAAGCAGAAGAAATCATTGCTACAGGTCTTGAAGAAGCAGCTAAAGTAGCAAGTAAATTTTAATTAAAATTATAATCGTCACTCGAAAAAGCAGCATTAACATGTAAACGTTAATGCTGCTTTTTTTATATTTTTAGTTCATCAGCAAGTTTTTTTAATTGAATTCGATCTCGTATGTAATAGGTTCTTCCGTCTTTTTTTAAGTAATTTTGTTGGCAAAACTGATTTAATACATATAAAAGATGACGGTAGCTGATATTTAAATATTCCGAGGCCTCAGTATGCTTTTCTATATAACAATTATTTTGTTCTGTTAATAAAATAAAAGCAGCTAATCGATTTTCAAAAGGATAACTATAGTTTTTTGCGTAATTTTCAGTGCGAGTAATTGTCTTTTCTCCAATAAATTTGCATAAGTGCTGTAAAAACGTTGCATCTTGTAATAAAAGTTGCTGACAATCTTTAAGAGGAAGTGCCAAACAAACACAATCTTCTAGTACTTCAACGGACTTAGTAATATTTTCTACTCCTATTAATCCTAATTCCCCGATAAAAGATGGTGCTTGAATAAAATTAATTAATGAAACCTTCCCGTTTTTATGACTCATATATATTTTTGCTTTCCCAGAAATTAAGTAATAGAGATAAGGGAGAGCATTTCCTTCGCTACATATCATCTCTTTCGTTTGAAAAGAATGCAGCTCTACATATGGCAAGACATGAAATGAAAATAGGGTATGGAATTGATGGATTTGCATGTATTGATAAATTTCTTCCTCATTTTTGCTGATTTTCATATTTTCACCCCTATGTATAGTATGAGATATCTCCTATTATCTTTACAAGAAGGAATGATACGATTTATGTAAATTTGTTTTTGTAGAAAAGAGAGTGTGATGAATTTATGAAAAAATATAAAACATTGCTATTTGATGTAGATGATACATTATTAGATTTCCAAAAGGCTGAAAAAATGGCTTTACGGGTGCTTTTTGAAGAGAAGGGAATCCCTTTAACAGACGAGATAGAGGCTCGTTATAAAAAAATAAATAAAGGTCTTTGGGATGCTTTTGAAAAAGGTGAACTATCACGCAAGGAAGTTATAAATACACGATTCTCTCTGTTGTTTCAAGAGTATGGAGAAGAAGTAGACGGAATATTATTCGAAAATAATTACCGTAACTACTTAGAAGAAGGAAATCAACTCATGCAAGGTGCGTTTGAATTTATAAATCAAATTCAAGGGGAGTATGAGTTGTATATAGTGACAAATGGTGTTTCTAAGACGCAAGATAAACGTTTGCGTAATGCAGGGTTACATTTATTGTTTAAAGATGTTTTTGTTTCGGAAGATACAGGTTTTCAAAAGCCGATGAAAGAGTATTTTGATTATGTTTTTGAACGGATTCCTAACTTTGCACCTGAAGAAGGGCTGATTATTGGTGATTCATTAAGCGCTGATATTAAAGGTGGATATGTAGCGGGAATTGATACTTGTTGGTTTAATCCAGAAAGGAAATTAAATGATAGTGGGATTATACCGACATATGAAGTGCATAATTTTGAGGAGTTAGAAGCGTTATTAAAGCAGCATGTGTAATAAAAAAATAGGCAGTGGAGCTTTCGTCCCCACTGCCTATTTTTATTAATTTTTATTTTCGTTATGTTTTGGGAGTGGAAAGGCATTCCCGATAGCAGCTGCACCAAGCATGGGCAATAGTAAATTAAGCGGGAAAAACATAAGTAATAGTAATGTTATAGCTATTGGCTTTCGTAACGCATAGCTTGAAATTGCTGTCGTTACGATAGCAACGGATGCTACTGGATCTATAGGAAGAATAGATGCTACAGCGTATCCGATACTTGACCCAGAAAATATAATTGGGAAGATATGTCCACCCCGCCACCCTGTGTTCAAACAAACGGCAGTAATACACAACTTTAAAATCCCTGAAAGAAGTAGTATCCAAAAAGATAAATGGCTCCATTCAACAACTAACTCTTTTAATTGATGTTCCCCTGAAAATAATGTGTACGGAAGAAAAGTTCCTGCAATTCCTAATAAAATGCCACCGATAATTCCGAGTGTCAGCTTGTATTCCCTAAAAGGGTGAATTAACTTCTCTAATGTGAATTCTAACTTGAAATAAAAGAAACCAACTATAGCACCGATACTAGCAAGTGGAAGAAATGCGATCCATTCATTGAAAGAAAGTGCACCTTCCCCGAAATCAACAATAAAGGATCCACGATTATCGAGTTTACTCAGTAGTAAATAAACAGAAAAACCTGCGAAAGTAGTAGCTAAGTATACAATTGCCTTTTTTCCTTTAGAAAAAGCAGCAATTTGTTCCCCCTCATTTTCATTCGGTGCTAAATAACCGAATAATGGTGCGTTAAAAATGACACTTAAAGTAGCGCCAATTCCAATCTCGGTTAGCTCATTCATACCCTTTAAGGCAAATTTAAAGCGATCCCCTACCCATGTGCACAGTCCGCCTATAATTCCAACTAGTGCGGCTTCTGGACCAAGACTAGCTCCGAAAATTAAAACAATAATCGCTGTTAAAGTAGCCTGATGGACAAAGCGATATTCGATTCGACCAGTTTTTTTATATTCAGTCATCACTTCAGGCATAAGGCGTGGATATATACCGAAATATTTTTGTGATAGACCAACGAGGACCCCGCCAATTATTGTTACGCAAAGGGTGTAATAAGAGGGATAAGAGAGAACTTCAGGCAAGTATCCCCAAATAAAGTGGATTCCAATATTTATTGTGACTAAAAATAACCAGACTGTAGCTCCTACTATAGATCCTAGAAGAATGCCATATAGAGCAAGTATGTACTGCATATCTTTTTTATTTGTCATGTTATACCTCCGTTATGTAAATCTTAGTAGGGAAAAAGTGAAATATACTAGTGGAAAATGGATTGAATATATATAGTATCTTTTTGAGAGGACCGCCTATTCAACATATAGGCTGAATTTTAGAGAATTTGAATTTATAGGTTAAATTACTTATTTAATTTTATAGACTGATTTGAGTTTTTTAAAGGTCTTTTTTGAAATAGACTAGAATATATTTCTTTTGTTGCTTTATATGAAACTGTTAACATTTATTTTAGAACATTCAGAAAAACTGTTTGACATTAGGAAATTATTGCTATAAAATCAACGGTAATTGCATAGTCTTATCAAGAAAAGGTGGAGGGACAGGCCCGATGAAACCTTGGCAACAGCCGTATAGCCGTATAACGGAATTGTGCCAAATCCTGCAGGTAGTAATCCTGAGAGATAAGAAAGAGCCTTTAGAGCGTGTTTTCAAACTGCTCCTTTCTTGTTTTCAGGAAAGGGGCAGTTTTTTATTTTGTATAAAAGAAAGGAGAATGAGAGATGGGAGAATCATGGGGAAAAGGAACGATTTGTGTGCAAGGTGGCTATACGCCAAAGAATGGTGAACCACGTGTTTTACCACTTTATCAAAGCACAACTTATAAATACGATACTTCGGATGATTTAGCAGCTCTATTTAACTTAGAGGCAGAAGGATATATTTATACGCGTATTGGAAACCCTACTCTAGCCGCATTTGAGCAGAAGTTATCAGATTTAGAAGGCGGTGTAGGAGCTGTTGCAACGGCTTCTGGGCAAGCAGCTATTATGCTCGCAGTTTTAAATATTTGTAGTAGTGGGGATCATTTACTTTGCTCTTCAACTGTTTACGGGGGAACGTTTAATTTATTTGGGGTGAGTTTACGTAAGCTTGGCATTGATGTTACGTTCTTTAATCCAAATTTAACGGCAGATGAAATTACGGCACTTGCTAACGATAAGACGAAACTTATCTATGCAGAATCATTAGGAAATCCAGCGATGAATGTTTTAAATTTCAAAGAATTTTCAGCTGCCGCTAAAGAATTAGAGGTACCTTTTATCGTTGATAATACATTAGCAACTCCTTATTTATGCCAAGCGTTTGAATATGGGGCAAATATTATTGTTCATTCTACGACTAAATATATCGATGGGCATGCGAGCTCTTTAGGCGGTATTGTAATTGACGGTGGAAACTTTGATTGGACAAATGGAAAATATCCTGAGCTTGTTGAACCAGATCCAAGTTATCACGGTGTAAGTTACGTTCAAAACTTTGGTGCAGCAGCATATATTGTGAAAGCACGTGTTCAACTATTAAGAGATTATGGAAATTGTATGAGCCCATTCAATGCATATATTAGCAATATTGGCTTAGAGACTTTGCATTTACGAATGGAGCGTCATAGCGAAAATGCTCTGGCAGTTGCTAAGTGGCTTGCTAATCATGAACGTATTGAATGGGTGAATTATCCGGGATTAGATAGTAATGAAAATTACTCGTTAGTACAAAAGTATTTGAAAAAAGGTGCTAGTGGGGTTTTAACATTTGGTATTAAAGGGGGATTAGAAGCAGCAAAAGAATTTATTGCAAATGTAAAACTAGCAACTCTTGTAACACACGTAGCTGATGCACGAACTTGCGTTATACATCCCGCTAGTACGACGCATAGACAATTAAATGCTGAAGATCAGCGGTTAGCTGGTGTTACATCTGATTTAATTCGTTTATCGGTTGGTATAGAAGATGTTTCTGATATTATTGCAGATTTGGAAGCAGCTCTAGTTGGAGGCAAAACACATGCCGATCATAATTGATAAAGATTTACCGGCTCGCAAAGTGTTGCAAAAAGAAAATATTTTTGTAATGACGAAGGAGCGAGCAGAAACACAAGATATACGCGCTTTGAAAATTGCTATATTAAATTTAATGCCAACGAAGCAAGACACAGAGGCACAATTACTTCGCTTAATTGGAAACACACCGTTGCAATTAGATGTTCATTTACTTCATATGGAATCACATCTGTCTCGTAATGTAGCGCAGGACCATTTAACGAGCTTTTATAAAACGTTTCGTGATATTGAAAATGAAAAATTTGATGGGCTCATTATTACAGGAGCACCAGTTGAAACTCTTTCTTTTGAAGAAGTAGATTATTGGGAAGAGCTTAAACGTATTATGGAGTATTCAAAAACGAATGTAACATCTACGCTCCATATTTGCTGGGGGGCACAGGCTGGTTTGTACTATCATTATGGTGTTCCAAAGTATCCCCTTAAGGAAAAAATGTTCGGTGTATTTGAACATGAGGTTTGCGAGCAACATGTGAAATTGTTACAAGGATTTGATGAATTGTTTTTTGCTCCGCATTCTCGTCATACAGAAGTACGAGAGAATGATATTAGAGAAGTGAAAGAATTAACATTGTTAGCAAACTCTGAAGAAGCAGGTGTTCACCTTGTTATTGGGCCAGAAGGAAGGCAAGTTTTTGCCCTTGGACATAGCGAATATAGTTGTGAGACGTTAAAACAAGAATACGAACGAGATCGTGACAAGGGATTAAATATTGATGTGCCAAAAAACTATTTTAAACATAATAATCCAGATGAAAAGCCGCTTGTTAGGTGGAGGAGTCATGGTAATTTATTGTTTTCTAATTGGTTGAATTATTACGTGTATCAAGAAACCCCTTATATATTGTAAAGAAAGATTGTGTAACACGTGGCAACGTTTTCCTTGTAAAGATTAACTTATATTTTTCCGAATGTTCAAAATACATTGTTTTTCAGATTTTTTACTCATATAATTTCATCTAAACACAATTTTTGAGGGGTGGACAGTACTATGAAAGAAATTCAAGTTGGGTTATTAGGTCTTGGGACAGTTGGCAGTGGTGTGGTTCGTATTATTACGGATCATCAAGAACGACTCATACACCAAGTAGGTTGTCCAGTTAAGGTAACGAAAGTATTAGTGCAAAACATTGAGAAAGAGAGAGAGGTAGAGGTACCTTCTACTCTATTAACACAAGATGCAAATGAAATTTTAGATAATCCAAATATTGATGTTGTCATCGAAGTGATGGGTGGCATTGATGATGCAAAATCATATATTTTACAAGCTTTAAAAAGCGGAAAGCATGTTGTAACTGCAAATAAAGACTTAATGGCATTACATGGAGCTGAATTATTAGCGACAGCAAAAGATAATAAGGCTGATTTATTCTATGAGGCGAGTGTGGCAGGAGGAATTCCAATTTTACGCAGTATCGTAGAAGGACTTTCTTCAGATCTTATTACGAAAGTAATGGGAATTGTAAATGGAACGACAAATTTTATTTTGACGAAAATGTCAGACGAAGGGAGAGCATATAACGACGTGTTAAAAGAAGCCCAACAACTTGGATTTGCAGAAGCAGATCCAACATCAGACGTAGAAGGTTTAGATGCAGCAAGAAAAATGACGATTTTAGCTACTCTCGGTTTCTCTACAAATGTAGAGCTTGGAGATGTGAAAGTAAAAGGGATTACCTCTATTACAGAGGAAGATATTGAATACAGTAAGAGCTTAGGTTATACAATTAAATTAATCGGTCTTGCAAAACGAGATGGTGAAAAATTGGAGGTTACAGTTGAACCAACTTTACTTCCAAATACACATCCTCTTGCGGCAGTACAAAATGAATATAACGCTGTGTATGTGTACGGTGAAGCAGTTGGAGAAACGATGTTTTATGGACCAGGCGCAGGAAGTTTACCGACAGCGACAGCTGTTGTTTCGGATTTAGTTGCTGTAATGCAAAATATTAGATTAGGGGTAACAGGAAATAGTGCTGTAGTCCCACAATATCAAAAAGTATTAAAAGAGCCAGACGAAATTGTCGTGAAAAAGTTTTTAAGACTTCATGTAAAAGACGAAATTGGTGTATTTGCAAAAATTACTTCATTGTTCTCTGAGCGTGGCGTTAGCTTTGAAAAGATTATTCAAATGCCGCTTGAAGAGAAAGGAAAGGCTGAAATTGTAATTGTAACGCATCGTGCGTCTCTTGCTGATTATGATTATATTCTACATACGTTGCAAGGGTATGAAGAAATCGATTGTTTGAAAGCGAACTATCGAATTGAAGGGGATGCTAAGTAGTATCTCTTACCATAAAACAGAAAGAGCCTATTAAGCAGCTTGCTTAATAGGCTCTTTTCTATTTAAAATCTGCGTACCAACTTGAATAAATGCTTGGATAATCCAGCCTGTTGTAAAGGATAAGATGATTGTTCCAAAATAGATAGGTCCATCTAATAAAAAGCTTAACGTTAAAAATAAAAAGGCTAATGAAATCTCTGTTCTTCTAAACGTCCATTTTTTCTTTTCAGCAACCGTTAAAACGAAAGCTTCTTGAGGCGCTGCGCAAAGGTTTGTAGAGACGTAAAGACCAATTCCAGCTCCAACGAATAGATTTCCGCAAATAAGTGTTATATATTTTGGAAGAGAGCGGATAGCGTCCATAATAGTTGTAATGGAACCAATCCAATCAACAAAAAGAGAAATAAGAACCATCGTTACAATTGTACCGATTGTAATTTGTTTTTTATTCCAAAAGAGTACGATAAGTGTAAAGGCAAAGTTAATCATGAAAATCCAAAAACCAATGCTTATCCCAAAATTTTGATATAGTGCAATAAAGAAGGAATCATAAGGACTAAGTCCAAAGGAAGTAATTGTTGTCATCATATTAATACCGATGGCAAGAATGAGTAAACCGCCAATGAAAAATATATATTCTAATTTGAATCGAAGCATAGTTGTATATCCTTTCTAAATGTATTTGCTAGGAAAGGATATATTGTGGAAAGCTTACCAGGTCAAGGGAGAATTTTTGTGAGAAGGGGAAAATGAGATGACAAATATAAGAAAGATTGCTGAACTTGCTGGAGTATCTGTTTCAACTGTTTCACGTGTACTAAATAATCATCCGTACGTAAATGAACAGAAACGAAAAGAAATTTTAGCAATTATAGAAAAATTAAATTACACGCAAAACGTGAATGCAATTCATTTAGTGAAAGGAAAAACGAATGTAATTGGCGTTTTATTGCCACACGTAAATGATCAATATTATAGTGCTATTATCGAGGGGATATCAAAAGAAACAGCAAAGAATAATTATAATATGATGCTTTGCCAGACAAATTATAGCGAAGAAAGAGAACTAGAAATTTTAAATATGTTAAAAATGAAAAAGCTTGATGGGGTTATTATTTGTTCTCGGACAAATAGTAAAGAGAAGCTTGAAGAATATACGAAATTCGGCCCGATTGTTATGTGTGAAGAAATAGATTCGAAGTATATTTCAAGTGTCCATATCGATTACTACAAAGTATTTTCACGTGGGATGAAAAGCTTAATAGATGCCGGTCATACACGTATTGGATATTGTATTGGAAGAAGTAATAGCGTTAATAGCCAAAGACGAAAGAAGGCATACGAAGATTCGCTTCAACAGAGTATCGTAACACCGTTAGAGACCTGGAAATTTGAGGGATGTTTTACAGTGGAAGATGGACGCAATGTAATTAGAGAATGGGCTCATATGTCAGTAAAACCGACGGCGTTCCTTGTATCTTGTAACCATATTGCAGCGGGGATGGTTACAGAAGCAAAAAAACAAGGAATTCGTATTCCAGAGGATATTACGATTATCGGGTGTGATGATCAAGAGGTGGCAGATATATTGGGTATAACGACGATTTCGCATTCTAGTAAAAACGTTGGAGTGAAAGCGTTTGAATTATTATATGAAAAGATTAATGAAGAGAAATTAGATGTGAAGCATGTAGAGTTATTACCAGAGTTAGTAGATAGAGAAACGACATAATTGAGAAGGTGTGAAAATCGCTTTTCAAAATTTCGTTTGGTATAATTATGGACAATCTATGAGGGCTAAAAGGGGTTTTGATATGAGATCAAAAGTAGTAAAAGTAATTCTACTCATTACAATTGCATCTTTCTGTTTATTTGCATATGGCTTTGTTTCAGGTGTAAATGATGTATTAAATCCGAAAGCTTCAAATTTAATTAAAAAGACCGATGTAGTGGCAAAAGAGAAAAAGAAAACGGGAACGTTACAAATCGTTAGTTTAGGTGATTCATTAACGCGTGGCGTTGGTGATAAAGAAGGAATTGGCTATGTTGGGCGAATGAAAGAGGATTTACAAAAAGATTATAAGCAAAAAATTGCATTAACAAATTTAGCAGTTAGTGGTGCAAAAATGCCCGATTTATTAAAACAAATTGAGAGTAGTGGCGCTCAATATTCAATTAAGCAAGCAGATGTAATCGTGTTAACGATTGGCGGGAATGATTTGTTCCCAGGCTGGGAATCGCTCGGGAAAATAGATTTAGAGACGTATCGTCCTGATACAGAAACGTTTCAAAATGAAGCAAAGAAAATTATAGAAGAAATTCGTAAATTAAATGCAAATAGTCCGATTTTTTGGCTTGGTTTATACAATCCTTTTGAAGATGTAGAAGATTTAAAAGGGTCTTCAAACATTGTTGTGGACTGGAATGCATCTTTAGAGAAGTTAGCGCTAAACGATAAAAATGTGTATATTACACCGACATTTGATTTATTCCAAAACCGCGGGAAAGATTTATTATACTCTGATCATTTTCATCCGAATGAAGTAGGTTATACGTATATGGCAGAACGTTTAGTTCAAAATGTTGTAAGTAAATTAAAACTAGAACAAGGAGGGGTAAAATGACGACGATACTTTCCGTACGAGACTTGAAGAAGGTAATTGGAAACAAGACTCTTGTAGAGAATATTTCCTTTGATGTAAAGCAAGGAGAAGTGTTCGGGTTCCTAGGACCAAACGGTGCTGGAAAGACGACTACCATTCGAATGTTAGTCGGATTGATTAAGGCGACAGAAGGTAAGATTTCTATCGGTGGTTATTCGATTAAGGAAAATTTCAGAGAAGCGATGCGTCAAATTGGGAGTATCGTTGAAAACCCAGAGTTGTATACATATTTAACAGGATGGGAAAATTTAAAGCAATTTGCTCGTATGTTAGGTGATATATCAGATGAACGTATTATTGAAATTGCTGAAATGGTTCATTTAGATGAAAGAATTCATGACAAGGTAAAAACGTACTCACTTGGTATGAAACAACGCCTTGGAATTGCACAGGCGCTCCTTGGGAATCCTAAATTGCTTATATTAGATGAGCCAACGAATGGTTTAGATCCAGCAGGGATTAGAGAACTTAGGGAATTTATACATAAGCTTGTGAAAGAAGAAAATATGAGCGTGTTTATTTCAAGTCACTTGCTAAGTGAAGTGCAAATGATATGCGATCGCGTTGCTATTATTCATAAAGGAAAGATGATAACAGTTGCCAAGGTTGAAGAATTAATTAAAACAGCAAGTGATCGTGTAGAATGGATTGTTACACCAATTTCTAAGGCGAAAGATATGCTAGAAGCGGCCGAGGAAATAAGAGAAGTGAGTGTAAAAGGCGAGCGATTACTATGCCGCATGGATATTGCATCTATAAGTAGTTGGAATAAAAAATTTGTAGAAAATGAAATAGATGTACATAGCGTTAAGGAGCTTGTATTTACGCTAGAAGATTTATTTATTGAACTCACAAGGGGTGAGCAGCATGCGTGAATTTGCGAATCTAGTTTTAAATGAATCAGAAAAAATTTACCGTAAGAAACGTATTTTTGTTGTCATGCTTATTTTAGCAATCTTGATCCCGCTTTTTGTGTACGCGCAGTATCGTGAAATAGAAACGACACAAAAAAGACTCGGTACAACTGATTGGAAGGTTTCATTGCAACAGCAAATTGTTGATTCTCAGAACCGGTTGAACAATTCTAGGTTGCCAGAAGAATGGCGTGATTGGTTAAAGGTAAGAGTTGAGCAACAACAATATTATTTAGATCATGATATTAACCCGATGGCACCGGGTGCACCGACTTTTGTCAGAGCATTTATTGAACAAGGAATTACATTGTTTATTCCGCTTCTCGTAATGATTGTCGCTATTGATATCGTTTCAGGAGAACGAAGTGATGGGACAATGAAGATGTTACTTACGCGGCCGATTCGGCGCTGGAAAATACTCCTTAGTAAATACGTGACGATGTTATTTTTCATTTCGCTCATACTGTTTCTTGTAGGTTTGTTTGCTTACATATTATCAGGGCTTGTATTTGGATACTCGGGATGGAATTTACCTGTTTTAACAGGATTCGTCATTGATAAAGAAACGTTAAATACGAACTTTGTGCATCTTATTCCGCAGTGGCAATACATCTTAATGGCGTATGGACTAGCCTGGTTTGTTGCTATCGTTGTCGGAACTATATCATTTATGGTCTCTGTTTTAATTCGTAATACACCAGCTGGTATGGGCGTTATGCTAGCTGCATTAATTGCAGGAGGTATCTTAAGCTCATTCGCAACATCTTGGGAAGGTGCGAAATATATTTTTAGCGTGAATTTATCATTAACGGATTATTTATCAGGAAAATTACCTGCATTACAAGGCTTATCAATGGGATTTTCTTTGATGAATTTAACTGTTTGGGCAGTTGTTTCCCTTATTATTTCGTTCTTAGTATTTACAAAACAGGATATGTTGAATTAATTAGACAGGAAGTGACAGTATGGAAAATGTTTTAAAGAATGATTGGGGACCATTATTGGCACCAGAATTTGAGAAAGAGTATTATCGTACTCTATCCAGTTTTTTGACAGAAGAGTACAGCACGCATGTTGTTTATCCGAAGGTAGAAGATATTTTTAACGCTCTTCAGTATACAAGTTATGAAAATACAAAGGTTGTTATTTTAGGACAAGATCCATATCATGGACCGAATCAAGCGCATGGTTTAAGTTTTTCTGTACAACCTGATGTTAAAACACCACCATCATTGTTAAATATGTATAAAGAACTTCGAGATGAATATGGTTATGAAATCCCGAATAACGGTTATTTAGTAAAATGGGCGGAACAAGGAGTATTACTACTAAATACCGTATTAACAGTTCGTCAAGGCGAAGCAAATTCTCATAAGGGAAAAGGATGGGAGCACTTCACAGATCGTGTGATTGAACTGTTGAACGAACGTGCAAAGCCAGTTGTTTTCATATTGTGGGGGCGCCATGCGCAGGCGAAGAAGAAGTTAATTACGAATCCGAATCATCATATTATCGAATCTGTACATCCAAGCCCATTATCGGCAAGACGTGGTTTCTTTGGTAGTAAGCCATACTCTAAAGTAAATACGATTTTAGCTAATATGGGAGAAAGAGAAATTGATTGGGAAATTCCAAATTTATAAATAGAAAAAGTAGTTAACAGTCGTTAACTACCTTTTTATTATTGTTGTTCGTTCTTTAATTTTGCATCTAGTACAAAAGTACCAAATGGGATAACTGATGAAACAAATGCTCCAAGTGCCCATAAAATTGATTTACGGTGTACGATTGTTACTTGAATTACTGCAAAGATGAATAGAATAAACAGAACACCATGAGCCATGCCTGTAATTTTAACAGCTGTTGCAAATCCTGCGAAATATTTCAATGGCATTGCTACAAATAATAGTAATAGGAAAGAAATACCCTCAACTAGTCCAATTGCTCTTAATCGTCCGATTGGTGTAGATAACATAAAGTAGCCTCCTTTAACGTATGCTTGTATATAGTAAATTTGTATTCTTTTTCAAAATAAAATAGTCTATTTTGTTTCATTATATACAAAAAGAAAGTTTACACTACGAGAATAGTGCAAAGTTCAAAATATAGTCACAAAAGCATGAGAATTTAAATAAAAACCTATTTGAAGTATTTGACTTCAAATAGGTTTTGTGAATGAAAATATTAAACAAGTACATCCGTTTTTAAAACGAATTTCTCTACAACTTTTGCAACACCATCATTCATATTTGTATCTGTTACGTAGTTTGCAATTTCTTTAATATCATCAGGTGCATTGCCCATTGCAACACCAAGACCAGCAAATTCAATCATTGCTTGGTCGTTATAGCTATCGCCCATTGCGATAACTTCTTCACGCTTGATGCCAAGCTTTTGAATCAGTTTGTTTAAGCTCGTTCCTTTTGTAACACCGGCTTCAGTAAATTCTAAGAAGAATGGTTTCGAACGCATCACGCTTAATTGGCCTTCTAGTTGTTGTTGAAGTTTCTTTTCAACTTCAACAAGGCGTTCAGCTTCTTTATTCATTAATACTTTTACTACAGGCTCTTTAACTGCGGCTTTAAAGTCATCTACTACAACAATTGGCATACCAGTAATATCGCCCTCAATTTGAGTATAAGGATTATTTTCTTCCGTTACGATATCATCGCCCATATAAGTATGAATCCATACATCTTCAGTTTTACTAATTTCAAATAGGTTGTGAACGATTTCAGGAGATAGTGTACTACTAAAGATTTCTTCGTTTGTTTTACAGTTAATAATTTTTGCGCCATTAAAAGATAGAATGAAACTGCCGTATTCTTCTAAGCGAAGTTCTTTGGCTACATTGCGCATACCAAACGTTGGACGTCCAGAAGCAAGTACAACCTTTACCCCTTGCTCTTGTGCGGTCATTAACGCTTCTTTCGTACGAGGTGAAATAGTATGGTCATCACGTAATAAAGTATCATCTAAATCTAAAACAATCATTTTATAAGTCATATAGAAAATTCCTTTCTTTAATTGAAATCAAAATACATGTTCATGAAGATGTTGAGGAATAATAGTAAGACATCAAACCTCTTTGAAAAGAAGTAGATAAATCATTATGAGTGTGTTGCTCATAATATCGGTTAATAATCATTGGGGATGGATAAAACCCCAATGATTCAAGTTTGATTTTATCGTAACAACTCTAAAGGTAGAGTGCAATAATGGAAGTTTTCCAATTTACGATATTTGTTTTGCTGTGGAACGAGAAAATAGTATTTCTAGCAAAATGGCCATTACAGATCCAAGAACGAGACCGTTACTTAAAAAAGATGCTAGAAATGGTGGAAGTGTGGAATATGCTCCTGCTGGAACAAACATAACTCCGACTCCTGTGAAGATTGAAAGACCGGCTACTTTAAATAATTGTTCTTTATTCTGGACAGTTTCGTATTCTCGAAAGGCGAGGCCAATCATGCTTGCGAATACAGGATAAATAGCGGCATAACCAACTGCAACAGGGATCGCTGCAAAGAATGAAGTAATCTTTGGGAATATACTAACGACAATAATAAAGCTTGACCCTAATATAAAAGGGAGACGTTTATAAATATTAGTCGTTGCAATAAAACCTGCTGATCCAGAAATAGCGACAGGTCCAATAGCTGAAAACAGGCCGCCTAGCAATTGGTTGATTCCTGTTATAATGCCGGCTTGTTTAAAACGATCTGATGCAGCATTTTCTTCATATTTAGAGACAACCTTTTGTACAACGCGAATACTTGCTAACATATTTGTTAGAAGTAAGAGTGTAACAAATATGACCGTAATTACCATGTTCCATTCAACACGAGGCATGCCGAAAACAAATAAGGACGGAAAACGAATTATGTCTGTCACTGGTGTTATTGGATTAGATAATCCGAAGCATGCGAATAATATCCAGCCGCATATGATACTGAAAAGAACGGAATATTGTCCAATAATAGGTAGCTTCATGATGAAAAAGGATAGTAAAATAACAATGAGTGAAAGAATAAATACGTTAGGTTGTACTTCTGTATGTTTTCCATCAAGGCCAAACATTCCCTTTAAGAAGGAGCCACTGAGTTGCGCGACAAGAAGAAATAAATACGTTCCAATGACTGTCGGTGTAAAATAGCGAACGAGTTTATCAATAAGTCCAAAAACGCTAAGAATAATACAAATAATACCGCTTAATAAGAAAGCATATTGAAGAACTTTAAGTGTCTCATTGCTTGATCCAAATAATACGACGCCTAAACTTGCGTAAAGGGAGAAAATTCCCCACCAAAGGCCAGCAGGACCTTCTTGAATAGGAAGTTTATGCCCAAATATAGCTTGCAAGAGACCAGCAAAGCCTAGAACAAATAATGTTCTTTGTACGAATGCAATGGCTTCAGCGCCATCAAGACCATAACTAGTTGCGACACTAATTGGTACAATAAGGCTTCCAGCTAAAATAAATAGTGCCCATTGTAAGGCGGAAAGAAATGTCTTCATTATATCAACCTCTTTCATAGATTCCGTATCTAGTATATACGTATTTTATTTCCACTGGCAAAGATTGTAGATAGAGAAAAGAGTTGAAACACGGTATGAATGCACGTAAGCAATTATGGATAGCAGTTATATGTATGACTTTTGTTGTAATTCTAGGAACGATAGGATTTATGACAATTGAAGAGATTAGTTTGTTTCAAGCATTTTGGATGACGATGATTACTGTATTGACTGTTGGATACGGAGATGCCGTTCCTGTAACGCAAGCAGGGAAAGTATTTGCGCTCCTTATTATTCCTGTTGGTGTAGGTATTGTTACGTATGCAATTGGGGTAGTGGCAGCTATGATTATTGAAGGGAATTTATTTCATGCAGTACGGAGGAAGAAGATGGATAAACAAATAGCGCAGTTGAAAAATCATATTATAGTATGTGGTTGCGGTAGAGTGGGGCTTCAAGTTGTACATGAATTGCAAGAAAAGAACATTCCATTTGTCGTTGTTGATAAAGATGAAAGTATATTGGAGCAGGAAAAGCTTTTATTTGTACATGGAGATGCAACGGAAGATCAAGTATTACATAATGCCGGAATTTTAAAAGCAGCTGGTTTAGTTGCTATTGTTGCAAATGATGCCGAAAATGTATTTATTACATTAACAGCAAGAGGATTAAACGATACGATTAAAATTGTGGCGAGATCTGAAAAGCCAGAAACTGAAGAGAAATTAAGGCGTGCTGGTGCAAATAAGGTTATTAATCCATCTAGTATGGCAGGTATTCATATAGCAAAAGGTATTGCAAATCCATTAACCGTTCATTATATTGATACAGTGTTGTATGGAGTAGAACAGTCATTTGTCATTGAAGAAATTCTAGTTGGCAAAGATTCAATACTAGTCGGTAAATCGTTACTAGAGAGTAATGTAAGGAATCAGTTTGATGTAACGATATTAGCGATTTCAAGAAATGGTAATATTATACATAATCCAACAGGGCAGGAAAAACTACAAGAACATGATATGATAATAGTATTTGGTTCAGTAGAGAAACTGGGACAATTTGAGAAAGAATTACAAAGTACGAGGTGATAAGGAATGCAAATATCTAGTGACAAGATTTTAAATAAAATGGCGAATGAAATTGCGAAGGCAAAAAGTAGCGAAGGACAAAAGTCAAAAGAACATTTATTAGTTGTGCGTGCTTTATGCGATTTACTATTAGATGAACAGGTTGGATCTTCTACGTATAGGGAGCCGCAAATTCAATCGCAAGTAATTGGATCACAGCCTATAACAACAGTTCAACCAGTTATACCAGTTTCTGGAGAACCTGTGTATATAAAAGAAGAAGGTGCAAATGGTAATTCTTTATTTGATTTTTAAGAATTAAATCGTTTGGCTTATATGAAAAAATTGCTTATGATAAAGGTAAAAAAGGGGAATTAAGATGAAAATTTTCTTTTTACTAGGTTGTATTGCAGCGGGGCTATCTGTTGCGTTAGGGGCCTTTGGAGCACACGGTTTAGAAAATAAAATTTCTGCGAAAATGTTAGAAGTTTGGAAAACAGGCGTTACATATCAGATGTTTCATGCAGGTGGATTATTCGTAGTTGCTTTATTGATGGATAAGGTTCAATCATCACTTTTAACTACTGCTGGTTGGCTAATGGTAGCTGGGATTATTATGTTCTCAGGTAGTTTGTATGCATTAAGTACGACAGGCATTAAGTTCTTTGGCCCAATTACACCTCTTGGTGGTGTAGCGTTTATTGTGGCGTGGATTCTAGTAGGGACTGCAGTTGTAAAAGGATTATAAAAAACAAAAGCTGGCATTTGCCAGCTTTTTTTATGGTCTTGGAGTATAAGTTGCTTGTTGACTAGGTAAATACGTAATTTCTTCTGGAAATTCTACGTAATCTAAGTAGATCATTAATAGTAAATAGCGTTTTCCTGATTGCGGTTCACTAATAACGATATGGTCACGGCCAGCTGCTTCAATAATACCTGTATAAGATTGTGTACCAAGGGAACTGCCACGTTCATAAGTCATTACAACTGTAGCTTGCTTACCTTTGTTTAAACGAAGGATATTTTCAATATAGGATTGCTCTAGAGGTAACATGCCTTGAGAAATTGCATATTGAGCTTGCGCAGCTTGAGCTGTTTGTTGTTGCATTGCTTGCTGCTGTTGTTGAGTCATTTGTTGCGGTTGGACATAAGTTCCAGATGGTTGATAAAAACCTGTTCCATAGTACGGATTTTGTTGCTGTGCCATTCAAAAATCCCTCCTCATTTTTATTCCTTAATATACGCTAGGGCAGTCTCCAGCAGATGGCTGGAAGAAGCAGTGCTTTTTAAAGCGACCAGAGTTTTGTTGGTTATACCAAGTTGGTGGACAAGGACCTTCAGGTCTAAAGAACCATAAGGCAAAGTTGGCAGGCCAAAAACGTTGCCCTTGAATGGTCCGTCTCGCTAGGGCAATATCTTGTTCGCGTGCCCGTTGATAAAAATATCCTTTTTGCGTTGCTTCAAAACCGCCGGGGTTTTGATAAACCATTTGACGTAAATTACGAATGCTTTTAAAGTCTAAACAATTTCCGCGGACACGATTTACCCCAACGTTTCCGACCATTAACATTCCTTGTTGCCCTTCTCCTTCGGCTTCAGCACGCATCAGTCTAGCCAACAACTTTACATCTTCTTCGTTATAAGCAATAACGCCCATTATGTGTCACCTCTCTTTTTGGAATACCTTTTGGAAAGAGGTTTATCTCTAGATGAAGTGTGTAACAATTACTAGTTCATACGTATGAGGAAAAGGGCTCAGATATGACAACCAAACGAAGTTTTACATTGAGAGCGGAAAATAAAAAAAGCTAGCGTGAGCCAGCTTTTTTATTAAAAAACTTTAGACCATAAGTTTGAGAAGAAATCACCAATAGAGCGCATTGTTAACACAAACCAATTTGCTTTTTCAACTTCCTCTGTCGTTTTTGCAGTAACTTTCATACTTTTACTACCGTCTAAGAAACCATATTTATCAGTTGATTCTAAAGTAATTGAGCCTACTTTGGTATCTTTCTTAATAGGAGCAACTAAATGTCCATCTTCAGAAAGAGATTTATCTAATTCAGTTCCAATTTTATAAGGCTCTTTGCTACCTTTTTTCGCAATTACTGTTATTTCTTTTTCGGGTGCAACAGTTACTTGGTCTTCTTTCCCTTTTACTACAGAGATTGTATTGTTTTTATTAACTTTTAGTTTTTGTTTTTCAAAGTTATTAAATCCATATTCGATTAATTCACGAGATTCCGTGAAACGTTCATCCATTGATTTTGTTTTAATAATAACCGAGATAAGACGTACATCACCACGTTTAGCAGTAATGGTAAATCCGTATCCAGCTGTATCAGAACTTCCGGTTTTTAAACCATCAGTACCTTCATAAGCGAAAGCAGCTCCTGGTAACATCCAATTCCAGTTTTCCATACGAATTGGTTTTGGGTGATTGTCTGGGAAGTTTCTAAATCTTTGTTTTGTATCCTCTAGCATTTCTGGATACTTTGTAATCATTGCTTTTGAAAGCATACCCATATCACGAGCTGACATAGAGTTTTCTGCATTTGGATCAGTACCCTCAGGATGTTTTCCTTTTAAGTCAGCGTTATTTAAGCCAGTAGCGTTTACAAATTTATATTTCTTTAATCCTAGCTTTTTAGCATGTTCATTTGCAAGATTTAAGAAGTTTTTCTCACTTCCTGCAAGAAGTTCTGCTAAAGCAATACTAGATCCATTTGCAGAGAATATAACAATGGAATGATATAATTCTTTTACAGTATATTGACGTCCTTTTTCGAACGGTACATTAGAGAATTCATTATTACGAGAGACTTCATAAGCGTAATCAGAAATATTTACTTTCGTATCCCATGTGATTTTTCCTTCTTTAATTGCTTCTAAAACAGCGTAAACAACAATTAATTTTGACATACTAGCAATAGCTAGCAATTCATCTGGATTTTGCTCGTGAAGTATTTTTCCTGTATCTGCATCAAATAAAAGTGCAGCAGCCGCCTCAATATGTATTTTTTCTTCCGCATGGGATGTTATTACTCCTAAGGAAGAAATTGACAATACAAGCAATAGTAAAATAGACAAGATTTTTTTCATATAGATTATCACCTTCGCATCGTTATTTAGCATATAGCTCGTATCATTTTAGCATATCTTTACATATAAAAAGGTTACAATTTTACAAGAAATTTGAAAAAATGTTGGTTTTTCTTCAAAAGTACAGAAAAAAGGAGATTTTTGAGGATAAATATAGAGAAGAATAAAAAAAGGAACGAATTTCGTTCCTTTTCACCATTTATATGTGTAAAAATTTCTCTACTTTTTCGTCTGGTAAAATGTTTCCAACGAAGAATGTTCCAAATTCACCATAACGAGCACTTACTTCATCGAAGCGCATTTCGTATATAAGTTTCTTAAATTGAAGAACATCGTCAGCGAATAATGTTACGCCCCATTCGAAATCGTCGAATCCAACAGATCCTGAAATCACTTGGCGTACTTTACCTGCGTATTGACGACCAATTTTACTATGGCTGTACATCATTTTTTTACGTTCTTCCATAGGAAGCATGTACCAGTTGTCATCACCTTGGCGACGCTTATCCATTGGATAGAAGCAAATATGATTTGCTTTCGGTAATTCAGGATATAAACGAGCTAAAATTTGCGGGTTTTGGTATGGATCCTCATCAGCTGGAAGGTAGTTGCTTAATTCAACAACAGATACGTAAGAATATGCAGGAACCATATATTCAGCTAAAGTTGTTTTATTCAATTCTGTCTCAATTTCATTTAACTCTTCCATTGTTGGACGTAAAATCATAAGCATAATATCAGCTTTTTGGCCAACAACTGTATACATTGCGTGACTACCTTTTTTCGCAGTAGCTACTTCGTTCCATTTTTCAACGACATTTAAAAATTCAGACACTGCTTGTCCGCGTTCGTCGCTAGATAATGTTTTCCATGCAGCCCAATCAATAGAACGTAAATCATGTAAACAATACCAGCCATCTAACGTTGTTGTTGCTTCACTCATTCTATTCACCTCAGTTAATGATAGTTTTACACGTTAACTATAGCATATATAGTTTTAAAATCATCTATATAAAACCTTGGCGCATAAAATTGTCACATTTAAGTGTTTAAGCAAGGTGAATTTAACGGCTGAATTTTATGAAAATATAATCATTTTTATTTTATCTATTTTTTGGGAGCTATAAGTTTAAAATATAGAAGAAAAGCAGTATTCTTAAAGATAGAGTTTTTTTAACATATGTAGGAGGGTTTATTCGTGAGCAACTTATTTACAACAGTAAAAGAAAAAGTTCAAGGAAAAGGCATTTCTATCGTACTTCCTGAAGGAACTGATGAAAGAATTTTAGGCGCTGCAGAGCGTTTAGCAAAAGAAGAGTTAGTAAAACCAATCTTAGTTGGTAATAAGGAAGAAATTAGCGCAAAAGCTGCTAGCATGAATTTAACATTAGCAGGCGTTGATATTTACGACCCAGCTACATACGAAGAAATGGATGCAATGGTAGCATCTTTCGTTGAACGCCGTAAAGGTAAAGCAACTGAAGAAGACGCTCGCAAAATCCTTAAAGACGAAAACTACTTCGGTACAATGCTTGTATACATGGGCAAAGCACACGGTTTAGTAAGTGGTGCAGCTCACTCTACAGCTGATACAGTTCGTCCAGCACTTCAAATTATTAAAACAAAACCAGGCGTTACAAAAACTTCTGGCGTATTCATCATGGTACGTGAAGAAGAGAAATATGTATTCGCTGATTGCGCAATTAACATTGCACCAAACAGCCAAGATTTAGCTGAAATCGGTATCGAAAGTGCGAAAACTGCTGAGTTATTCGGCATTGATCCACGCGTTGCTATGTTAAGCTTCTCTACAAAAGGTTCTGCGAAATCTCCAGAAACAGAAAAAGTTGTAGAAGCAACTCGCATTGCAAAAGAAATGGCTCCTGAGTTAACTTTAGATGGAGAATTCCAATTCGATGCTGCATTCGTACCATCTGTAGCTGAGAAAAAAGCTCCAGGTTCTACAATTAAAGGTGATGCTAACGTATTCGTATTCCCAAGCTTAGAAGCTGGTAATATTGGCTACAAAATCGCTCAACGTTTAGGTAACTTCGAAGCAGTAGGACCAATCTTACAAGGCTTAAACATGCCTGTAAATGATCTGTCTCGTGGATGTAACGAAGAAGAAGTGTACAAGTTAGCTTTAATTACAGCAGCTCAAGCACTTTAATTCTATAATGAATTGAAATAAAGACCGTCGCTATTATAGCGACGGTCTTTATTTTTCTAAGCCAAGTGCTTTATTATTACGATCAATAATACGTTGTAAATTCGTCTCATATAAAGGAATCTCATCTATTGTTAATTGAGATGGTGTTAACTTTGGAGCGAATTGCTGCAATGTTTTTAAAAGACGCATCATTAAATCTTGTACTGTAATGGTTTCGCCAAGTAATTCTGAGAGTGAGGCCATCGTACTTGGTACAATTTCAGGGTACGTAAAGCGTGTTTCTTCTCCTTGAATTGCTAGGTTGTAGAAATCACGAACGAGTGCGGCACGCTCAGAGCCACTTCCGGTAGCACAGAGATAAATTTGGACAGCGACACCGCCGCGAATACGACGTTGTGAAATACCAGCGAATTTTTGATCGCGAATACTTAAGTCATAACTACCAGGACAGTAAGAGCCAACAATTTCTTTTGCCTCGATAGTAACGTTGTAATCCTTTAACATCTCCTTAATTAAATGCCACATCGTATCGTATCCAAGATCAATATCGATACCTTTTTCTGTTTCTTGAAATAAAAGTGATACATTTAAAACACCTTCATCAAGCACGACCGCAAGCCCGCCAGAATTACGAACAATAACATTGAAGTTGTTTTGTTTTAAAAAAGAAATACCTTCTTCTAAATGCGGAAGGCGTGAATCTTGAATGCCAAGGACAATTGTATTGTGATGAACCCAAGAACGCATTGTTGCGGCTGACTTGCCATTTCCAATGCTTGTGCATAATGTGTCATCCATTGCGAATGACTGAAGTGCATGGAATGTTGGTCCCAAACTAGACTGATCTACAATGCGCCACTCTGGCTGAGATAAAATGGAACGGGAATTGCTCATATAACTAACCCCTTATCTTTAAAATGACAATCTCTATTATAGCAAAAAATGAAGAATGGAGTTTTCTCACATATAAAGGGGGAGCTTAAAGGTGAAATAATAAAAAGGATGCATTACATGCATCCTTTTTATTCTGCAATTTTTTCTAAATTACCGTTTCGGTCCATTCGGAAAGATGTTTGAGAACGTTCTTCGTCATCCATGACTGCCAATTTACGAGCACGGTTCATAATGTTCATAAGTGTTTCGTAATCTTCTTGTACAGTATGAGATTGCTTTTCTAATTTTTCTAGTTTCTTTTCTAGTTCCTCATTCCGAAGGATTTGTGCTTTAATTTCTTGTTTCAATCTCGTATTCTCGTTTTCAAGAGCTGTCACTTTTATATTTGAAGATCCGACTGTTTGTAAAAAATAAATAACATCTTGCATTGTCATAGAGCTTCTTGCAGCAGGAGCAGTAGATTCTTGATATGGAATAGCTTCTTTATATTGTACGATTGATTCTTCTTGTACTAATTCTTCATAATCAGTTATCGAATCTGAAGCTGGTGGTGTATAAAGTAAACGTTTTTTCGCTTGTTCACCGCTTGCAGCACGCATTTTATCTTTACGATGTTTTTTTGCTAGTTGAAGAGCTTGTTCATAGCTATAGCGAACAACAGCATTCCAGCGGAAACCACAAGCAGCAGATGTACGATTTAACTGATCCCCTACTTCCTCAAATGCATTTAATTGCGTACTTCCTTCTCTAACATGACGAAGTACCGTTTCAGCAAGTAATAAATCATCCTCATCTGTCCAAGCATCTTGTCTTACTTTCATAGATTCAACTCCCTTTCTTTTTATGAACTTCCTATTTTTATAATGGGCAAAAAAATAAACTTTTATACAAAGCTTTTAAAAATATGGTAGATTTCGATGAAAGGTAAAAATTTTCCCATGAATGGTGAGCGCTTCTGTAGGAGAGCATATAAATATGTATCATTATGTAGAGAATAGGCTTTGTAGGGAAACTTGCAACGAGCTTCAAAGAGCGGTAAAATACCATTTAGTGTTTATTTTTAAATGTACTTGAGAAAAGTTTAAAATAGAGGAAGTGTTATGTAATGGGAAACGAGTTTCGCGTGTGCGATGACTGTCAGGCAACGAACATTAAAACGTTAGTTCCGAAGTTAAAAAAAGTAGATTCATGTGCAACGATTGAAGTTGGATGTCAGTCTTACTGTGGTCCTGGTCGTAAAAAATCATTCGCATTTGTAAATAACCGTCCAGTTGCGGCTCCAACAGAAGATGAGTTAATCGTGAAAATTGAAGCAAAGTTAAATAAGTAAGAAAAAGAAGAGTGAAAAGATTACTCTTCTTTTTTTATGCCCATAAGAGGAATGATTTATTCTGCGAAAGTACTCTTGTGTGGACGAACATTTTCTAAAGGATGAACATAACTTTTGTATTAAAATACCAATTTGTATAAATTTATATTTCAAAATAATGGTTGACAGTCTTTTAAAGCGATAGGTAGAATAGAAGTGTCTGATTCTGAGAATCATTATCAGGGAAATAACAATTCACCTAATTTTTTTATTACTATTTGAGAATAAATTTCATTTCAATAAATATATGTTGTTGGTTAGGATGGTTGAGGGATGGAAGCGAGCGCAAGCAGTATAGAACAGCAAGAAGAGAATGTTAAAGAGATTAAGAGCAGACCGCTCATCGCTTCTATTATTTTAGTAGCGGGTACAATTTTGTTAGCTTTAAGCATGGCAGTTTCTATTTCTTTTGGGGCTGCAGATATTAGTTTAAAGACTGTATGGCAAGCTGTATTTCAGTTTGATGGATCTATTACACATCATAACGTAATTCAAGAGCTTCGCATGCCTAGAGCAATAGGGGGCGTAGTTGCAGGTGCCTTTTTAGCGGTATCAGGAGCAATTATGCAAGGTATGACGCGAAATCCACTTGCTTCACCATCGTTAATGGGGATTACAGATGGAGCTGTATTTGGAATTGCAATTATGTATGCATTTTTCCCTAATTCACCTTATTTAATGTTTGTTATCGCATCTTTTATTGGAGCTGCGTTTGGTGCAAGCATTGTATATGGAATTGGATCTTCTTCACCAGGTGGATTAACACCTGTGAAATTAGCTTTAGCAGGTGCAGCTATTAGTGCTTTATTAGGGGCAATTTCATCTGGAATCGCATTGTATTTCAATCTTGCCCAAGAGGTGAGTATGTGGAATGCAGGCGGAGTCGCTGGAGTGAAATGGCAAAGTATTAATATGTTAGTGCCAATTGGCCTTATTTGTCTTTTTATCGCAATTATGATGTCGAGATATATTACAATTTTGAGCTTCGGTGAAGAAATTGCGATTGGACTTGGTCAAAATACGACATTGATTAAATTTATCGGAACAGTACTTGTTCTTGTTTTAACGGGTTCCGCAGTTTCCATGGCAGGATCAGTTGGATTTGTTGGTCTTGTAATTCCGCATATGACTCGTTTCCTCGTAGGCTCGGACTATAGATGGGTTATTCCATGTTCTGCGGTCTTAGGTGGGCTGTTAATTGAATGTGCAGATATGTTATCTCGCGTTATTAACCCGCCATTTGAAACGCCAATTGGAGCAATTACAGCGCTAATTGGGGTTCCATTCTTCCTCTACTTAGCACGTAATGAAGGGAGAGGAAAGATGTGAGGACGAGTGTCTTAACAAAAAAGAACATTTCTATATTAACGATTTTAGTAGGACTAATCGTTTCTATATTTCTTATTAGTTTAAATACAGGAACTTTTAAAATCCCGCCAATGGACGTATTAAAGTCATTGGTTGGACTTGGGGCTGAAGATCAGTCTGTTATTTTATTTGAATTCCGTATGCCGCGTATGGTAATTGCTATACTAGTCGGATCTGCTTTAGCTATGTCAGGCGCGATTTTGCAAGGTTTATCACGAAATCCTCTTGCTGATCCAGGTATTATAGGTATTAATGCTGGAGCGGGATTAACAGTTGTTATATTCGTCTACTTCTTCTTCGGGAAAGTAGGGACTGGTACATTTTTATCTGTATTCATTCTCCCATTCTTCGCACTAGTTGGAGCGATATTAGCAGCGGTAATTATTTATTTACTAGCATGGAAAGACGGCGTTTCATCGACTCGATTAATACTAGTCGGTATTGCCGTTGCAGCTGGATTTGGAGCTGTTAGTTTAATTTTCTCTATGAAGATGACATCTAACGATTTTCGTTTTGCTACGATTTGGCTGGCGGGAAGTCTATGGGGTACAGATTGGAAATTCGTATTAAGTGTACTTCCATGGATGGTTATTTTCTTACCGCTTGCTATAAGTAAAGCACACATATTAAATGTAATGAACCTAGGCGATTCTACAGCAGTTGGCCTTGGTGTAAACGTAGAAAAAGAAAGACGTAAATTATTATTTATTGCAGTTTGTTTAGCAGGGGCATCTGTTGCTGTTGCCGGCGGAATTGGCTTTATCGGTTTAATGGCCCCGCATTTAGCAAGGCGCCTTGTTGGTGGCAAACATCAAATCATGTTGCCCACAGCTGCGCTAATAGGAACGTTTTTACTTTTATTCGCAGACGTAATTTCAAGAAGTGTACTAACAACTTCAGAAATACCAGTCGGTCTTGTTATTTCTGTAATTGGTGCACCGTATTTTATTTATTTACTTATGAGGACAAAATAAAGGGAGGCTTTTCGTATGGCAACTTTAGCGGTGGATGCGGTATCGGTTGGCTATAATGAAGGTTTAATTATTGATGGATTAACAGTTGAAATTCCGGAAGGGAAAATTACAACAATTATTGGACCAAATGGTTGTGGGAAGTCCACATTATTAAAAACGGCGTCTCGTATTTTGAAGGCAAAGCAAGGTACTGTTTATCTTGACGGAAAAGCAATTGAGAAACAGCCAACGAAAGAAATTGCAAAGAAAATGGCGATTTTACCACAAACTGCAGAAGTGCCAACGGGTCTTACTGTATTTGAGCTTGTGTCATATGGAAGATTCCCTCATCAAAAAGGGTTTGGCACGTTGAAAGAAGAGGATTATCGCTACATTAACTGGGCACTTGAAGTGACAGGAATGAAAGAATTTGCGAATCGTCCAGCAGAAGCGCTATCAGGCGGTCAACGTCAACGTGTTTGGATTGCAATGGCTCTTGCACAAGGAACAGAATTACTTGTATTGGATGAACCAACGACGTACTTAGATATGGCTCATCAATTAGAAGTATTAAACTTATTGAAAAAGTTAAATGAAGAAGAAGGTAGAACGATTGTTATGGTTATCCATGACTTAAATCACGCTTCCCGTTTCTCAGATCATATGATTGCATTAAAAGCAGGTAAGTTAATGAAACAAGGAACGCCAGATGAAGTTATGACAAGTGAAACACTTCGTAACGTATTTGAGATTGAAGCTCAAATCGTTCCATGTCCAGTAAACTGTAAGCCAATTTGTTTAACATATGATTTAGCGATGATTAGTAATCAATTGCGTAAAAAAGCATAAGTAGAACCCCCTCGTGAAGAGGGGGACTTCTAATGGACGTTGAGCTTCTTATATAAGAATGGGAAGTTGAACGCCCGTTAGAATGGGTTATTAACAACAATTAATAAATATATATTAATTAATTGTTATCTTTGTTTCTTATAGTTCGTTGTAACTTATAAGATAAATACAGCTAGAAGGAGTGGGAACATGAAGAATTTTAAAATGGCACTATTAGCAATGGTACTAGTTGTGACTTCTGTACTATTTGCAGCTTGTTCTAACAAAGAAGAAGAAAAGAAATCAGATGCAAAGACTGAAGAGCGCACTGTAAAACATGCAAAAGGGGAAATTAAAATTCCTGCAAACCCAAAGAAAATTGCTGACCTTAGTGGTTCAACAGAAGAATTATTAATTTTCGGTATGAAACCGGTTATTACTGCTAATACATCTCAAGAAAAAATTGATGCACATATTGAAAAGAAACTAAAAGACGTTAAACCAGTTGGTTCTGCTTGGGGCGATAAAATTAACATCGAAGCAGTAGCTGCTGCAAAACCAGATTTAATTCTTGTAAATAATCGTCAAGAAAAGATTTATGATCAATTATCTAAAATTGCACCAACAGTTATGTTAAACACTCCATTAGATCAATGGCGTCCAAAATTTGAAGAAGTAGGTCAAATCTTTGGTAAAGAAAAAGAAACAAAAGAATGGTTCAAAAAGTATGATGAAAAAGCAAGCAAATTACATGACAAAATCGTCGCTAAAACTGGTGAAGCAACATTCATGAAAATGGCTGCATATCCAAATGCTTTCCGTGTATACGGTGACTACGGTTACGGTAGCGTAATCTTTAATGATTTAAAACTACCAGCAGTTAAAGGTACACCAACTGATAAACCGTTAGTACAAGTACAAAAAGAAGCTTTAATTGATTACAACCCAGATTACTTATTCGTGTTTACAACTGGTGAC
Organism: Bacillus sp. C-3-6; assembly: GCF_054509685.1. Classification (NCBI taxonomy): domain Bacteria; kingdom Bacillati; phylum Bacillota; class Bacilli; order Caryophanales; family Bacillaceae; genus Bacillus; species Bacillus sp. C-3-6. The sequence goes on along the minus strand of NZ_CM137247.1, from coordinate 5,109,151 downwards.
GGTTCTCAGCGCTTGAAAGAATTCCAAGAAGAATCAATTTGGAAAAACATGAACGCTGTTAAAAACAACCATGTATTTACAATTAAAAATGAAGACTTAAACAAAGGTTACTTCCCACTTGGGAAAGATATGATCTTAGACGAAGTTGCTGAATTCGTTTTAGGTAAATAATGTATAAAGGAAATCACTTTTACTTCGGTAAAGGTGATTTTTTCTTTTTATAAAGGGAATTAATACAGTCTTTCATTTCTTTCTGTTTCTCATTTCGTTTATAATATAAAGTAAGAATGTAGTAAAGAAAGGGGGATGTCGGAAAGTGGTATATTTAAACGACAAACTCAGCGAAACAAAAGTGTTTAAAGACCCAGTACATAAATATGTGCACGTGCGTGATCGTGTTATTTGGGATTTAATCGGAACGAAAGAATTTCAACGCTTGCGCCGTATTAAGCAGCTTGGAACGACATTTTTTACATTTCACGGTGCAGAGCATAGTCGCTTTACTCATTCGTTAGGTGTATACGAAATTATTCGTCGTATGATTGATGATGTGTTTGATGGCAGACCAAATTGGAATGCTGAAGATAGATTGTTATGTTTATGTGCGGCATTACTTCATGATGTCGGCCACGGCCCATTTTCTCACTCGTTTGAAAAAGTATTTTCATTAGATCATGAGAAATTTACGCAAAAGATTATCGTTGGCGATACGGAGATTAATGATGTATTAAGTCGTGTTGATAAGGAGTTTCCACAAAAGGTAGCAGATGTAATTGCAAAAACGTCTACTAATAAATTAGCGATTAGTATGATTTCGAGTCAAATTGATGCGGATCGTATGGATTATTTATTAAGAGATGCTTATTTTACAGGCGTAAAGTACGGAAACTTCGATATGGAACGTATACTGCGTGTAATGCGTCCGTATGGGAATCAAGTAGTCATTAAAAATAGTGGTATGCATGCTGTTGAGCATTACATTATGAGTCGTTATCAAATGTATTGGCAAGTATATTTCCACCCGGTAACGCGAAGTGCAGAAGTTATTTTAACGAAGATTTTACACCGTGCGAAATCACTGCACGAGAAGTATTATACATTTAAAAATCATCCTGTTCATTTCTATTCTTTATTTGAAGAAGAAGTAACAGTAGAGGATTATTTAAAGTTAGACGAGAACGTTATGTATTACTACTTCCAAGTATGGCAGGAAGAAGAAGATCCAATTTTAAGCGATTTATGCCGCCGTTTTATGAATCGAAATCTATTTAAATATGTAGAGTTTACAAATAAACACGGTTTAGATAATTGGATGGAATTAAGTAGTTTATTTAAAAAGATTGGACTTGATCCGGAGTATTATTTAGTAGTTGATTCAACATCAGACTTACCGTATGACTTTTATCGTGCAGGAGAAGAAGAAGAGCGTCTACCAATCCTACTTCTTATGCCAAACGGAGAGCTTAGAGAGCTTTCACGTGAGTCGGATATTGTTGAGGCGATTACAGGTAAGAAAAGAACGGATCAAAAGCTATTCTATCCACATGATTTAATCTATGAAGATGGAAGAAAAGGAAAATATAAAGAGAGAATTATTGAGTTGTTAGAAGGAAAGAAATAAGAAGCAGCTAATGGCTGCTTCTTATGAAAAAACTTGAAATTATTTGTCGCTTAAGCGTTTTCCGCCAACTGCATAATGGTTTTTAGACATTTCTTCGATGAAAACAACGATGTTTTCTTCAGGAGCACCAGTTGTTTCGCTTACTGCTGCTGTTACTTTCTCAGCAAGAGCTTTCTTTTGTTCTTCTGTGCGTCCTTCTAGCATTTTCACTGTTACGTATGGCATGTACAATCGCTCCTTTTATGTAAGTTACACTCTTATTATAGCGGATTATGGGGAAGAACAATCGAAAAAACAAATAATTTCTTTTTTTGACATATGGAAGAGGAGATGAAGTATGGATCAGTTATTTAGATATCCATTGCACGAAATTCCGTTAGTAGCAATGGCAATTATTATTGCACTATCCGTTCATGAATTTGCACATGCATATGTTGCATATAAATTTGGGGACGATACAGCAAAGAGACAAGGGCGTTTAACGTTATCACCGATGGCCCATTTAGACCCTATCGGTTTGATTGCAGTATTAATTCTTGGATTCGGTTGGGCAAGACCAGTTCCTGTTAATCCATATAACTTTAAAAGACCGCGTCTGGCAGGTATATTAGTGTCAATTGCAGGGCCGATTAGTAACTTAATTTTAAGTGCAATTGGTTTAATTATTTGGTATAGCTTATTAAAATTTGGTGTATTATACTCAATTCCATCTGCAGTGGCAGATACGTTAGCTCAATTTTTCCAGATTTTTATTATGCTGAATATCGTTTTACTTGTATTTAACTTATTACCGATCCCGCCACTTGATGGATATCGAGTTGTGGAAGATTTAGCGCCAGCAAATATTCGCGCAAAAATGACACAGTATGAAAAATACGGGGCAATTGCGTTATTAATTCTCGTTATTACACCGCTTAGTAATTACACAATTCAACCTATTTTCCAGGTAGTTATTCCGCATGTATTTGTATTTTTAGACAGCATCATTGCGCCTATTTTTGGCCTTTTATAATTTTTAAGTGAGGAGGATTTTACATATGACAGAGAAAAAGAAAAAAATCGGTTTTAATATCGTGAAAAATGATTCAACAGATGGACATGGTGGATTTGGTGTTGGGGCATTAAGCCTAGAAAACATTTCACCTGTATTTGTTGATGTACTAGAGAAAACCGCATTCGTTGATATCGGTGCGATGCATGCGCGTAGTACAGTAGAAAAAGGTATTAAGTTTTTAACAAATAAAGATGAAGTTCCAAACGGAAAACCATTTTGGCTTGTTTGGGTAACGATTGAAAGAACTGCAACTGGTGCTTATTACGCAGGTGTAACAGCTTGTGAAATGACAGTAGACCGTGAAATTCGTCGCGGATATAAATCACTTCCAGAACACGTAAACAAAATGGATAAATCAATGAAGCGTCACATTATGGTTGACCATATGGATGAATCATCTAAAAAAGTACTTGGTACGTTCTTGAAAGAACATAATGAAGCGATTTGGAACGAATCTAGTGAAGAATTGCGTCGTGCATTATTAAGTGAATAAAAAATAGCTGACGGATGCCCGTCAGCTATTTTTTTTACCAAGGAAGATATTTTTTCCACCAACTTGTTTTTTTCTTTTCTTCAGTCGTTTTTTCAAATTCTTCTTTATCATCGACGTGATCCATACAATATTCAGTCGGTTCGGTACCTTTAGCGAAATACATTTTCACAGAAATAGGACAATTTTTTGTAGCAATTTTACCGTTCTCTGGGTTGATATTAACCGCTACGACGTCACCTGGTTGTTTAAATTCTTTTTTGGGCTGTCCATCTAAGCCTTTCTCCATCGTATCAGTCCATATTTTCTTCGCATATCCTTGTTCTGCTACGTTTGAAATAGATTTAGGTTGATCATATCCGACCCATACACCTGTTACGATTTGCGGAGTAAATCCGATCATCCAACTATCCGTTTCAGTAGAACCAGATTTTCCGGCATATGTTCTTGATAATTTTGATAACATCGATTGGCCAGTTACAGCAGCATAACTGCTTAGTTTCTTATTAAACATACCGGTCATCATTTCTTCCATTACAAACGCTTTGCTCTTGTCGAGAACTTGTTTACTCTCTAAATGAGCATCGTATAATATATTTCCTTCATGATCCATAATGCGGCGAATGAAAGTAGGTTTTACTTCTTTTCCACCGTTTGCGAACATGCTATAAGCGTTAACCATTTCAATTGGTTTTACGGGTGATGTGCCGAGAGCTAGAGAAGGCACATCTTTTAATGCACTTGTAATTCCAAATTGTTTTGCTGTTTTTGCGAGTGCGTCATCTCCTAAAAATAAATTCGTTTTTACAGCATATATGTTATCAGAGACTGCGAGAGCTTGTGCCATCGTTACAAAATCATCTGCATAATAATCTTTATAGTTTTTTGGTTTATACTTTGAAACGCCGTCACCTAAAGTAAATACAGTATATTCGCTTTTTAAGCGCGTAGCAGGCGTGAATCCTCGTTCTAATGCTGCATAATATAGAAATGGCTTAAATGTAGAACCAGGCTGACGAACGGCTTGTGTAGCCCTGTTAAATTGACTCGTAGTATAATCAGTTCCGCCAACAAGAGCAGCCACTTCACCTGTCGTTGGATTCATAGAGACGAGAGCAGTTTGTATGTTTGTTGTGTCAGGTATATGATCTTTTACAGCTTGCTCTGCTACAGCTTGTAGTTTAGGGTCTAGCGTTGTATAAATTCGCAAGCCACCCCGTTGTAAAGCTTGTTCGTCTAATCCAACATCACGAAGAAGCGAAGCTTGTACAGCATCTTGGAAATATGGTGCGACCTCTGCTACTTTTTTCGTATCTAATGAGGCAAAAGTTAGTGGCTCTTTCTTCGCTAAGGCTGCTTGTTGCTTCGTAATATATCCTTGTTCGACCATTTCATCTAATATGAGAGCTTGTCGTCCTTTAGCACGATCCTCTTTCAAAAAGGGAGAATAGACACTTGGCCCTTTCGGGATACCTGCGAGCATACTAGCTTCTGCTAATGTTAAATCTTTTGCTGTTTTATCGAAATATAGACGGGACGCAGCTTCGATTCCATAAGCGCCATGTCCGTAATAAATTGTATTTAAATATCCTTCTAAAATATGATTTTTATTATAGTTTACTTCAAGGCGGACAGTGTACATTGCCTCTAATAATTTCCGTTTCCACGTTTTATCATGATCTAAATACAGATTACGCGCGTATTGTTGTGTAATTGTACTAGCTCCTTGTACCTTTGCCATCGCTTTTAAATCAGCAACAATTGCACCTGCAATCCGTTTCACATCGAAGCCGTGATGTTTGTAGAATCGTTGGTCTTCGATAGATAGTGTCGCCTCTTTTACATAAGGAGAAATTTCATTGAGAGATACATTGTAACGTTTTTGAATTTCATTACTTTGTCCAATAACAGTATCATCGTTTGCGTAAAAGACGCTTGTTTGTGGGACCGCAACAGGAGGAGGTCCCATAATTTTTGCGACTATAATAATAACAAAAAAAGAAAAAACGAAGAAAAGGACGCAAGAAAACATTGCGGTGAAGAAAAGACGTTTATATTTTTTAAGTTTTGGATTCATAGTCTGATCCATCTTTTTTCAGCCCCTCATTAATACAAGCGTTATTGTATTAGTATTGAGGGTTTTCATTTATTTTAAACAATGAAATTTCGAAAATAAAAAGCTCCTTCCATTAAGAAAGGAGCTCAAAGGCACGTGCTGGCCAATCGGTAATGATGACATCTACACCATAATCAATCATAGTTTGTAAATCTTTGTATTCGTTAATTGTATATGGACGGAAAACATATCCTTGCTCTTGTGCTAATTGCACAAATTCTTTCGTTAATAGCTGGAAGTTTGGATGTAATCCACTTGCTTTTCTCTGTTTTGCTTCGGCAATTGGATCAGCAATCGGTGTATCATATAAAATTGCTCTTGGGATTTCAGGAGCAATTTCTGCTAATAATGAAACAGAGTCATGGTTAAATGATGAAAATACAATTTGATTAGAAAGATGATATTCGCGCACAAGTGCAACAGCTTTTTCCTCAATATTTGGGTAATGAATAACATCTGTCTTTAATTCAATATTTAGTTGTAAGTTCGTTGTGGAAAGCCAAATAAAAACCTCACGCAACGTTGGGATTTTTGCTTCATGGAAAGAAGGGTCTTTATAGCTACCAGCGTCCAATGATTGTAATTCCTCTACCGTTTTTTCCGAAATAAGTCCAACGCCATTTGTTGTACGATCGACGGTTTCATCGTGAATTACGACAAGTTCACCATCTTTTGATAAGTGGACATCGAGTTCAATTCCGTGAGCGCCAATGCGTTCTGCTTCTTGGAAGGCAATCATCGTATTTTCGGGATGTGTACCTTTTACTCCGCGGTGAGCGAAAATAAGTGGTTTACTCATGTGAAATTCTCCTTATTATCTCTTTTCTTTCATTATGAAACTGCTTTAGGGAAAATACAATTGAATATGATAAACATTTACAAAAGTCTAACAGTTGCAGAAAAGTTAACGTTAACGTAAAATGTAATAATCAAGTGAAGGGAGGAATAAACATGTATAAAATTGATGAAGTAACAAAGCAAGTCGGTTTAACAAAACGTACACTTCGTTATTATGAGGAAATTGGTTTAATTCATCCCCCAGAACGTAGTGAGGGGAATATTCGTCTGTATACGGATGAGGATATTGCCAGAATTAAAAGAATTGTAGAAGCGAAAGAAGTGCTAGGAATCACACTTCAAGAAATGCAGCATTTCTTATCACTAAAAGAAAGAATGGAGCAAAGAAGAAATAGCGAGAACCCTCGTGATCGTGAAGTGATTCAAGAAATTAAAGATATGCTTGAAAAACAAGTGCAAACGTTAGACGAAAAAATGGAGCAAATGCAACGTGTAAAGGCAGAACTTGAAGATAGTTTACATCGTGCAGTAACATTTTTAGAGAGCACAAAAGGAGAGTAATCAAAATGGAGAGCAAACAAAAAATAGGGAGATTGATTACAGTGGTGGCTACCTTCCTTGCCTTTTCGGGTATAGGAGTAGTCGACCCAATTTTGCCGATTATTGCAGAGAAAATTGGTGCAACGCATTGGCAAGTTGAAATGTTATTTACTGCTTATATTTTAACGATGGCAATCATGATGTTACCAGCTGGTATATTTGCATCAAGATTTGGTGATAAACGGATGATGACAATCGGTCTTGCGATTGTGACTGTATTTGCGTTTATATGTGGTATATCGCAAACGATTGCTCAATTATCTCTTTTCCGTGCTGGATGGGGATTAGGAAATGCGATGTTTTTTGCTACAGCAATGACGCTGTTAATAGCATTAAGTAAAGAAGTTCATGAAGCAGTAGGATTATACGAAGCAGCGATCGGCTTAGGTATGGCTGGGGGGCCGTTATTGGGTGGAATATTAGGTGGACATTCTTGGCGTTATCCATTTTTCGCGACGAGTATTTTAATTTTCTTAGCATTTATTTTAGTATTCTTTTTTGTAAAAGAACCGGAGCGAAAAGTGAAGCGTAAGGCTGCTGGCGTAGGGGAATTACTTAACTTGGTGAAGTATAAACCGTTTATGCAAGGTGCGATTTCAGGAATGTTATACTACTACGGATTTTTCGTTGTGTTAGCATATTCACCACTTATTATGCATTTATCAGCTATTCAATTAGGCTTTGTATTTTGCGGATGGGGATTAGCGTTAGCTTATGGTTCTGCAATTTTAGCACATAAGCTAGAAGGGAAATATGAACCAAAAACATTATTGAAGGGTAGTTTACTTGTATTTGCGATTTTCTTAATTGCACTATTCTTTGTGAAAATTATGTGGTTACAAATTACTCTTATCGTTTTATCAGGATTAGCATCTGGCTTAAACAATGCATTATATACAAGTTATGTAATGGATATTTCACCTTATGAAAGATCTGTTACGTCAGGTGTTTATAACTTTGTTCGTTGGTTAGGGGGCGCAATTGCTCCGATTTTATCAGGAATTATCGGTCATACTGTTTCACCACAAAGTCCGTTTTTAGTAGGTGGAATTGTGGTGTTAGTTGGTTGTATTATGATCCTAATTCCAATTCGTAAACCAGTAGAAATAGAGACAAAAGCCCTTTCTTAAGAAAGGGTTTTCTTTATACATATATGTTAGAACCCTCTGACTAAAATATATTTTCGGTATTTTTGTACTTTTAACTATACATTTTGGATGTTTTGTTTTATTTTTGTTAGGGGACATTAATGATGTCCCTATTATAAATTTGCATTGAAAGGCGTGATTGTACGATGGAACTATGGTTCACTGAAAAACAAACAAAACATTTTGGGATTACGGCGCGTATTAACCGCACATTACATACGGAGCAAACAGAATTCCAAAAACTTGATATGGTTGAAACGGAAGAGTTCGGAAACATGCTTATTTTAGATGGCATGGTTATGACAACAGAAAAAGATGAGTTCGTTTATCATGAAATGGTAGCGCACGTACCTTTATTTACACATCCAAACCCTGAAAACGTATTAGTTGTTGGTGGCGGTGATGGTGGTGTTATTCGTGAAGTGTTAAAACACCCAAGTGTAAAGAAAGCAACTCTTGTTGAAATCGATGGAAAAGTAATTGAGTACTCTAAACAATACTTACCATCAATTGCAGGCGCATTAGATAATGAGCGTGTAGAAGTAAAAGTAGGAGACGGTTTCCTACATATCGCAGAAAGCGAAAATGAATACGATGTAATTATGGTAGATTCTACTGAGCCAGTAGGACCAGCAGTAAACCTATTTACAAAAGGCTTCTACGCTGGAATTTCAAAAGCGTTAAAAGAAGATGGTATTTTCGTTGCACAAACGGACAACCCTTGGTTCACACCAGAGTTAATTACGACTGTGTTTAAAGATGTAAAAGAAATTTTCCCAATTACTCGTTTATACACAGCTAATATTCCAACATACCCAAGTGGTCTTTGGACGTTCACAATTGGATCTAAAAAACATGATCCATTAGAAGTAAGTGAAGAGCGTTTCCACGAAATCGAAACGAAATACTACACAAAAGAATTACACAACGCAGCATTCGCATTACCGAAATTTGTTGGCGATTTAATTAAGTAAGAAAATCGAGCTTGAACAAATAAAGTGTGAGTAGCTCATTTAAGGTGTTTGTCCAGAAGACTTGAACATGCTAGCTACTTACACTTCTGTAGAGAAAATCGTCTTCTTGTTGTTAAAAAGAAGACCCGGTAAATCGAGAAAGAGGAGCAATTCGCTCCAAATTTGAGAAATAGTGAAAGGTTGGGATACCTTAAGTTCCACATAAGGAGGAAAAGAATATGCGTTTTGATGAAGCTTATTCAGGTAAAGTATTTATTAAAAGTCATCCAAGTTTTGAAGAGTCAAAGGTAGTTATTTATGGGATGCCTATGGATTGGACAGTAAGTTACCGTCCAGGATCTCGTTTTGGCCCTGCACGTATTCGTGAAGTATCAATCGGTCTTGAAGAATATAGTCCGTATTTAGATCGTGAATTAGAAGAGGTAAAATATTTTGATGCGGGTGATATCCCATTACCATTCGGAAACGCACAACGCAGCTTAGACATGATTGAAGAGTATGTATCAAAACTTTTAGATGCCGATAAGTTTCCACTAGGTCTCGGCGGTGAGCACCTAGTGTCTTGGCCAATTTTTAAGGCAATGGCAAAAAAATATCCGGATTTAGCAATCATCCACATGGATGCTCATACTGATTTACGTGAATCGTATGAAGGGGAGCCTTTATCCCACTCTACACCAATTCGTAAAGTGTGTGATTTAATTGGTCCGGAAAACGTATATTCTTTCGGAATTCGTTCTGGAATGAAGGAAGAATTTGAATGGGCGAAAGAAGTAGGTATGAACTTATATAAATTTGACGTATTAGAACCTTTAAAAGAAGTATTACCGAAACTTGCTGGACGCCCAGTCTATGTCACAATCGACATTGATGTATTAGACCCAGCTCACGCTCCAGGAACAGGAACGTTAGAAGCTGGCGGTATCACATCTAAAGAATTATTAGATTCCATCGTAGCAATTGCAAATTCAAATATAAATGTAGTTGGAGCAGACTTAGTAGAAGTAGCCCCAGTCTACGACCATAGTGATCAAACACCAGTCGCAGCAAGCAAATTCGTGCGGGAAATGCTGCTCGGTTGGGTGAAATAAAAGTGAAGCCGACTGTTTAGACCCGGTGATTAAGGTTCTTTCCTGCAAAAGGTGCTTTTTACCTTTTGGCAGGGAAGGTTCTTAGACGCAAGGGTCTAGGAGGCGTAACTGGATAGAAATAAAAGCGGAAGCGGCTCGCTTAGAATGTGAGGGGGATGGAGCTTCAGACGTAGAGGCTCTTTTTGCCTCGAAGGAAGAAGCGAAGCCACCGATCATTAGCCGCTGCAGCTAGATAAAGTAAGAGCCCTCTATATGATTAGAGGGCTCTTATTTTGTCGTTATGTGTCGGTAAGTCGATATATTAAAAAAATCGCCGGTATAATTTCATTTACCGTTACGCAACACAAAAAAAGCTATTCTCAAACGATGGGAATAGCTCTTTTTCTTATGCAACCTTCTCTTCCGAAGTAACTCCACGAATTTCATCAGCAGAGCGGATCGGATATTTACGGAACACAATAGACCCGATGTATCCGACAATAGTGGTAACGATTCCACATAGTACAGCAGCAATCGTTACTTTTATAACGTCATTAAATCCGAATAGGACAAGAAGACCTGGAATTGGTGATGCTGTTCCTGGTGCATTATTAACAAGCTGGAATAGCGATGTAATAATACCAGCAAGTGCACCGCCAACGAAGTTTGTTGCATAAATTGGAATTGGATTTGCTGAAACAACATCTGCTTGTGTTAAAGGCTCGATTGCTACAGCGATTGTGTCTTTCTTTGAGCAAATTTTTAGTCGCTTAAAGAAAATAAAGTTCATCGGGGCTGAGGCTGCTACGGCAAGACTACCAATTGCCATTGGTAAACCTGTTAATCCAAGCATTGCAGTTAGTGCCATAGAACTCAGTGGAGAGGTAGAAATAACTGTTATTAATCCACCAAGCATAATACCCATAATGATAGGACTTTCTGTAGTTGCAACTGATATCATAGAACCGATTTTACCAAGTGTTGCGTTAACGAGCGGATCCATAAGCATTGCCATTCCACGTGAGATTGGTGCAGCGATAAATAGGATTGCTAAAAATTCCACACCAGCCGGTAATTTCTTTTCGAGAAATTTCACGACGAAGGCACAAACGTATCCGGCGAAAAATCCTGGTAAAATACCGAATCCACTAGTAGCGATACCAATTAAAACAGCGTATACGGGGGAAACACCGATTGCTAATGCGACTAAAATCGCTGCTGCGACACCGCTCATACTACCAGAAGCTTCTCCTACTGATTGTAAAAAGTCATTATGAAACATTTCTCCACCTATATAACGGTGAAATGCTTCAATAAGAAAACTTGCGATTGCTGCATTAGCTAAAGCGCCCATCGCCTTCATTCCGTAAGGCGCACGGTAACTGAAAAGTGTAAATAGACAAAGTACAACAAGTAATAGTGCTAAACCTTGCAAGATAGCCATTTGAAAACTGTCTCCTTTGATTTTTGTAATAAAAATTCGTATCATTCAATAATAATATAAAAGTGTATGAAACGGAAAAATTTTTTCTTGGGAACTTGCTTTAAGAAAAAATCCCTTACAATAATGTAAGGAAAGTGTAAGACTTTTAGATAGAGTATAGTATGCTCTTTTCCGTATAATACAAGTATAGATATAATACTAGTGAGAAAGAAGTGCAAACAGGAGGCGCATGTATGAAATTGGTAATTAAAGTTTTAGCTGTATTCGCCATCATTTTAGGGGGAACAGCATATTATTTAAACACAAAAACAGAAGGTGTACATGCTTTTGTAGACAACTTCTTTTCAAATAAAGAAATACAAGATTATTATGCGGTTGTAGATAAAGGTGAGAAAAAAGACGGTGAATATTTGTATACATTTAAAGGGTATACAGAGGACGGAAAGCAACAAATTATTAAAAGAATGGTAAATCGTGAATTGCATGCAGGTGCTTTTATAAAAATTTATGCAAAAGGTATGCAAGGAAAAGGATGGGCTGAAATAACGAAAGAGTCAATCCCGCAAAAAGCGTTGCAAAAAATAGAAAAATCATAAAAGGAGCGAATCGTTCGCTCCTTTTTTAGTGCGTTAAAATAGTGATAGATGTATTTTCTTTGTTAGAAATGATTTTGGCATGTCCACCAATTGGAAAAGTAAAAATTGGAGTTGTATGTCCAAAATTTGCATTTGCAATGATAGGAATATGTGCAAGTTCAGGTTTGGAAGAAATCATTTCTTGAATGTCCGCTATCGTACATTCTGCTTCTTTTTGCATTCTTCCTATTACAATACCTGTTATATGTTCAAAATCAGGTTGCTGCATAAGGGAATGTAGATAGCGATCAAAAGTTTTAATCGTTGATTTTCCTGTTAAACTGTCTTCTTCAAGGAATAAAATTTTGCCCTTTAAGTTTGGCATATATGGTGTGCCTTGTAGTAAATTAAGTGTGCTCATATTGCCACCGATAATTTCTCCTGTCGCTTCCCCCTCTTGAATTGGAACATACCCTTCATTTTTTATAAATTCTCGATTTTCCTGATCCATATACCAAGAATCATCGCTCCACGTTTCCGCCGGAATGATTTCAATAGGCTCATTAGTGGTTAAGCATTGTAAAAAGTAATCGTTTGTATACTCGAGCCCTTTCTCCATTCCAAATGAAGAGAAGTGGGGACCCGAATATGTAACAAGCCCTGTTTTTGTGTAAATTGCATTATTTAAGGCAGTAATATCAGAATAACCACAGAAAAATTTCGGGTTTTTATGAATTAGATCATAATCGAGATGTTTCAATAAACCATTGGAGTTGTATCCGCCAAGTGTCGTCAAAATAGCTTTTACATTAGGGTCTCCAAATGCTTCATGGAGGTCTTGAATGCGGGAAGAAATAGAAGAGGGAGCAAATTGATCTATCTCATCGGCATATTTTGAGAATGTAACTTGAAAGCCCATGTCAGTTAATCTTTTTGTAGCAAGTTTTCTATTTTCATTTGAAACAATACTTAAACTACAGGATGGTGAAATCACGCGTATTTCATCACCCTTTTTTAACTTTGTTGGTATCACTGAATTCACCTCTATAATTAAAAGAATATTTAGATTTAAAAAATATTTTATCACATGAAATAAAGTAGAAGTGAATTATTTTTTGAAATGGAGTTTTCCTGATTTTTCAGCAGACAGACAGCGTCTTTTTTTGATATGATAGGAAAAGTGATTTATTATAAGTAGTATTTAATATCTATAACATTTGAAAGGTGTGCAAGACGTGAAGAAACAACTTGCAGGCTTGCCGGTACACGTTCATTTCGTAACAGAAATCCGTGAAGGGGCGAGGAAGGAAACCGTTGCTTTTGAAGCCAATGGTCAATACTATGTAAAAGGTCAAGGTACATATGTAACATTCCAGGAGCCGAACGAACAAGGCGAAGTGAAAACAATTATTAAAATTCAAGATGAACAAGTTCTCATTATGCGTTCAGGTGCTATTTCTATGCGTCAGACGCATGTGAAAGGTGAATGGACAACGGGTACGTATACGAGTGAACTTGGTACGTTTGCACTGCAAACGAAAACTGATAACGTTCTTTTTAAATGGTCGGATGAAAAGAAAAAAGGACAACTCTTCTTAACGTACGCATTGCTTCTAAGTGAACAAGAAGCTGGCAGATATACAATTACAATTAATTTGAAGGAGGCAAAATAATGAATTCCTTAGAACAGGTAAAAGGATTGATTAAAGAAGAAATTCAAGCTGCTGTATTAAAGGCAGAATTAGCGACAGAGGAACAGATTCCAAACGTTGTATTAGAATCTCCAAAAGATAAAACAAATGGTGACTTCTCTACAAACATGGCAATGCAACTTGCACGCGTTGCGAAAAAAGCGCCTCGTATGATTGCAGAAGAACTAGTTGCAAACTTCGATAAAGCAAAAGCTTCTATTGAAAAAATCGAAATCGCTGGTCCTGGTTTTATTAACTTCTATATGGATAATAGCTACTTAACAGATTTAATTCCAACAATCGTAAACGCTGGTGAAGCTTACGGTGAAACGAACACTGGTAAAGGTGAAAAAGTACAAGTTGAGTTCGTATCTGCGAATCCAACAGGTGACCTTCACTTAGGACATGCACGTGGTGCGGCAGTAGGTGACACTTTATGTAACGTATTAGCAAAAGCAGGATACGATATATCTCGTGAGTACTATATTAATGATGCTGGTAACCAAATTCATAACTTAGCTCTTTCTGTTGAAGCTCGTTACATGCAAGCATTAGGTTTAGAGAAAGAAATGCCAGAAGACGGTTACCATGGTGCGGATATCATTGGAATCGGTAAACGTTTAGCTGAAGAGTTTGGTGATCGTTACGCAAAAGCTGATGAAAAAGAAAGCTATGAATTCTACCGTGAATATGGTTTGAAATATGAGTTAGCAAAACTTCAAAAAGACTTAGAGAGCTTCCGTGTTAAATTTGATGTATGGTTCTCAGAAACATCATTATACAAAAACGGAAAAATCGATGCTGCACTTACTGTATTAAAAGAGCGTGACGAAATCTTTGAAGAAGGCGGAGCAACTTGGTTCCGTTCAATGACTTACGGTGACGACAAAAACCGTGTATTAATTAAAAATGACGGTTCTTACACATACTTAACGCCAGATATCGCTTATCACCGTGATAAATTAGAGCGTGGTTTCGATAAGTTAATCAACATTTGGGGTGCTGACCACCACGGTTACATTCCTCGTATGAAAGCTGCTATTCAAGCGCTAGGTTACGATAAAGAAACACTTGAAGTAGAAATCATCCAAATGGTACAACTGTACCAAAATGGTGAAAAAATGAAAATGAGTAAGCGTACAGGTAAAGCAGTTACACTTCGTGAGCTTATGGAAGAAGTAGGCGTGGACGCAATGAGATACTTCTTCGCGATGCGTAGCGGTGATTCTCATTTAGACTTCGATATGGACTTAGCTGTATCAAAATCTAATGAAAACCCAGTATACTATGCACAATATGCTCATGCTCGTGTATGCAGTATCCTTCGTCAAGGTGAAGAGTTAGGATTAGCTGCAGATGGAGACGTGAATTACAAACTTGTTACTTCTGAGAAAGAAGTAGAGTTACTGAAAAAACTTGGTGAATTCCCAGCTGTAGTTGCGGATGCAGCACAAAAACGTCTGCCACACCGCATTACAAGCTATGCATTTGAATTAGCAGCAGCATTACACAGCTTCTACAATGCAGAAAAAGTATTGAACCAAGATAACTTAGAATTAAGTAAAGCTCGTTACGAGTTAATGAAAGCAGTACGCACTACACTTCAAAATGCATTAGCAATCGTAGGAGTATCTGCACCAGAAAAAATGTAATGAAGAAAAGCGGAGCCGACTGTTTAGTCCCGAAGCCACCGAGTATTCTAGCCACTGGAGCTGGACAATAAAGAAAAACGGAAGCGGACTTTCGTTTTTAAATAAAAGGCAATCACACGATGTTGTGATTGCCTTTTTATATGGAGATAATAAAAAAATAAAATTTTATCAAACAAAAGGATAATTTGCGTCGTCTTATATAAATGACAGGAGGCTTATGATGGAAGAAAAGGTAGAAAAATTAATTGATATATATAAGCAGCAAATATATTCCTTATGCTATAAGTTAGCGAAAACGAAAGAAGATGCGGAAGATATTTTTCAAGATACGTGGATAAAAGTTTTTTCCTCTAGGCACCAACTTTCTTATGTGGATAATTATAAAAAGTGGATTACTACAATTTGTGTTCGTACGTTTTATGATTTTTATCGTAAGAAAAAAGATGGAAAGATCGAATATTGGATTTGTTTCATAAAGAAGATGGTGAAGAAATAGATTTCGCAGATGAAGTGAATATATCAGAAGAATTTATTCAAAAAGTGGAAGCGGAAATGATACGGGAAGTTATACAGTTATTGAATGAAAAGTATAAAACTGTGCTCGTACTCTACTATTATGAACAATATTCTTATAAAGAAATGAGTGAAATATTAAATATACCGATTGGTACAGTGAAATACCGCCTTAATTATGCGAAG
Source organism: Bacillus sp. C-3-6 (assembly GCF_054509685.1). Classification (NCBI taxonomy): domain Bacteria; kingdom Bacillati; phylum Bacillota; class Bacilli; order Caryophanales; family Bacillaceae; genus Bacillus; species Bacillus sp. C-3-6. The sequence continues at coordinate 5,093,219 of NZ_CM137247.1, read as the reverse complement.
AAGCAAATGCGAGAACATTTGGAGGGGTTCGTTTATGAAGGAAGATAAATTTGATCAAAAGATAAAAAGTAGCTTAGCGGGAGAGATGATTCCTAGTGAAGAGCTGATAAATCATACGAAACAGAGCGTGCGAAATGCTCGGAAATTAGAGGGAAAATGGGTTATTTTCATTCATGCTATTTGGATGATTGTATTAACAGTCACCCTAGAGCAGTTTGTTAGTCATTTGGATCATAAAATATCTGTCATTATAACGATAGTTATTATGATGCACCTATACATTCCGATATATGTTGTCATACAGTCATTTTTAAAGAAGGAGTATAAATTACATGATAGAGTTCGCTAATCCATTTGTAGTATTTGAGATAGCTGGGATTACAATGTTTTTGGCTTTTATAGCACTTTTAGTATGTGTAGCATCATGGGTGTATACAGATGCGAAAACGCGTGGAATAAGTAAGTGGTGGAGTGTTATAGCGATTGTATTGCCATTTTTTATTGGAGTTTTGTTATATATGATACGAAGAAGTAACAAGAAAATAGAAGGAGAATATACGATGAAGAGTATGAAAAAGCAGAAGGTAACATTAGTTGTTATATTTGCAAGTGCGATGTTTGTATTACTTAGCGGCTTTGCTTTTGTTCAAACGTTAGATGATATGTGGAGAGCTGGTGATATATATTTAGAAAATGAGAAGCGAGGGGAGACAAGTTATGAGGCAAAATTCTCATCATGGGATATTGCTGGGAAAGATATTGAACTTGAGTATGCAAAAGATACAGAAGTAACATTTTCTTATGAGACGGATGCAAAACGTGGGAATTTATGCTTTAGCTTGTATGAAAGGAAAGGAGAAGGTATAAGAGAGTTAAAAGAAATCTGTGAATCGAAAAAAGGTACTTTTAAAGCTACATTAAAAGCAAATGAAAAGTATGTATTTAGTATAAGTGGTTTAATGGTGAAAGATGGTTTTGTAAAAGTGAATTGGGAAGCAAAATAAAGGGCCCCTGAGAAAGGCCCTTTATTTTATTGGACTGTATAAGTAACAGAAAAACTAACAGGACTATAGTAAACGTAAGGTGCATGAAATTGAACGTACATATTTCCATCTGTTTTTGCAGTGAAAATTCGGCCGTAACCATCAGAATAACGTCCAATAAGGTTATGATTTGAGTCATAAACACTGTAACTAGGAGTTTTGCTGTTAGGTTGAATTGTTAACTCTTGTCCCTTTTGAAGGAAAATAGGTTCTTGTTCAGAACTACCTCCAGTTTGCAAAGAATAAAATTTTGTAAAGCTTTGTTCTTGAGCGGCAGCAGCGACTTTTGTTTCAGGAATAAACGCGGTAGCGCCGGTAATTCCTGCTAAAGTTAACGCACCTACTAAAATCATTTTTTTCATAATAGAAAAAGCCTCCTTATTAGTTGTAATCGGTATTGTTACAGTTAATATTGTATACGATAATGAGTAGGATAAAATATGCTTTTATGCATATATATTTTTTCTCAATAAAAGACCACTGATAAAAATCAGTGGTCTTTTATTGATTAGGCAGCTTTCTGTTCAGTTTGAGTAACAGGTTTTTGAAGCGAGTTATAAACCCCTGTTCCGATAACGTCTAATGCCATTTTCATTCGTTCAGGTGAAATGTTTTCTAATACGTTATCTTGAGGTGTATGGTATACCTTCTCGATATGATAGATTAATGGATTCCAACTATCGACACCCATCCAAATAAATAGAGCAGCAGGAATACCAGCTTCAGTAAATGGAACATGATCACTAGAACCGAATTTACCTTGTAGGACGAGGTCATTATTTAGTTGTTTACCTGCTTGCAAGGCAGCGTCTGTTACAAAGTTTGTAGAGCCATCAGGTGTCATAGCATATAAATTCTTTGCTTTATCATAATTTGTTGCAACCATGTCTGCGTTAAAGACACCTAAAATTTGATTGCGTTCTTTTTGGGATAGACTATTAACGTAATAATCGGAGCCAAGTAAGCCAGTCTCTTCAGAACCAAAGGTAATAAACCGAATTTCCTTATCAGTTTCTACATTTTGAAAAGCACGAGCTAGTTCTAATACTAATCCAGTTCCAGAAGCATTATCATTTGCGCCAGGTGCTCCGACAACACTATCATAGTGCGAACTTACAACGACTGCTTTTTCATTACCGGTACTCTTTTTTGGTTTCTTTGTGGCGATAACATTTAGAGATGTTAATTTAGATTCATGTCTCGCTTTTAGGGAAAGAATTGTTGTCCCTTTTTTAGCGATTTCTTCTTTAAATGCATTTCCTTGCGCATAAGCAAGACCAAAGACAGGGATAGATTGCTTTTTCGTTAGGCGGGGATTGAAGGTTTGTCCATAATTTCCGCGTCCACCAATTAAACTGTATAAAAGAACACCTTTTGCACCTTTGCTAACAGCATTTTCAACTTGTTTATTATAGTCTGTAATTGTCGTTCCTCTTTCAAATAAAACAATTTTACCGTTTACTTCATTTGGAATATCTTCTAATTTTGTCCCACCTTGAACAAAGATAAGGGGAGCTGTAACAGCTTCTGTAGAAATTAGTGAATTAGGAGCAGCACCAGCTTGCCAATTACGTTTTATTGATAGTGGTGATTCAATGAATCCAACGTACTGATCGGGCACCTGAAATGGCTGATATTCTACTTCATAGCCCATCGATTTAAGCTGCATACCAATGTAACGAGAAGCCCATTCTTCGGATTTTGTTCCACCGGGTCGAGGACCAATTGTTTCAGATAAGAAACGAACATGTTCAATTGCGCGGTTTGGATCAATCTGTTTTGTAATAGATGGAGTTTGTGTAACCTCTGACGTGGAATCCGCTTTTGCTTGCCCAATTGGAGCTAAGCTAACAGCGAGTGATACAGCAAGCAAAGAGCTTACTATTTTTTGTTTCAATGATTTTCTCATTTTTTCCTCTCCTATTCTTCTATTCTCTGTGACTGACAAAAGAAGACGGATAATGACTTTATTTTACCTTCGTGTCTTTTGGTTTTCAATATTCTGACATTGAGAAATAAAAACAATATATGCATATTTGCATATTTTTGAGGAAGATATGTATGCTATCATTTTAAACGAAGGTTCGCTTTCTACTCTGAAAGCTCCTACATTGCATGAATCTAGTGTACCCAAACTTTAGATTATGTAGAGAAATGGAACCACTGTAGGGTTTCATTTCTCATGTTTGAATCAGTTGATGGTAATTATGTTTCCGCATTTCATAATTATTATCAGTGATATATGTAAGGCATCCATATGAAAATAAGAGGCTGTTCAAAGGTTTTCCGTACTTTTGGGCAGCCTCACCCCGTTAAAAGGACGATACTTTATGTATCGTCCTTTTTGTATAAAAAAACATCCAATCAATTGAGAGATTGATTGGATGTAAAAACATTATTAATAATGTTTTTTGCGTTTTGTAGCTAAAATACTTAATAATCCAGCTAGTAGAAGGACGATACCTACTGTTTGTGTAGGGTCTTCTTTATGACCTGTATTTGGAAGGTATTTATCCGTATTTCGATCATCTTGCTGTTTGTTATCTGTTTCATTTGATGTTTCTTCGGAAATTCCGTTTTTGTGTTTCTCAGATGTTTCATTGCCTTTGTTTTCTTCTTTATTTGGAGGAGTAACTGGCTTGTCATCTCCACCTGACGAAGATTCAATCTTTTTATTTGAAACTGTAATTTGTAATGGTGTAGCTTGGGCTTTATCAATTGTAAAGTTTATTGGTGATGCATCTAATTGATAGCCTTTAGGAGCCTGTGTTTCTACTAATTGATAATTACCAGGTTTCAAATTATTTACGATTACTTTTCCGTGTTGGTCTGTTTTTAAACCTTCTCGGATGATTTTTCCATCTTGGTCTAAAATATTGAAAATGGCACCTTCAAGTGTTCCATGGTGATCAATATCAACTTTAGTTAACTCAATTGAACCTGTTGTTAAACTATTTAAAGCTGTAACAGAGGTAACCTGAGATTGTCCTTTCGTAATTGTGAAAGGAATTGGTTTAATGTTTAAATCATAGCCAGTTGGAGCTTTCGTTTCAATAAACTGATAATCTCCTGGACGTAAATCAGAAACAGAAATCTTCCCATCTTTATCAGTAGTTAAATCAGAATGAACATCTTTACCGTTCATATCTACAATTTTAAAGATAGCCCCTGCAAGAGTAGTACCATCGATGTCATCGACTTTAGTTAATTCAACTGCGCCTTTAGTTAAGCTGTTAGTAGCAGTAACAGAAGCTTTAGCAGTTTGACTCTTTTCAATAGTAAACTTGATAGGATTTTGATTTAAGTCATAATGCTTAGGAGCTTTCGTTTCAATGAACTGATAATCTCCCGGACGTAAATCAGAAACAGAAATCTTCCCATCTTTATCAGTAGTTAAATCAGAACGAACATCCTTGCCGTCCATATCTACAATTTTAAAGATTGCTCCTTCAAGAGTAGTACCATCGATGTCATCAACTTTAGTTAATTCAACTGCGCCTTTAGTTAAGCTATTCGTAGCAGTAACAGAGGCGATTTTTTCTTGGCCTTTTTTAACTGTGAACTTAATAGGTGTTTTGTTTAAGTCATAGTGTTCAGGAGCTTTTGTTTCGATAAACTCATAGTCTCCTGGCGGTAATTCATCCACAACTAAACGGCCGTTTTTATCAGTAGTTAAATCGGTACGAACATCGTGTCCATCCTTATTAACAATTTTAAATACTGCACCTTCAAGTGTTGTGTTTTGCTTGGCATCATCAACTTTAATTAACTCAACACTACCTTTCGTTAAGCTATTAATAGCTGTAACGAAGACATGCTTTGTTTGACTTCTTTCGATTGTGAACTTAATTGGTTCTTCATTTAAGTCGTAATGTTTAGGAGCTTTTGTTTCAATAAATTGATAGTCTCCTGGTTGTAAGTCTTTAGCGATGATTTTTCCGTCTTTATTGGTAACTAAATTCGTACGAATGTCGTTACCGTTCAGATCAGTAATTTTAAATACCGCACCTTCTAGCATTTCTTTCTTATCTATAGAGTCAACTTTCGTTAATTCCACGCCACCTTTTGTTAGGCCATTCTTAGCAGTAACAGAAGCGTGAGTTAGTTGACTTCTTTCGATAGTGAAGCTAATAGGTGTTTTATTTAAATCGTAATGCTTAGGAGCTTTCGTTTCAATGAATTGATAGTCTCCTGGGCGTAAGTTCGTAGCAGTAATCTTCCCATCTTTATCAGTAGTTAAATCAGTGCGAACAATTTTACCTTTCGCATCGATGATGTTAAACACTGCATCAGAAAGTTTTGTATTTGGATTTATATCATCCACTTTTATTAATTCTACAGCACCCTCAGTTAAGCTATTTGTAGCAGTAACTTGGAGCTTTTCTTTTTGGCTTTTCTTAATTGTAAACTTAATAGGTGTACTATCTAATTTATAGTGTTCAGGAGCTTTCGTTTCAACAAACTGATAGTCCCCAGGACGTAAATCAGAAACAGAAATTTTTCCATGTACATCTGTTGTAAGCTCAGTACGAATGTCGTTACCATTCAGATCAGTAATTTTAAATACCGCATCTTTAAGAGCAGTACCATCTACATCATCCACTTTAGAAAGTTCCACAGCGCCTTTCGTTAAGCTATTTGTAGCTGTAACGGAGATAGGATCAGCTTGGCTCTTTGTAATTGTGAATGGAATCGGCTCTTTGTTTAAATCGTAGTGTTTCGGAGCCGTTGTCTCGATGAATTGATAATCACCAGGACGTAGGTCAGAAACGCTAATTTTACCTTGTTGATTCGTAACAAGATTTTTGCGAATTACAGTACCATTCATATCCACAATTTTAAATACTGCGCCTTCAAGAGTAGTGCCATCGACGTCATCCACTTTAGAAAGTTCCACGCCGCCTTTTGTTAAACTATTTTTCATAGTAACGGTAGCAATATCTTTTTGGCTTTTTTCAATTGTAAATATAATTGGTTTTTTGTCTAAATCATAGTGTTCAGGAGCCGTTATTTCAACGAATTGATACGTACCAGGACGTAAGTTTTCGATAACGATTTTACCTTCACTGTTTGTTTTTAAATCTGTTTTAAGTACTTTGCCATCTTGATCCAGTAAATTAAATACCGCATCAGCAAGTTTTGTTTGAGTGTTTAAATCATCAACTTTAAGTAATTCGATACTACCTTGTTTTAAGCTATTTGTAGCAGTTAAAGAAATAGCTTTCTTCTGTCCTTTTTCAATAGTGAATTTGATTGGTGTTTCATCTAAAACGTAATGCTTAGGAGCTTTCGTTTCGATAAATTGGTAATCACCAGGACGTAGGTCGTTAATTTCGATTATTCCTTGTTCATTTGTAACAAGGTCTTTATGAACTACATCACCGTTCATATTAACAATTTTAAATACTGCCTCTTTAAGAACAGTGCCATCAACATCGTCTACTTTAGAAAGTTTAGCTGCACCCTTTGTTAAAGCATTTGTAGCAGTGATATGAAGAGTTTCAGTTTGGCTCTTTTTAATTGTAAATACGATAGGTTTTTTATCTAAATCGTAATGTTCAGGAGCAATTGTTTCAACGAATTGATACGTACCAGGACGTAGGTTTTCAACAACAATTTTACCTTCATCATTTGTTTTTAAGCCTTCTTTAACTAGCTCTCCGTCTGCATCTAATAAATTAAATACGGCGTTAGCAAGTTTTGTAGTTATATCAATATCGTCAATCTTTGTTAGTTCAACGCTACCGTTTTTCAAAGCATTTTTGCCTGTAACATTGATCTCTTTCGTTTGACTTCTTTCAATTGTAAATGGAATCGTTGTTTCATCTAATACATAGTGCTTAGGAGCTTTTGTTTCAATGAACTGATAGTCTCCAGGGCGTAAATCAGAAACAGAAATTTTACCGTTTTTATCAGTAACAAGATTCGTATGAACTTCCTTACCATTCATATCAACAATCTTAAAGATTGCACCTTCAAGCATCGTACGATCGATGTCGTCAATTTTTGTTAATGTTACTGCACCTTTCTTTAAACTGTTAGTAGCAGTAACAGTAATATTCTCTTTTTGACTTTTTTCGATAGTGAACGGAATAGGGTCTTTGCTTAAGGTATAGTCTTTTGGAGCTTTTACTTCAATAAATTGATAGTCTCCAGGACGTAAATCAGAAGCAGAAATTTTACCGTTTTTATCAGTCGTTAAACCTTTGCGAATTACCTTTTTAGTATCATGAGCGTCAACGATTATAAATTCTGCACCTTCAAGAATAGTGCCATCAACATCATCAACTTTTGTTAAAGTGACGCCACCTGTAAGTAAACTATTTTTTACAGTAACAGGGATAGGAAGATCTTCCTTACTACCTTTTTTAATTGTGAACTTAATAGGTGTTTTGTCTAATTTATAATGTTCAGGGGCTTTTGTTTCGATAAATTGATAATCCCCTGGTGCTAAATCAGGAATAACTAATACTCCGTAATCATCTGTTGTTAAATCTTTCATAATTTCTTTGCCAGTTGCATCTTGCAATGTGAATACAGCGCCGGCAAGAGCTTTACTACTTTCCACATCATCTTCTTTAATAAGTTTAACTTTTCCTTTCGTTAAACTATTTTTAAATGTAAGTGGAAGGAGTTTTTGTTGTCCTTTTTCGATTGTAAATTCAATTGGTTCTACATTTACATCGTAATAAGTTGGAGCCTTTGTTTCGATAAGCTTATAGTTACCAGGACGTAAGTCATCTACAACTAGCATTCCTTTACTATTCGTAACAAGGTCCGTACGAACATCTTCATTAGTATCTCTATTAACGATTTTAAATACAGCACCTTCAAGTGTTTCCTTTTCATCTGCAGCATTCACTTTTGTTAACTCAATACCGCCTTTTGTTAAGCTGTTTTTAGCGGTAACAGAAGCGTGAGTTGTTTGACTTTCTGTAATCGTAAATTTAATTGGTTTTGTATTTTTGTCGTAATACTTCGGTGCTGTTACTTCGATAAATTTATAATCGCCAGGGCGTAAGCCAGTAGCGATAGCTTTACCATCCGCACCAGTTTTTACATTTTCGCGAATAACTTTCTTTTCATCATTTGCATCAACAATTTTAAATACAGCACCTTCAAGAGCTGTACCATCGATATCATCAACTTTTGTTAATTCAACATCTCCTGGTTTTAAAGCATTTTCAGCTTTCACAAGTAGAGTTTCTTTCTGACTTCTATCGATTGTAAATTCAATAGGTTCTGCTCGTAAAACGTAATGTTCAGGAGCAGCTATTTCAATAAATTTATACGTACCAGGACGTAGGTTACTAACTTTAACTTTACCGTGTTTATCAGTAGTTAAGTTAGTGTGAGGGGAAACGTCATTATTATTTGTATCGACAAGTTTGAATACTGCACCTTCTAGTGGTTTTTTCTCACCAAACTCATCAACTTTTAATAATTCAACTTCGCCGGTTTTTAAGCTGTTATTTGCCGTAACAGTAGCAAGAGTTTGTTGGCTTTTATCAATTGTAAACTCGATAGGGTTTGTACTTAACGTATAATCCTTAGGAGCTTCTGTTTCGATAAATTTATAAGCACCAGGCTCTAGATCTTTAACAGTAACTTTTCCATCTGAACCTGTTTTTATATTTTCACGAATTACTTGTTTCTCGTCATTCGCATCGACAATTTTAAATACAGCACCTTCAAGGGCAGTGCCATCGACATCATCGACTTTTGTTAAAGTGACACCACCTTTAATGAGGTGATTCGTCGCAGTAACAGTAACTGCTTTCTTTTGACTTTTTATAATTGTAAACTCAATTGGTTTTTTATCTATGTCGTAATCTTTAGGTGCTTTTTCTTCGACAAATTGATAGTCTCCAGGGCGTAAATCTTTTGCTTCGATTTGTCCTTGATCATTTGTCGTTAATTTTTCATATCCACGAATTACTTTGTTATATCGATCGCGTACACTGAACTCCGCACCTGCTAAAGTTTTTCCATCTTTATCGAATTTTGTTAAAATGGCCGATCCTGGAATCAAACTGTTTGTTGCAGTTCGGTTTATTACTGTTGTTTGATCTTCTTTGATTGTGAATTGAATAGGTGTACTGTCTAATTTATAATGCTCAGGAGCAGTTGTTTCTTGTAAGTAGTAAGTTCCTGGTTTTAAATTATCTACAGTAATTTGTCCTTGATCATTTGTTGTTAATTTTTCGTGTTCTGAAATTATTTTTTTGTCTTTATCAAGTAGTGTGAAAACGGCACCTTGCAGTGTGACGTTTTTATTCAGGTCATCAGACTTTGTTAAAACTACTTTACCGACAAACTTCTTATTTGCAAGTTTATATGTTGTAGTCTCTTGTGTACCAAGTTCAACAATTTTCCCTTGTTTTAAATCCCAGCTAATTACATAGCCTTCAGGAGCCTTTGTTTCTTTTAATAAATATTTATCGCGTTTTAAATTATTAAATTTAGCGATACCGTCTTTGTCTGTTGTAATTTTACGGATAACAGTTTTACCTGTACGATCGTATAAAGTAAATTCTGCCCCAGCTAATAGTGCGTTCTTATTGTCGTTATCTACCTTTATAATTTCAAGGTTTCCACGGCCTTTAGTAGCAGATCCTCCGCCTGAACCAGAAGACATTCTCACTTCAATCGTTTCAGTAGTTTCTGTGTTTTTAACTGTCAACTTATTGCCTGTGATTTTCGCTTTATTACTTACTTTTTCTTTATCGTCTGCATTAATAAGTGAGCGATATTCTAAAATATAAGCTCGATCAATTTTTTTCAAGAAGGCAATTTCGAAATGTTGCTTTCCGGTATTATTGTCTGTTGTTATTTTGAGTTTATAGTCTGTTCCTTCTTTTAATTCGTTTACTGTATCTTTTGTTAAATTTCCATATGGATCAACAGTTGTAGGATATAAGTGGAATGAATCTTCCACAATTACCTGATTTTCGGTTGGGTCATCTGTTACAACGGCATCTGCAATGGTTGATTGGCTTTCGTTAATTGCGATACTCCAATTAATATAGTTGTCGTCTTGCACAGCTTTTTTAGTAACGAAGCTGCCACCTTTATTTACTTGAGTGTCACCTGTAAGGGTGTTTACGATTTTAGAACCATCTTTTAAATCTGCCTCGTTTTTGTAGGTGCCTTGGATAAGTTCACCATCAAGGCTTGTTTTAAAGATAATATAGTAAGGTGAATTAATTGATTGTTTGAAATGAACCTTTAGGGTGTTTTTATTTTTCTCTGTAGGTTCTTCAAGTTCATATTTCTCAGTCGGTACAGCATTACCAGGTTGTGCATTATCAGGATTTCCATTTAGAATCATATCGCGCACTTCAATGGATCCAGGCACTAATTTTTGTTTATCTTGTATTACGTCTATAACATAAGGATCTTTAATCTCAACATTATTATAGTTAAAGCCTATTATCCAAGTAATTTCCTTCGTTTGGGCGTTATAAGAACCGTATTTATAACCATTTGCCTTTGTGAAAGTATCAGGATCGAAATTAGCTTCAACTTTATTTGATTGTGGATTAGAATCCGTATCTATCCAAGAAAGGTTACCTGTATTTTTAAATGAATTTTTACCACTTTCTAGCTTTGTATAATCAAAGTCTGTCGTATATTTTACGACTAATGTCTTTGTCATATTAGACTGATACGTACCTATAAGAGTAATTTTGAAGCCTTTATCTGTTACATCTAAAACATAGTCAGTCCCAGCTTGAAGGGTATAATTTCCGTCTTTAATTTCTAGTTTCTTATCTTTTAATTGTAATCCACCATGATTAAAGGTGTCCGTAATAATCGCGTTGCTTAATGGATAGTTGTTATTATTTACTATAATTGTCCAAGTTGTTGTTTTGTCTTTATAATTTGTTTCAGCTTTATTATTAGATTTAATAATATTTTGCTGCTTGAAGCTAGCTTCATTTTCTTTACTTGAATCATTATCAGCTGTAACTTTATTTTTTACTTTTCCATCTTCTATAACTTTATTAGTTGGCTTGGTTTTATAGGTAATCACATAAGCACTATTAATATCATCATTAAACTGTAAATCGAATCCATTCTTCTTGTTACTTACAGTGTAATTATTAACAGCGTCTCCTGTTACAAGCGTTCCTTTTTCATTATATGAAGCGTTTTTTACAACAATAGAATTTGCATCTAGTTCGTGTGTATCGTCAAAAATATCTTTTAAAATCGCATCTGCTTTTTTGATCTCTCTTTGATCACCATTGTAAGTAATTGTCCACTCAATTGTTTGCGTCTTTGGATCATATTTACTTGTTTTATTTAAGTGTGTACCACGAGAAACCGTTACAGTAGAACTTGCGTTTTGTTGCTTTTGATTATCACTCGTTATCGTAACGTTATTTCGGAAACTTTTAATATTTTCATCAGTAATCTTTGTGGCATATTCGATTTGATATGCTTTATTGATAGAGTCTTTGAAAGCAATCTCCAATTTTGAGCCATCTGATGAAATAATATTGTAATCTGTTGGCTCAGCTTCTGCACCACGCGTTACATTCCCATTAACATCAACTTCTAAATAATAAACTTTAATAGAATCTTTATTTAAGCTTGTACCTTGTGGAATGTTATCTTTAAAAACAGCGTTTTTAAGGGTGTCTTTCGTTTTGTTCATCTCTACTTTCCAATTAATTTCATTTGTATTAATTGGTCTATCAGGTAAACCCTTTTTATTCGTAGCTGTTTGTACATTAGGCTTAAAATCAACTGTAATAGAAACATCCTTATCTTTAATCGGGAAAGGAATTTCTTGTGTTGTTGTACCTTTAATTTCAGCTTTATTAAATTCTGTCTTTAATTGTAGGTTACCAGCAACATCTGGATGCTCTTCAACATAATCGTTGAATGTCATCGTGACTTTTCCATCTTTTGTAACAGTGAAATTACCAATTTGATGGTTTTCACTATCATATAAAGGACTGTTAATTGTATTGTAAATCTTAAAATGTTTAGGAAGATCAAAAATATAGTAATCTCCATTTTTCACATTCATTGATTTTAAAAGTTCCCATGTAAACTCAATATTGGCAGGGGAATCTGTACTTGGACGGTTATCCTCTGTAAATGGTTTTCCGTCTTTATCCGTCAACTTTACACTGGTTAAAATGTTTGTTGTTATTTGCTTTGGACCTGAATTTGTATTCTCAGCAGGGGCGCTTGCTAGCTTTTGTTCTGGATTGTCAGTAGCAATTTTAGCTGCTGGGTTTTGTTCCGGATTATCAGTGGCAGTTTTAGCTGCTGGGTTTTGTTCCGGATTATCAGTGGCAGTTTTAGCTGCTGGGTTTTGTTCCGGATTATCGATAACAGTTTTAGTTGTTGGGTTTTGTTTCGGATTATCAGTAACAGTTTTAGTTGCTGGGTTTTGTTCCGGATTATCAGTAACAGTTTTAGTTGCTGGATCTTGCTCCGGATTGTCAGTAACAGGTTTAGCTACTGGATCTTGCGCTTGTTTATTAGTATCCTGTTTGGTGCCATCTTCTTTAGAGTTTTCTACTTGAACAGGAACTGATATAGGCTGAACCATTGTTCCTAAAGGAAAAGCGATTTGAACTGATTTTTCCCCAGTTTTTAAAGTTGAGTTAAACACGGTATCAACTTTAATTTTTCCTTTAGCGTCTTTCAAATTTTCTACTTGATTATTAAATATTAATTTTAATTTATTATCTTTAGCTGTTATAAAATATTGACCAATATTTTTTTGATCTGTTACTAAATCCCCTTGCAAATCTTTAGATACTTTTAATGCAAGTGGTATTTGAACTACTGCTGTATCATTTGCGTGTGCAGCTTGTTGATCCTTTATTGACCAAGCATATTCTACTTGAATGGTTGATCCTATCTTTATTAAATTGTTAGGATTTTTTGCTTCGTCAATAATATGATTCGTTGCATCTTTCATTTCAACAGTGTCAAATAAGGAATCTCCTGTTAAGGTTTCCGCTTTTACTTGATTGTATGGAAAACTAGCAAGTTGCGAAAATAGTACGAATACAATTAAACATACATTGAAAAGTTTTTTCATTTTTCCTCCTCTGAACATTCATTTGTCCATTGGGGACTTATTCCACATGAACAAATGGAATATTAAAAGTATTTGTTATAAGCTATTTATTTTTGCTATCCCTCCGTTTCTATACGCGTTCTCAGACAAACAGGATTATGTTCAAAGTAAAATTGTTTAACGTAAAACAAAATGTATATTTAAACAGTTCTATGGAAATATACACAATTCGACAAAAAATGTCGAAAAAAATACTGATATAAAGAATGATATCAGACCTTTATATGTGAGATAGTTTTCATGTATATCTAGTAAAAAAGAATGGTTATAAAGGTAAGTTTTACGATACATACTAACCAATGTAGTGTATCCCTTTGTGAAGGCTTATTTTTGCCTTAAAGTTATGTGGAGATAAAAAGCTAGATAGGGTTGGTTTTGGTCAGAATGAAGACAATATGTACTTTGAAAATAGTCATTTATTTTGTCTAAAGAGAGTTGTGCGATTAGTGGACCGAAGTTGAAAGATGATAGTTTCTTACATTGTTAGAGGAATATAAGAATTACAGAATATTCGACTAACACGTTACTACGGTCATTTTTGAGCCTGTTTAAACAATAAGAAAGAAGGTGTTTTACTCCTTAGTTACAATATCTTTTTAGTAAAGATAAGCTTAAGTAACCTCCGCTAAAGATTATATACTTAAATGATAAAGAGTTCAACAGTAGTTCACATATTTTCCCAAAAATAAAAACGGCTGTTTTATGTGGAATAAATCTACAAAACAGCCGTTTTTGGTATTAGATTTCTGTTAAAATTATTGGTTCGCCGCGCGTTACGACAACGGTATGTTCACATTGTGCAACAAGACTTTTATCAGGTGTAACGAATGTCCAGCCGTCGTCACCACGTTCAATAATATGATCAGCTTTCATAGAGATGAACGGTTCTACAGCGATAACAAGACCGTCTTTTAGAAGTGCATTATCCATTGGATCATAGTAGCTTAAAATGTGATTTGGTGCTTCATGTAAGCTAAGACCAATGCCGTGACCAGTTAAGTTTTGAATAACATTGTACCCACTTTTATGTGCGAAGTTTGAAACAGCACGACCAATTTGATTTTGTTTTGAGCCAGCTCTAACCTTTTTCATTGCTGCCCAAAATGCATCAACCGCTGCTTGGCAAAGCTTTTCTTTTGCTTCGTCTTCTCCAAGTACAAATGAAATACCTGTATCTGCATAATAGCCATCAAGTGCAGCAGATACATCGACGTTTACTAAGTCGCCTTCTTTTAATACACGATCTCCTGGAATACCATGAGCAACTTCTTCATTTACGCTAATGCAAGTTACACCTGGAAAATCATATTCTTTTTCAGGTGCAGAAATAGCACCATGCTCATCTAATACTTTTTTACCGATCAAATCAAGCTCTTTCGTTGTCATACCTGGCTTCGCTTGTTTTTTCATTTCTTCACGTGCAAGCGCAACGATGCGGCCGATTTTTCGTAAGCCTTCTAAATCTTGTTCATTACGAATAATCATGAAAACCACTGTCCTTCCTCGAATATATATCTTAACCGATTGTATCATGTTTATTTTCGTCCTGCTACTCGCTTGCGGTATGCAACTTGATTCCTCTCATAAAGAATACATGACAATTGTCATATCGATGTCATGACGCATCATACTGTTTCCTAAGTTTTCCAAGTAATACAATGTAAATATAAGAAACAGCGGGGGTGGAGAGATGGAAAAGATTATTGAAGTAAATGGTGTTTCTAAAACATTTAAACATAAAAACGCAGTAAATAACGTTTCATTTCATGTAAATAAAGGAGAAATCGTAGCATTGCTTGGACCGAATGGTGCGGGTAAAACAACGACGATGTCAATGATGCTTGGATTAAAGGACCCAACGGAAGGTAAGGTCTCTATATTTGGAAAGAGTCCAAAGCATAGAGATGTTCGTAATAGCCTCGGTGCGATGCTACAAGAAGTAAGTGTCATTGATAGTATTACGGTGGAAGAGGCAATCGAGTTATTCCGTAGTTATTATACGAATCCTATAGCGAAAGAAACGTTACTGCAGTTATCAAATTTAGAATCAGAGCGAAAGCAAAGATGTGAGAAATTATCAGGTGGGCAAAAAAGAAGGTTGAATTTTGCGCTTGCACTTGCGGGAAATCCGGATTTGTTATTTTTAGATGAGCCGACAGTAGGAATGGATATTACGTCTCGAAGAACGTTTTGGGAAACGATTCGAAAGTTAGCAAGTGAAGGGAAAACGATTATTTTAACGACGCATTATTTAGAAGAAGCAGATGCTTTAGCAAATCGTATCTTATTATTTGCGAACGGAAAGATTATCGCAGATGGTACACCAGACGAAATGAAAGCAACGATTTCGAGAAAAACAATCACATTTTACTCGAAGGAAAGCATTCCTACAAAATTATTAAAGGAATTACCAAATGTAACAGAAGTAAAGTCAAGCGAAGGACGATTCATTTTAACAACGGAGGATACGGATGCAACTTTAAAAGCCATTTATCAAAGGAATTTACCTGTAATAGATGTTTCAGTTGAACGTGGAAGCCTTGATGAAGCATTTGAACAGTTTGTCGCAAATCAGAAGGAGGAAATCGCATGAGAGCATTATGGATGCAATGCAAAATAGAAATTTTACGTACATTCCGCAATAAATTATTTATCTTTTTCTCATTATTAATGCCTGTTATGTTTTACTACATTTTTACAAATGTTGTTCAAGTACCACAAAACGGAGATGCGTGGAAAGCACACTATTTAATTTCGATGGCAACTTTCAGTATTGTAGGGACTGCACTCTTTAGTTTCGGTGTGAGACTTTCTCAGGAAAGAGGACAAGGATGGACACATCTTTTGAAAATTACACCACTTCCAGAGGGTGCGTATATAACTGCTAAAATTATTGCACAAACAGTAGTAAATGCTTTTTCAATATTAGTTATCTTTATTGCAGGGATACTAATTAATCATGTTGAGTTAACGGTAGGGCAATGGATTGGTGCGGGATTATGGTTATTGTTAGGGGTAACACCATTTTTAGCATTAGGAACAGTAATAGGTTCCATTAAGAAGGCGGACGCAGCTGCTGGCTTAGCAAATATTTTAAATATGAGTTTAGCTATAGTTGGCGGGTTATGGATGCCGATTGAAGTATTCCCAAAAATATTAAGAACGATTGGTGAATGGACACCGACATACCATTTCGGAAGTGGTGCGTGGGATATTGTAGCTGGAAAATCAATTGGATGGGAAAATATCGCGGTATTAGGAAGTTATTTCCTTATATTTGTTGTAGTATCAATATATATAAGAAAAAGACAGGAAGCGGTATAAATGATAGAGAAGAAGAGGATTGAGATTTTTCCGAAACATATGGGATTCTTCCCGTATATGTGGTTTGTTTATCTATTATTTCCAATTTATCACTTAGCGCAGGCATCAGGATGGAAGCTTGTAATAGGAAGCGGTATGTTGATAATTTTTATCGTCACATACCGTCAGCTTTATTTTGTTCAGAGGACGTTTGTTTTTTGGGCGTGTATTCAAATGGTACTCATCTTTTTATTTGCTTTATTTTATAATCCTTTTATGATATTCTTTGGCTTTTTCACAGCAAGTGCGATGGGATTTGCGCCAAATAAGAAAGTATTTCGAGTGCTGTTATGTTCGTTAGTTATCATGCTTGGAGCATTTTTATTTGTAAATATGAATCAACTAACAACTACAAGTTTAGTAAATATTGTTCCGATGTTTATTTTAATGCTTCTTACGCCATTTGGTATGCGTAATTTTAATCAGAAAAAGATGTTGAAGAACCAACTGAATGAAGCAAACGAGCAAATTAAAGACTTAGTAAAACGTGAAGAACGGCAGCGGATTGCAAGAGATCTTCATGACACATTAGGGCATACGTTATCTCTTATTACTTTGAAAAGCCAGCTTGTAGAGAAGTTAATTGTGAAAAATCCAGAGCGTGCAAGTGCGGAAGCGAAGGAAATTACACAAACGTCTCGTACAGCCTTAAAACAGCTGAGAGAATTAATTTCTGATATGCGTATGATTACGGTAGAAGAAGAGCTAGAGCAAATAAAAGCGATCTTACAAGCAGCTAATATTGAATTAGAAGTGAGGCAAGAAGCCAGCTCGAGTTCGTTATCACCAATTGAACAAAATATTGTCGGGATGTGTTTACGTGAGGCTGTTACGAATGTTGTAAAACATAGCAAGGCAACGCGGTGCACAGTTTCTGTATTAGAATCGCAAGGTGAGCTGATTTTGAAAGTAAAAGATAACGGAATCGGTTTAACAGATCAAAATCATGATGGAAATGGTATCCGCGGCATGAAAGAACGAATTGCTCTTATTGATGGATTTGTTGAACTAGGTACAATCAATCCAGGGACGTTGTTAACAGTAAAAGTTCCAGTTGTAATTAGAACAGGAAAAGATGAGGTGAGGGCATGATTCGAATTATTATTGCAGAAGATCAACGGATGCTTCGTGGTGCATTAGGGGCCCTACTTGATCTAGAAGATGATATCGAAGTAATTGGGCAAGCGGCAAACGGGGAAGAGGCGCTAAAATTAATTGAATCGTTAAAACCGGATATAAGTATTATGGATATTGAAATGCCGATTCAAAGTGGATTAGATGTTGCTGAAGCGTTAAAAAAAGAAAAATCATTATGTAAAGTAATGATTTTAACAACATTTGCACGGCCGGGATATTTTGAAAGAGCAATGAAAGCTGGTGTGCACGGCTATTTGTTAAAGGATAGCCCAAGTGAAGATTTAGCAGCAGCAATTCGTAATGTAATGAAGGGGAAACGAGAGGTCTCCCAAGATTTAATGTTCGGCCTATGGCAGGAGCAAAATCCGTTGTCAGATCGCGAAAAGGAAGTATTGTTGCTTGCGAAAGAAGGAAAGACGGCAAACGAAATTGCGAAGGCACTTTATCTTTCACCGGGTACAGTACGTAATTATATTTCTGAAGTATTAACGAAGCTCGATGCGAAAAATAGAATTGAGGCAATTACAATTGCGGAAGAAAAGGGTTGGATATAAAAAGAAGGTTACCTATGAGAGGTGACCTTCTTTTTATACTTATTTTACTTCTATTACTTGATTTACTTTTTGTAATGACTTGTAACCATGTGCTTCAAATGCCTTTGCAAATTCATTTGATACGGCAGTGCCATATAGATCTTTTGCAGCTTGTACGATGTGAGATTGAAGTGATTCAAAGTCTTCAGCGGAAGTTGCGTAATTTTGCAATGCACGCATAACAACTTTACTTACTTTTTCATTACCTTGTTTTTGAACAGCAACACCGTTATATGTTTTACCTTCAGCTAATTGATATAATACGTGACTAATAATACCAGAATTCACGTGTGATTCTTGATTATTACCATCGTTATAGAAATCTTGTAAATTTGTATATAGTTTATGGCCGCCGTCACCAATTTCCCTTGGGATATCACGAATTGTTAGGCCGCCTAATGTATCGCCCATAATCCAGTTTCCCTTATCTTTCTTTACGTAATATTCGATTTGTGTACCCCAGAAATCCGCTAATCCCTCGTTTAGTGCAGATGTTTCAGCGCTTGGATATCTCACGACTTTATTTTTCGTCGTGCCACTGAATACAGCATGTCCAAATTCATGAGCTGTTACATCAAGAGCTGATGTTAGTTTTCCGTCTAAACCATCACCAAATACCATTTGGTTCCAAGCAGGATGCCAAAACGCATTTACATAGTCTTCTTTTACACCATCACTAACTTCAGTAGAATCAAAACCGTGTACACTAGCAACAACTTTTGAATCTTTATTGTCGTAACTTTTTAGATTATGTTCTTTCTTAAAGTAATCATAAATATCACTCATGTTCTTCATGGCGCCCGCGGCTTCTTTATCTGCAAAATTAGGAGTGCTACTTGAAATTAGTGTCCCTGGATAACCAGCTTGACTATATCCCCCGAGGGAATCGGCGTAGTTTGCATTATAAATATAAATACCATTTCCGCGTGATAAATCGGCTAAATAAAATTTTCCATCAGTTCCTTTGGCAATATTGAAAGAGATGTTTTCTTGAAGTGCATTTTTCCCAGTTCCTTGCTCACTTGCAGGGGATAATCTAGGTGATGTTACTTGATTTATAGTCTTATTCTCTTTGTTTTTAATGAATTTTTCTTGGAAAAGTACTTCGCCAGTTTTTAGATCAACGATAGCATTGCCGTTTATAATCTGTTCATTGTTTTCATAAGTAAATGTAATAACAGTTGCGAATGTATAATAGCCATCTTTTTTCTTATAAACAACGGTTTCGCTAGAGAATTCCGTCTCAGCTGCATCACTTGGAATTTGAACTATATCGCGTAATTTAGATTTTACTTCATTTTTCGACAAAAAATTTGTTATAGTAAGATTAGGTTGTTGATTTAAATTTTGAACAACTTTACCACTAACAGTTGTGATCACTCCATTTTTATCTACTTTTACAATGAGATCTTGGCCATATACTTTATAGTTTTTATATGTTTGTGCAAGGCGAACTTCGGTTTGATTTTCTTTGGTTTCTTTATTTGTAGGTTGGAAATCTACATTTTTTTCAGTAGTGACTTGTTCTTGTTGAGCTTTAGCCCCGTTTACCTCACCTTTTAAATACTTTTTAGCAATATTTTCTTTCGTATCATTTTGAGGTTGTGTTAATTTCCCGATTGTTAAACCAGGCTGAGCGATTTCAACTTTGACTGCACTTTTGTCTAATTCTTGAGCATGAATAGCTTCTGTTGATAAAGGGCAAAGAAGACCGAATGCAACGAAAGCACTAGCAAGTTTTCTATAATTCATCTATAACACTCCTAATCTATTATTGTATGTGAGATGAATTGTATGAAAAATTTGCCGAATTATATATATATTATGCATTATTTCATATCAAAAATTGTCGAATTCACATTATTGTAGTGGTATGACAACTCAAAAAATTAGATTGTTATAATGGGATGGTGAGTAAATATGCACGCAGAAAAATTAGGAAATGAAATTAAGAAAATTAGGACGATGAGAGGATTAACACAAAAACAGTTATCCGAGAACATATGTCATCAATCGGAAGTGAGTAGAATTGAATCGGGCGCGGTATACCCAAGTATGGATATATTGCAAGGTATCGCAGCAAAATTACAAGTTCCCATTATTCATTTTTATGAGGTACTCATTTATTCTGATATTGAGAGGAATAAGCAGTTAAAAGATCAAATTATTATGCTTTGTAAGCAAAAGAAATATAAAGAAATTTATAATAGAGTATGGAATGAGTTGAAAAAGGAAGAATATCACCCCGAGCTTCAGCAATTTCTTCAATGGCAATATTATGTAGCTGCTTACATATTGAAAAAAATCGATTACGAATATTGTATTTTAGAATTAAAGAAATTGCTCAATCAACAATTGGCGGGAATAGATGTATATCAGAGTCTTTATATTGAAAACGCAATTGCAAACATTTATGCTGAAAATGGCTATTTGAAGAAGGCTATTGATTTATTTGAAAATATATTAAAACAATTAGAGTCATTGCATGATAATAAAGAATTTGATGTGAAGGTGAGACATAATCATGCAAAAGCATTATTCTCAGATAATCAATACGAAGAAGCGCTTTGTCACGCAAATAAAGCTATTGAACTATCTTGTCAAATTAATAGTATGACATTAATTGGACAGTTATACTTTCGAAAAGGTCAATGCCTAGCAAAGCTAGGGTGTGATAGAGCGGAAATTGAAGATGCTTACGAAAAAGCGTGCTTCTTTTTTGATATATTAGGAAACCATACATTAAAAGAATCACTTATAAAAAAAATTAAGAAATAAAAAGGACCTAAAAAACAAATATGCATAATTGCATAATATATGGATAAATTTTCATGATATATTTAAATAAAAATGCGGGTGATGGAATATGAAGAAACTACTTATTGGTAGTATATTAACGTTAGCAATGGCATGGGGTATTTCATTAGGAGATACAGCATTAGAGAAAAGTCAAATAATTTCTCACAGTGATCAAGAGGTACAATTAGCTGGAGAGATACCTTATGAATATTAAAAAACAACCGTCTTACTTAGACGGTTGTTTTTTTATGGAGTAACATCCAAACGTCTTTACTAGAAACAGGTTTGCTAATAAAGAATCCTTGAATGTGATCACAATTTTGTCTATGTAAAAATTCCCATTCTTCTTCCGTTTCTACACCTTCTGCAATCACTTCTAAATTTAGTTCTTTTGATAGTGTAATAATGGAAGAGACAATTGCTTCTTCTAAAGGGCTAGTTGTAATTCCACAAATAAATTCTCGAGCAATTTTTAATGTGTTAATTGGATATTTTGTTAAATAAGCTAAAGAACTATAACCAGTTCCAAAGTCATCGATTGAAATTTGAATGCCGAGATTTTGAAGCTGTTCTAGTTTTGCAACTACAGATTGATTTTGATTAATTGCGATGCTTTCCGTAATTTCAATATCTAGTGCTTCTGGTTTCAGTTCTGTTTCTTCCAACACCTTTGAAATAGTTGAGATTAAATCTGCATGGTTAAATTGAACAACAGATAAATTCACACCAACTTTTAAGTGAGAAAAACCTTGATTATGCCATCTTTTTGCCTCTAAACAGGCAGTACGTAAAATCCAATTACCAAGTTCAATAATAAAACCAGTTTCCTCTGCTAGAGGGATAAATTGGGCTGGAGATACGATGCCGAGTTTTGGATGCTTCCAACGTATTAATGCTTCAAAACCGATAATTTGTTTTGTTTTTGTGCTTACTTGTGGCTGGTATTCAAGGAAAAATTCATTTTGTTGTAATGCTTTTGAAAGTTCACCTTCTAAGAATTGAATTTCATTTTGAGCGATACTCATTTCTTTTGAGAAGAAAACAAATCTGTTTTTTCCATTTGCCTTCGCACGGTACATAGCCATATCAGCATTTTTCATTAACTCATTTACATCAGTTCCGTAATCAGGATACATCGCAATTCCGATACTTGGTGTAATAGAGAGTTCTTCGCCTTGAATGAAGAATGGTTTGTTTAAAATAGTTAAAATCTGTTCAGCTATAAAAATTGCACTTTTTTCTGAGTACATTTCTGGTAATAGAATGGTAAATTCATCTCCACCTTGGCGAGCGACGACATCTTTTGAACGCAAGCAACCGCGTAATCTTTTTGCTACTTCAATTAATAATAAATCTCCGACGTCATGACCAAGTCTATCGTTAATTTTTTTAAATCGATCTAAATCAAGGAATATGACGGCGACATCATTTGCGTTAGTTTGGGCTGTATTTAAAATGGCTTTTAAATCTTTTTCGAACTTTCGGCGATTTGGTAATCCAGTAAGTGCATCGTGAAAGGCTAAATGTTCTACTTGTTTTTGTTTTTCATATAAAGTGGTAATATCACGCGCTATCCCAAACATTCCGACCACTTCTTTGTTTATAAAAGTAGGGATAAGTGTAATATGGAGATAATAATAATAGCCTTCTTGTTCTTTTGTACGAACTTCTAACGTTTGTGGCCTACCTTCCTTTGTAATTTGTAAAGCCTTCTTTAGTAGTTCGTGGTCTTTTGAATCAATGAAGTGTACCAGAGAATAGCTTGCCACTTCGCAATAATAGGCAGTAAATAAGCTTTCGCATGCCTTATTAGAGTGTTGAAAAATGCCATTCATATTTAAAGAGAAAACGGCATCGGGATGATCTTCGAATAAAGATTTATAACGTTGTTCACTTTTTGATAATGCAAATGCACCTTCTTCAACTTCATCCTCTAGTTGTGTAGTCAACTGTTCATATGTATGGATTAGTGCTTGATTATCTTTCCACATGTAAAGTTGCCGCAAGAATAACAAAATAAGTGATAATACGAGACCGATTAACATGAACTTATCATCCCAAGGTTGAATGATAATAAAAGAAAAAGTAATAATTATACTAAAATAAGGTAGTATAAAACGTACATAATCGAATCGATAATATTTTGTTTTCGTTTCATGCTGCATTGGTTTATCTAAAATATATAGTATGGAAGAAAGTCCAATTAATAAAATAGAAGCAGTGTGTATTAAATAATTAATTTCAGCAGAAGTTTTCATCCCAAAGTTCAATTGAAACAGATGAATATAACCGTATATGAGTATAATAGTGAAGCCGATAATTAATGCGATTCTACTAGAAGAATATTGTTCTCTTCTATATAGGCTAATAACGGCGTAAATTACTATTGATTGTGCAATGAAATACCCAATTAAAATCCAAGTATCCTTTGTTAACATGCGGAAACTTGAAAGATCTAAGATAAAAGTTAAGGTGAAATAAATGTTCATAATAATAATAAAGATGCTATCGAATGAAAATTGCGAAAGCCCCTTAATAGAGTAATTCTTTATAAACTTTATAGCAAATCCAACAAAGAGCAAAATATATTGTATGATAAAAAAAGGCAATGCTTTATATGAAAATATAGATTGATCATGTATGGAAAGTGAACTAAGAAATAGGGTTATCTCCATAATTAATCCACATAGGCAAGTACATAGTAATAAAATCCAAAATAGTTTATCACTGCGTTTCATTTTCTTAATAGCTTTATATAAACAGTGGCAAGAAAAAAGTGCAGCGAAACAGAATAAGAAAAGAATCCCAATTTCCTTTATATGTGACTCATTTGGAATAAAGAGTATCCAAAGAGCGAATATAGATATGTATATTATGACAAATTGTACATACTTTTTTTGACTAATCATATTATGACTCCGTTTCAATAAAGTTGAATCTCGGGGGAATGCTAATTTAAATAATAGCATATAAAATAGGATGTTTTTTACTATAAAAATTACTTTTTTGAAAAAATGGTGCAAAGTTACAATTTACCACTGTAACTTTGCACCACTTATTCTTTTAATTCCTCTTATAGCAGAAAGTTCATTTATTAATTGGAATAGTGCTAAGTCTTTTTGTTTACTTTCAATCATAATATCGAAATTATGATTGTTTTTTTTTGCAACGTGTAAGAAGGGCTTGATAAAATCTAAATCGATATATTCAGCATGAGCCCTAAATTCTTTTTCCGATCTCGGAGAGGAAATGTGAACTTTGGGAGAGATATTTGTATGTGACCAAGTTTCAAAAATTGCAGGAAGCAACTCTTCTAGTGGTTCCTCGCAAAGATTGGCCATATGATGATGATAATCAAATACAAATGGGATATTTTCTTTTTGGCAAATTGATAAAGTTTCAGAAGTTGTATATGTTTTATCATCGTTTTCAAGAGTCATTTGTTTTTTTATATGTGCAGGAAGTTTTTTTATGTTTTCATGGAAGCGCTCAATTGCCTTTTCTTTATTTCCATAGGCTCCACCTACATGAATATTAATGTAAGAGGAATCTGCAATGCCTATAGCATCTAATACTTTATAATGATAAGTCATATCCGTAATAGCGTTAGTAGTAATATGTGGCTTGTCGCTTGTAAATAGCGTAAATTGATTTGGATGAAAACTTATTCGTAAATTGTGTTCTTTAATTAAAGCTCCTATTTTACGCCAAAGTGGTGTGAATACCCCAATATAGTCAAACTCGACTTCGGGATGTGTTGCAAGTGGGACGATTGAAGACGATAGGCGATATAGTGGGATTTCATGCGCTATATTGTAATGTAGGATACGTATTGTGTGCTCTAAATTTTGCTTTATAACATGGTACAGTTTGTCTTCTCGCTCTTGCTTGCTGAGTTTCTTAAAGCTTGTAAACGTCATTGTTTTGGCAGGAGAACAGTCCCAGAGTGCCATTGCATGTGAGACATATCCAAACCGCATAATCATATAAGATACACCTCTTTTATTCATTGTCTTTCCTATAAAAGGAAAGCAAGCATTGTTCCAATCCATTCCTTTCCTCTATCGATAAGAGAAGTTGGGTTTACATCGCTATAGGAAAGTATGGATGCATTCTTTAGGTCTTCATGGAATTTATTTTTTACTGTTTGAACGAAATGTTTACTATATAACAGGCAGTTTATTTCATGGTTAATATATAAACTTCTCATATCAAAATTTGCTGTTCCGATATCACAAATATCATCATCCACTATAATAATTTTGGCGTGAAAAAAACCTTGTTGAAATGCATAAATATTGCAACCAGCCTGTATTAATTTTCGGCAGTACGGGAATTTTGCTTCTCGAACGAGAGGGTGATCAGCTTTTTCTGGAACAAGAATTGTGATTTGAACCCCTCTTTCTCTTGCTTTTAATAAGGCATTCATAATTTTTTTTCCAGGAATGAAATATGGTGTACCGATACAGATTTCTTTTTTTGCTCCGTTAATTAAATGTAAAAAAGTATGCTGTAAATAAGCACCATCAGTCGGAATAAATTGATGCAGTATGGTACCTGGGTTTTGTTTTGGAAAATAAAGAGAAGCATCCAATAAATCCTGTTTCGTATCATCAAACCAGTCATGCAAAAATTGCTTTTGTAAATCTTGAACCCCTTCTCCTGTAAGACGTAAATGATAGTCTCGCCATAATCCTAAATATTCATTATGCCCCAGATACTCTTCGCCGATATTAAATCCCCCGATATAGCCAGTTTTCCCATCAATCACTGTAATTTTTCTATGGTTTCTTTGATTGGCAGAAAAGAAAAGCAGAGGAAATTTTACCTTATGACAAAATGAAAAAGATACACCATGTTTTCGGAGGGAGTGAATAGCTTCGTTTGATAAAGAATGGCTGCCAAATCGATCAAGTAAAAGTCGTACTTCAATTCCTTCCTGAGCCTTATCAATCAGCAACTTTAAAAATTCACGACTGATTTTATCGTTTTTTACAATGAAGAATAAAATATGAATGTGGTGCTGTGCTTGTTTTATATCAGTAAATAAAGCGTCATACAAATCTTTCCCGTATGTATAAAGGTGAAAATCACTTTGACGTAAAGGGAAAGTGCGAGAGCTTACCCGTTTTAAATGAAGAAATCTTCCGTATGAAAGATCAATTGTAATCCAAAGAGCAACGGATATTAACAAAAGAGATAAGTAGAGCATCAGTGAATTCCCTCCTTCGCATTCTTTTCACCTTCAGTGTGTTACAAATGATACGGGTAGCACGGCTGTTATTATAAATTTCATCAGATGATAGTATGTTGCACTGATTAAAGTTTCACTTTACCCCGCTTTAACGGGCAGTAAGCTTCCTACTTCAAAAATTGATGAATAAGCAGAAGTTAGTTTGGAAATCAACTGCCCGTAAAAGCCCGATTGGTTCAACTAATAATCAGTGGGGGATGAACCACCCCTACTGATTAAAGTTTCACTTTATAGTTTCACCGAAATAAACAGCTTTATGAAAAAATGTGTTGTTCTATAACAAAAAACTGTTGACTGAATGCTCACTCATTATATAATGGGGATAGGGGATATAATTCAGAAAATTATATATTTTTGAAGATTCAAAAAAGAAAGAGGGCTTACAAAGAGAGGGGTAGCATAAAAATGAATAGCTTACTGATCATTAATTGGCTGGCTGCCATTGCTGTTATTGCTTATGCAGGATATTTGTTTGTATATCTTATACGGACGAGAATGGCCTACATACAATTAGGAAAAAAAATTGAATTTGACCGTCGTTTTAAAGAGCGTTGGGATCTCCTTAAGGTCAATGTTTTCGGTCAGAAAAAGCTGCTGAAAGATAAGAAAAGCGGCATCATTCACGTTATGTTCTTTTACGGATTTATTCTTGTCCAATTTGGAGCAATTGACTTCGTTTGGAAAGGACTCGCACCAGGATCACATCTTCCACTTGGACCACTATACCCTGCATTTACATTCTTCCAGGAAATTGTCACACTTGTTATTTTAATTGCAGTATTTTGGGCTTTTCATAGACGTTATGTAGAAAAGCTTGTTCGTTTAAAACGTAACTTCAAATCAGGTCTTGTTCTTATCTTTATCGGTGGCTTAATGATTTCTGTGCTACTTGGTAACGGTATGGGACTTATATGGCATGGCGAGGAGCTTTCATGGAGTGAACCAATCGCTTCTGCAATCGCTTACGTTTTTAGCGGGATAAATGAAACCGTAGCCATTTCAGTGTTCTATTTTTCTTGGTGGGTGCATTTACTAATTTTGTTAACGTTTTTAGTCTATGTTCCACAATCAAAACATGCGCATTTAATTGCGGGACCAGCTAATGTATTCTTCGGTCGTCTTTCAAATCCAGGGAAGCTTGAAAAGATTGATTTTGAAGATGAAACGCAAGAAACATTTGGTGTTGGTAAAATTGAAGACTTTAGACAAAATCAACTTATTGACTTATACGCTTGTGTAGAGTGTGGTCGTTGTACAAATATGTGTCCGGCAACAGGAACAGGAAAAATGTTATCGCCGATGGACTTAATTTTAAAACTTCGTGATCATTTAACTGATAAAGGAGCTGCGGTAACATCAAAAGCACCGTGGGTTCCAGTAGTTGCCTTCAATAATACACAAGGAAATCAGTTAGCGATGATGGCGGCTGGAAAAGGACAACAAGAATCAGCGGCTACAACTCTCGCTTACGATCCGAGTTTAATCGGAGATGTTATTACAGAAGAAGAGATTTGGGCATGTACAACGTGTCGTAACTGTGAAGATCAATGTCCAGTTATGAATGAGCATGTTGACAAAATTATTGATTTACGTCGATATCTCGTTTTAACAGAAGGAAAAATGGACGCGGAAGCACAACGCGCGATGACAAATATCGAGCGTCAAGGGAATCCGTGGGGTCTGAACC
The DNA here is from genome assembly GCF_054509685.1 of Bacillus sp. C-3-6. NCBI lineage: Bacteria > Bacillati > Bacillota > Bacilli > Caryophanales > Bacillaceae > Bacillus > Bacillus sp. C-3-6. The sequence goes on along the minus strand of NZ_CM137247.1, from coordinate 5,065,234 downwards.
GTAAAGAGCGTGAAACATGGCGCCAAGGTGATGACGAAGTAACAGTTCCAACTGTAAAAGAAAAATCAAAAGCTGGGGAGGAATTCGAGTATTTATTCTGGGTTGGTTCAATGGGATCATACGACAATCGTAGTCAGAAGATTGCGATATCGTTCGCGAAGTTAATGAACGAAGCAGGCATTTCATTCGCAATTCTCGGTAATAAAGAAAAGAATTCTGGAGATACACCACGCCGCCTTGGAAATGAATTTGTATTCCAAGAGATGGCGACAAAGAATATCGAAGAATTTGAAAAGGCAGGAGTGAAGAAAATCGTTACGATTGATCCTCATGCTTATAACACATTTAAAAATGAGTATCCGGACTTTGGCTTGCAAGCAGAAGTCTATCATCATACAGAATTGTTAGCTCAGTGGGTGAAAGAAGGACGCTTAAAGCCTGTTCACGCTATTGAAGAAACAGTTACGTACCATGATTCCTGTTATTTAGGAAGATACAACGAAGTGTACGAAGCGCCACGTGATATTTTGAAAGCGATTCCTGGAGTGAATCTTGTAGAAATGGCACGTAACCGTGAAACTGGAATGTGCTGTGGCGCAGGTGGTGGCTTAATGTGGATGGAAGAAACAACAGGTTCTCGTATTAACGTTGCTCGTACAGAACAAGCATTAGCTGTACAGCCATCCATTATCGGTACAGGTTGTCCATATTGCTTAACGATGATCAGTGATGGAACGAAAGCGAAAGAGGTAGAAGAGAAAGTTCAAACTCTTGATGTGACAGAGATTTTAGAACGATCTGTTATCGGACAGAAAAAAGAAGCGATGTAGTTTATAAGAATGTATACAACTTTAGAAAGAGGTGCAATGATTGCACCTCTTCTCAACGTAGGGATACCGAGCGAGCGCTCAGTGTTAAAAAAAGAAATGGGGGAAAGAAACATGAGTAAAACAGTTATTTTAAGTGCTGCAAGAACACCAGTTGGAAAATTTGGAGGATCTTTAAAAGATGTAAAAGCGACGGAACTTGGAGGAATTGCAATTAAAGCAGCGCTTGAAAGAGCAAATGTTGCGGCTAGTGATGTTGAAGAAGTTATATTTGGAACGGTTATTCAGGGGGGACAGGGGCAAATTCCATCGCGTCAAGCTGCAAGGGCTGCTGGAATCCCTTGGGAAGTGCAGACGGAAACAGTGAATAAAGTTTGTGCATCAGGACTTCGTGCGGTTACGTTAGCGGATCAAATTATTCGTACTGGCGATCAATCACTGATTGTAGCTGGCGGTATGGAGTCGATGAGTAACAGTCCTTACATTTTACGCGGAGCAAGATGGGGATACAGAATGGGCAACAACGAAGTTATTGATTTAAACGTTGCTGACGGTTTAACATGCGCATTTTCAGGTACACACATGGGTGTTTATGGCGGAGAAGTTGCGAAGGAAGATGGAATTTCTCGCGAAGCACAAGATGAATGGGCATATCGTAGCCATCAGCGTGCGGTTTCAGCGCATAAAGAAGGACGTTTTGAAGAGGAGATCGTGCCAGTAACGATCCCGCAAAGAAAAGGCGATCCTATTGTCGTTGCAAAGGATGAGGCGCCACGTGAAGATACAACGATTGAAAAGTTAGCAAAGTTAAAACCTGTATTTGATAAGGAAGCGGCGGTGACAGCTGGTAATGCGCCAGGACTAAACGATGGTGGTGCCGCACTTGTGTTAATGAGCGAAGACAGAGCGAAGCAAGAAGGAAGAAAGCCATTAGCGACAATTTTGGCGCATACAGCAATTGCAGTGGAATCTAAAGATTTTCCAAGAACACCAGGTTATGCAATTAACGCATTGCTTGAAAAAACAGGCAAGACAATTGAAGACATCGATTTATTCGAGATTAATGAAGCATTTGCAGCGGTAGCAATTGCAAGTACAGAAATCGCAGGAATTGATCCAGAAAAATTGAATGTAAACGGCGGCGCGGTAGCGATGGGCCATCCAATTGGAGCAAGCGGAGCGCGCATTATCGTTACGCTAATCCATGCACTTAAGCAGCGCGGCGGCGGAATTGGAATTGCATCGATTTGTAGCGGTGGCGGTCAAGGGGACGCAGTGATGATTGAAGTTCACTAATTAAAGTTCGAGGGTATAAAATTTATTAACAATTAAGGGGGAAGAAAAAATGGGTGTACAAAACATTGTTGTAATTGGTGCAGGGCAAATGGGATCAGGAATTGCACAAGTATGTGCAATGGCAGGATATGACGTGAAGGTACAAGATTTAAAACAAGAGCAATTAGATAGAGGATTGGCTATCATTACGAAAAACTTAGCGCGCCAAGTAGAAAAAGGACGCATGAAGGAAGAAGAGAAGGAAGCGACATTAAATCGTCTTACAGTAACGCTTGATTTAGATTGTGTGAGAGAAGCGGATCTTATTATTGAAGCAGCTGTTGAGAAAATGGATATTAAAAAGAAAATCTTTGCGAATCTAGATGAAATTGCTCCAGAACACGCAATTTTAGCGACAAATACGTCATCTCTGCCAATTACAGAAATTGCAGCGGTAACGAAGCGTCCGGAAAAAGTAATCGGCATGCACTTTATGAATCCAGTTCCAGTTATGAAGCTTGTTGAGATTATTCGTGGTTTGGCTACAGATGATGCAGTATATGAAGCAATTGAAGATATTACGAAAAAAATTGGGAAAGTACCAGTTGAAGTAAATGATTTCCCAGGTTTTGTATCAAACCGCATTTTGCTACCGATGATTAACGAAGCAATTTATACGTTATATGAAGGTGTAGCGACGAAAGAAGCAATTGATGAGGTCATGAAGCTTGGTATGAACCATCCGATGGGGCCTTTGACACTCGCTGATTTTATCGGTTTAGATACGTGTTTATACATTATGGAAGTGTTGCATGAAGGATTAGGAGATAGTAAATATCGCCCATGTCCGTTATTACGTAAGTATGTGAATGCAGGATGGTTAGGGCGTAAAACAGGTCGTGGATTCTACGTTTACGAATAAATGCCCCTTTTGTTACAAAATAGTGGTCTTACCAAATTATTTAAAGGATATATAGCAAATGGAGGCGGAATATATGAACTTTCGTTTTAATGAAGAGCAGCAAATGATGAGGAAAATGGTTCGGGATTTTGCACAGAAGGAAATAGCTCCCTTTGTTCCTAGTATGGAACAAGGGGTGTTCCCGAAAGAGATTTTGCAAAAGATGGGTGATCTTGGATTAATGGGTATTCCAGCACCTGCAAAATACGGCGGGGCAGAAATGGATTTTATTTCTTATATTCTAGCAATTGAGGAAATCTCAAAGGTAAGTGCAACAGTTGGTGTAATTTTAGCTGTACATACGTCAGTTGGAATGAATCCGATTTTATATTTCGGAACAGAAGAACAGAAGAAAAAATATGTTTCTAAACTTGCAACCGGGGAATATTTAGGCGCATTTGCTTTAACAGAGCCAAATGCAGGATCAGATGCAGGGAGTTTGAAATCAAGAGCTGTCAAAAAAGGTGATCATTATATTATTAATGGATCGAAAGTGTTTATTACAAATGGTGGTGAAGCAAGTACATACATTGTATTCGCTTCTACAAATCCAGAGGCAGGAAAAAGTGGTATTTCTGCATTTATAGTAGAGAAAGATACACCTGGTTTAATCATCGGAAAAGATGAACATAAGATGGGGCTCCTTGGTTCTCGTACAGTACAACTTACTTTTGAAGATATGAAAGTGCCAGCGGAGAATTTACTTGGGGAAGAAGGACAAGGATTCAAGGTGGCGATGGCGAATTTAGATGTTGGGCGAATTGGAATCGGTGCACAGGCGTTAGGAATTGCTGAAGCGGCGCTTGCATGTGCGATTGATTATGCAAAAGAACGAGAACAATTTGGGAAACCAATTGCGGCGCAGCAAGGGATTGGCTTCAAGCTTGCAGATATGGCAACAAGTGTCGAAGCGGCAAGGTTACTCGTATATAGAGCGGCGTCTCTTAGGGCACAAGGATTACCATGCGGTAAAGAAGCATCTATTGCGAAATTATTTGCTTCTAAGACAGCGGTTGAAGTCGCGATTGAGGCGGTGCAAGTATTTGGTGGTTACGGTTATACGAAAGAATATCCAGTAGAACGATTTTTCCGGGATGCGAAAATCACGCAAATATATGAAGGAACAAGTGAAATACAGAAACTTGTTATTAGCCGTGCTTTATAAAAGGGCGAGGGGGAGACGGAGATGCATTTTAAACTATCAGAAGAACATGAAATGATAAGAAAAATGGTTCGAGATTTTGCTAAAAATGAAGTAGCACCAACAGCAGCTGAGCGTGATGAGGAAGAGCGATTTGATCGAGAGTTATTTGATCAAATGGCAGAGCTTGGTTTAACCGGTATTCCATGGCCCGAAGAGTACGGCGGAATTGGAAGCGATTACTTAGCTTACGTAATTGCGATTGAAGAATTATCTCGAGTTTGTGCTTCAACAGGTGTAACACTATCTGCGCATACTTCACTTGCGGGATGGCCAATTTTTAAATTTGGGACAGAAGAACAAAAGCAAAAGTTTTTACGACCGATGGCTGAAGGGAAGAAAATTGGTGCATACGGCTTAACGGAGCCAGGATCTGGATCGGATGCTGGTGGAATGAAGACAATCGCAAAGAGAGATGGCGACCATTATATTTTAAATGGATCAAAAATTTTCATTACAAATGGCGGTATTGCTGATATTTATGTTGTTTTTGCGCTAACTGATCCTGAATCGAAGCAGCGCGGTACGAGTGCATTTATTGTAGAAAGTGATACACCGGGATTTTCAGTTGGGAAGAAGGAGAGCAAGCTAGGGATTCGCTCTTCACCAACGACTGAAATTATGTTTGAAGATTGCCGTATTCCGGTAGAGAATCTACTTGGAGAAGAGGGGCAAGGATTTAAAGTTGCGATGCAAACATTAGATGGAGGTCGTAACGGTATTGCGGCGCAAGCTGTTGGTATTGCACAAGGGGCTTTAGATGCTTCTGTAGAATATGCAAGGGAGCGCCATCAATTTGGAAAACCAATTGCGGCGCAGCAAGGGATTGGCTTTAAACTTGCGGATATGGCAACAGATGTAGAAGCGGCACGCCTTTTAACATATCAAGCGGCTTGGCTTGAATCAGAAGGGCTTCCGTATGGAAAAGAATCAGCGATGTCAAAGGTATTTGCAGGGGATACAGCGATGAAGGTGACGACTGAAGCGGTGCAAGTATTTGGTGGTTACGGTTATACGAAAGATTATCCAGTAGAGCGTTATATGCGAGATGCAAAGATTACACAAATATACGAAGGAACACAAGAGATTCAGAGGCTTGTAATTTCTCGTATGTTAACGAAGTAGGGACGAAAGCGTAGGTATTTTCCTACGCTTTTTCCTTCCAAAAAATAACAGAGAGAGGTGAAGGGAATGGTTAAACATAATGTACATGCATCGGTGAAAGATGAAAAATTAGTTGCGTTAAGACGTGAACAAATGATTAAAGGTGCGGTGCAACTGTTTAAACAAAAAGGATTTCCGCGTACAACAACGAGAGAAATTGCAAAAGCGGCTGGATTTAGTATAGGGACACTTTATGAGTACATTCGTACAAAAGATGATGTGTTGTATTTAGTTTGTGATAGTATATATGAACATGTAAAAGAACGATTAGAGGAAGTAGTGTGTACAGAAAAAGGGAGTATAGAAAGTTTAAAGATAGCAATAACGAATTACTTTAAAGTGATGGACGAATTGCAGGAAGAAGTATTGATAATGTATCAAGAGGTACGCTTTTTACCAAAAGAATCACTTCCGTATGTATTAGAAAAGGAGTTTCAAATGGTAGGAATGTTCGAGAATATTTTAGAACAGTGTACGGAAAATGGAACATTTACATTAAATAAAAAAGAAATACAGCTTCTTGCCCATAATATTTTTATACAAGGACAGATGTGGGGATTTAGACGCTGGGCGCTGCAAAAACTGTATACGCTCGAAGAATATACAGAAATGCAAATTAGGTATGTATTGCAAGGGGCCCATATGCTTCCGAAATAAGGGACAGACAAATTATTAATTTTATTACCATATAAAAGTTTCCCGTTTTTTTTGTAGCATATTTGTGCGACTTTTGTTTATAATGAATAGTATGGATTTTTTTAAGCAGGCCGTTATATATAAGGTTATATTTGATGAAAGGAAGTGCCGCATAAGTGGATTTTAAGCAATATTCACCAGAAGAGCTAAAAGAATGTTCAATGATTGAAGTTGTACATAGCGTTTTAGGGGATAAAAAACAAGCAACGACATTCAACGAGTTGGTTCAAGAAATCGCTCAAGTGCTGGGACTATCTCAAGAGCAAGTTAATGCGAAACTCGCACAATTTTATACAGACTTAAACATCGATGGACGTTTCATTAATTTAGGAGAAAATCGTTGGGGACTACGCAGCTGGTACCCATATGAGCAAATTGATGAAGAAATCTTACCGCAGCCAAAACCGAAGAAGAAACGTAAAGTTGAGGAAGACGGTTTTGACGACTACATTGAAGAAGATGAAGATGACTTTGACGATGCAGACGGAAATGCAGACGACGACGAAGATGATGTAGAAGATTTGGACAAGGTTCTTGAAGATGAAGACGGAGATGACGACGATCTTGATGATTTAGAAGAAGATGAAGACGACGACTTCGCTGAAGAAGAACTTGAGTATGATGAAACTGAAGAAGAAGAAGAGGAAGAACTGTAGTTCTTGACTTTTCATTATCGTCCATGTAGAATCATTTTTGGGCTCTTTAAAAAAGGACGATAATACTTTTAAAGTGTAAATATAAAAGAAAATTGCTCCCTACTTATTACTTTATGTGATGAGGGGAGCAATTTTCTTTTTTGTTTTTTGTTTAGAAAATAAAAAGAGTCTAACAATAAGATGGATACAGTGTTATCTACATACGTTGCGCTTTGCAACGGTGATTATATAACAGCAAAATAGAAGGGAGCTTTTTCATGACTAAGTATATTTTTGTAACAGGCGGTGTAGTATCGTCTTTAGGAAAAGGTATTACAGCAGCATCTCTTGGAAGACTTTTAAAAAATCGTGGTTTAAACGTAACGATTCAAAAGTTTGATCCATACATTAACGTAGACCCAGGGACTATGAGCCCATATCAACACGGTGAGGTATTCGTAACAGATGATGGCGCAGAAACTGACTTAGACCTTGGTCACTATGAGCGTTTCATCGACATTAACTTAAACAAATACAGCAACGTAACAACAGGTAAAATTTACTCTTCAGTTCTTCAAAAAGAGCGTCGCGGTGAATATTTAGGAGGAACGGTTCAAGTTATTCCTCACATTACTAACGAAATTAAAGAACGCGTATATCGTTCTGGTCGTGAAACAAATGCGGATGTTGTTATTACAGAAATCGGTGGAACTGTTGGTGACATCGAGTCTCTACCATTCTTAGAAGCAATCCGTCAAATTAAGAGCGACATCGGTCGTGACAATGTAATGTACATTCACTGTACGTTAATCCCGTACTTAAAAGCAGCGGGTGAAATGAAAACAAAACCAACACAACATAGCGTTAAAGAACTTCGTAGCTTAGGTATTCAACCAAACATCATCGTTGTTCGTACAGAAATGCCTGTTTCTCAAGATATGAAAGACAAGCTTGCATTATTCTGTGACATCGATACAAAAGCAGTTATCGAAGCTCGCGATGCAGATACTTTATATGCGGTTCCATTATCTCTTCAAGAACAAAACATGGACCAAATCGTTTGTGACCACTTAAAATTAGACAATCCAGCTGCAGATATGACAGAGTGGACTGCGCTAGTTAACAAAGTACGTAACCTTTCTAAGAAAACAAAAATCGCTCTTGTTGGTAAATATGTAGAACTTCAAGATGCATATATTTCTGTTGTAGAAGCACTTCGTCATGCTGGTTACTCATTCGACACAGATGTAGAAGTAAAATGGGTAAATGCTGAGCACGTAACAGCAGAAAATGTACAAGAATTAGTAGGAGACACAGATGGTATCCTTGTACCAGGTGGCTTCGGCGATCGTGGTGTAGAAGGTAAAATCGTTGCGATTCAATATGCTCGTGAAAACAAAGTTCCATTCTTAGGAATTTGCTTAGGTATGCAACTTGCATCAATTGAATTCGCACGTAATGTATTAGGTTTAGAAGGTGCTAACTCTTCTGAGATCAATCCTGATACGCCATATGCAATCATTGACTTATTACCAGAACAAAAAGATGTAGAGGACTTAGGTGGTACACTTCGTCTTGGTCTATACCCATGTAAGCTTGCTGAAGAAACAAATGCTTACAATGCTTATAATGAGCCGGTTGTATATGAGCGTCATCGTCATCGTTATGAGTTCAACAATCAGTTCCGTCCGGATATGGAAAAAGAAGGATTTGTATTCTCTGGTACAAGCCCAGACGGCCGTCTAGTTGAAATCATTGAATTAAAAGACCACCCTTGGTTCGTGGCAGCACAGTTCCACCCAGAACTTGTTTCTCGTCCAAACCGTCCACAACCATTGTTCCATGACTTCGTAAGAGCTTCTATTACGAATAAAGAGAGCAAGTAATAAAAAAAGCGCCTGAAATAAGGCGCTTTTTTTAATATTCATTTAACATTTCATCAATTGTAAATTTGATTCCGTGATAAGCAAATAAAGCTACTATTAAGCTTGGGAACCCGTAGCGATTACCTTCATCGTCTGGAATAAGACCTTTTAACAGTTTTGTATCAATATGTACGTCTGTATATTGTTCCAGTGATTCCGTACCTTCTTGAAGAGCAGAAATGCCGACAATAGAGTGTCCCTCTTCTTGTAGTTTTTTTGCAATTTCTACAACCGCTTCATCTGTTGAAAAACGGCTAATAAGAAGTACACGATCCGCAGAGGTTACTTCTGCTTCTTTACCATTTTCAAATAAGCGTTTTGCTTGCTTCATTGGTTCAGCACCGAATAGTGCTTCGGCAACAACGCCCTCCATTTCATTTGTACCATATAAATAAATGAAACCATCGCCAACTAGTGCTTGAGCAAGTAAACGAGCGCTATCTTCTATATTCATTTCTTCTTTTTGAGAAATTTTGGAGAAATAACCACTTAATTGAGTTGAAAAAATTTTTAACATAATATTACTCCCTTCGTGCGTGCTTGCCGGCTTTCATTATAGTTTATTTTTTTAGAAAGGTGAAATCGTAGGGTAGCATAACAAAATAGGAAACGGTAAAATAAGAAAGAATAGGAAGGAATTTGCCAAAGAATAGCGAAAATAAATCGTTAAGATATAAGAAGCTTTAAATCTTGTACTTACACAGAAAGGTTGGGAATTATGGAAGGTAAAATTTTAATTGTTGATGATCAATATGGGATTCGTGTGTTATTACATGAAGTGTTCCAAAAAGAAGGTTATCAGACATTCCAAGCAGCGAATGGATTTCAAGCTTTAGATATCGTGAAAAAAGATAATCCAGATTTAGTAGTGTTAGATATGAAAATTCCAGGCATGGATGGTATAGAGATTTTAAAGCATGTAAAAGAAATTGATGAGAGTATTAAAGTCATTTTAATGACTGCTTATGGAGAGCTTGATATGATCCAAGAAGCAAAAGATTTAGGAGCTTTAATGCATTTTGCTAAACCATTTGATATTGATGAAATTCGTCAAGCTGTGAGAAATGAGCTCGCTGTAGAGGCGTAAAAATGAATTTTTTATAAAAAATATGGAAAAAAGCGTTTACATGGACTATTGTGCAGGTGAATACGGTTGAGTTTTTGAGTACAAGTTGTTATCCTATTGAGTGTAGAAAAAAGTCCGGTATGTAGATATACATATTTTACCTTATTCTGGTCATACTACCAGCGATAAGAACTTATCGGATACAAAAAACGTTTTTTAGGAGGATTCACCATGCCTTTAGTTTCTATGAAAGAAATGCTAAACAAAGCACTAGAAGGAAAATACGCAGTTGGTCAATTCAACATGAACAACTTAGAGTGGACTCAAGCTATCTTAGCTGCTGCGGAAGAAGAAAAATCTCCTGTAATCCTAGGTGTATCTGAGGGTGCAGCTCGTCATATGACTGGTTTCAAAACAGTTGTAGCTATGGTTAAAGCTTTAATCGAAGAAATGAACATCACTGTTCCTGTAGCAATTCACCTTGACCATGGTTCAAGCTTCGAAAAATGTAAAGAAGCAATCGATGCAGGTTTCACATCTGTAATGATCGACGCTTCTCACCACCCATTCGAAGAAAACGTTGAAACTACTAAACAAGTAGTAGAATACGCACACGCTCGTAACGTATCTGTTGAAGCTGAGCTTGGAACAGTTGGCGGACAAGAAGACGACGTAATCGCTGAAGGCGTAATTTACGCTGACCCAGCAGAGTGTAAGCACCTTGTTGAAGCAACAGGTATCGATTGCCTAGCTCCAGCTTTAGGTTCTGTACACGGTCCTTACAAAGGTGAGCCTAACTTAGGATTCGCTGAAATGGAACAAGTTCGTGACTTCACTGGCGTACCTTTAGTATTACACGGTGGTACTGGTATCCCAACTGCTGATATCGTAAAAGCTATCTCTTTAGGTACTTCAAAAATCAACGTAAACACTGAGAACCAAATCGAGTTTACAAAAGCTGTTCGTGAAGTATTAAACAAAGACCAAGAAGTTTACGATCCTCGTAAATTTATTGGACCTGGCCGCGACGCTATTAAAGCAACTGTTGCTGGTAAAATGCGTGAGTTCGGTTCTAACGGTAAAGCGTAAGAATAAAATTCCGTTTTGGAAACCGTCTAGTCTTTTAGACGGTTTCCTTTCGTTGTATAATGAAAGCGTGAACAAGTCGAAAGATTTTATCATTTTTGGTTTTTAAATAGAAAATAATGTGCATAGTCCTATTAATAAATGTGATAACGTATCTAAATTGATAAAGTGAATTCGATGAATAGTTGATCTTTATCTATTCGTGCTACAGGGGAAATAGAGATAATGGTTTCCTATTTATTGAGTTTTGGGATGGAAAGAGTAATTGAGATTCTTAAGGGGAGCTTTCTATAAAAAGATAGAAAGTAAATACATTCACAAGAAGGGAGCTCAATATGGAAAAATTGCTAATTGAAGGCGGAAGAGCTTTAAATGGAACAATTCGAGTAAGCGGTGCAAAGAACAGTGCTGTTGCATTAATTCCAGCGACAATTTTAGCAGATACTCCAGTAACTATTGGTGGTGTCCCTAATATTTCGGACGTGAAAATGTTAGGCGACTTACTAGAGGAAATTGGAGGGAAAGTAACTTATGGACAGGAGGAAGAGATGGTAGTCGATCCTTCTAACATGGTTGCAATGCCTTTGCCAAATGGAAAAGTGAAAAAATTGCGCGCTTCTTATTATTTAATGGGTGCGATGCTTGGCCGTTTTAAAAAAGCTGTTATTGGGCTTCCGGGTGGATGTCACTTAGGACCGAGGCCGATTGATCAGCATATTAAAGGGTTTGAAGCGCTAGGTGCACATGTTACAAATGAACAAGGTGCCATCTATTTAAGAGCAGATGAACTACATGGAGCACGTATTTATTTAGATGTTGTTAGTGTGGGGGCTACGATTAATATTATGCTAGCAGCTGTACGAGCAAAAGGTAGAACTGTTATTGAAAATGCAGCGAAAGAGCCCGAGATTATTGATGTAGCTACATTGTTAACAAGCATGGGAGCACGTATTAAAGGTGCTGGTACAGATGTAATCCGAATAGATGGTGTGGACTCTTTACATGGTTGTCACCATACTATCATCCCAGATCGTATTGAAGCTGGTACGTATATGATTCTAGGAGCTGCATCAGGAGGAGAAGTAACGGTTGATAACGTTATTCCTCAGCATTTAGAATCAGTTACTGCTAAGCTAAGAGAAGCTGGTGTTCAAGTTGAAACGAATGATGATCAAATTACAGTGAACGGTAATAGAAAGTTAAAAGTAGTTGATATCAAAACGCTTGTATATCCAGGTTTTCCAACAGATTTACAACAGCCTTTTACGACGCTTTTAACAAAAGCACACGGGACGGGAGTTGTAACAGATACAATTTACGGTGCCCGTTTCAAACACATTGATGAATTACGTCGTATGAATGCTCAAATTAAAGTAGAAGGTCGTTCGGCAATTGTAACTGGTCCTGTGTTACTACAAGGTGCAAAAGTGAAGGCGAGTGATTTACGAGCGGGAGCGGCACTTGTTATTGCAGGGTTAATGGCAGATGGAATTACAGAAGTAACAGGACTTGAGCATATTGATCGAGGTTATGAGAATATAGTGGACAAGCTTAAAGGGCTTGGAGCAAACATTTGGCGAGAACAAATGACAAAACAAGAAATTGAAGAGATGAAGAACGCATAAGTGATACTTCCGTAAGGGGGAAGCGAAGCATCACTACTTGCGGAAGTACACTTTATAGAAAAACACGGTTCACAAAATACGGCAGAAATATAAAGACTTAAAGGAGAGGGATTATTGTGGAAAGAAGTTTATCTATGGAGTTAGTACGTGTAACAGAGGCTGCAGCATTATCATCAGCGCGTTGGATGGGGCGCGGGAAAAAAGATGAAGCAGACGGTGCAGCAACATCAGCTATGCGTGATGTATTTGATACAATTCCGATGAAAGGTACAGTCGTAATTGGTGAAGGTGAGATGGATGAAGCACCAATGCTATATATCGGAGAGAAATTAGGTACAGGATATGGACCACGTGTAGACGTTGCGGTTGATCCTTTAGAAGGGACAAACATCGTAGCAGCTGGTGGCTGGAATGCTCTTGCTGTTATTGCAATTGCAGACCACGGTAATTTGTTACATGCTCCTGACATGTACATGGATAAAATCGCGGTTGGCCCAGAAGCAGTTGGGGCGGTCGACATAGATGCGCCTATTATTGATAACTTACGTGCAGTTGCGAAAGCGAAAAATAAAGATATTGAAGATGTTGTAGCGACAGTTTTAAATCGCCCACGTCATCAAGAAATTATCGAAGAAATTCGTAAAGCTGGTGCTCGCATTAAATTAATTAATGATGGAGATGTAGCTGGAGCAATTAATACAGCGTTTGATCGTACAGGTGTAGATATTTTATTTGGATCTGGTGGAGCACCTGAAGGTGTATTAGCAGCAGTTGCTTTAAAATGTTTAGGTGGAGAAATTCACGGAAAACTATTGCCACAAAACGAAGCTGAATTAGCACGTTGTAAAAAAATGGGCATAGAAGACATTAATCGTATCCTTCGTATGGAGGACTTAGTAAAAGGTGACGATGCAATCTTTGCAGCAACAGGTGTAACAGATGGTGAACTATTACGTGGTGTTCAATTTAAAGGTAGCGTAGGAACAACACAATCTCTTGTTATGCGTGCAAAATCAGGCACAGTTCGCTTCGTAGATGGTCGTCATAGCTTAAATAAAAAACCGAACTTGGTTATTAAGTAAAAGGTGGAAGCGGCTCGCTCAGAAAGGTTAAAATGGTCGATCTTTTTAACTATCGGAGCCGGAACTAAATTAAATAAGAAGCGAAGACAAATTTTCTTGTCTTCGCTTCTTGTATTTGTGTTCCAACGTATTGATTAAAACTAGATAAAAGGGTTACAATAGTGAATATTACCCTACTTGAACTTATTGCCTTTCATTATTAATTATTTGCCTTCCGTATTTTTTCCCTTTACCCATGAAAAAAGAGAATAACGTTAAAGTGTGGTGTCTGAATGAATTTGTCAATTGCAGCATTAGAAAACATGAAATTAAAAGAGTTATACGAGCTTGCGAAAGAATTTAAGATTTCGTATTATAGCAAGTTAACGAAAAAAGAGTTAATCTTTTCTATTTTGAAAGCTCGAGCAGAAAAAGAAGGTTTCTTTTTCATGGAAGGCGTATTAGAAATTATTCAATCAGAAGGATTTGGATTCCTACGTCCTATCAACTATTCTCCAAGCTCAGAAGATATTTATATCTCAGCTTCGCAAATTCGTCGTTTCGATTTACGTAATGGAGACAAAGTTTCTGGTAAAGTACGACCTCCGAAAGAAAATGAACGCTATTTTGGGTTATTACAAGTTGAAGCTGTAAACGGAGATGATCCAGATTCAGCAAAAGAGCGTGTGCATTTCCCTGCATTAACACCATTATACCCAGATCGCCAAATGAAATTGGAAACGGAACCGAAAAAGTTACCGACACGTATCATGGATTTAATCGCACCAGTTGGATTTGGACAACGTGGTTTAATTGTTGCGCCTCCAAAGGCTGGTAAAACAAGTCTATTAAAAGAAATTGCACACAGTGTTACAACAAATCATCCAGAAGCAGAATTAATTGTGCTTTTAATTGATGAGCGTCCAGAGGAAGTAACAGACATTGAACGTTCTGTTAAGGGCGACGTTGTAAGTTCTACTTTTGATGAAGTACCAGAAAATCATATTAAAGTAGCTGAACTTGTGTTAGAACGTGCAATGCGTCTTGTAGAGCACAAAAAAGATGTTATCATTTTAATGGATAGTATTACCCGTTTAGCGCGAGCTTACAACCTCGTTATTCCGCCAAGTGGTAGAACATTATCGGGTGGTATCGACCCAGCGGCTTTCCATAGACCGAAGCGTTTCTTTGGAGCTGCACGTAATATTGAAGAAGGCGGTAGCTTAACGATTTTAGCAACAGCCCTTGTTGATACAGGATCTCGTATGGACGATGTTATTTACGAGGAATTTAAAGGAACTGGAAATATGGAACTTCACTTAGATCGTTCGTTAGCTGAACGTCGTATCTTCCCAGCGATTGATATTCGTCGTTCTGGTACACGTAAAGAAGATCTATTAATTCCAAAAGAGCATTTAGACAAGTTATGGGGCATTCGTAAAACAATGCGTGATACACCAGACTTTGTTGAAAGTTTCTTACGTAAGCTTCGTCAAACGAAGACAAACGAAGAATTTTTACAAAACATTGTTGCAGACTCGAAAAGATATGTAACAACTAAGTAAAGGGAAAAGATTGGGACTCGCTTATTTTATAGTAAGCGAGTTTTTTATGCCTTTTAGGTGATATTAAAGAGAGAAATAAGTGGGAGAACCTTAGCTGGTCAGAGCTGAGCGAGCCCCCGCCACTTTTAAGGTGATATCCAGCTCCAGCGGCTAGAATGGTCGGTGGCTTCGCGTCTTCCTACGAGGTAAAAAGCACCTCTACGTCAGAAGCTCCATCCCCCTCCCATTCTGAACGAGCCGCTTCTGCTTTTAAATTGTATCTAGTTCCGACGGCTAGCTCTTCGTGTCTAAGAACCTCCCGCACTAAAGTTAAAAAGCACCTTTTGTGCGAGAGAACCTTAGCCAGTCAGAGCTAAACGAGCCGTCTACACTTTTAATTTCAAAAGACAAAAACAGGTAGTTGCAAAATGAAGTTAGCCTTGTTATAATTTCATCATATGTGTTTCATCAATATAGTTGTGTATGCAGCTGAAGATGAAAAACTCTGTTTCGAAAATGATTCAGGGCGGAAGGAGATGAAAAGAATGAAAGCAGGAATTCACCCAGATTACAAGAAAGTTGTATTCATGGACACAAACACAGGCTTCAAATTCTTAAGCGGGTCTACTAAAGGCTCTAGCGAAACTGTTGAGTGGGAAGATGGTAACACTTATCCATTACTAAAAGTTGAGATCAGTTCTGATTCTCACCCATTCTACACTGGACGTCAGAAGTTTGCTACTGCAGACGGACGCGTTGATCGCTTCAATAAGAAATACGGTATCAAGTAATAAAAACATAAAACAGGCAAGTGTATGTATTCGCTTGTCTGTTTTTTTTGTGAAAATATTATACCTTTACCCTACTTTTAACTAAAAAGTAGATGAAAGGAGAGCTTCATGTACTTAATAAATCAAAATGGCTGGATTGAAGTGATTTGCGGTAGTATGTTTTCTGGTAAATCAGAAGAGTTAATCCGCCGTGTGCGCCGTACGCAATTTGCGAAACAACATGCAATTGTATTTAAACCATGTATTGATAATCGCTATAGTGAAGAAGACGTTGTATCACATAACGGATTAAAGGTAAAAGCAGTTCCTGTTTCAGCTTCAAAAGATATATTTGAACATATCACTGAAGATATGGATGTAATTGCAATCGATGAGGTACAATTCTTTGATGGGGACATTGTGGAAGTGGTGCAAGTATTGGCAAATCGTGGCTATCGTGTCATTGTAGCTGGTTTAGACCAAGATTTCCGTGGTCTACCATTTGGACAAGTTCCTCAGCTGATGGCGATTGCTGAACATGTAACAAAGCTACAAGCAGTATGTTCTGCATGTGGATCTCCGGCAAGTCGTACACAACGATTAATTGATGGAGAACCAGCGGCATTTGATGATCCGATTATTTTAGTTGGGGCTTCAGAATCGTATGAGCCACGCTGTCGTCATTGTCATGCAGTTCCTACAAACAAAGATAAGTAAAACTCGCTGCGCAAGGCGGGTTTTTTTCAGAATAGAGAGTGTGGGTGGTGTGAGCCGCTTACGCTTTTAAATATAATTTGCGTTTTTTTGAGTAAGTACCATATACTATTTGTATTAGATACTAGGATGTAGAGGTGAATGATGTGTTAGATCGTTTGCAAGCTGTAGAAAATCGTTATGAGAAGTTAAATGAATTGTTAAGTGACCCAGAGGTTATTAGCGATACAAATAAACTTCGTGAATATTCAAAGGAACAGTCTGATATACAGGAAACGGTAGAGGTGTATCGTGAGTATAAGGATGTTCGTGAGCAATTAAAAGATGCGAAAGCAATGTTAGAAGAGAAGTTAGACGCAGAAATGCGTGACATGGTAAAAGAAGAGGTTTCTGAGTTAGAATCACAAGAAAAAACGTTATCAGAACGTCTGAAAATTTTACTAGTTCCAAAGGACCCTAATGATGATAAGAACGTTATCGTTGAGGTTCGTGGGGCTGCTGGTGGCGACGAGGCCGCTTTATTTGCTGGTGACTTATACCGCATGTATAGCCGTTATGCTGAGGTTCAAGGTTGGAAAACAGAAATTATCGAGGCTAGCTATACAGAGTTAGGTGGATATAAAGAGATTATCTTTATGATTAACGGTAAAGGTGCTTTCGCGAAGCTGAAATTCGAGAATGGTGCTCACCGTGTACAACGTGTTCCTGAAACGGAATCTGGTGGACGTATTCATACATCTACAGCAACTGTAGCTGTATTACCAGAGGCAGAAGAAGTAGAAATCGACATTCACGAGAAAGATGTTCGTGTTGATACATTCGCTTCTAGTGGTCCTGGTGGACAAAGTGTTAATACAACGATGTCAGCGGTACGTTTAACGCATTTACCGACTGGTGTAGTTGTATCTTGTCAGGATGAGAAATCACAAATTAAGAATAAAGAAAAAGCGATGAAAGTATTACGCGCACGTGTTTATGATAAGTTTAGACAAGAAGCACAAGCTGAATATGATCAAAACCGTAAACAAGCTGTTGGTACGGGTGATCGTTCAGAGCGTATTCGTACGTATAACTTCCCGCAAAACCGTGTTACAGACCATCGAATCGGTTTAACGATTCAAAAGCTAGATCAAATCTTACAAGGTAAGTTAGATGATTTCATCAATGCCTTAGTGATGGAAGATCAGGCTCAAAGGATGGAGGCAGCTGAGTAATGCGTGTCTATGAAGCCCTGAAATGGGCTTCTTCTTTTTTACAGGAAAATGGACGAGATGAAAATGCGGGAGAAATTGTCCTTTGTCATGTATTAAAGATGAACAGAACAGGATTACTTATGAATATGCGTGAAGAAATAAATGAGGAACAAGAGGCAAGCTTTACGGAGTTTATCCACAAGCATGTAGAAGGTATTCCTATTCAATATATGATTGGTTATGAAATGTTTTATGGCCGGTCGTTCTTTGTGAATGAAGAAGTATTAATACCAAGACCGGAAACGGAAGAGCTTATAGTAGGAGTATTAGAAAGAATTGAGCGCCATTTTGGCGACAAGGAACTACATGTAGCAGATATAGGCACAGGTAGTGGAGCGATTTCTATTACGCTTGCTTTAGAAAATAAAAATCTCCACGTATATACAGTAGATATTGCACAAAAGTCGATTGAAGTTGCAAAAGAAAATGCAAAAGCTTTAGGTGCAGAAGTAACGTTCTATCACGGTGATTTATTGTCACCATTTCATAAAACGGGTCAAAAGCTAGATGTTGTTGTTTCAAATCCTCCATATATACCGGAAGAGGATTGGCGTGGTCTTTCTCCTGTTGTGAAAGAGCATGAGCCGAAGAGAGCACTTGTTGGTGGAGAAGACGGATTAGATTTTTATCGCCGTTTTATGGAAGAATTGCCGAATGTGTTGCAGGAGAAAGCAATTGTAGCGTTTGAAATTGGAGTAGGACAAGGTGAGGATGTAAAAAGATTGTTACAACAAGCTTTTCCACATGCCCATGTTGAGGTTGTTTTCGATATTAACGGAAAAGATCGTATGGTATTTGCAGAGATGGAGTAAGGTTCACACCTTACTCCATTTTTTTGTGGGAAAATTCATATAGATTTTGAATTTAATAGTTTAGAAATATGAAAGTTTGTCCACACTGTTTGTAGAGGGGACGGTGGAGGAAATGAAAAAACAAGTTATTGCTTATCTTCTTATATTATTAATTGGTGCACAGTTACTTGTGCAGTTTGGATATATGAAAGCTGATGCAAAAGGGCCTTCAGTTATTCCGAAAGAGGCCGTTCGATTACGAATTTTAGCAAATAGTGATTCAGATAAAGACCAGGCATTAAAGCGTAAAGTGCGTGATGAAGTAAAAGCACAAATTGATGGATGGGTAGCGGATTTAACTTCATTTGAAGAGGCGCGTAAAGTAATTCAAAGTCATATTCCAGAAATCGAGAAAACGGTGGAAAATACGTTAAAAAGAGAAGGGAGTAAAGAATCATTTCAAGTGAAATTTAGTAAGAATGTAAAGTTTCCTACAAAGGTATATGGGAATTTTATTTATCCAGCAGGAGAATATGAAGCGGTATTGATTACAATTGGAGAAGGTGAAGGGGCGAACTGGTGGTGTGTATTATTTCCACCAATGTGTTTCTTAGATTTTTCGAGTGGGACAGCTGTAAGAAAAGAAGAGCACGTTGTGAAGGCGGAATCTCCTGAAGAGGAGCAGGTGAAACAACTAGATGAGGAAGTAGTAAATACAGAAGAGAAGAAAGTGGATAAGGTAAAAGAAACGAAAGTTGTAAAACAGGAAGTAGTAAAAAAAGTAACAGCTTCTGAAAAGAAAGTAGTAAAAAATGAAACAAAAGTTGAAGAGCAGCCTGTAAGTAAAGAAGAAACAAAAACTGTGGAAAAAGTGGAGAAACCTGTGGAGAAAAAACAAGAAAAGCAAAATGAGTATGTAAAAGTAGAAGAGGAAGAAGAAAAGCCAGAAGTTAAATTGTTTATTGTAGAAGCTTTTACATCTTTATTCTCTAAATAGTACTATTAATAAATCCCTCCTCATATATAAAAATGAGGAGGGATTTATTATGAAGAAAGTGTATTTTGCTACGAAAGCAGATGTGGAAAGATTACATTCTTTTTTCGGACAAGCTAATAAAAAAGATGATAAAATAAATGAGTTGTACGCACAATTTATGATTTTGGAAGAGGCGGAAGAAATACGAGCTGTAATTGGTTATGAACAAAGTGGGGAAGATGTACTTATTCGTTCTTGTTTATTCACACCTCATGTGGATAAACAGACTTTCTTATATTTTTTTGAAATGTTTTTGCAGTATATGAAAGAAAAAAGTGTTCAACAATTGTACTTACTAACAAACCATCCACAATCTGTACCGATCTTTCAGTTCTTTGACTTTTTTACTATAGAAAAGGATGAGGTTCCAGAGGGAATTCAACAGTTAGAACATTTTTGTAAAAATATAAAAGAGCAGAATGCAATAATACTAAATTGTCAGCTATTCACAAAGTTATCCACGGATTAATTAGGTTTATCCACATTTTGTGGATAAACCTTGTTTGTCTTTTGGATAAATCTCATAGTAAACTAAAAATAGACAAGTATTTAAGGGTAGAAAAGGACGTGGAAAAAAATGCATACAAATATGTGGGTTGTGGATAATGTTGTGGAAAGAAAAAAATATTATCCACAGTTACAAGAAGCAGCAAAATTATTAAGAGAAAATGAGGCGGTTGCTTTCCCTACGGAAACAGTATATGGGTTAGGTGCAAACGCGATGGATGATGAAGCAATCGCGAAAATTTTCGAAGCGAAAGGAAGACCGAGTGATAATCCACTCATTGTCCACATAGGTACAAAATCTCAGTTAGATGGGATTGTGAAAGAAATTCCACCAGTTGCAGAGAAGTTAATGGCGCATTTTTGGCCAGGACCATTAACAATTATTTTGCCGAGAAAAGAAGGGATTTCAGAGAAGGTGACAGCAGGACTTAATACGGTTGGAGTAAGAATGCCTGATCATCCAATTGCACTTGCTCTTATTGAAGAGGCGAATGTACCTGTTGCGGCACCAAGTGCGAATCGTTCAGGGCGTCCAAGTCCAACACTAGCTTCTCACGTATATGAAGATTTGAACGGGAAGATCGCAGGTATTGTTGATGGTGGTGCAACTGGAGTAGGCGTTGAATCAACTGTAATTGATTGTACAAGCACGGTTCCAACAATATTACGTCCAGGTGGGATTACGAAAGAACAATTAGAAGCAGTGATAGGTACCGTTTCTTTAGATCCAGCTTTAAAGGATGAGAAGGAAAAACCGAAATCACCTGGAATGAAATACACACATTATGCGCCGAAAGCACCACTTAGTATTGTTGAGGGCTCACGTGAGTTTATTCAGCATCTTGTAGATGAGAAAAAGGAAGAAGGATTTAAAGTAGGCGTATTAACGACAGAAGAGTATCAGCATGTATATAGCGCAGATGTTATATTATCTTGTGGTGTTCGAAGTGACTTAGCTAGCGTTGCGACTAAATTATATGATGTACTTAGAACATTTGATGCAAGTGAAGTGGATGTTATTTTTAGTGAGTCGTTCCCTAATGAAGGAATAGGAAATGCTATTATGAATCGTTTAACAAAAGCGGCAGGACATCATATTATTATTGAATGATAAGGTACGATTAGCAAACAGAATATTTCTCCTTGGATAAGCATATTGTGAAGTAGCACGTCCAAGGAGGGGCATGAATGACGTTTGAACAGCTAATACCTTTAATAATTATGGCATTCGCCTTAGGGATGGATGCGTTCTCGGTGAGTCTTGGTATGGGGATGATGCCCCTAAAGTTAAGACAAATCCTGTATATTGGTATGACGATAGGGATATTTCATATTATTATGCCGTTTATAGGAATGGTACTAGGTCGTTTTTTATCAGAGAAATATGGAGATATTGCACATTTTGCGGGTGCTATTTTATTAATCGGACTAGGTTTTTATATCGTATATTCGACCATTTTACAAAATGAAGAGACTAGAACTGCCCCTATTGGAATTAGCCTATTCGTATTTGCATTTGGCGTTAGTATAGATAGTTTCTCAGTAGGGCTTAGTCTTGGTATTTATGGGGCACAAACAATCATTACAATATTACTTTTTGGATTTGTTAGCATGTTATTAGCGTGGATTGGTTTATTAATTGGGAGACATGCGAAAGATATGCTCGGTACATATGGTGAGATAGTAGGTGGTATCATTTTGGTTGGATTTGGATTATATATCCTTTTTCCTATATAATTTTATGTAGGAGGGAATTATGAACAAGCTATTGGAATGGTATGTTAAGTTTTTAACCTTCTTTCCTTGATGGCTAAGAATACTTATAATTTGGGGTATTATTTTGCAAATTTCGATGTTAGGTTGGATTAAGTTAATTCGTGAATGGTGAGATGGTTCCTTTCTGTGAATATTTTGTTTGTACTATATTTATTGCACTAAAAATTACAGATATAGAAAGGATGAGATGAATGACGAGATTAAAGCAAGTTTTTGGTGTTATTATAAGTTTTTTTGTTTTTTGGTTTAGTATGCTCGGTGTACAAATGTTTGCTGAGTTTTTAGATATTGAGTCATTGAAATTTGTTGCGGGAAAGACTGAGGCGGCGCGTGCCTTTTACTCTCCGTACCCGTTTTTAATTGTTTTTCTTATTACACTGCTTTCCCTATACTTCTTCGTAATTAAGCTAGGGAAACCGAAAAAAGAAAAACTGCCTACTTTAGAGGAAAAGAAGGAAGAATTACAATGATAAAAATCCCCTGCTAAAAAGCAGGGGATTTTTATGTTTAAGTGATGGCAGGAATCGATTCTGAGCGAGCCGCTTCCACTTTTAGATTGGCCTAACTAATTCAAATTGTTCTCCTAATTTTGCATAGTTGTGTCCTGCTAGGCGGCTTATTGGTTTGAGTCCTTCTGCGTGAATGCGCCCTTTTTCATATAGATGTTCGGCAACGTGGAAACGAACGACGCGTCCAATTAGTAGATCACAAGCTGGTGAGTCTTCTGTTCCACCAAGTGGAATTGCACGTTCTAATACGCATTCCATTCGAATATTTGCTTCTTTTACACCTGGAACGGAGATGACTTCACTTTCAATTGGTGTTAGTTTTGCTAGTTCAATTTCACTTTCATTTGGCGGGAGATTAGCTGCTGTTTCATTAATTGCTGCTACATATGATTCGTCAGAAATATGTACGACAAATTCACCTTTTTCAATTGCGTTTCGGGAAGTGTCCTTTCTTTCTCCGGCTTTTCGTTGTACAGATACTGAGATAAGTGGTGGATTAGCAGCGACAATATTAAAATAACTATATGGTGCGCCGTTTAATACACCGTCTTTTGTTAAAGAAGTAACGAATGCGACAGGGCGAGGGATGATACTTCCAGTAAGTAATTTGTAATTATCTTTTTCAGTTTGTTCATTTGGATTAATGGATAACATGCTTGTAATCCCCTTTCTAAATATGAATACTTATTGTTTGTTTACAAGATAACGATGAGAAAATCCTGCTGGAAATAATATTTTGTTTCATAAAAAGAACTTACTTCAATTGTAATGAAGTAAGTTCTTTTTCAAGAATCTCAAATCTGAGATAAAAATTAAAGTAAAACGTATGCGCCAGGTCCGATTAAAGCTACACCAACAGCAACAGCGATTAACATTAAGTTATATTCATATCCATTTTGTGTTACCCAGTAACCATTTTTTCCGTGAACAGTGAAGATAGCCATTAACATTGTTCCAACGATAAATAATGAACCAACTACAATGAAAATACCTGATGCGAATAAGAAACCACCTAGTAATTCAGTTGCGCCAGCCATAAATGCCATAAATACACCAGGGCGTAAACCGATTGACTCCATCCAGCCACCTGTTCCTTTTAAACCGTAACCGCCGAACCAACCAAATAATTTTTGAGCGCCATGACCCATGAATGTAATTCCTATAATAAGACGAATAATAAGTAGACCGAAATCCATCATTTTTAAAAACCTCCTAAAAGTTATTAACTTACCTTACGTAAGTAATGATAAAATAGTTACTTACTTTAGTCAAGTGGATTTTGAAAAAAGTTTGAATTAAATTTTACAAATTAACAACAAAAAATAAAATGTGGTAAAGACCTCTAGACAAGTTGGGCAAAAAAAGAGAAAATATAAATAGAAGTTAACTTCTTATTGTTATTCAGACAATCAGAATTGACTGGAATTTTGTGAAGCGCTACAATAAGAGTCTATTAGTAATGACGTAATTTATTTCGAAAGCGTTTTTACAGTATAATATTCGAAGTATGAAGTCTTACATGTATCCCGAGCTTTACTAGGGATTGCCCTATAAACTTTTAGGTAAATTATAAGGAGGACTATCCTATGTTTAAAAAATTATTCGGTCTTGGTTCAAAAACAAATGAAGAAACAATCGTAGCTCCATTAACTGGAGCAGTGAAAAATATTGAAGAAGTACCAGATCCAGTATTCGCTGGTCGTATGATGGGTGACGGTGTTGCAATCGATCCTACTGAAGGTGTAGTTGTATCTCCAGTTGATGGTGAAATCGTACAATTATTCCACACAAAACATGCTATCGGAATTAAAGCGAAAAATGGCACAGAAATTTTAATCCACGTTGGATTAGAAACTGTAAAAATGGAAGGCGAAGGTTTCGAGGCTCACGTTTCTGAAGGCCAAGCTGTAAAAGCTGGAGATAAATTAATCTCATTCGACTTAGAATTAATCCGTGAAAAAGCGAAAAGCACAATTACTCCAATCGTTATTACAAACACAGATGCAGCTGAGTCTATTAAGACAACTGTAGGCGTAACAGCTACAAAAGGTTCAACAGAAGTAATGAAAGTTACAATGAAATAATTGCTGTATAAGAGGAATCCGTTTCGTATGAAATGGATTCCTTATTTTTGTTGCATATTCAGTAGGTATGTTAAAATACTCTGGGCACTTGGAAATAGGGTTTCACATATATGTGGATAAGGCGCATTTTTCTTAGAAAAAATATAAGAGAAATGCGCCTTTTGTATATTCACATTTCTTTTGTTCTATTCTAATGTAAGTTATGATGAGTGGTAAGAAATCGAATATAGGGGTGGGTTTGGATGAAACGAGTATTATTTGTTTGTACTGGCAATACATGTCGTAGTCCAATGGCTGAGGCGTTGCTTCGTCATCACGGAGGAGATAGGTTTGAAGTACAATCTGCCGGTGTTTTCGCCTATCCTGGGAGCGATGCATCGGTACATGCGAAGGAAGCTTTAGCTGAAAAAGGGATTTCAATTGACCATACCGCGCAGCAAGTAAACGAAACTTTGCTTGATTGGGCTGATATTGTCGTAACGATGACAGAAAATCATAAACAAATTGTACTTGGGCATTATCCGAGTGTTGAAAAGAAATTGAATACGTTATATGGATTAACTGAAGGTATAGGCAAGGACATTTCAGATCCATTTGGAGGCTCGCTTTCTATTTATAAAGAAACGTTAGATGAGATGGAAAAACTTGTACAAACTTTACTGAAAAAACATTCGGTAGGTTGATGTTTCGTGTATAATACGATATTGGAGATCACTTCGTCCTATTGAGGTAGCGAGTGTGAAATGAAGATAATTGATTGAAACTTTGGAGGGGTAAAAATGAAAGTAGTAATAGCATCTGATCACGGCGGTATGAATATCCGCAAAGAACTTGTAAATTTATTAGAAGAGTTAAATATTGAATATGTTGATTTAGGTTGTGAATGTGAGGCTGGTTCTGTTGATTACCCTGACTTTGCGTTTCCAGCAGCTGAAATGGTAGCGAATGGTGAAGTGGATCGTGGTATTTTAGTTTGTGGGACAGGCATTGGTATGTCAATCGCAGCAAACAAAGTAAATGGTATCCGTTGTGCGTTAGTTCATGATACTTTCAGCGCGAAAGCAACGAGAGAGCATAATGACACTAACATGCTAGCAATGGGCGAGCGTGTAATTGGTGCTGGTCTAGCGCGTGATATCGCGAAAATCTGGTTAACAACTGACTATGAAGGTGGTCGTCACGAAAACCGCGTAGGAAAAATTAAAACATACGAAACAAAGTAATACATTCTAACTATCAGTAGTGTGAAATATAATTTGGTGAACCAACCTGTGAAAGGAAGAGGCGTAATGACAGAAATCGTAAAGGTAAGAGAACAGCTACAAATGTCGCTTTCTGATTTCCAAGAACAAGCTTCATTACAAAGCGGTCAAATTTTTGTAGTGGGTTGTAGCACGAGCGAAGTGCTAGGCGAAAGAATTGGAACATCAGGAACGATGGAAGTAGCAGAGGCGATTTTTTCTGAGTTAAAACAATTTCAAGAGCAAACAGGTATTGAATTAGCGTTTCAATGTTGTGAGCATTTAAACCGTGCTTTAGTGGTTGAGAGAGAAGTAGCGATAAAATATCAATTTGAAATTGTAACAGTTACGCCTGTTAGATCAGCAGGTGGTGCATTGGGGACATATGCGTATCACAATTTGAAAAATCCGGTAGTAGTTGAGTTTATTAAAGCAGATGCAGGAATGGATATTGGTGATACGTTTATTGGTATGCATTTAAAACATGTAGCTGTTCCGGTTCGTACAAGTGTGAAGGCAATTGGAAGTGCACATGTAACGATGGCTAAAACACGTGGAAAACTAATAGGTGGAGCACGTGCTGTTTACGCGGTGGTGGAAGAGACTACCACTTGCAGTTAAATATGAGAAATTAGGAAGTCATATAGTAGCTGTTTATCATAAGATAAAAGGTATGTTGTCTGACTTTATAGTAGAAGAAAGAAAAGACCAATTTTCGGTCTTTTTTTTCTTTTATGATATAGAAAGTCATGTTAGAATGTAGTTGAAAACATGAAGGTTCGAAAGAATTACAACCTGAATTTTCGTTTTTTCTGAATAAATAAGAAAAAACTGTTGGGAATTGATGTAATTCGTTCAGAAAAGGGGGATTTTGGTGGATCATTTAAAACGTCAAGATGAAAAGGTATTTGCTGCAATTGAGGCAGAACTAGGAAGACAGCGTTCGAAGATTGAGTTAATTGCTTCGGAAAACTTCGTAAGTGAAGCAGTAATGGAGGCGCAAGGTTCTGTTTTAACGAATAAGTATGCTGAAGGATATCCTGGAAAACGTTATTATGGTGGCTGTGAACACGTAGACGTAGTAGAAGATATCGCACGTGATCGCGTGAAAGAAATTTTCGGCGCAGAGCACGTAAATGTTCAACCACACTCTGGTGCACAAGCGAACATGGCAGTATACTTCACGATTTTAAAGCAAGGCGATACAGTACTTGGTATGAATTTATCTCATGGTGGTCACTTAACACACGGAAGCCCTGTTAACTTCAGTGGAGTACAATATAATTTCGTAGAATATGGCGTGGATGCTGACTCTCACCGTATTAATTACGATGATGTATTAGCAAAAGCGAAAGAACATAAACCAAAATTAATCGTTGCAGGTGCAAGTGCATACCCTCGTGTTATCGATTTCAAGCGATTCCGTGAGATTGCAGATGAAGTGGGCGCTTATTTAATGGTTGATATGGCACATATCGCTGGTTTAGTAGCTGCTGGTTTACATCCAAATCCAGTACCACATGCACATTTCGTTACAACGACAACACATAAAACGTTACGTGGCCCGCGTGGTGGTATGATTTTATGTGAAGAGCAATTTGCAAAACAAATTGATAAATCAATCTTCCCTGGTATTCAAGGTGGTCCACTTATGCACGTAATCGCTGCAAAAGCTGTTGCGTTTGGTGAAGCACTTCAAGATGATTTCAAAACATATGCACAAAATATCATTAACAATGCGAACCGCTTAGCTGAAGGTCTTCAAAAAGAAGGACTTACACTTGTTTCTGGCGGAACAGACAATCACTTAATCTTGATTGATGTTCGTAACTTAGAAATCACAGGTAAAGTAGCAGAGCACGTATTAGATGAAGTTGGTATTACAGTGAACAAAAATACAATTCCATTTGAAACAGCAAGCCCATTTGTAACAAGTGGTGTACGTATCGGTACAGCAGCTGTAACATCTCGTGGTTTCGGTTTAGAAGAAATGGATGAAATTGCGTCACTTATTGCTTATACATTAAAAAATCATGAAAATGAAGCTGCATTAGAAGAAGTACGTAAGCGTGTAGAAGCGTTAACTAGCAAATTCCCAATGTATCCAAATCTATAATAGATTGAAGAAGACTGCCGAGACTTAATTGTTTTGGCGGTCTTTTTTGTGGACATATATTATTTTTAAAGTATGTATACAAATGATGAATAAATTTTGGCGATATAATGAAGGATACAGCTCCCATAATTGGTAAAGATACTAGATAGATTCATCGTAAAATCATGATTTTGCCAAATTTGCCCTTGAATATTAGTAGCGTTTTCTTTACAATCGTAAATAGTGTAAAAAAGCGTGCAAACGCATGAATATCATCTAAAGGAGAGATTCACATGGGAAAACTGTATGTATTTGATCACCCGTTAATTCAACATAAGATTACATATATTCGCGATAAGAATACAGGTACGAAAGATTTTCGTGAATTAGTGGACGAAGTAGCAAGCTTAATGGCTTTCGAAATTACTCGCGACCTTCCGCTTAAGGACATCGAAATTGAAACGCCTGTAAGCAAAGCGACAACAAAAGTGATCGCTGGTAAAAAACTTGGTTTAATTCCGATTTTACGTGCAGGTTTAGGAATGGTTGATGGAATTCTGAAATTAATTCCAGCAGCAAAAGTAGGACACGTTGGTTTATACCGTGACCCTAAAACATTGCAACCGGTAGAATACTATGTGAAACTTCCAACGGATGTAGAAGAGCGCGACTTTATCGTACTAGATCCGATGCTAGCAACAGGTGGTTCTGCGGCTGAAGCAATTAACTCTCTGAAAAAGCGCGGTGCGAAACAAATTAAATTAATGTGTATCGTTGCAGCTCCAGAAGGGGTAAAAGTAGTACAAGAAGAACATCCTGATGTTGATATTTATGTAGCAGCATTAGATGAGAAATTAAATGACCACGGATATGTAGTACCAGGTCTTGGTGATGCTGGTGACCGTTTATTCGGAACGAAGTAAGACAACTGACGAGCAGGGGAGATTCCCCTGTTCGTTTTTTTTTGCTGCAAGCAAGTAGGGGAGGGGGAGGATAAATATACATCGTATATACAACATAAGTTGCATACACATCACATATAATATAGAAGTCTTACGTCTGAGGAACACTATATTATGGAAGGAAAGCGTTATATCTCGAAAATATAATAGTGACAAACTTGTGAACATTTCCTTCTATTATAAAGAGAAAACTGTTAGAAATTGCATATATGTAACCAGTATTTAGAAGGGGAACGTTTTCATTTTTGGGAGGAAATGCCTAATACTCAAATTTTTAGATTTTTTACGATTTCTCGTTGACACTGTTAATACCCTATTGTATGCTAACAACGGGGATAGATGGTAGGGCTTTCAGTGACAAAATTACATCTATTCCGTGACGAAAATGTAAACTTTTTGTTTTGTATAGGATTTATGCAAAAAAATGAGTTATTATTAACACATCGTGAATGAGGGTTACATATTGGAGGGATGAATCCTTGCAAAAAAACGATCGCAGCCATATAAAAGCATATGCTTTAATGTCAGGAATTCTTGCTCAGTTAGTCGGTTCTATACTTGTTGGAATCTTTGGCGGGCAGTGGATTGATAATAAGGTTGGAACGTTTCCATTGTTTCTTATTATAGGGTTATTACTCGGGTTAGGAACAGGGGTATACGCAATGATTCGACTCATTCGACATTACTATTCGGGAGAGCAATGATGATAGACGTACATGGACTTGTCCAAAGACAAAAGAAATATATGTACTACTTGCTTGCGCTTCTAGTGCTAGGATGGGGATTTACCTCTTACAAGGATGTATTTCTTGGGCTGATTATCGGAACGATTTTCAGTTTTCTTAGTTTGCGCATCATTGCACGTAGAACAGACAAGCTGTTAGATCGCGTAACAAATGGAGAAAACGTGAAGTTTAAGGCGACAGCTGTAAGTACATATTCAAGATTCGCCACGATTGGGTTATTAATTTTATTTGCAGCCAAATATCAAGAGTTAATTGCGATGTGGGGCTTAGGTGTAGGATTGCTGACAGGATACCTTGTCATGATCATAGATTTTCTTTATTTAGAGTATAAGAGCAGGGAAGAGAGGTGAATTACTAGTGGAACACGGTAAATTAGTTGAATTTCTAGGTTTAACGTTCGATTTGTCATCAGTTATGATGGTTACTGTAGCAGCAGTTATTGTTTTCTTAATCGCTGTTATCGGAACTCGCAGCTTAGCCCTTCGCCCAACCGGGATGCAAAACTTCATGGAATGGGTGTTTGACTTCGTGAAAGGGATTATCAATAGTACGATGGACTGGAAAACAGGTGGACGTTTCTTAACGCTTGGCGTTACGCTTATCATGTTTATCATCGTATCGAACTTCCTTGGTTTACCATTCATGTATTCAGCAACTGAAGCTGGCGAACATATTGCATGGTGGAGGTCACCAACGTCTGATCCAGCAGTTACATTAACATTAGCCGTGATGGTAGTTACCCTCACCCATTATTATGGAATTAAGATGAAGGGTACGAAAGAGTATGTTAAAGGTTATTTCCAACCTATGAAATTCTTATTCCCATTAAAGGTTATTGAGGAGTTTGCTAACACATTAACGTTAGGTCTTCGTTTATTCGGTAACATTTATGCAGGTGAGATCTTATTAGGATTACTTGCTAAGTTAGGCGGGGCATCATTCCTTGGAGCATTAGGTGCGCTTGTACCAATGTTAGCATGGATGGGATTCAGTGTATTCGTTGGATCAATCCAAGCATTTATTTTCGTTATGTTAACGATGGTTTATATGGCTCATAAAGTAAGTCATGACCATTAATATAATTTAAGTAAGAAAAAATTTATTTTTTTATAATACAAAGGAGGACAAATTAAATGAGTTTAGGTGTAATCGCAGCTGCAATTGCAATTGGTTTATCAGCATTAGGTGCAGGTATTGGTAACGGTCTTATCGTATCACGTACAATCGAAGGTGTTGCTCGTCAACCAGAATTAAAAGGCGCACTTCAAACAATTATGTTCATCGGGGTTGCTTTAGTTGAGGCACTTCCAATCATCGGTGTAGTTATTGCATTCATCGTAATGAACAAATAAGGGAGACTCCCCTTACATAGATGGCGAAGAGTGTTTTTCCGAACTTTCTTCGCCATTGCTTTATGAACGAAACGTATGTCTTTTTTTTTCATATGATCAATTTAGATATTTTGAAGGGAGTGAATCCTTGTGCCAACTTTATTATTAGGAGCTGCCATTCCATTTGGAACGATTGCTTATACATTGTTCATTTTCTTAATTCTATTAGTAATGCTACGCAAATTTGCGTGGGGTCCTTTAATGGGAATTATGAAAGAACGTGAAGAGCATGTTACTAATGAAATCGACGCTGCAGAAAGAAGTAACGCTGAAGCGAAGAAGTTAGTAGAAGAACAACGTGAAATGTTAAAACAATCACGTGTTGAAGCACAAGAGTTAATTGAAAGAGCGAAAAAACAAGCTGTAGATCAAAAGGATGTTATTGTTGCTGCTGCGAAAGAAGAAGCAGAATCAATTAAAGCATCTGCTGTACAAGAAATTCAACGCGAAAAAGAGCAAGCGATTGCTGCTTTACAAGAACAAGTCGCTTCTTTATCTGTTCAAATTGCTTCTAAAGTAATTGAAAAAGAATTAAAAGAAGAAGATCAAGTTAAGTTAATTCGCGATTATATTAAAGAAGTAGGAGAAGCGCGATGAGCAATGGGATTGTAGCAAAACGTTATGCTGTCGCTCTTTTTAAAATTGCAAAAGAAAAACACGTATTAGAAATGTTTGAAGAAGAATTACGCCTTGTACAAAACGTTTATGTAAAGAACGGAGAACTACATAGCTTTTTAACGCAACCAAACATTTCAAAAGAGCAGAAGAAAACGTTTCTTGCAAACGTATTCGGATCTGTTTCTGAATCAATTTTAAATACGTTATATATTTTAATTGATAACAAGCGTATTGATATCTTACCTGAAATTGCAGATGAATATGTTGTTCTTGCTAATGAAGAACGTAACGTAGCGGATGCAACTGTATATTCTATTCGTCTTCTATCTGAAGAAGAGAAGCTTAACATTGCAGAAGCATTTGCAAAGAGAACGGGAAAAGATGCAATTCGCGTGAAAAATGTTGTAGATGAAGATTTACTAGGCGGAATTAAAGTACGCATTGGAAATCGCATTTATGACGGAAGTTTACAAGGAAAATTAGCACGTATTCAGCGTGAATTAATGAAGAATAGATAGGGGTGAAGCACATGAGCATCAGAGCTGAAGAAATTAGCGCACTGATAAAGCAACAAATCGAGAACTATCAGTCTGAAATCGAAGTTAGTGATGTTGGTACAGTTATCCAAGTTGGTGACGGTATTGCGCGTGCTCATGGTCTTGATAACGTTATGGCTGGTGAGCTTGTAGAGTTCTCTAACGGCGTTATGGGACTAGCACAAAACTTAGAGGAAAACAACGTAGGTATTATCATTTTAGGACCTTACACAGAAATCCGTGAAGGTGACGAAGTTCGTCGTACTGGTCGCATCATGCAAGTACCAGTAGGAAAAGAACTAATTGGTCGTGTTGTAAACCCATTAGGTCAACCAGTTGATGGTTTAGGCCCAATCAATACAACAAACACTCGTCCAATCGAAAGTCCAGCACCAGGTGTAATGGATCGTAAATCTGTTCATGAGCCACTTCAAACAGGTATTAAAGCGATCGACGCTCTTGTACCAATTGGCCGTGGTCAACGTGAGTTAATCATCGGTGACCGTCAAACTGGTAAAACAGCAGTTGCACTTGATACAATCATTAACCAAAAAGATGAAGATATGATTTGTATCTATGTAGCTATCGGACAAAAAGAATCAACTGTACGTAACGTAGTAGAAACACTACGTAAGCACGGTGCATTAGAGTACACAATCGTTGTAACTGCATCTGCTTCTCAACCAGCTCCATTATTATACTTAGCTCCTTATGCTGGTGTAACAATGGGTGAAGAGTTCATGTACAATGGTAAACACGTATTAGTAGTATATGATGACTTATCAAAACAAGCAGCGGCTTACCGTGAGCTGTCATTACTATTACGTCGTCCTCCAGGTCGTGAAGCTTATCCAGGGGATGTATTCTACTTACATTCTCGCTTATTAGAGCGTGCAGCAAAATTAAGTGATGCAAGAGGCGGCGGTTCTTTAACTGCACTACCTTTCATCGAAACACAAGCAGGGGACGTATCAGCATACATCCCAACAAACGTAATTTCTATTACGGATGGACAAATCTTCTTACAATCTGACCTATTCTTCTCTGGCGTACGTCCAGCGATCGATGCGGGTACTTCTGTATCTCGTGTAGGTGGATCTGCTCAGATTAAAGCAATGAGTAAAGTATCAGGTACACTTCGTCTTGACCTTGCATCTTACCGTGAGTTAGAAGCGTTCGCTCAGTTCGGTTCTGACCTTGATAAAGCAACTCAAGCGAAATTAAACCGTGGTGCTCGTACTGTTGAGGTATTAAAACAAGGATTACACAAACCGTTACGTGTAGAGAAACAAGTTATCATTCTTTACGCTTTAACACGTGGATTCCTAGATGATATCCCAGTAGTAGATATCACTCGTTTCGAAGAAGAATTCCATGCTTGGTTAGATTCTAATGCGACTGACTTATTAGAAGAAATCCGCACAACTAAGAAACTTGCGGATGACGACAAATTTGCAGCAGCAATTAACGGATTTAAAAAAGTATTCGTAGCTTCTGAATAATAATAAAAGTGAAGCCGACTGTTCAGCCTCATCGGCTAAGAGGCGGAACTAGATTAATAAAAGCGGAAGCGGCTCGTACAAGCCGCCGACGCTAGATAATATATAAGGCATCTCAGACTCTGAGATTGCTGACGGTTATGTAAAGGAAAAGAGTAGGTGCACCTATTCTTTTCCTTCAATCATGAGCAAGAATATCTTGCAACGTAGATTAGGAAGAGGATTCTTACTAATCGTGCCAACTTCCGGAAAAAAGGTGGTGAAAACCTGTGGCATCTTTACGCGATATAAAAGCGAAGATTACCTCGACAAAGAAAACGAGTCAAATTACGAAGGCGATGGAGATGGTATCTGCATCTAAGTTAAACCGTGCAGAGCAAAATGCTAAATCTTTCGTTCCGTATATGGAAAAGATTCAAGAAGTAGTAGCGAGCATTGCGCAAGGAAGTAAAGGAATTAATCATCCAATGCTAAATGCGCGTCCTGTAAAGCGTACAGGATACATCGTTATTACATCTGATCGCGGACTAGCAGGTGGTTATAACAGTAACGTATTACGTACAGTAAGTAACGTAATTCGTGAACGTCATAATATGGATTCAAATCAATATTCAATTATTGTACTTGGACGACTAGGACGTGATTATTTAAAACGTCGCGGCTTTAACATCATTGATGAAGTAGTTGGATTATCTGACCACCCATCATTTACTGATATTAAAGATCTTGCTTCTCGAGCAATTGCGATGTTCGCAGATGGTGCTTATGATGAGCTGTATATTTACTACAACCATTACGTAAGTAAAATTTCACAAGAAGTAACGGAAAATAAAATTTTACCGCTTACTGATGTGGCGTCTGACAAACCGACGACAGCTTATGAATTTGAACCTTCTGAAGAAGAAATTTTAAAAGTATTATTGCCACAATACGCAGAAAGCTTAGTGTACGGTGCATTACTAGATGGTAAAGCAAGTGAGCACGCAGCGCGTATGACAGCAATGAAGAGTGCTACAGACAACGCAATGGAAGTTATCGATTCACTTACACTTTCATTCAACCGTGCGCGTCAGGCAGCGATTACGCAAGAAATTACGGAAATCGTTGGTGGAGCAGCAGCGTTAGAATAGTAATAAAAAGTGGAAGCGGCTCGTCCAGAACAGGAGGGCATTGGAGCTCCTGACGAAGAGGCGTAGTTTGCCTCACAGGAAGGCGCGAAATGACCGACTGTTCTAGCCGCTGGAACTAGATTCAATAAAAAGTGGAAGCGGCTCTTTCAAAAGAGTCGCGTAAGCTAAACTAATAAAAAATTAAAAGCCGACTTCGCTTAGAGAGCTGGCTAATTAAAAGAAAGCTAGGAGGGAACCCGATGAATAAAGGGCGCGTTACGCAAATCATGGGTCCGGTTGTAGACGTTAAGTTTGATGGCGGAAAGCTACCAGAAATCTACAACGCCCTTACGGTAAAACAAAGCAACGAAAACGGAAGCATGAACTTAACATTTGAAGTTGCACTTCATTTAGGTGATGATACAGTTCGTACAGTTGCGATGTCTTCCACAGATGGACTTGTTCGTGGCACAGAAGTAGAAGATACTGGTAAAGCAATCTCTGTACCAGTTGGTGATGCAACACTTGGTCGTGTATTCAACGTATTAGGTGATGCAATTGACTTAGATGGTGAACTTCCTGCGGATGTACACCGTGATCCAATTCACCGTCAAGCACCTGCATTCGAAGAATTATCTACTAAAGTAGAAATTCTTGAAACTGGTATTAAAGTAGTAGACTTACTTGCTCCTTACATTAAGGGTGGTAAGATCGGCCTATTCGGTGGTGCCGGCGTAGGTAAAACAGTATTAATTCAGGAATTAATTAACAACATCGCACAAGAGCACGGTGGTATCTCTGTATTCGCTGGTGTAGGTGAGCGTACTCGTGAGGGTAATGACTTATACCATGAAATGAGCGATTCTGGCGTAATCAAGAAAACTGCGATGGTATTCGGACAAATGAATGAGCCACCTGGAGCACGTCAACGTGTTGCATTAACAGGTTTAACAATGGCTGAGCATTTCCGTGATGAGCAAGGACAAGACGTACTTCTGTTCATCGATAACATCTTCCGTTTCACGCAAGCTGGTTCTGAAGTATCTGCCCTTCTTGGTCGTATGCCATCTGCGGTAGGTTACCAACCAACACTTGCAACAGAAATGGGTCAATTACAAGAGCGTATTACATCTACAAATAAAGGGTCTATCACGTCTATCCAAGCGGTATATGTACCAGCCGATGACTATACTGACCCAGCACCAGCTACAACATTCGCTCACTTAGATGCAACAACAAACTTAGAGCGTCGTTTAACACAAATGGGTATTTACCCAGCCGTAGATCCATTAGCATCTACATCTCGTGCACTTTCTCCAGAAATCGTAGGAGAAGAGCATTATGAAGTAGCACGTCAAGTGCAGCAAACTTTACAACGTTACAAAGAACTTCAAGATATCATCGCTATCTTAGGTATGGATGAGTTATCTGAAGAAGATAAGTTAGTTGTACATCGTGCTCGTCGTATTCAATTCTTCTTATCTCAAAACTTCCACGTAGCTGAGCAGTTTACAGGTCAAAAAGGTTCTTACGTACCTGTAAAAAATACAGTTAGTGGCTTCAAAGAAATTCTAGAAGGAAAATATGATGACCTTCCAGAAGATGCATTCCGCCTTGTTGGTAGCATTGAAGAAGTTATTGAGAACGCGAAGAAAATGATGGCGTAAGGCCTTAGGAGGGACGAAGTATGAAGACATTTCCAGTCAGTATTGTAACTCCTGATGGACCGGTTTACGAAAAAGAAGTAGAAATGGTAAGTGTAAAAGCAGAGAGTGGGGAAATGGGGATTTTACCAGGTCACATTCCAACTGTTGCACCATTAAAAATTAGTGCAGTTCGTCTGAAAAATGGTGGACACACTGATTATGTAGCAGTAAGTGGTGGCTTTATCGAAGTTCGTCCAGATAAAGTAACTGTATTATCATCATCTGCTGAAGAAGCAAACCATATCGATATCCATCGTGCAAATGAAGCGAAGCGTCGCGCTGAGCAACGTATGCAAGACAAACAAGCACATGTTGACTTTAGACGTGCAGAAATGGCATTACAACGTGCTGTGAACCGTTTAAATGTTTCTGATATGAAGTAAAAAAATCCGTAAGGGCCTTGCCTTTACGGATTTTTTTGTGTATTTTATGGATAATTTTACAAAACTGGTATAATTATATTGATGCTTGTATAAGTAGAAGTGTACAACAATTTATATTTTATGAAGGGGATGAATCAATGATCGGTGAAATGAAACGAGAAGCATTGTACTCTTTAAAGGGGAAATGGGGACTAGGTGTTGGATCAACGATTTTATATTTTATTTTAAGTTATGTCGTTTCGATGGCTGCAATGCTTATACTTTTAATTCCAGGAATTATTATATTTTTCTTAGTTGTTAGCTTAGCTGGGTCAGTTGAGGCGGAAACGATGTCAATTGGAGCAGCTATTACATTTGGGATTTTCTATTGCATAATGATTATTTTGAGTAATGCATCTTATGGTATTACCTCATACGGTTACACGAATGTGTTTCTACAAATTAGTAAACGAGAAGATGCTAAAGTAGATTACTTATTCGAAGGATTTCGTGGCTTTAAAAGAATGATGAAAACAATGTGGGCAATGCTTGCGATTTTGTTATATACGGGTACATGGATTCCGATGCTGTTAATAGGCTTATTTGCATTGTTAGGTGAAGAAGGGAATACGTCATTTGCAATAGCTTTCTTCGTACTATTAGCAATTTCAATTGTTGGTATGATTGTGATGTATTTTTCTTATGCACTGACGTACTATGTGATGATTGAAAATCCAGAATATAGTGTTTCGCAGGCGATGAAGGAAAGTAAGAATCTTATGAGGGGTCATAAGTTAGATTTGTTTCTTTTATGGCTGAGCTTCATAGGCTGGGTTGTTTTAGCGCTTCTTACTTTTGGAATAGGATTTCTTTGGCTTAGTCCGTATATGAGTACAACGACAGCACACTTTTATCGCTACATTTCAAAAGGTGAATTTCAATAGGAACATGCTATACTAATAGAATTATTGTGTATAGGAGGCGAGGCTACGCATGATTAGTGATCTAAAAGGAGAAGCACTAGATTCATTAGAAGGGAAGTGGGGATTAGCTGTTGGAGCTACACTGCTCATTTCAATTCTTATCACGGCTTTTAGTTTTAGTGTTGATTGGGGATTTTCTTTAATTTTCGGTTGGCAAAAAACAAATGGTTCACTTTCAACGAATATTCTTACATTTTTTGTTACTGGGCCGTTAACTTTAGGTGGATATTACCTTGGTTTAAATATCCTTCGTGAAAATCAAGCTAGTATCGGTAATGTATTCATTTGGTTTTCAGAGGGAAAGAGATTTCTAAAATCATTTTTATTATATTTATTAGTAAATCTTTATCTTTTCTTATGGACGTTATTGTTCATTATTCCAGGTATTATTAAATCATTTTCTTATGCGATGACATACTTTATTATAAACGATCATCCTGAATATTCACTGAACCAAGCTATTACAGAAAGTCGTCGTATGATGGATGGACATAAGATGGAGTATTTTATTTTATGTTTAAGTTTTATCGGTTGGTTTATATTAAGTTGTATTACATTAGGGATTGGATTCTTATGGTTAATTCCATATTTCTACACAACATCTGCGGCTTTTTACGAAGAGATCGCAGAAGAATATTATGAGAAAAATATTTAGCACTAAAAAACCCCCAGTATGAATTATTTGTTCATACTGGGGTTTTTTTGTAGAAACTTTATAAATTGATTGCTAGTAAGTGGTTTACTGAAATAGTAACCTTGCATATATTTACATTTATGTTTTTGCAGAAACTTAAGCTGTTTTTCGGTTTCAATTCCTTCGGCAACGACTGAAAGATTTAAAGTATTTGCGAGGGAAAGGATTGTAGAAACGATGGCTCGTTCTTCAGGACGATGATCAGCTAATTGTGTAAATTCTCTCGGTACTTTTAATGTGTCGATTGGAAAAATTGATAAATAAGCAAGAGAAGAATACCCAGTACCGAAGTCATCAATGGAAGTTTGGATACCGTATTCTTTTAATTGCTTCAGTCTTAATAACGTTTCTTTCTCGTCAATCATTGCAATTCTTTCTGTTAACTCAAGGGTTACATATTTTGGATCGACTTGCACGTCGTTTAATATTTGTGAAATGTTTTCGATTAATTGATCTTGCCGGAACTCTTTTGCAGATAAATTAACACTTATTTTTAAATTTTGGTAGCCAAAGGTATGCCATATTTTTAATTGGAGACAAGCTTCTTGTAATACCCAATGTCCAAGTGGGACTACTTGTGGCGTCTCTTCTACAATTGGAATAAACTCACATGGTGAAATGTCACCTAATAGCGGGTGTTTCCACCGTATTAAAGCTTCAGCACCGATAATTTTATTTGTTGTCGTATCAATTTGTGGTTGATAAACGAGATAAAATTCTTTGTTTACTAAAGCGATTGGCAAATCTTTTTCAATTCGAGCTTTTCGCTCCATTTTTTTATATAGTTCTTTCGTGTAAAGAGAGCTACCGTTTTTTCCTTTATTCTTTGCTTCGTACATGGCCATATCAGCATGCTGCAAAATGGATAGTGGATCTTCACCTGCTTCAGGATATATTGCAATTCCGATACTCGGTGAGATTTGTAAATGTTGATTTTCGATTTCAAATGGCTCATTCATGGCCGCTACAATCATATCAGCTATTTTTTGGACATCTGGCTTTTTTTTGTAATTCTCGATAAGGATTGTGAACTCATCTCCAGCTAGCCGCGCGAG
The DNA here is from genome assembly GCF_054509685.1 of Bacillus sp. C-3-6. NCBI lineage: Bacteria > Bacillati > Bacillota > Bacilli > Caryophanales > Bacillaceae > Bacillus > Bacillus sp. C-3-6. Next base: position 5,025,731 of record NZ_CM137247.1, on the reverse strand, counting down.
TTTCATATTTGATGTTGATATTCTTTCGAGCCTTTTTGCTACTGCGATAAGCAATAGGTCTCCTACTCGATGACCGAGGGTATCATTAATAACTTTAAAACGGTCTAGGTCGAGAAACATAACAGCAAAAGACTTTTTCGATACTTTTGCTCGTGCAATTGCCTGTTCTAAATGTTTATGAAATGCACGACGATTTGCAAGCTCTGTTAAAGTATCATGGTATGCTAGGAAATTAATTTGTTCTTGTTGTTGTTTGCTTTCCGTAATATCTTTAATCATTAAATAAACTCCAGAAATTTTCTCCTTTAAAAAGATCGGTACGGCGGTAACGTGCAAGTAGTAAATATCTCTGTTTTTATGGTACGCCCGTATTTCTAAAGAGATAGAATATCCCTTTTTTACACGATGAAAGGCGTTAATCATTTCTTCTAAATCTTCTTCGTATATGAGTGAGTAGTAAGGCTGGTTTAATAATTCATTCGTTTGATAACCGAGTAAAGTAGTACCAGCGTTATTTACTTTGAGAAAATTACCGTACAAATCTAATGTGAAGATTGGATCTGGATGATGCTCGTATAAAGATTTAAACATTTGTTGATTATGATAGAGTTCATTTTTCTGTTCTACTAAATCTTCTGTACGTAGTTCAATTTGTTTCTCGAGTTCTGAGTTGAATTGCATTTGAGCTAGCAATAATATTTTATTTTGTTTTCGAACTAAACTATGACGTATGAGAACGAAAGAGAAAGTTATTATCAGTCCGATTACTATAATAGGCGCAAAAACGTATTCGACTAATATAAAAACAATAAGCATTACTACCGAAATATACGGTAATGATAATCGGATTGCTTCACCAATTTTAAGTGTTAGTAGTACTTGTTCTTGTTTTTCAGGTTCTTTTGTATGGAGAATACAGGCAATTGCTACTAGTACTAAGGTTACTTGATAGAAAGGAGTAACTGTAAACATAGAATACTCTGGTATGAAGTATTTTATATAAGCATAAATCGCATCGGTAGTAGCATATAAAATTAAAGCACTGCCAAGAAGCGCACCAACCTTTTTAGGTAATAAGGATAGTGGTTTGAATAAAAGATTGATTCCTATTAAGAGAAAGAGTAAATCAGCCATTGGATAGGTAAGTTGAACAAATATGTCGATATAGGATGTTGTAAAGATGTGAATGGTTCGTTCAATAAGTAAGTAGTAACTTAAAGTAAATTGGGCTGTAACGATAATACAAATATCACATAGCATAAAAAGTTTTTCTAATAAATCTCGGTTGTAAATGATTTCGTATAGAAAGGCAAAGGCAAAACTAACTAAAAAAAGTAAGTAAAAAAAATCAGACGGATCAACGAACGTATAGAAGTCCTTTACAATTAAACGCTGATAGGCAACGACTATATCACCGATAAAATAAGAGAGAGCTCCAACAGATAATATGATCCAAAATAAACGAGGTAGCCCTTCTTTCACGTTTGAAAAGTAAAGAATATAACTACAAGCGATAATATCAATTAATAGGGTACTCGTTCCGATTAATAGCTGAAAAGGAAATGAGTATTCATATAGAAAAGGCATCGCTACGTAGTGAAGCGTTATGGACAGCAATACAATGCTTATAAGAATACTTACATGTGTTTGTTTTTTCATTTATATCACCTACGGTTCCTTGAAAAGCATATATAAGTTTTATATTTATTTTGCACAATTATAGCAAGTTGTAAAGATAGATTTTAATAATTCTTGTTTCTGTCTCCCAACATATCGACATAGGAATTTGAAGTTTGCTATAATGATTAGAATAGTTGCATTATTTAGAAAAATTTAAAAATAATAATTACTGCAACTAGGACATATTGTTTACTATGTGAACTTGTTCTTAATTTAGGGGGGAGGGTTTCACAATGGCAAGTGTATATGAAAATAGTTATATGATCGTTTTGATTTTCTTGCTATTAGGTATATTGCTGCCGGTAGTGGCTCTTACATTAGGAAGGATGCTGCGCCCAAATAAACCAAGTGCAGCAAAGGCGACGACGTATGAGAGTGGAATTGAGCCTTTTCACGATGCAAATATTCGGTTTCATGCTCGTTATTATATTTTCGCTTTATTGTTTGTGATCTTTGATGTAGAAACTTTATTTTTATATCCTTGGGCTGTTGCGTATGACAAGCTAGGTTTATTTGCATTAATTGAGATGCTCATCTTTGTTGTAATGTTGCTAGTTGGATTAGCGTATGCTTGGAAAAAGAAGGTGTTACAATGGTTATAAATTTTGAGGAATTACATCCAAATGAGCGAGCAGAATTAGAACGAAATATCTTTTTTTCTACATTGGAACAGTTGAAAGGATGGGCGAGGAGCAATTCTTTATGGCCGATGACATTCGGACTGGCGTGCTGTGCAATTGAAATGATGGGAGTAGGCTCATCACATTATGATTTAGATCGATTTGGGTCATTTTTTCGAACTTCACCAAGGCAATCGGACGTCATGATTGTATCGGGAACAGTAACGAAGAAGATGGCTCCTATTGTTCGGCGTTTATATGATCAAATGCCTGAACCGAAATGGGTTATTGCGATGGGATCTTGTGCGACAGCAGGTGGTCCGTATGTAAATTCATATGCTGTTGTGAAAGGTGTAGACCAAATCGTACCAGTTGATGTGTATATTCCTGGTTGTCCCCCAAATCCGGCTGCTTTAATTTATGGAATTAATAAATTAAAAGAAAAAATTCGTTACGAAGCAAAGACCGGGAAGCAGGTGACGAATAAATGAGTAATCCAAACAAAGATTTAGAGGATCTGAAAAAAGAAGCAGCTAGGCGTGCAAAAGAAGAAGCGAGAAAACGCCTTGTAGCGAAACACGAGGCGGAAATAAGTGAGCTTGAGGAAGAAGATCAAGAAAAAGAGAAAGCGCTACCAAAAAATAACGATATTACTATAGAAGAAGCAAAAAGACGTGCAGCAGCGTTAGCGAAGCAAAAAAGAGAAGGAACAGAAGAAGTAACGGAAGAAGAAAAAGCGAAAGCGAAGGCGAAGGCGGCAGCAGCTGCAAAAGCAAAAGCGGCGGCGTTAGCGAAGCAAAAAAGAGAAGGAACAGAAGAAGTAACGGAAGAAGAAAAAGTGAAAGCGAAGGCGGCAGCAGCTGCAAAAGCAAAAGCGGCAGCGTTAGCGAAGCAGAAAAGAGAAGGAACAGAAGAAGTAACGGAAGAAGAAAAAGCGAAAGTGAAGGCAAAGGCAGCAGCGGCTGCAAAAGCAAAAGCGGCGGCGTTAGCGAAGCAAAAAAGAGAAGGAACAGAAGAAGTAACGGAAGAAGAAAAAGCGAAAGCCAAGGCGAAGGCGGCAGCAGCTGCAAAAGCAAAAGCGGCAGCGTTAGCGAAACAGAAAAGAGAAGGGACAGAAGAAGTAACGGAAGAAGAAAAAGCGAAAGCCAAGGCGAAGGCGGTGGCGGCGGCCAAGGCAAAAGCGGCAGCATTAGCGAAGCAGAAAGCCTCGCAAGGTGATGGGGATTCGGGAGATGAAAAGGCCAAGGCAATTGCAGCTGCAAAAGCGAAAGCAGCAGCGGCTGCAAGAGCGAAGACAAAGGGAGCTGAAGGTAAGAAAGAGGAGGAGCCAAAGCAGGAAGAACCGTCCGTAAATCAACCGCATTTAAATCAGTATGTTGAGGCTATTAGGGAGAAGTTAGGAGAGGGTGCATTAGTAGATTCCTATATTAATAAATTGTCAAAGGATGTGCCAACTCTTGTGGTGGATCCCGCAAAATATTATGAAGTGATGGAGTCACTGCGATTCCATGAGGGACTTGCTTTTGATTATATGTCAGAGCTACATGCGACGGATTTTGTGACACATATGGAAGTGTATGTTCATTTGTTTTCATATGGCAAGAAACAATCGGTAGCGGTGAAGGTAAAACTAGACCGGGAAGCGCCGCAAGTCGAGTCTGTGACAGCGCTTTGGAAAGGGGCTGACTGGCCGGAGAGAGAAGCGTACGATTTGCTAGGCATTGTATTTAAAGGGCATCCGAATTTAACGCGTATTTTAATGCCAGATGATTGGATAGGATATCCGCTTAGAAAAGACTATGAACCGTATGATGTGGAGGTGTAGCTATGATCCGCACGGAAGAGATGCTTTTGAATGTAGGACCTCAGCATCCGAGTACACATGGTGTGTTCAGGCTCGTAATTAAGATTGACGGGGAAATTATTAAAGAAGCTACACCGGTTATTGGGTATTTGCATCGCGGGACGGAAAAGATTGCTGAGAGCTTACAGTATACGCAAATTATTCCTTATACAGATCGAATGGACTATTTATCAGCCATGACGAATAATTACGTCATTTGCCATGCTGTAGAGACGATGATGGGGCTTGAAATTCCAGAGCGTGCCGAATATTTGCGAGTACTTGCGATGGAGCTAGGAAGAATTGCAAGTCATCTCGTTTGGTGGGGGACGAATCTTCTTGATATAGGAGCGGTCAGCCCGTTTCTGTACGCGTTTCGTGAACGAGAGATGATTATAAATTTATTAAATGAATTATGCGGGGCACGGCTTACTTTTAACTATATGAGAGTTGGTGGTGTGAAGTGGGATGCGCCAGATGGTTGGATTGAAAAGGTGGAAGAGTTTGTTCCGTATATGAGAGAGCAATTGGCAGGTTATCATGATCTTGTTAGCGGTAATGAGATTTTCTTAAATCGTGTGAAAGGCGTTGGTATATATAGCGCGGAAGAAGCGATCTCGTATTCTTTAAGCGGAGCAAATTTGCGGTGCACTGGAGTAAACTGGGATCTTCGCAAAGATGAGCCATATTCGATTTATGATCGTTTTGATTTTGATATTCCTGTTGGAAGCGTGGGAGATGCTTGGGATCGCTACGTTTGCCGAATGCAAGAAATCGAGGAGTCTTTAAAGATTGTTGAGCAAGCGGTTCAACAGTTCCCGAAAGATGGAGCTGTGCTGGCAAAAGTACCGAAAATTATTAAGGCACCTAAGGGAGAAGCGTTTGTACGTATTGAATCGCCGCGCGGAGAGATTGGTTGTTATATCGCAAGTGATGGAAAGAAAGAGCCGTACCGTTTGAAGTTTCGCAGGCCATCTTTTTATAACTTGCAAATTTTACCGAAGTTATTAAAAGGTGAAAATATCGCTAATTTAATTACGATTTTAGGTGGAGTTGATATTGTACTTGGGGAGGTTGATGGCTAATGATTGAGACGCTCTTACAATCACCTTCAAGCTGGACGAATTTCTTCATTTTTTTCGGATTAGCGGTGCTTCTACTATTTGCAGTCCTTGGCTTCGTTACATATGGAATTTTGGCAGAACGGAAAGTGATGGGGTTTATGCAAGGGCGGATTGGACCAAACCAGGTTGGAGGCCGATTCGGTTTACTGCAAACGGTAGCTGATGTTTTAAAACTATTATTGAAAGAAGATAGTATTCCGAAAGCAGCAGATAAACCGCTGTTTATATTAGCGCCTGTCATTGCATTTGCACCAGCATTTATGGTGCTTGCAGTTATCCCGTTCACTGATAAATTTCAATTTGCAGATATTGGAGTCGGGCTACTTTATTATATTGCTGTTTCCGGTATTACGACGATAGGTGTTGTAACTGGGGGATGGGCATCGAATAATAAATATTCCCTTTTAGGAGGGATGCGTGCGGCGGCGCAAATGATTTCTTATGAGATTCCGCTCGTAATGAGTGTAATTGGTATCGTTTTGCTAGCTGGTAGCCTGAATTTAAATGAGATTGTAGCGGCGCAGGAGAAGGTTTGGTACATTTTCGTACAGCCAATTGGATTCGTCGTTTTCTTAATCGCAGCAGTTGCAGAGTTAAATAGGACGCCATTCGATTTGCCAGAAGCGGAGTCAGAACTTGTTTCTGGATACCATACGGAATACTCAGGTTTTCGCTGGGCGTTTTTCATGCTTTCAGAGTACGTATATTTCTTCGGGATGGCATCGTTAATTACAGTGCTCTTTTTAGGAGGATGGAATCCAGTCATGTTTCTTGGATTTATCCCAGGTGCCGTATGGTTTGCTTTGAAATTTAGCAGTGTAGTCTTTCTATTAATTTGGTTCCGCGTTACGTTCCCACGTATAAGAGGTGACCAGTTAATGGAGTTTGGGTGGAAAGTATTATTGCCGATTGCACTTGCAAATATTTTCTTAACGGCATTGATTAAGGAGTTATTCTTCTAATCTATGAGGGGGGTGCCAGTAAGAGATGAAAGGACTATTTAAAGGATTAAAATATACATTAAGTAATTTGAGCAAGAAGAAGGTAACGTATGATTATCCAAATCAGCCGTTGCCGTTGCCAGACCGTTTTCGGGGGATTCAAAAATTTTATCCGGAGAAATGTATTGTTTGTAATCAATGCTCTAACATTTGTCCGACAGACTGTATTCAGTTAACAGGAAAGAAACATCCAGATCCTACGAAAAAAGGAAAAATTATCGACACGTATGATATTAATTTTGAAATTTGTATTCTTTGTGATTTATGTACAGAAGTTTGCCCGACAGAGGCAATTGTCATGACAAATAACTTTGAACTCGCGGAATATTCACGTGATGACTTATTTAAAAATTTGCAGTGGCTTGACGAAAACGACGAAAACGTCAGGAAGGAGAATAAGGCATGAATGGCGAGTTTGTAGCATTCTTTATACTATCCTTGTCTGCAATTATCGGCGGTGTTCTTATGTTGAACTTAACGAAAGTTATGCACATGATGCTAGCTCTCGTTCTGACATTTCTCAGCATTGCAGGTTTGTATTTTCTTTTATCAGCTGAATTTATAGGCGTTGCACAAATTTTACTTTACTCTGGTGCAATCACAATTATTATGATTTTCGGCATTATGTTAACGAAACATAACGCGGAAAATGAATCGCGTCTTACTCTTCGAAAATGGATTATCTTCTTTGCAGTTGTAGCATTTGGAGCGGTTATGTATTTCGCTGTTAATAATGTTGATTTTGCAAATGAAAGCACACAAGGAAGTTTACCTCTCCATGAAAACAACACACTTCAAATCGGTACGCTTCTCTATTCAAAATATATTATTCCATTTGAACTAACTTCAGTTATTTTACTTGTAGCACTCGTTGGCGCGATTATACTTGCGAAAAAGGACGAGAAAGAGGAGGATTCCAATGAGTAGCGTTCCAGCTTCTGCATATTTAACGCTTGCGATTATTTTGTTTTGCATCGGTCTATTTGGAGCTTTAACAAAGCGGAATACAGTAATCGTATTAGTTTGTATCGAATTAATGCTGAATGCTGCCAATTTAAACTTAGTGGCGTTTAGTAAATTAGGCCTATTTCCGAATTTAACAGGTCAAATTTTCTCACTGTTCACGATGGCTGTAGCGGCAGCAGAAGCGGCGGTAGGACTCGCTATTTTAATTGCTTTGTATCGTAATCGTACGACAGTTCAGGTGGATGAAATGGATACGCTCAAAGGATAGCATTGTGACCGAAAAAGGGGGAAGGAAACAATGATCGATTATGCATGGCTCATACCGCTTTTCCCACTCGTTTCGTTTTTGTTACTTATTATATTCGGGAAGAAAATTAGAGAAGGAAGCAGCGTACTTAGTATTTTTTTCGTCTTTCTCTCCTTTATACTTGCGGTACTTGTGTTAATAGAAAGGTTTTCAGAAGCAAGCGTGAAGCATAAGTGGGTGTGGCTTAGAGCTGGAGATGTGGATATATCATTCGGCTTTGAGGTGACTGCATTAGGAGCTTTAATGTTATTTATCGTTACGCTTGTGAGTCTGCTTGTACATGTGTATTCGAAAGGTTATATGAAAGGTGATGAACGATTACCAACCTTTTACGCATATTTAGGACTCTTTACATTTGCGATGTTAGGGCTTGTTATATCAACGAATTTATTACAGCTTTATATATTTTGGGAATTAGTTGGCCTTGGCTCATTTTTACTTATCGGTTTTTATTTCTTTAAAGAAGAAGCGAAGGCTGCTGCAAAAAAGGCTTTTATTATGACCCGTATTGGAGATGTTGGTTTATTTATCGGGATGATTTTAATTTTTTGGTACGCAGGTAGTTTTGAATATGACGCAATATTTAGGGCGATTTATACAGGGGATTTACCTCCTTACATGATTACGATAACAGCGATATTAATTTTTATCGGGGCGATGGGGAAATCAGGTCAGTTCCCGCTTCATACGTGGTTGCCAGATGCAATGGAGGGGCCAACGCCTGTTTCGGCACTTATTCACGCCGCGACGATGGTTGCAGCAGGCGTATATTTAGTAGCGACGATGTTCCCTCTATTTTCAGCAAGTACAGTGGCGATGCAGACCGTGGCAATCGTTGGAGCTTTCACTGCAATCTTTGCGGCCTCTATCGGTCTCGTGCAAACAGATATAAAGAGAGTACTTGCTTATTCTACAGTTAGCCAGCTTGGATATATGATGCTTGCGTTAGGTTCTGCAGGTTATGTAGCCGGTGTCTTCCATTTAACGACACATGCTTTTTTTAAAGCACTACTATTTTTGGCAGCAGGAAGTGTAATTCATGCAGTGCATACGCAAAACATTAATAAAATGGGCGGTTTACAGAAGAAGATGAAAGTAACTGGTACGCTATTTCTAATAGGTACCCTTGCCATTAGCGGTGTTCCGCTCCTTTCCGGTTTTTTCAGCAAAGATGAAATTTTAGCGGCGACTTGGATGAATGGCAATTACGTTTTATTTACTTTAGCAGTAATTGCGGCGTTTTTAACAGCGTTTTATATGTTCCGCCTATACTTTCTTGTCTTTACCGGAGAAACGAAGACGAAGGAAGATGTGCATGAGTCGCCCCGCGTTATGACGTATCCAATGATTGTTCTCGGCGTTCTCGCAGTAGTGGCAGGATATATAAATACACCATGGTTCGGTACGTTTCTCGGAGATTGGTTGACGAAAGATGTAGGGTTCAAGGTTGAAGAAGCGCATGGGCCAGTTTGGATTATGATTGTTGCGACGCTCGTTTCATTTGCGGGAATCGCTCTTGCATATTTCATATATGGCAAGAAATCAATTTCTAGAGATTGGGCTGGGGGTACGGAAACCTCGCTTTATAATCTTTTGAAAGAAAAATATTATGTGGATGAACTATACAACATGACGGTGATCCCTATTACAAAAGGAATCGCTCATGTGCTTCGCTTATTTGAAGTGTATGTAGTCGAGGGAATTGCAGTTTTAATTGGAAGCGTAGTTAAAGGTACAAGTAATCTTGGGTCGAAACTTCAAAACGGGAATGTACAAGTGTACGGTACTGTAACGGCGGTTTCGCTCGCTGTACTCGTCATTATTTTGCTCTATACAGGAGGGGATTTACGATGAATGATTTGTTGTTAACGTTCTTCATTTTTTCCCCGCTTTTAGGAACTTTATTGCTTGTATTAACACCGAAAAAGGAATTGCGTACAGTGCGGGCGCTTGGCTTATTTGGGACGGCACTTCCATTTGGAATCGCTATCGTCCTCGCTTGTACATATGCTTCTGGAAAGAGCTTGTCACTATTTGATGAAAAGGTGAAATGGATTAAGTTCGGAGATTTTACAGCGGTGGATAAAAGGTGGTTTTCTATTTATTACGAGCTCGGTATTGATGGTTTGTCGCTTGTTATGATGGTGCTGACGGCTCTTCTAGCGATGCTCGCAGCAATTGCAGCCTTTTCTATTAAAAGAAATTTAAAAGCATTTTATATGCTGTTACTCGTGCTAGAAATAGGGATGCTCGGCGTCTTTGCTGCTCAAAATCTAATGTTGTTTTTTATCTTCTTTGAAATTACGTTGCCACCAATGTTCTTATTGATTGGGAAGTGGGGGAAATTGTCGAGCGAAAAGGCTGCGTATAGTTATTTAATATATAACGGTATTGGCTCAGCTATTTTGCTCATTGTTTTCTCAATTTTGTTCGCGAAAACAGGTACAACAAATATTATGGAGCTGAAAGAGATATTAAGAAGCGTAAGTGCAGAAGGAGAACTCATCATCCCAAGTAGCTTGCAGCTTGGTGTATTTATTGCCATAATGATTGCCTTTGCAATTAAACTACCTGTTTTTCCGTTGCACCGTTGGATGGTCAATGTGCACATAGAAGCGCATCCAGCTGTAGTTATGCTTCATGCTGGTGTTTTGCTAAAGATTGGAGCGTACGGTATTATTCGCTTCGGAAAAGGGCTATTCCCGGAATATTTTCACGATGTTGCAACGCTAATTGCGATATTAGGTGTAATTAATTTATTGTACGGTGCCTTTTTAGCACTCATCCAAACGGACTTTAGGAAAGTACTGGCTTACTCTAGTATTTCGCATATGGGAATTGTGTTAATGGGACTTGCGTCACTTAATGCACCGGGTACACAAGGGGCGTTATTCCAGGTTGTATCGCACGGTTTAATTGCAGCCTTACTGTTTTTCTTACTCGGTGTTATAGAACAACGTTTCGGAACATCAGAAATTACAGCGCTTGGTGGACTCGCAAAAAGTGTCCCAGTACTTAGCGGCTTCTTCTTAGCAGGAGGAATGGCATCGCTTGGATTACCAGGGATGTCTGGGTTTGTTAGTGAATTTCTTGCCTTTCTCGGTTTATTTCAAGGAGAGCCCGTCATTGCTGCAGTCGGTGTGATTGGCATCATTTTAACCGCTGTATATGTATTAAGGGCGACACTTCAAGTGACATTCGGAAAGAAAGAGTGGGAAGCAAAATCTGATATACATGGATGGGAGTATGTCCCTGTTTTACTACTTATCTTTTGTATTATTGCAATTGGAGTTATGCCAGAGATACTAGGGGATCCGCTTCAAAATACATTGAAAACATTGGGGGTGAAGTAGGATGGATATGAATACGTTACTTAGCTTATCGTGGCATCTAATGGTGCCAGAATTTATTATTCTCGGGGCCGCCATCCTTCTTTCCATATGTGTTTTGTTTTTTAAGCTGAACCATAGATATGTAGCTCTTGGTGCGATTGCTGCCATCGTATTAGCAATTGTTTCATTAATTACGCTATATAGCGAACCAGCTGGAGATATTTTAAACGGATCGTTTGTGTTAGATGGATTTTCAAAAGGGTTTAAAACGTTGTTATTAGGCGCCTCAGCTCTCATTTTATGCATCGCAATGAGCGATGATAAGAAGAATCCGATTGAAGATAAGGGCGAATATTATTACTTATTTTTAATGGCACTTCTTGGTGCGATGTTCATGGCTTCTAGTGTTGACTTTATCACCCTTTTCGTTGGTTTAGAGTTACTTTCACTTTCTTCTTATATTTTAGTAGGAATACGAAAAAAGAACCGTGCATCAAATGAAGCGGCAATGAAATATGTCATTAGCGGAGGAATTGGAACGGCGATCACGCTCTTCGGAATGAGTTATTTATACGGTATTACAGGTTCAACTAACATTGTAGATATGCAAAAGGTACTCACTGGGGAGCTCGCTAGTGGTATTCAGTTATTGCTAGCTCTCGCATTTCTTTTATTGCTAGTCGGTCTCTCATTTAAAATTGCCACAGTGCCGTTTCATATGTGGGCACCTGATGTGTATGAAGGAGCGACTACACCTGTTACCGCTTTTCTTGGAACGATTTCTAAAATTGCTGGGTTCCTACTCATTATTCGTTTGTTCCTTATGGTTTTTGCAAGTGTATTAATACAAGGAGATATGCAATCTTTATATGGGCATATGAGTATATATATTGCGGTGCTAGCAAGTATTACGATGATTGTTGGGAATATAGTCGCGTTAAAACAATACAACGTAAAACGTTTATTTGCTTATTCAGGCATTGCGCATGCTGGGTATTTGCTCGTTCCACTTGTGGCATTATCACCATTTACGCTGGATAGCATGTGGTTTTATATGTTGGCATACATGCTTATGAATATAGGCGCGTTTGCCATTATCCACGGTTTAATCTTACAAAACGATAAGGAAAATATAACGATTTTCACCGGATTATATAAGAAATCACCATTTGCAGCGATCATGATGACAATCTTTATTTTATCGCTGGCCGGGATACCAGGGACGGCTGGCTTCATTGGAAAGATTAACATCTTTTTAGGCGCGCTTCATGTAGAGCCAGCACATTACGTACTAGCTTCGATTATGATGGGTACGACAGTTGTTTCATTCGTATATTATTTCCGTATTTTACAACAAATGTTTTTCCGCACCGGAGAGACAGAAGAGAGGATACGGTTACCATTAAATATAAAGGTTGTTATGAGCCTTTGTGCAATTTCGATTGTAATACTAGGGATTATGCCGATGATTGGGTACAATTTCTTTTATGAATATTTTCCATTAATGAAAGATTTCTTCTTCTTAGGGAACGTGGTACAATAGTGAAAATAAAAGGTGTGGAGTCAGTACTCTGCGCTTTTTATTTTGTGTTAACTTGTAATGTAGATATACGTTTTTTGAAAGAAAATCACGATGTAAAATGTAAGATGTCTATGTGCATTTGAAAAAGTGTGGCTCCTACTTATTATGGTATCGTTTTTATATTCTTTCATAAGTAGTAGCTGAGTAAAAAGGGGTCGATTTTTTGGCACAACTTTTAGGGCAACAAGCACTGATTGCCATTGTTTCGCATTTATTGTTTATTACCATTACGTGGTGGGCTTTGCAAGGCATTCACATTGAGCGTTTAATGAAGTCCGGAAAAGTGCTGCAGACGCGAGTATTACTCATCTTAATTACAATTGCAATTGGGACATCTGTAAGTAACTTTTTCCTTGATTATTTAGGCTATTCGAAGAGTTTAACGTATTTAGTAAAGTAAGTGTATAGAACCTCAAATCTCCGTTAACAATGGGGATAGGAGGGGATGAAATTGAAGCTTAAAGCCATTCTTATTGTTGCACTTAGTGTTGTTTTATTTTTGGTTGGATATAGAGAGATGAAACCGATAAGCGATGAACAGAAAATGGAGAGCATGATTAAGGCTTTAGAGAAAAATGATGCTAAAGTAGAAAAATGGTCATGGTTAGCTAGAGAAACAAAAACAATTTCTAATATACATACGTTTCAAAAGTTGTTAAACGATGTGAAGGACAAGGCAAATATTCAAAAGTGGGAAGTAGAGCAATCTCCAGATGGATATAAAGCTACATCCTATAAAAAGTTTGCTTCTCATGAAGAACGAGTAGTAGTAACTTGGAGTAAAGAAAATACTAAAGAAAACACTTTCATTATCTTTGAAGTAAGTGGGGCGAAATGGGACCCGAAGTATGTTCAAAAAGTAAATAAAATTTTTAGTGAAAAACCTATAATTTACACTTGTGTTCAAGGTGTACTGAATGATAAGATTGAAGGTGTTTTGCAAAATAAAACCAATCAGGTTTTGAAAGATCTTTCAGCAAGAGCGATCGAACAAGTAGAAGAAAGAGCATTTGTGTCAGTCTCCGCATACAATAAAAAGTGGGATGACGCTCTTTCAACAAATAGAGAGAAAATAAATGTGCAAATAGCAATACGTTCTACAGACAACAAAGATACAATTGTGGTTGGCACACCGATCATAACTTCTGAGTATTGAGTGAATAGATACTGAAAAAAGGACACGGAGGGGAATAATTTGGAAAAGATCATCGTCCGTGGCGGAAAGCGGTTAAACGGCACAGTGCGTGTTGAGGGCGCAAAAAATGCTGTATTACCTATAATCGCTGCAGCCCTATTAGCGAGTGATGGAAAGAATGTACTATCTGAAGTACCAGTTTTGTCTGATGTATACACAATTAATGAGGTATTACGTCATTTAAATGCTGAAGTCGTATTTGAAAATAATCAAGTAACAATCGATTCTTCTAAAGAACTAAACATTGAAGCACCATTTGAATATGTACGTAAAATGCGTGCATCTGTTCAAGTAATGGGACCATTATTAGCACGTAACGGTCGTGCTCGTATTGCACTTCCTGGTGGATGTGCAATCGGTTCACGTCCAATTGACCAACATTTAAAAGGCTTCGAAGCAATGGGAGCAAAAGTACAGGTTGGTAACGGTTTTGTTGAGGCATATGTTGAGGGAGAACTAAAAGGAGCTAAAATCTACTTAGACTTCCCAAGCGTAGGCGCGACAGAAAACATTATGTCTGCAGCTACATTAGCAAAAGGGACAACAATTCTTGAAAACGCAGCGAAAGAACCAGAAATCGTTGACTTAGCTAACTTCTTAAATGCGATGGGAGCGAAAGTACGCGGAGCTGGAACTGGAACGATTCGTATCGAAGGCGTTGATAAATTATATGGTGCAAACCACTCTATTATTCCTGACCGTATTGAAGCGGGAACATTCATGGTTGCAGCAGCAATTACTGGTGGAGACATCTTAATTGAAAATGCTGTACCTGAACATTTACGCTCAATTACAGCGAAAATGGAAGAAATGGGTGTTAAAATTATTGAGGAAAACGAAGGTGTACGTGTTATCGGCCCAGATAAGTTAAAAGCGGTTGATATTAAAACTATGCCTCACCCAGGTTTCCCAACAGACATGCAATCACAAATGATGGCATTATTACTACAAGCTGATGGAACAAGCATGATTACAGAAACGGTATTCGAAAACCGCTTTATGCACGTTGAAGAATTCCGTCGTATGAATGCTGATATTAAAATTGAAGGTCGTTCTGTTATTATGAACGGTCCAAACAGCTTACAAGGTGCTGAAGTAGGCGCAACTGATTTACGTGCTGCAGCTGCATTAATCTTAGCTGGTTTAGTATCAGAAGGTTATACTCGTGTAACTGAGTTAAAACATCTTGACCGTGGTTATGTAGATTTCCATAAGAAATTAGCTGCATTAGGTGCAACTATTGAACGTGTAAACGAAAAAGTAGAAGAAGTGAAAGAACAAGAAGTTTCTGATCTTCACGCTTAATTGAAATAGTCTCTATGTCTTTTGACATAGGGGCTATTTTTTTTGGGTTATTACTGTTATAGTCAATAAATTCTATACTTATGCACGTACCAGTAAAAATATTTAGAAAATTTCCGTTTTATGCTCTTCCCCTTAAGTGTGTTCTAAAAGAAAGAGTTGTTCCATAAGAATGAATGGAGTAAAGCTTTTATATTGGGGGAAAAATAGGATGAAATTTTCAAAGCCACTTTTTATTACAGTAGCGCTCTTAATAGCGCTCGTTATCATTGTACCTGCAGCCCTTGTTATCCCATTTGCGAAAGCAAAAGTAGGGGAAGAAACGGCCTCTAAAACTCCTCCAGCCATAGAAAGTATACCAGCTCCAGGAAAAGTAGATACAGCGGTTCAAGTTGCTGTATATCGTGAGAAACAAAAGAAGGTAGAATCATTACCTATGGAGGAGTATGTGACCGGTGTAGTAGCTTCTGAGATGAATGCCAGTTTTGAAATAGAGGCACTAAAGGCACAGGCATTAGCAGCAAGAACATTTGTAGTACAACGTATGCTAAGCGGAGGAAAGAAAAATAATGCAGACGTGACAGATACGGTGAAAGATCAAGTGTACAAAAGCAAAGATGAATTGAAGAAGCAATGGGGCAATAACTACGAAAATAATTTGAAGAAAATCGAAGAAGCTGTTTCGAAAACAGCAGGACAAGTTTTAACGTATGATGGAAAACCAATTTCAGCATCCTTCTTTTCAACGAGTAATGGTCGAACAGAAAATGCAGCTGACTATTGGGGAAATGATTATCCGTACTTGAAAAGTGTAGATAGTCCGTGGGATCAAGCCTCTCCAAAGTTTACGAGCGAGCAAACATTTACAGTAGCTGATTTTCAAAAACGTCTCGGTGTGAAAGTGCTAGCAGACGGGAAGGTTGGAAACATTAAAGACCTTACGGAAGGAAAGCGCGTAAAGGATGTAGCTTTTCAAGGAAAAACATTAACGGGAAAAGAAGTTCGTGAAAAGTTAGATTTACGTTCTTCTGATTTCACGTGGAAACAACAAGGGGATAAAATCATCGTTACGACGAAAGGCTTCGGTCACGGCGTTGGTATGAGTCAATACGGGGCGAACGGCATGGCAGCAGAAGGAAAGAAATATACAGATATCGTCGCCCATTACTATAAAGGCGTTGAAATAAGGACGATGAATGATTATGAAGGAAAATTGATGGTGAAGAAATAGGTGTCAGAACTCTGGCACCTATTTTTTTCTGTTTAAAATATCATAATTTTCCATTAACTGTTTGGTATAATAGGATAAAAAGTATTTGGGGGAGACGAAATGGCGCTACTGGAGTTGAAACAGTTAGGGAAAACGAACCAGTTACCGGCAATAGAGCTAAAGGTTGAAAAAGGGCAATGTGTTGTTTTGCAATGCAATAACCATACAGCTAAAGTGTTGCATCGTATCATTATTGGTGAAGAAGAAGCTTCAACTGGCAATGTGCTATTTGAAGGTAAAGCGATTGGAAAGAAAAATTATTCTCGCATCGGCTTTTGTTTTTTGAAAGATGAGGCATATGATCGTTTGAAGGTGAAGGAATACTTTAAGTTTTTACTAGGTCTTTATGAATCGAATATGAGTACGGAAGAAATTGTACAATATGTTGGTCTTTTAGATAAGTTAAACGTTAAGATAGAAAAACTATCATTTTCAGAGAAGCGTCGTCTTCATATTGGACGAATTATGATTCATAATCCGGATCTAGTCATTTTGGAAGAGCCAGAGCAAAATGTAGATATAGAGAGTACGGTTATTATTCGAAAAGCAATCATGAAAATGAAAGAACAAGGAAAGGCAATCTTTATTACGTCATCATTTCTATCGGATGCCCTTTCGTTAACAGAGGATGTATACATATTAAACAACGATGGTGTGAAAAAGATAGAAATTGAGCAAGAGGAAGTGGAAGAAGTCGATGAAGAAAAAGTCATTCAAATGATTCCGCAAATGAAGTTAGAAAGAATACCTGCGAAAGTGAACGATAAAATCATTTTACTTGATCCGATGGAAATCCATTTCATTGAAACGCAAAACGGAGTAACACATATTCACGTTCGTGAAGGGGATTTCGTATGCGCCTTAACATTAAGTGAACTAGAAGCGAGATTAACAGGTTTTGGTTTCTTTAGATGTCATCGCTCGTACCTTGTAAATTTACAAAGAGTACGAGAAGTGATTACTTGGACTCGTAACAGTTTTAGCTTAATTTTAGACGACGAAAGAAAAAGTTCAATTCCACTTTCAAAAGGACGAATGGATGAATTAAAAGGCGTGATTGGGCTATAAAAAGTGCTCCAATAAGCTCAACATGCGATTCATTCACCGGTAAAAATACTCCTTTTACCGGTATTTTACTGCGTAAACCCTTTGTTTTTCATATGATTGAGTCAAGAAAAGCGAAACAAACGAACGAAAAGCGCTAAAGCGACTTTCATCTATAAAGAAGAAAAACAAAGGGGATGAAGAAATGACATTGGCAATTGAAATGAAAGATGTAATGAAAAGTTTCAGTGGAAAAACGGCACTTCGAAATGTAAATATTGAGGTGAAGCAAGGAGAGATATTCGGATTCCTCGGACCGAGTGGATCTGGTAAGACGACAACAGTAAAAATTTTAACTTCTCAATTGCTTCATAGTGTTGGAACGGTAAGAGTATTAGGGAAAGATATTACAGGACCAAGTAGCATCGATTACAAACGAATTGGTATTTTAACAGATAACAGCGGCTTATATGAAAGACTTAGTATTTATGATAACTTACTATTATTTTGTGACTTATACGATTGTAAAAAAGAACGAATCAATGAAGTACTAGCACAAGTAAATTTATTAGATGATAAAAAAACACCAGTAAAGAAACTATCAAAGGGAATGAAGCAACGCGTCACACTAGCAAGAGCAATCCTTCATAAACCAGATATCCTCTTCTTAGACGAACCAACATCTGCACTCGATCCAGTAAACGTACAAAACATTCATAAAATCTTAAAAGACTTAAATGAAGAAGGAACGACGATTTTCTTAACGACTCACAACATGGATGAAGCAGAAACGCTTTGTAACCGTATTGCCTTCCTTTGTGGCGGAGAAATTGTAGCGCTGGATACGCCAGAGAACCTACGCTTACAATACGCTAAGGATCAAATACAGGTCGTATTAAAAGATAAACAAAAAGAAGTAGTGCAAAAAGATGAATTAGGCGCAAAACGTATTTCAGAATGGATGAAAAAGGGCGAACTGTTATCTATTCATTCACACGAACCAACGCTAGGCGATATCTTTATTGAAGTTACTGGGAGGGGATTATAATGACATTTTCAATGAGAAGATTTTCAGCTATTTTTCGGAAAGAAGTCCAAGATTTTAAGACAAATTCACAAGTGTTATTAATGGCATTTTTACCAATTATACTTTCATTTTTGTTTAGCAGATTTGGAGTGGGAAAGGAAATGTTAGGCACTACTACTATAATGGCCTTCCTATTTGTCGCAGGATTTGTTCAATCTATGGTAATTGCAGAAGAAAAAGAAAAACATACACTGCGTGTGTTGATGTTATCCCCAGCATCTTCTGTTGAAGTTCTTCTTGGAAAGAGTTTATTAACATCGGGTCTGACGATGGTCATTTGTATTGCAAATTTATTCATTTTAGATCAGTTAAATATTAATCTTCCATTGGTAGGATTGGTATTCTTATGTGGAACTATTTTGTTTATCGTGCTTGGAACAATGATTGGATTACTTGCATCTTCTGTACCACAAACATCTTTAATTGGTATGCCTATTTTAATGACGATGTATTTAGCTGTACAATTTGAGCCGATGGTTGAAAATAAAGTAATTAAGACACTAATTGAGTATCTTCCAACATCTCATATTGTAAAAGCAATCAAAAGCTTAGTAGATGGAGCTGGGTTTAGTAGTATTAGTGGGCATGTATTAAATGTTGCAGTTTGGCTTATTATTGCGCTTATTGCATGTTTAATCGTATATAAGAAGAAACAAATGGACTAAAAACTGGGCCGAAACGCTCAGTTTTTTCTTTTTTCTATCATTTCCTCGGAAATTTTACAGTTCTTATACATATTTTTACAAATTTTGTCGAAAAGTAATTAGTTATACGTTGTATAGGATACGTGAATATTGTTCAAAATGATTGCTGAGGTGATGATGGAATGCGAGGAAGAAATAATAAAAAGTCGCAAAAGGTAGTACATTTATTTCAAAAAAGATGGGTGTTTCCGGCACTATACATTGCTTGTGCAGCGGTAATCTTAATGGTTGCGCTATGGTTCCAAGGAGCTAATCCGAAGAAGACTCCAAACCACGATCAAGCAACACCGTATACACAATCGGAAGATCCAGCAGTACCAGTAACGAAATCTTCAGAAGTAGTGAAAATGCCAGCTGCCGCGAATGCGGAAGTAGTCGTACAAAAGAAATTCTATGAAGATGCAGCAACTGAGGCGGAACAAGAAAAAGCACTTGTCTTTTATAACAACACATATTCCCCAAACAAAGGAATTGACATTGCTGCGAAGAATGGAAAAGAATTCAATGTTGCCGCTGCTTTAAGTGGTACAGTAACGAAAGCTGAAAAAGATTCACTTCTTGGTTATGTTGTAACAGTTGATAGTGGAAATGGTGTAGCGGTATCTTATCAAAGCTTAGGCAGTGTGAAAGTAGAAAAAGGTGCAAGAGTTGCACAAGGTGAAGTATTAGGAACATCCGGTCTAAGTGCAATGAATAAAGAGGCAGGCTCTCACGTTCACTTTGAAGTACGTAAAGACAATGTGGCTGTGAACCCTGAACGTTACTTAAATAAATCAGTAACAGAAATTAAAGCTGATGCAGGTGCTGCAAAGGCTACGAATGCTTCTGGTAAAAAAGCTGATGACAAATCTCAAAAAGAAGAGAAGTCAACGAGCACGAAACCAGAAAATAAAACAGAAGACAAGTCTCAAAAAGAAGAGAAATCAACAAGCGGTTCAACTAGTGACAAAAAAGAAGAACCGAAGAAAGAAGAAAAATCAACAAACGGTTCTACAGAATCATCTAACGATTCTTCTTCACAAGAATAATAAAGTGAAAAAATCAGTTCTCATCAAGAGAATTGATTTTTTTATTTTTATATAAAAATAATCAATTTCGAGAAAAAAGTTGTAAAAACAAGGAAAAATGACGAGATTCTCGAATATATATTACAAAAGGGAGGGGATACTGTGTCATTTTTGTTTGTTCTGTCGACTGCTATTATTTTATTGTTTGTTTTATTCACTTTATATTATTATATTGCCGGTAAGAAAGAGGTTCCCCACCATCAGTTGTTAGAAGAAGAATTGGAACGAGAAGAATGACTCCTTTTATACAAGGTGTCATTTTTTTTGGCCATAATAGTCAGTTTTAACGTATTTCTCACAAAAAAACGTAATTTTTCTTAACTTAGTCCGCAAAAATAGTGAACATGTAGCATATATCAGTAGTGCGGGCAATACAATGGTATAAACCAAAGCAAAGAGAGTGTTTGAGGTGAGAAATCGTGAATCATTTCATTATAAATCCAAGAATGTTTAACGCTTACAAACAGCACTCACACTTACTTCTTAGTCATATGCAGCGAGGCTCATTTCACCCTTCTCACATCCAAATTAGGGAGGCGAGTGGTGTGCACGATTACATCAAAGAGAGAACTATCAAGATTGGTAAGTATATCGTGGAGACAAGAAAGACAGTGCGTGTCATTGCAAAGGAATTTGGGGTATCAAAGAGTACAGTCCATAAAGATTTAACAGAACGTCTACCAGAGATTAATCCAGAGCTCGCAAATGAGGTAAAAGAAATTCTTGATTATCATAAGTCTATTCGTCATTTAAGAGGTGGAGAAGCAACAAAACAAAAGTATAGAAAAGAAGATGTAGAGAAGCCTGTACGTCAATAATGTTACAGTAGCAAACATTCCGTTCACATTCGGTAATATTTTTCAGAAGAATTCTTTTTGCGAATATTACGTTTCTGTTAAATTTATGATAAAATCAGAAATTAGGTGAAAAGAATTCGGGTGTAACCTGATTTTGAATATCGAGGAGGAAAAAACGGGAATGTTTGCGCGAGATATCGGAATTGACCTAGGTACGGCTAACGTATTAATTCATGTTAAAGGTAAGGGTATTGTATTAAATGAGCCATCTGTTGTGGCAATTGATCGTAATAGTGGTAAAGTATTAGCAGTCGGTGAAGAAGCGAGAAGTATGGTGGGACGTACGCCTGGTAATATTGTAGCAATTCGTCCACTTAAAGATGGTGTAATCGCAGATTTCGAAATTACAGAAGCAATGTTAAAGTATTTCATTAACAAATTGGACGTAAAGAGCTTCTTTTCAAAACCTCGTATTTTAATTTGTTGTCCAACAAATATTACATCAGTAGAACAAAAAGCAATTCGTGAAGCTGCTGAACGTTCAGGTGGTAAAACAGTATTTTTAGAAGAAGAACCAAAAGTAGCCGCAGTTGGTGCTGGTATGGAAATCTTCCAACCAAGCGGTAACATGGTTGTTGATATTGGTGGAGGTACAACAGATATCGCTGTACTATCTATGGGTGATATTGTTACCTCTTCCTCTATCAAAATGGCTGGCGATAAGTTTGATATGGAGATCTTAAACTATATTAAACGTAAGTATAAGCTATTAATCGGAGAACGTACTTCAGAAGATATTAAAATTAAAGTTGGTACAGTATTCCCAGGTGCACGTAGCGAAGAGCTTGAAATTCGCGGACGTGACATGGTAACAGGCTTACCACGTACAATTACAGTATGCTCTGAAGAAATTACAGAAGCATTAAAAGAAAATGCAGCTGTTATTGTACAAGCTGCAAAAGGCGTATTAGAGCGCACACCACCAGAATTATCTGCAGATATCATCGACCGTGGTGTTATTCTAACAGGCGGTGGAGCTTTACTACACGGTATCGACATGCTTCTAGCAGAAGAGCTAAAAGTACCAGTATTAATTGCTGAAAACCCAATGCACTGCGTTGCGGTTGGTACAGGTATTATGTTAGAGAATATCGACAGATTACCAAAGCGTGCTTTGAGATAATTTGAAAGAACTAAGGCTAATGCCTTAGTTCTTTTTTTCGTTTTTATATTTTTTTATTTTGTTTTTTTGCGAAAATGGAAGGAAAATAGAGAAATATGAAGGAAACAGGTAAAATATTCATATATATGGTTAAATTTAATATTTCCTTAATTGAAAACGTTTATAATATAATGAGTCGAATACGACATTAAGGCAAATAATGTTTCAATACATATTGCCTTTCCCTAATTTGGGCATACACTCCTTTCCACCTCCGTGTCAGTTGCAAAAATGTGCAACTATTTTAATGGAATAGAGTGTGTGCATTTTTTTTTAGGAAGTTGTGCTAAATATAAAATGTTACTTTGTAATGACAAACAATAAACAAAATGGGATAATAGCAATATGTCCAAGTGGTAAGACCAATATTACAAAAGGGGCGATTGTTACATGCTAAATATAGAACAAATTAAAGAAATCATTCCTCACCGCTATCCATTTTTACTTGTTGATAAAATATTAGAAGTAGATGAAGGAAAAAGAGCGGTTGGGATTAAAAATGTATCCGCAAATGAAGAATTCTTTAACGGACACTTCCCTGACTATGCAGTTATGCCTGGTGTACTTATTGTAGAAGCATTAGCACAAGTCGGAGCAGTTGCAGTATTAAAGAAAGAAGAAAACCGCGGAAGACTTGCTTTCTTTGCAGGTATCGACAATTGCCGTTTCAAAAAACAAGTACGCCCAGGTGATCAGCTTCGTCTAGAAGTAGAAATGACACGCGTACGCGGCCCGATTGGAAAAGGAAAAGCAATCGCAACAGTAGATGGTGAAGTTGCATGTGAGGCAGAAATTACATTTGCGATTGGTGATAAAAAAGAATAGATAGTACTAAAAAATCTCCTTGTAAAAAGACAAGGGGATTTTTTTAATTTCTGCTATATAACGATGAAACGATAATTTGCAAACTAATCAGAAAATAACTTGTAAATAGATGGTAATTACCATATACTTACTTTATTATTTATCTAGAAAATAGGATAAGTGATAAAGGGAATAAAGAAATAAGGGCATTGTCATATTGTTAAGGTACTTAAATAAGACAAAGTAGAATGTTATTGATTATGATGAAATGTGGGGAATCAGAAAGAATATTAATTAGACGTATGAAATCGAGCATAAGAGAGAGAAAAGGGAAATGTCGCATTTCACAAAAGGAGATTATGAATATGTTCGGGAGAAAGAAAAGAAAACCATTACGACAATTAATTACACATAAAGAGCCTAAATCGCGTATTACAGAACAATACCGTAACATTCGTACAAACATTGAGTTCACATCTGTAGATAATCATGTTCGTTCTATTATTGTTACTTCAGCAGATCCAGGTGATGGGAAAACAACGACAATCGCAAACTTAGCAGTTGTTTTCGGACAACAAGGAAAGAAAGTTTTATTAATTGGAGCTGACTTGCGTAAGCCGACGATACAAAACTTATTTGCCATTCATAGTTCAAATGGGTTAACGAACTTATTATCAGGACAAGCAAAACTTATGCAATGCATTCAAAAAACAGACATAGAGAACGTATACTTAATGGCAGCAGGTCCAATCCCGCCAAACCCAGCAGAATTATTAGGGAGCCGGGCGATGGACGAGGCGTTACTAGAAGCATATAACATGTTTGATATTATATTAATCGACACACCACCTGTCCTTGCGGTTACAGATGCACAAATACTTGCGAATAAATGTGATGGAATCGTACTCGTTGTACGAAGTGAAAAGACGGAAAAAGATAAAATCGTAAAAGCGAAACAAATATTAGATAAAGCATCAGGAAAACTACTAGGTGTTGTTTTGAACGATAAAAGAGAAGAAAAAGAACAGTATGGTTATTACTGAAATAAAAAAAGCCAATAAGAAATACTTGTTGGCTTTTTTTCTCATTTTGAAATTTATTTCTCAAGTTACATAGTATAAAAAACATGATAAAATAAAAAATTTGGAAAATCATTGGAATGTGTTGTCATATTTAAGATTATTTTGTAAGATTAAACTTGTTTCTTGTGAACAAATATAGAACTGAATTATTAAAAATAAAAAATGTAAGATTTATATGTTATAATTTTTCCTATGTGTAAATTTTAGAAAGTTGGAGGAACTTATGGAAGAAACAATTAGTCTAAAAGAGTTATTTCATATCTTAAAAAAACGTTTAGCAATGATCCTCGTAATCGCATTTGGTGCAGCTATAGTAAGTGCTATCATTAGCTTCTTCTTTATGACACCAATCTATCAATCTTCGACGCAAATTCTTGTTAATCAGAAGAAGCAAGAGGGATCGATGTTTCAAGCTGGTGAAGTTCAAACGAATATTCAATTAACGAATACATATAAGGTTATTATTAAAAGCCCAGTAATCTTAGAACAAGTGAATGAAAAATTAAATTTAAATATGACAGCGCAAGAGTTAACGAAAAAAGTTAATGTTGCGAATGAAAAGGATTCACAAGTAATCGCTGTAACAGCTGAGGATAAAGATCCTAAAATAGCTCGTGATATTGCGAATGCAACTGCAGATGTGTTTAAAGGTGAAGTTGCAAAAATTATGAATGTTGATAACGTAACAGTAATATCTAAAGCAGAAGTTGCAGAAAATCAATCTCCGATTAAACCAGCGCCAATGCTTAATGTAGCAATCGCTTTCGTTATTGGTTTAATGGCTTCAATTGGTCTTGCATTCTTACTAGAATACTTAGATAACACAGTGAAAAAGGAAGAAGATGTAGAAAACTTACTTGGCTTACCGGTGTTAGGTATTGTCGCTCGTATGGATGAAGAAACATTGAACGTGAAATCACACGCTCCATCATCAAGAAAAGTGAGGGGACAAACAATTGGCTCTTAATTTATTTAAAAAGAAAAAGAATCATCGTCAACGTCGTCAATTAATTGCGCATCAACAACCGAAATCACCAATTTCAGAGCAATATCGTAATATTCGAACGAATATTGAATTTGCAGCTGTTGATACGAATTTACATTCATTAATGGTAACATCGGCGAACCCAAGTGAAGGGAAAACGACAACGACAGCGAATATGGCAGTTGTGTTTGCTCAACAAGGAAAAAAAGTATTATTAATTGATGCGGATATGCGTAAACCAGCAATGCATCAAATGTTCCAAGTAGATAATATTTTTGGATTAACGAATGTATTAACACATAGTGAACGTTTAGAGAAATGTGTACAAACGACATCTATAGATAATCTAAGCTTTTTAGCATGTGGCCCAATCCCACCAAATCCGGCGGAATTATTAGGTTCAAAATCAATGAAAGAACTTCTTGGACAAGCATACAGCATGTACGATTTAGTTATTTTTGATATGCCTCCAATTTTAGCTGTTACCGACGCACAAATTATGGCAAATGTATGTGATGCTTCTATTCTTGTTGTTCGTAGTGAATCAACAGAGAAAGAAACAGCAGTAAAAGCAAAAGGGTTATTGGAGTCTGCAAAAGGTAAATTGTTAGGTGTTGTTTTAAATGACCGTGAACGTGAAAACGGCTTATATTATTATTATGGCGCAAACTAATTAAAAGGATGAGATATGTTTCAACCATATCTCCTTTTTTCCCTTGAATATGAGATGTCTCATATTCAAGGGAAAAAAGACTGATAGGAGAAAGGAAGGCTGAAAGAATGATTGATTTACATTGTCACATTTTACATAGTATTGATGACGGTGCACAAACCATGACAGATAGTTTAGCAATGGCACAACAAGCCGTATCAGAAGGAATACATACAATTGTCGCAACGCCGCACCATCAAAATGGCAAATATATAAATGAACGTACCTCAATTATTCATCACGTAAAACAACTCAATGATGAACTACAACAACATAATATTCCACTTACCATTTTACCGGGGCAGGAGATTAGGTTATATGGTGATTTATTAGAAGACTATGAAGCTGGTAAAATCGTTACTTTAAACGAAACAAATAAATATATATTCATTGAATTCCCATCTAATCACGTACCGCGTTATGCGGAACACCTATTATATGAATTACGTGTTAAGGGAATGATCCCAATTATTGTTCATCCGGAACGTAATGCCGAGTTAATCGAGCGGCCAGATAAGTTATATAACCTTGTAAATAAAGGTGCACTGACGCAAGTAACGGCAGGTAGTTTATTAGGGAAATTCGGTAAAAAAATCAAAAAGTTTTCACTTCAACTTGTAGAAAATAATTTAACACATATGGTTGCTTCAGATGCACATAACACGACATCAAGAGGATTTCATTTAGCGGAAAGCTATGAACTAATTGAGAAAGAATTCGGAATGAATGTTATGAGTGATTTGAAAGAAAATCCGTACTTATTAATTAGCGGGAAGGCAATTTACAAAGAAGATCCAGAACAAATTCGTCGTAAAAAATTGTTCGGTATTTTTTAAATAAATAATTGGTGATGTCTCCTAACCGTTATCAACGGGGGCACTCGGTCGTGCTGTGGGTAGAAATTTTATTTCATGCCTACCTTAGACGCTTGTCGTCGGGAGTATGGCGTGAGGATGGGTTAGATGCCCATAATTTATTTCTAATAGAAACTCTACCTATGGAGTTATAAAAATGACTCTATAGGTAGGGTTTTTGTTATTGTTACATACAAATAAATAGATTTATAGGGGGAGTATAATTGAAAAAAGTAAGAAAAGCGATTATCCCAGCTGCTGGTCTTGGGACAAGATTTTTACCAGCAACAAAGGCAATGCCGAAAGAAATGTTACCTATCGTCGATAAACCGACAATTCAATACATAATAGAAGAAGCGATTGAATCAGGAATTGAAGACATTATTATTGTTACTGGAAAAGGAAAACGTGCCATTGAAGATCATTTCGATCATTCTTTCGAATTAGAACAAAGCCTTTTAGAAAAAGGGAAGTATGAAATGCTTGAAAAAGTACAAGCTTCCTCAAAAATAAATATTCATTATATAAGACAGAAAGAACCAAAAGGTTTAGGGCATGCAGTATGGTGTGCACGTAAATTTATTGGAAATGAGCCATTTGCGGTATTACTTGGTGATGATATAGTACAAGCTGATACACCATGTTTACGTCAATTAATGGATCAATATGAAGGTACACAATCATCCGTTATTGGTGTACAAACAGTGCCAGAAAATGAAACACATCGTTACGGTATTATCGATCCAGTTGAACAAAATGAACGTCGTTATCAGGTGCGTCAATTTGTAGAAAAGCCAGTTCAAGGAACAGCGCCATCTAATTTGGCAATTATGGGACGTTACATATTAACACCAGAAATCTTTATGTTCCTAGAGAATCAGCAGACAGGTGCAGGTGGCGAAATTCAATTAACAGATGCGATTCAACGTTTAAATGAAATTCAGCGTGTATTTGCTTATGATTTTGAGGGAACTCGCTATGATGTTGGTGAGAAGTTTGGGTTTATTAAAACGACAATTGAGATGGCGTTACAACATAAAGAATTAAAAGATGAATTATTGGAGTATATGACTGAACTTATAAAAATAGAAAATATACATGTGTAAAGGTGAGGTGAAAAGGTTGGAAGAAAGAGGATTAATACATAAATCTGTGGAGAAAGAAATAAGTGTAGTGAAAAAAACATCAATTTTACATGCATTTTTTAAAAGGACACTGGATATTATAGGTGCTATTGTGGGTTTGATAGTATTTTCTCCATTTTTTATTATAATTCCTATCCTTTACATGCGTGGGGATGCAAAAGGACCAGTTTTCTTTAGACAATCCAGAATTGGTAAAAATGGTAAAGTATTTGGTATTTATAAATTCCGTTCTATGGTAGTTAATGCAGAAGAGAAATTAGAAAAAAATGAAGTTCTATATAAGAAATATGTAGATAATAACTATAAGCTTGAGCCAGAGGAAGATCCACGTATTACAAATATAGGGCGCTTTTTACGAAGAACAAGTTTAGATGAACTACCACAGTTTATCAATGTCCTTAAAGGTGATATGAGTTTAGTTGGTCCAAGACCAGTAATTCAGGAGGAATTAAAAGAATACGGCTCTAAAACTTCAGACTTTTTATCTGTGAGTCCTGGTTTAACAGGTTATTGGCAAGTGAGTGGTAGAAGTGATGTAGGATACCCAGAAAGGGTGGATATAGAATTATATTATGTATACAATCAATCTTTAAAATTAGATATTATTATCTTATTTAAAACAGTTTTATTGGTCGTATTACGTAAGGGTGCTTATTAAACATAATAATCACGTTTTTGAGATTATTCATAAATAGATTCCTTGAGAGAGTTATAGCTTGTTCTATCTGAGGGATCTATTTATTTTTTTATGTCAAATTTTTAGAAAGCTGAATAATATTAGATATATCATTATAAATATTAAATCTGATACATTTAATGGAATTAAGAGGTAATGTAAAATATGAGCGGAAAATATTTTCTTATAGGTCCTTATCCTCCTCCATTGGGGGGCGTGAGTATATATATATATAGGTATAGTAAATTTTTAGAAAAACAAGGTGAAGAAGTAGAATTTATCGATTTTGATAAAATGGGGCGTTTAGAAAAGTTTAAATTTTTAATGCGTTATTGTTTAATATCACCACAAAAGCATACTTTCCACCTTAATGAATTTAATACATTAACTATGATCGCTTTATTGTTACGGCCATTTCAATGTAGGATTATTTTACAAAATCATTCTATAAGAATTTTAGATACTTTTCGTAATATGAAAAAAATAATGACTAAATTATTTATAAAAAAAGTAGATTATTGTGTGTTGGTTGGAGAACATTTAAAAGATGGATATAGAAAGAATAACATACAACTACCAAAACGAGTCGTGGTAAAATCACCCTTTATACCACCTCCATTAGAGGATGAAGAACATATTTTATCGACGTATAGTGAAGAGGTTATAAGTTTTTTAAATAACCACGAACAAATATTAATAGGCAATGCCTCAAAGATTACATTTTATAAGAATATAGATTTGTATGGAATTGATATGTGTATAGAAGTAATAAGAATTTTAAAAAACAAGTATCCCAAAATAGGATTGATTTTTGCTTTGGCAGAAATAGGCGATGAAGAGTACTTCAAAAGTATTTTAGAAAAAATTAAAGAATATAAAATAGAGGGAAATATATTATTTCTTACAGGACAAAAAGAATTATGGCCTCTATTTAAAAAATCAGATATAATGATTCGACCAACTTATAGTGATGCTTACGGTATAAGTATTGAAGAAGCAATTTACTTTAATTGTAGAGCTATTGCAAGTAATGTTTGCAATCGACCAGAGGGTACGATATTGTTCGAAAATCGAAGTATAAATGATTTGGTATGTAATATTGAAAAGTGTATTGAAGATATGGATTTTAAGGAGAAATCATTATGATGCAGCCATTAGCAAAGCTGAAAGGGAAAATCCATAATAATATAATTCAACTAAGAAAAAAAGGTTTTTTTAGTTTATTATTAACAAAATTTTTAGTACAGTTTGTTGGGTTTGGAAGTGTTATTTTAGTTGCAAAATTTATTTCTCCTGAAAGTATGGCACAGATAAAAAGTTTGCAGACTTATTTAATACTAGCTGTTCTAATAGGTACTTTTGGACTCGATACGGCAATATTGAAATATTGTTCGGAACCTAGGGAGGACAGCGAAAAAAATTATCTCCTCTCATATGCGATTCGGAAAAGTATAATTTTTTGTGTGATTTCTGTAATATTATTTAACTTGTTTTTAATTTTTTCTCCGAAATACTCTGTATTTCAGTGGGGTGTATATACACTGTGTATTCCAATGCTTACTATGACAAATCTTTTGATGAATTATTTGTTAGCCCTGAAAAGAGTAAAAAGAATGGCTGTTATACAATCAATAATAAAAATTCAAAATGCAATATTTATTATTATAGGTACGTGGTTTTTCGGTATTAAAGGATTTATTATCGCAACAGTTCTAGGTTTAATAGTAGGATTATTTCCGCTGTTTAAAGAAGTAAATTCCATAAAAGTGCCTTATAATATGTCTGAGAAAATACCGTTTACATTTTGGAATGTTGCATTTTTTAGTTTTTTGGCGAATTTTACTAACAGTATAGGGAATTATACAGATATTATTATTATGGATAGTTTTATTACAAATCGAGTTGAGATGGGATACTATGCAATAGCAACTATATTTTTGTTAGGGGCAACGCAAGTTACCGCTACTTTACAGAATATCTATACACCTTATCTGACTGAAAGTAATAAAGATATTAGTAAGTTAAAACAGATGACTTTTAATATACAAAAAAAGACTTTAGTAGTGAGTATTTTTGTAGGGATTACAGTTTATTTAGGGGCAAAAATATTTGTTCCTATTTTTTATGGGAACTCTTATATAAATACTGTTACATATACTGGAATATTAATGGTTAAATACGTAATATATTCATCCTATGCAATTGTAGCAATTATGTTAATTGCCCTAGGAAGAATGAAAGAGAATTTTTTAGTAAACCTTATTTCTGTTCCCATCATTTTGTTAATTAATTATTTTATTGGAAAACATTTTTCTATCATTGGAATAGCATGGGCGCAAGTATTTAATGCTCTATTGGTATTGGTTATACAATATGCTTTTGTTTTTATAGTGATAAAGAAAGAGAGAAGATACGTTTAAGTTGTTTCTAGAAAAAATAGAGAGTTTTTATAGTAAAGAGGCAGGTGATAGCATATTGAACTATTTCAAAAAAATAGAAGGGTTGTCTGTAAAAGAAGTCCTAGAGAAAGCGAAAAGAAAAGTAGTTTATAAATCGTCAAGAAAGGTTGAATGTTGGAAAGATAGTATAGCTTCTAGTTACTCAAAAGAATTTTTTAATTATGAACTAGAGGAGATTTTATCAAAAACCTTGGAGTATGAATTTGACAAAAATGAAGTGTTACAAATTAGGGATTTAACTTCACTGTATATGAACCATTATTTTGATTTATTAGGATCAGGTTGGTTAAATGTTAAATATAACATGAAGTGCCGGGGATTGGAAAAATATCAGTATACTTCAAAGAAAATTGAAGTTGATAAGAATAGTGATTGGATAAAAAACTTAATTAATAAAGGAAATCAAAATTATAGTGAGTATGTTAGGAGTCATATATCTAGTAGTTATGTACCTATAGATTGGCGAATTGATTTTAAATCGGGGTATACGTGGGACTCAAAAAAACATTATTCAGAGTTGGCTCTTAATACAGTACCAGGGATTGATGTGAAAGTTCCTTGGGAACTTTCCAGAATGCAACATTTAATTCAATTTGTTTGGGCCTATATGCTAGCAGGTAAAGGAAACAAAGAATTTGAAAATCCTAAGGTATATGAAAGAGAATTTCAAGATGAAATTCTTGATTTTATATCTGCAAATCCTCCTAAATTTGGAGTGAATTGGACATGTACTATGGATGTTGCAATTCGAGCCGCTAATTGGATTTTAGTTTATGATTTATTTAAAGTACAGGGGGTAGAATTTAATAAGGAATTTAAAAAAATATTTGTACTTTCTATATATGATCATGGGAAATTTATTTTTAACCATCTAGAACGTAATAAAGGTATAAGAAATAATCATTATTTATCTAATATTGTAGGATTATTCTTTATTTCTGCATACCTTCCTGTTACAAAAGAGGTATCGACATGGTTAAACTTTTCATTCCAAGAATTAATTCAAGAGATGAGTTTCCAATTTTATGAAGAAGGTTCAAACTTTGAAAATTCTACTACTTATCATCGCTTATCTGGCGAACTTATGCTTTATGCAACAGCGGTAGCCCTAGCGTTGCCTAAAGAGAAAATAAAGATATTACATAGTTATAAATTGCAAGATCATATTGGGGTTTGTAAAAAACTAGGTTTTGAAATTGATCCGGATAAATTTTGGGATTTTCATAACGGGAAAGTATTTCCTGAATGGTACATGGAGAGATTAGAAAAAATGGCTGAATTTACAGTTGATATTACTAAGCCTAACGGAGAAGTTGCGCAGTTTGGTGATAATGATAGTGGGAGATTCTTTAAGACACAGCCAACGTATAATTTATTAACAGTTGAGGAGGCTAAGCAAAAATATTTAAATTTAAGTACTTATAATGAATTAAGTGATAAAGAAAAGTACTGGGATGAAGACTTTTTAGAACACCGCTCTTTAGTCGCGGGAATTAACGCTTTATTTAAAAAGAAGAAATTTTTTAGCTTTGTAAATAAACCTTCTATAGAACATACATTAATTAAAAATATAGTGAAAAATAACATTAAACGATATGAAGAATCTGTTTCACAGAGTTTAAAATATAATGTGTTAGAAGTTTCCATAAATGAGCACGAGAAAAATGAAATAAATAAATTAGAGCAACAAGAAAAATTTGTTCAATATATTTTTAATTCTAAATCAAATTTAGTTGAAGGTTTAAAAAAGATAGCATATCCTGACTTTGGTATGTATATCTTTAAATCTCAAGATTTTTATTTAGCTATTAGGTGCGGGAAATTAGGTACTAATGGAAAAGGAAGTCATGATCATAATGATCAGCTCAGCATTGAATTAGTAATTGATGGGGAAGATATTATAAAAGATCCTGGAACATACTTATACACCCCAATACCAGAGAAAAGAAATTTATTTAGGTCAACAAAAGCACATTTTACAATTCAATTAGGTGATATAGAACAAAATAACTTTTATGATGGATTGAGTGGCTTATTTAACTTAGAGCATAATACAAATAGTCAGTGCCTGGAATTTAAAAATAATAGTTTTATAGGGTGCCATAGTGGTTATGGTCAGAAAGTGTACAGGAAAATAGTGATATCTGACAAACAGATAGTGATAACTGATTTTGGAACGAGTATTGTTAATCAAGAATTCATTTACTATTCAAACGGCTATGGGCGGATTATGGAAAATAAATAAAGAGCATTTAAAATTAACATTTATAGGGCATAACCCTAGTGGATTAATGGGCTAGGGAGAAAAATATTATGTTATATGATGTATATTAAATGAATTTTAGAAGGGATTTATTACAAGAATATGAAGAGAGTAATGGTAATTAGTTATTGGTATTATCCGGAAAATGTGGCCCGTGCTTTCCATGTGAAGGGTATTGTATCTTCTTTGATACAAGAGGGTTATCATGTTGAGTTAATAATTCCTAGAAATAATATGTATCAAGAAATCGATGCTAGAGAATCAGATAATATAACTGTACATCAAGTGAAACCGGGCATTTTACTTCATAAAGAAAAAAATAGATGGGATGTGAATAAAAATATACTAAATAATTCCCAAAGTAATTTCCTTATTAAAGGTTTGAAAAAACTGTATGATGTACTTGTTTGGCCAGATCGAACAGTTGAGTGGGCAATAAATGCATACCGTTATGTGAAAAAAAATAAACTGCATATTAATAGTGAAGCTATGGTGACTGTTGGATTGCCGGTTTCTACTCATATTACAGGACATCTATTAAAAAAAGATGCTTCACATTTAAAGTGGATAGCTGATTACGGAGATCCATTCTCTTATAATCCAGATCGAGAAATAAGAAAATACGATAAGTTTTTGGAATCAAAGATACTTAAGAATGTCGATTCCATAGTAATCCCAACAGAAAATGCGGTAGATTGCTACACTAATCTTGGTGTAAATAGGTCGGAAATTCATGTTATCCCTCAATTATTTGAAGAACAACAGGGTGAAAGTAACTATAAAATAGATAAGAGTAAATTTAATATAATGTACGCAGGGTCTTTTTATAGAGGGATTAGGAGCCCAGTAGAGTTTATTCATGGTCTAGTATTAGCTAGTAAAAATAATCCAAAATTACATTTTCATTATTTTGGAAATGTAAATGCATTAGAAGAATTTTTAAAAGTTGAGGGATTGGATATAAAAACAATTCCTATTACGGTAAATACATTTAAAAATAGAAGTGAAATTATTAGCATTATGAAAAAAATGGACTTGTTAATTAATCTAAATAACAAGAGTACAAGTCAAATACCTAGTAAAATTATTGATTATTTGTATGCGAATAAACGAATTTTGAATATAGGATCAACTTTAACTGAACTATTTGATAATGTAAATAATCAAAAGGAACAAATTGCAGATAAATTACTTGAAATTAGTTTAGATAGTGTAGACTTTAACTATGCGGATTTAAAGGAATGTTATAGTTATGCCTCTAATGCTAGAAAATATATGGACTTGCTTGATTAAATTTAAATAATAAATATGTTAATAAAGACGGTAGGAAGATAAATTAGTTAACTAAAAATATGGGAAGGGTTCTTGCGACATTAAAAATATATTTAATAGAGTAAGATTAAAGATAGGATGATATAAATAAATGCAAAAAGGTAGAATAGATTCACTTTTTTATAAGATATATATATTTATGGCAGCATTCTTGGGATTTTTATGGTTAAATCCATTTTTCACATGGAACAATAGCATAATACCTCTCTTTGGAATAATTCATATCTCAGTATTTTTATTATGGATTAGTATATCGGATTACAAAATTAATAAATCAAATATATTTAGTGCTTTTTTAGCTTTTATATTAATAGCAATTTTTAGTTTTAAGGACGAGAATATTATTCGTAACCTATGGCTATATTCTGTTTCACTTATCCCATTAGTTTTGATAAGGAATGAGGAACGTTTAAAGATTTATGATAATTTTATTAAAATAGTTGCCATATCTCTTATACCAGCAATAGCGATAGCTATTCTTTTATTTGTAGGAATAGATTTACAATGGTCTCAGTTATCTAGTACATCTTGGACAAAACCTTACTATAGGAATTACTTTAATTTATCTATCTACCACTTTTTTAACGGATCAGATCAAAGGTACTTCCTCCCTTGGGGAGGAAGTATTGATAGAATTTGTGGAATGTTTGATGAACCAGGAGTAGTTGGAACAATTAGTGGTTTAATCTTAGCATCTAAAGGATTTTCTTTGCGTAGAGGTTATGAGAAAATATTATTTGTAGCAGGGATATGCTCTTTCTCATTTGCTTTTTATGTAATTGTATTTTTATATCTTTTGATAAAGAAGTACAAATATGCTTTGCTATCAATAGGTGTGCTACTAATATTAATGAATACTGTACCTAAAGATACTTATGTATATGAAAAGATTCTTTACAGGTTGGAGTTAGGAAATAACGAATTAGAAGGAAATAATAGAGCGAACGCAGCATTCGAACAAATATATAAGGAATTTTTGCAAGATGGTAACTTATTGTTAGGGATGAAAGAAAAAGAGTATTTTTATAAAGCAAATGCTTATGGTTCAGAGGCATTATCTTGGAAAACCTTTGTAGTAGTAAATGGATTTTTATTATTCGTCCTTCATACCATATATTTTATGGGGCATGCTTTTGCTATGAGAAATAGGTATATCTGGATTTTTTGTATAATTTACTTCCTATCTATTTACCAAAGGCCATACGATTTTTCATTAAGCTATTGGCTTATATTTCTAGGGGGACTTGCTGCATTTAATAAGATGTCAATATCTAAATTTAATTCTTCAAAAAAGATTCGAGCGAACACAAATAGTCCTAATGCAGCTATTAATCAACTGGAGTAATTTAAGATATATATATAACAGAATTAGGGATTGGGGAATCCAGATTAATTTAGATTCCTGTAATCCCTTTTTCTCATTTATATTAGAAAAATGATTGGAGCGAGTATATGTCAGAAATAGCTTTATTAATTCCTGTATATAACGATCAAGTTGGTTTAAATCAAACCTTAGAATCTTTATTGAAGGAAACAAAAGAGAAGGTAGATGTAGTAGTTGTTGATGATGGTAGTAAGGAACCAATCCTTGTTCCTAAGACTGTTGGAATTCACCATATTATTTTTATAAAATCTGAAGTTAATAAAGGAATTGAGCATGTCTTAAATTTAGGGTTAAAGTATATTTGTGATAATGGTTATACATTTGTTGCGAGGATAGATGCAGGAGATACTATTGAACCTAATCGATTTTATAAGCAAAAACAATATATGTTAGATAATCCAAATTATATGTTAATAGGGTCCAGCGTAAGACATACGGATATGGATGGTAAAGAAGTGTTTATAGAGCGTGTACCGCTTTCAACAGATGAGATAAAAAAGAAGATGCATATTAATAGCTGTTTCCCGCATCCATCAGTTATGTTTAGAACAGCAATTATTGAAGAGATTGGTGTATATCATACTGATTTTCCAGCGGCAGAAGATTATGAATTCTTCTTTAGAATAATGAATAAATATGAGGTTTCGAATTTAGATGAAGTACTTATTTGTAAAGAAATCAATCCAAATAGTATCTCATTAAGTAGGCGAAAAAGACAGTTGTACAGTAGAATAAAAATTCAAAAAAAATATTTTAATCCTCTAGTTTTAGAAAGCTACGTGGGAATAATAAAGTCTTTTATCTTGCTAGTAGCTCCTAACAAGCTAATTATTGGTATTAAATCTTTACTAAGTAGATCTAACTAATGATAAAAGGAGCAGTGAGGAATGAAAAAGGTTGTTTTTATATGTGAGGCATTAGGTGGGGGAGTTAGAAGACATTTAGTAGATGTACTCTCAAATTTAGACCTAAATAAATATGAAGTACATGTTATACATGGTACTCAGCGGGTAGATGATGTATTTCTATCGGCAAAAAATAATCTTATGAGAAAAGGGCTCTATTTTTACGAAGTCACAGAAATGGTGAGGGAATTATCATTTAAGAATGACATAGGAGCTACAAAATTAATTATAAAAATGCTAAGGGAAATTAAGCCGCAAATTGTTCATTGTCATAGCTCTAAAGCAGGTGCAATAGGCAGGATAGCAGCCAAAATATGTGGAGTGAAACAAGTGTACTATACGCCACATGCATATGTATTTCAAAACCCAAATTTATCAGCAAAGAAAAAGTTCATATATAAGAACGTTGAAAAACTATTAGGTTCTTTAACAACGAAGGTCCTTCATGTTTCCAAAGGTGAAGAAGGATTTGCTTTGGGACATAAAGTCATTTCATTAAATAAATCAATGGTAGTATATAATGGTATTTCTTCACCACCTACAGATAGTAAATTTCCTTTAAAAGATTGTAAAGAGAAATTGGTAGTAGGAACAATTGCGAGAATGGATTATCAAAAAAACCCATGGTTATTTATTCGTATAGCTGAGCAAGTTATTAAGGAAAATCAAAATGTTGAGTTTGTATATATTGGAGATGGAGAGTATTTTAAAGAAGTTTCTGATTATGTTAAAAGGAATAATTTAAGTGAATTCATTAAATTAAAAGGATTTCATTCAAACCCAGATATAGAATTAATTTGTTTTGATATATTCTTATCTACTTCCTTATACGAAGGTATGCCATATTCATTAATAGAGGCATTATCATATAAAAAACCCATTATTGCTACAGATGTTGTAGGTAATAATGAAATAGTGGTTGATGATTATAATGGTTATCTTTTTGATAAAGATAATGCTAGAGAAGGGACACAAAAAATATTAGAAATTATAAAAGATTATAGCCTATATGATAGGCTTTCTAAAAATGGCTTTAGGACATTTGAGGAACATTTTACGATTGAAAAAATGCTATCTTCAATAGAAGAGTTATATTCTAAATAAGAGACTATAGGTAGTAAAGGAATCCAAAATTAAGGCTTCAATAATCATTGATACGTAATAATAGAATTTAATTAACTGCAAGGATAATAAAGTATAGTGTGTCTATATGAAATTATTTGAGTGAGTTTAATTTTTTATGATTCTATATTTAATATAACGTTGATATATGAGTTGAATAATAAAAAAGATAAGGATTGGTGAAGATGAATAAAAAAGTTTGTGTAGTAGGTTTAGGTTACATTGGTTTACCAACTTCAGCTATTTTTGCAAAAGCGGGATATGATGTTATAGGGGTAGATGTAAACCCTGTTGCAATTGAAATGATTAATCAAGGTAAAGTTCATATTGAAGAGGTTGGATTAGGAG
This sequence comes from Bacillus sp. C-3-6, assembly GCF_054509685.1. Classification (NCBI taxonomy): domain Bacteria; kingdom Bacillati; phylum Bacillota; class Bacilli; order Caryophanales; family Bacillaceae; genus Bacillus; species Bacillus sp. C-3-6. Next base: position 4,987,517 of record NZ_CM137247.1, on the reverse strand, counting down.
AATTAGTTAAAGATGTAGTAGAAAAGGGGAAATTGAGCGCTAGTGTAGAACCAACCAAAGCTGATGTGTTTATTATTGCTGTTCCTACACCACACAATGCTGATCATACTGCAAATTTAGACTATGTTGTAGAAGCTACTAAGTCTATTTTACCATTCTTACAGAAGGAAAGTATTGTAATTGTAGAATCTACGATTCCACCAAGAACTATTGATGATATAGTGGCTCCAATTATTGAGGAACAGGGATGGAAAGTAGGGGAAGAAATTTACCTTGCACATTGTCCGGAACGTGTGTTACCTGGACGTATTTTAATTGAATTAGTAGAGAATACAAGAATAGTTGGTGGGATTAATAAAAAATCTACGCAAAAAGCAGCCGAAGTTTACGGTTGTTTTGTAAAAGGGGAAATCCTTGAAACTACTGCTGTAACAGCAGAAATGTCTAAGCTTATGGAAAACACATTCCGCGATGTAAATATTGCATTAGCAAATGAATTAGCAAAAATCTCTGAAAAACTTGGCGTAAATGCTTTAGAAGTTATTAAATTAGCTAACCATCATCCTCGAGTAAATTTACATCTTCCAGGACCAGGGGTTGGAGGACATTGTTTAGCAGTGGACCCGTATTTTATTATTGAAAAGGCACCCGAAGAGTCTCAATTAATTTCTAATGCGCGCTTTATAAATAATTCTATGCCTGTATTTGTTGTGGAGCAATTAGCAAAAATTATTCCAGATAAAAATGCAAAAGTTGCAGTTTTAGGAATTACATATAAAGGTAATATCGATGATGTCAGAGAAAGTCCAGCTATGACAATTGTAGATTTACTTAAAGAACAGGGTTATGAAGTTGCTGTACATGATCCTCATGTTCATGAAAATCAGGTCCATTTTAATTTATATAGTCTAGAGAATGCTGTAAAAAATGCAGAATGTATTTTAGTACTAACAGACCATAATGAGTTTAAACAAATAGATGAACAAGTCATTATTGATAACGCAAGAAAGGCTATTATATTTGATACACGTAATTGTATGAATATAAGCAGTAAACAAATTTCTTATTACAATTTTAATAATCTATATGAACTAAGAAGTTTATCAAGCATAAGAGTATAATGAACTAATTGCAAATGGTTGGTTAAAAATATGTTTTATTAAATTAGATATTTTATACGAAGTGTATATAAAGATTTGAATTCTTGCAATTGAATGCATAAAGGAATTTGATTATTTATGATGACTATAGATATTTTGAATGTATTTAGGCTATAATTGTAACTATGTTTTTTGAGAAAAGATTTCGATTTTCGAAAGAAGGTTAAAAAATGAAAAAGAAAATTTTATTCTGGGTTCTAGGTATTATTGGAATTCTTATTGTCGGTGGTGGAGTATATGCTTATACTGTTTATTCTAACGTTTCTAATACATTAGATGCTGTTCATAAACCATTAGATCGTGAGAAATCTGAAAAACGAGAAAAGAAGGTAGATATTTCAGATCAAAAACCAATATCTATTTTAATGATGGGGGTAGACCAACGTGGTGAAGACCAAGGAAGGTCGGATTCATTAATGCTATTTACATTAAATCCTACGACGAAATCTATGAAAATTGTTAGTATTCCACGTGATTCTTATACAGAAATCGTTGGAAAAGGTACAAAAGATAAAATTAATCATGCTTATGCTTTTGGCGGAATTGATATGGCTGTAAAAACAGTAGAGAATTTTCTTAATGTACCAGTTGATCATTATATTGAAGTAAATATGGATGGATTTAAAGATATTGTAGATGCTGTTGGTGGTGTAGATGTAAATAATGATTTAGATTTCACATATGAAGGAATTCATTTTGAAAAAGGAAACATTCATTTAGATGGTAGAAAGGCATTACATTATTCTAGGATGAGAAAGCTTGACCCACGTGGTGATTTCGGACGTCAAATGCGCCAACGTCAAGTAATTCAAGGAGTAATTAAACAGGGTGCTACAGTTTCTTCTCTAGCAAGTTACGGTGATGTATTAAAAGCAATTGAGAAAAACGTTAAAACAAGTTTAACGCAAGACCAAATGTTTGATATTCAAAAGAATTATAAAGATTGCATGCAGAATAGTGAAGAAATCCAAATTCCAGGTGATGGCCACAAAGCTGCTGATGGTATTTGGTACTACTATGTTCCAGATGCAGCGAAACAAGATTTAACGAATAAGTTAAGAGCGCATCTTGAATTGACTAAGTAATATGTAATAACCCAACTCCTTTGGAAGGAGTTGGGTTTATTTTTGCATGGATTTATATTAGTATTATATATTGTGAGATTAATAGATGAGGTGAATCGATGAATAAGAAAGCAGTACTTGTCCTTGTTATTTTTGTATTGTTTGTAGCTTCGATTGTGAGCGGTAAATTGTACTGGAATAAGAAGATTGCAAATGCAACAGGACAAACGAGTGAAGTAACGAAAACAAAAGCTGAAGTAAAAGATAGCGGAGCAAAGAAAGAAGAGAAAAAAGAAGAGAAAAAACAAGATGCGAAGTCATCTTTTAATGAGGCATACGCGAAGAACTTGCCAGATGCAGTGAAAGAGAAGTTAAAGAAAGCTGCTGAGGATAAAAAGGCAGTAAATCTTGTTATTGTTGGTGATGAAGCTTCTTCATCTGAAAAAGGTGCTTGGGCAGCTAAGCTAACGGCTAATTTAGAAACTGCTTATGGTAAAGGTTTATGGAATGTGACGGTAAAGGAATATAAGGGTGAAAGTACAGAAGAATTAATTACGAATAAACGTGATAAAGAGATTGCGAAAGAGAAGCCAGATGTGATTTTATATGAACCACCGTTTATTACTGATAATGGTAAAACTGGTAATGGGAATTCTGTCGCGAATACGCAGAAGTTCGTTCAAGCACTTTCTACTAGTGTAAAGGGTGCTACGATTATGATTCAACCATCAAATCCAGTGTATGGTGCGAAGAATTATCCGAAAGCGATTGAAGCATTAAAACAATTTGCTTCGCAAAATAATTATACATATGTTGATCATTGGGGAGCGTGGCCTGATGCAACAACAAAGGCTATCCTACCATATTTAAAAGAAGAATTTGGTTTCCCAAGTGATAAGGGACATGAAGTTTGGGCGCAATACGTAACTGATTATTTTGTAGCTAAGTAATGAAGGAGAGATAAAAGGTGTACGAGTTCCCGTATACCTTTTCCTTTTATAATTAAGAGATCTGAAAATAGTAGGAGGAAAACAATGAACTCAATCTTAATCTGTGGCGGAGCTGGCTACATCGGTTCTCACGCTGTAAAAAAATTAGTAGACGAAGGTTTATCGGTAGTAGTGGTAGATAACTTACAAACTGGTCATGAAGATGCAATTACGGAAGGCGCGAAGTTTTATAATGGCGACCTTCGTGATAAAGCATTTTTAAGAGATGTTTTTACACAAGAAAATATTGAGGCTGTTATGCATTTTGCAGCTGATTCTTTAGTTGGAGTTAGTATGGAAAAGCCTCTTCAATATTATAATAACAATGTGTATGGTGCACTTTGTTTATTAGAGGTAATGGATGAGTTTAAGGTAGATAAGTTCATTTTCTCTTCTACTGCGGCAACGTATGGTGAGGTAGATGTGGATCTTATTACTGAGGAAACGATGACAAATCCTACGAATACGTACGGAGAGACGAAGTTAGCAATCGAGAAGATGCTTCATTGGTATAGCCAAGCTTCTAATTTACGTTATAAAATTTTCAGATACTTTAACGTGGCTGGTGCAACCCCAAATGGTATTATTGGGGAAGATCACCGTCCAGAGACGCATTTAATTCCTCTTGTGTTGCAAGTGGCTTTAGGTCAACGTGAGAAGATTATGATGTTTGGTGATGATTATAATACACCAGACGGTACTTGTATCCGTGATTATATTCATGTTGAAGATTTAGTAGCGGCTCATTTCTTAGGGCTTAAAGACTTGCAGAATGGCGGAGAGAGTGATTTCTATAACTTAGGAAATGGTAATGGTTTCAGTGTAAAAGAAATCGTTGATGCAGTTCGCGAAGTTACAAATCATGAAATTCCTGCTGAGGTAGCACCGCGCCGTGCGGGCGATCCAGCACGTTTAGTTGCTTCTTCTAAGAAAGCGAAAGAGAAGCTAGGATGGGATCCTAAGTATGTAAATGTTAAGACAATTATTGAACATGCTTGGAATTGGCATCAAAAGCAACCGAATGGATATGCTAAATAAATATAATAACTGAAAGAGAGGGTATCGTCGACAAAATATGTTCGACAATACCCTCTCTTTTTTTGTACGATTTTTGCTATACTAAACTGTACTATAATACAAGGTGGAAGGAGGAGAATGATGAAAATACTTGTGGTTGATGATGAATCGAGTATTCGTAATTTGATTCGGATGCAGTTGGAGATGGAAGGTTATGAAGTATTAGCAGCGGCTGATGGGAGAGAAGCTTTAGAGAAATGGAATGAAGAACCGGATGTATTGATTTTGGATGTTATGCTTCCGGATACGGATGGGTATGAGTTGCTTCGTTTGTTCCGTGAGAGGGATAGGGATATTCCGGTGCTGATGTTAACGGCAAAGAGTCAGATGAATGATAAGTTACTTGGCTTGCAGCTTGGTGCTGATGATTATGTGACGAAGCCGTTTAATTATGCGGAGCTTATTCTTCGGGTTAAGAATATGGCGCGGCGTGTAAAGAAGACGGAGGCGGCTGTAAGTCATGAAGTAATTGAGGCTGGAGAGATAGTGATTTGTCCTAAGGAAAGAAAGGTACATGTGAGTGGACAAGAGATTCAGTTAACGTACCGAGAGTTTAATTTATGTCAGTTGTTTGTTTCAAATCCGCAGCGTGTGTTTATGAGGGATGAGTTGCTTGAGAAAGTATGGGGATTTGAGTATATCGGAAATACGAGAGCAGTTGATATTATGGTGCAGAGACTTCGAAAGAAGCTTGGGACGAGCGGAGAATATATTAAGACAATTTATGGCGTTGGCTATAAACTGGATTGTTAAGTGGTGATGGTATGTCTTTAAAGCGAAATATGGTGTTCGGAATAGTTGGGCTGTTAATTCCGATTTTTGTTCTTTTATATGCAGTTGTTTATATTACGTTAGAAAAGAATATGTATCATAACGCAGCAGGTTCTTTAGAAAAGTTAAGTGTAGAAGCACAAATTTATACGATGAATTATTTAGAGAAGGAAGCGGAAGTGGATACGCTTGGTCCTAATTCACTTTTAATTGCGTCGTATTTAGCGAAGCGTATGGATGTCCGTGTGCAGATGATCGGGAAGAATGGCGATGTTGTTGCAGATACACAAAAAGGAGCATTGCTTCACCGTAACATCGACATTGAGAGTTCCTTGAAGGGAAAGAAGTCTTATGTTTTTGAGGAGGCGGATCCCGCTCCCATTCTTTTGTTTTCAAGCCCGGTTTATTATGGAAACGATGTCATTGGAAGTATTCGTTTTATAAATGAGTTAACGGGTGAGAAGGAAGTTTTAACAAATGTGAGCTGGACGTTCTTAATGACGTCTCTTTGCCTAGTAGCTACCGGTATTTTCTTTGCGATTCGTTTGGCGAAGTCTCTTCATAAACCAATTGATCAGTTGAGACAAATGGCACAGCGGCTCGCGAATGGTGATTATAAGAGTAAGATTGAGTTAAATGAGTACGTGGAAATTGCTCAGCTTTCCGCATCTTTTAACGCGATGGCCGATGGAATTGAACTGCATATTAAGCAATTGCAGGAGGAGAAAGAGAAGCAGAAAGATTTCCTAGACCGCATTACGCATGAGCTAAAAACACCGCTAACGGCAATTATCGGTTATGTTGATTTAATTCCGAAGTTACAATCGAAAGAAGATGTACAGGAAAGTCTTCGTTATGTGGCGGTGGAAAGTGAGCGTTTATTATCACTTGTAGAGGAACTGCTTAAGTCTTCGAAATATGGGACGAGTACGTTTGAGGTGTCTCCTACAGTTGTGAACATAAAGGAATTGGCAGAAGAAGCAGTTTCAATTGTGAAACCTCGTCTAAATCAGTTTGAAATTGAAGTGATAAATGAGTTAACGGATGTACATGTTGTTGCAGATTTTGATAAGACGAAGCAAATTTTCTTAAATGTGCTTGATAATGCAATTAAGTATAGTGATGCTTCGCACATTCGTATGAATGTAATTGTAAATGAGCAGGAGGCGAAGGTTTTTGTTCATGATGATGGGATCGGTATAGATGAAGTGGTGCTTGCAGAGTGGAATGAGTCTCCGAAAGGAAAGGCACTTCCTTCTAGTTACGGGAATGGTTATGGTTTGTATATTTGTCAGGAGATTATGAATAAACAGGGCGGAAGCATGCGGATTGAGAGTAGTGAAGAAATAGGTACTACAATATTCATTACATTTTTGCTTCCGAGAAGGATGGAAGACATAAAAAACTTGAAAGCGGTTAAATGATACATTTATGAAACAATTATGCGGTATTTTCGAAACAACGTTTTTTTATCTTGGAGGTAGGCAGAAATGAAAAGGCTATCATTTCAAATTCTTATGTTTGTCATTTGTATGATTGTTTCTCTTGTTTTGTTTTATGTTATGGAGAAGCAAATCTATAATCGAATTAACATTGTAAATGATAAACAAGCCGTTTTACAAAGGGTGAATGAATCTCTTCCAATTGAAGTGAAAGTAAGACATGAAAAGTGGGGAGAAATTGTTGTAACGGATGAAGTTCGTTTGCATACGATTGTTTCATTCTTTGACCGAATTCGAATAGAGCCTGAGGGCGTTAAGAGCCAAGAACAAGTATTTACTGGAGAAGTAACGTACTTGAATGGACATAAGCGTACTTTTGCAGTAGGTGACTTGTTCCAGTATGGGGAAAATGTATACGGAAAGAATGGCATGGATCCGATGATTTCAGCACTTCAAACGTATTTATTAAGCCTGTATTACACGCCAGAGCGTATTAGTGATTTCTTTGCTTCAGCAAAGGACGTCGTAGTACGTCAAGGCGATGTGGTACGTACTATCAATCTTACGCACATACTTGATTCTATTCGATACGCAAAGCAAATTACAGATTACGGAGAAATTCAGAAGTTATTACAATCGCAGAATGAACCGATTGCTTATATTACAGCTTATAAAACAGGTAAGCGTGTAAAGAATGATCGTGAAGATATTCTTACGATTTCTGTGTATCCATCGTACTTTGTTGTGCAATATCTCGGTGATAATAACGGAAATGTCATGTATATGAAAGGCTCTCTAGCAGAGTTATTCGTAAAGGAGAATGCGTCATGAGAAAGATAGCCTTTTTCTTCTTTTTGCTAGTAATTGGAGGAGCGATGTCTAGTTGCTCTCGAGATACAACCTCTATTAAATATAGTAAAAATGGTCTCCCTATTTTGGATGATCGTCATATTGTTGCGTATGTAGCGGCTCGTGAGGAAGTTGGTGAAGCGTTACTTTCATCATTTTGTAAGCCGCGCGGATGTACGTATGAATTTATTCGTCTTTCAACAGAAGAACTTCTTCGTAGAGTGGAAGAAGAAGCTGGAAATCCGAAGGCGGATATTATTATTGGCGGTACAGTAGATGCGCATCAAATGATGAAGCAAAAAAATCTTTCTATTCCTGTGATAAGCCAACATGCAAATCGTATTTCAAAAACTGTTAAAGATAAAGATGGTTATTGGTACGGTTATGAAGTGGAGAAGCTGGCAATTGCGATTAATAAAGAGCGGTGGAACGAGGAAATAGCACCGCTCGGTCTCTCGTATCCGTTAAGATGGAAAGATTTATTGAATCCAGTATATAAGGGAAAGATTGTCATGCCCGATCCAAATGTTTCAGGTACAGCATATACGTTTTTTCAATCACTTATTGATACGTTAGGTGAAGAGGAAGCGAAGGAATATGTGAAGAATCTGGCAGAACAAGTTGGAGAAGTAACAGTGAATGGTTACATCCCAGCAGAACTTGTTGCGAGTGGTGAATATATGATAGGCATCAACTTTATGGGAGATCAGAGAATGCTTCAAAAACAAGGCTTTCCGATTTTAAGTAACGAACCTGAGCAAACAGGGTTATCCGTTAATGCGATTTCTAAACTAAAACGTGCACCGAGTGGTATTATTGCGGATTTATTTATTGATTATTGTTTATCAGAAGAAGCGGGGCATATTTTAGAAAAAGTGTCGTTTGGCGTACCAACGATGTTTGCGAAGAATGAGAAAGAAATAGAAGGACAGCCGGTTAGAAGGACGAACCAAAATATATCAAATAGCGGAATAATCGAGATATGGAATAGACAGCGTCTCTCTCTGAAGTGAGAAAAGGAGACGAAAATATATGTTTAAATGGCTCAAGCCAGCACCTGCAATTGAAAGATTGCCAGCGGATATGATCGACCGTGTATATCGATTACTACGTATTCGTGTGTTAATCGGGATTTCAGTTGGATATGCTGCTTATTATTTAGTTCGTAGTAACTTTACGTTATCAAGTACGTATTTAGTACAAGAATATGGTTTTAGTACAGCTGAAATTGGTCTACTAGGTTCAGTAATGGCAATTGTTTATGGATTTAGTAAGTTCTTTATGGGTAATTTATCAGATAAAGCTTTCGCCCAGCGCTTTATCGCAGTCGGTTTATTCTTATCAGGGCTTGTAAATATTTGTTTCGGCTTTGCATCATCATTTGGGATGATTGTTACATTACTTGTTGTTAACGGTATTGTACAAGGTATGGGAGCACCACCTTGTAGTATTGTTATGACAAAATGGTTCTCGAAGAAAGAACGCGGTACGAAAACAGGTCTTTGGAATATTTCACATAACGTTGGTGGAATGCTTGTGCCACCACTTGTCGGAATTGGTGTAGGTATTTTTGGTGAAAACCATTGGCAAGGCGGCGTGTTTATTTTCCCTGCAATTATCGCAATGGTAATTTCGGTTCTTGTTTGGATTAATGCGAAGGATACACCAGAATCTGAAGGTCTTCCTCCAATTGATGAGTATCGTAATGACTATGAAAATCTTGAAAAAGCAGATAATGCTAACAAGATGTCACCAAAAGAAATTTTAATGAAGTATGTAGTGAAAAATAAATTTGTATGGTTCTTATGTATTGCGAATGCTTTTGTTTATTTAATTCGTTTCGGTGTTATTAACTGGGTTCCACTTTATTTAACGACAGTTAAAGGATTTTCAAAAGCGGAAGCGCATGCGGCATATGCAATCTTTGAAGGTATGGCAATTCCAAGTTCATTAATCGTTGGTTTTTTAAGTGATAAATTGTTTAAAGGAAAACGTATGCCATTATGTATTATTAGTATGGTTGGAGTTGTTATTGGTACGTTTATATATTGGCAAGCAACTAGCGTACTTGTTGTAAGTATTGCAGTTTCTATTATCGGTTGTTTAATTTATGTACCACAGTTCTTAATCGGTTTAAGTGCGATGGAATTAGTACCGAAATTTGCAGTAGGTACGACAGTTGGTATGTGTGGTCTATTCGGTTATGTAGGCGGAAGTCTTGTAGCTAACGCAGCAATTGGTGTTATTGTTGATCGTTCTGGCTGGGATGGTTGTTTCATCTTACTACTAACAGGTGCGGTTTTATCAACAATCTTCTTATTTATTGTTCAACGTGGACATGAGAGAAAAGATCCTAAAGTAGCGTAATATTTTGTTTGAAAAGCTATCCAATTGTGTGTGATTGGATAGCTTTTATATTAGAAAAAACAAACAGTATGTAAAATTGCAGTTTAATATGTAAATGATTTTTGTTAATTAATATAATTTTTTTAGATTCCATAAACCAAATAGATACATGGTTATACCGAAAAATCCGCCAGCGCAACCCCAAAGCACAACATCAAATAAAGAAATAGAGATTTCTTCTGAGCCTACATAGGGAAGGATATAATTCATAAAAACAAACATTTGAAAGCCCCAAAGCACACCTGCTTTTAAGCCAGCTTTTCTTAATTTTTTCTTGTGTTGTAAATATTCTTCTTTTGTTGCACATTCAGTATCACTTAAACCTTTTTTCTTGAATTTAAAGGCTAAGTAATTAGCGTAAATCATATTAGATAGAAAAATGAATATTGTCCCTATAGATATTGTGTGATTCATAGTATCAACAAGTAACATAATAAGCATTACCAACATATTTAACCACCACAAACCAATTCCAGCTACAGATAACTCTTTATTGATTTCTTGTTTTTGGTATTCATCTCTCTCACTTAGTGTTCCAACAAAACTATTATAAACTCTTTCTTTCCATTCAATTTTCATCATTTAATCTCCCTCCCAAAATAGACTATTTAAATCTGTTTTTAGTGCTTTTGCTAATTCGATACATAAGGCTAAAGAGGGGTTATATTTATTGTTTTCAATTAAGTTTATTGTCTGTCTCGCTACGTTAACTTTTTTAGCTAATTCTAGCTGCGATAGACCTTCAGATTTTCGATATTGTTTAACGTTATTCAAATATAACCCTCCCATTGATGGTTGTAGACCTCGTGTGCCAAAATGTCATTTATATGTGACATTTTATAATTGAATAGATGAAATGTCAAATATATATGACAAAATAGCGATGGTGCAATTAAGAAAATGATTTTAATGATTCATTTTGGCAAGAAGTTTGTTAATAAAGAATGGCTTCCATTCAATTAAAATTGCTCTTTTTCCTTTCCTTAAATCTATCTTAAAAGATATAATGTCATATTTCTAATCATTGGAATTTTTGTTACAATATAAATGGATGTGTAAAACTTTGTAAAAAGATTGTAATAATATACAATTTATTTTCAGAAAGTTTTATACAATTATGGTATTTATTAAACTATTAATTTATAAAGGGAGAGAGAATATGTTACCAAATACGGTTCGTACTCCAAACAAGAAGAAGAAATGGATTATTATTGGGGTTATTGCACTAATTGTTATTGTAGCGGCAATTAATATTTTTGTTATGCAAGGTAAGAAGAAGGGTGCATCAACAAATGCTGATGCTGTAAGTTTTGAGAAAGTGACAGAGCGTAAGCTGAATAATACAAAGTTAATTTCTGGTCAGGTGAAGCCTGGTAATATCGAAAGCTTCTATGCAGATCCGGCCAAAGGAAAAGTGAAAGATATTGAGGTGAAAGAAGGGCAAGAGGTAGAAAAAGGTACGAAGTTATTCTCTTATGACAATGAAGAGATTAACCTTCAAATGAAGCAAGCTGAGCTTGATCAGAAGATGGCGGATATGCGTTATGATCAAGGAAAGAAAAAGATTGATTCGCTCAAGAAAGAAATTAAGAAGGCAAAAGATAGCGGAGCTGGGAAAGAAGTAACAGATCCGATGGACGAGCAAGTAAACGAATTAGAGATAGCTCAAAAGACAACTGACCTTGAGAAAGAAAAAGGAAAGTTGCAGAAAGAAGAGTTAAGTAAGAAGCAGAAAGAGCTTACGATCTATAGTAATTTCGCTGGTGTTGTTCAAAAGTTAGATAAAGATGCGGCACAAAGTTCATCTCAAGCGTTAGGTGGTCAAGGAAAAGCGTTTTTACAAGTAGCTTCTAAAGATCCATTCCAAGTTCAAGGTACGTTAACTGAGCTTCAGAAGTCACAAATTCAAAAGGATCAAACATTCACTGTAACAGCGAAAGCAAATAATAAGAAGAAGTGGACTGGTAAGATTACAGAGGTAAGCGAATTCCCAACAAGTGCAGAGATGGCGCAAGCTGGCGGCATGGGTGAAGCAACTCAAAATATGTCCCAATATACATATAAAGCTAGCCTTGATAGTCAAGATGGTTTATCTCCAGGTTATCATGTTTCCCTGCAAGTAAACTTAGAGAATAAGACGATGATTGCTGTTCCAAGTAAAAGCATTGTAGAAAAAGGCGATGATGCATTTGTTTATGTTGAGGATAAAGGGAAGCTTCGTAAACAAAATGTGAAAAAAGGTTCTACTGATGGAGACTGGACAGAGGTTGTAGAAGGCGTAACAGTGGGGCAAAAGGTGGTTAAAAATCCTTCCGACGATGTGTATGACGGAATGGAAGTGAAAGAGAAATGATTACGTTAAATAATATTGCTAAAACGTATTATCAAGGAAAATTGGCGGTGCCGATTTTGCATGGTATTAGTTTAACGATTCAGAGTGGTGAGTTCGTTTCGATTATGGGACCGTCTGGTTCTGGTAAGTCGACGCTTATGAATATTATTGGTTGCCTAGATCGTCCAACAGAAGGCGAATATATGCTGAATGACGTGAATATCTTAACAGCAGACGAGTCAAAGCTTGCTTTAATTCGTAATGAATATATTGGCTTTGTATTCCAGCATTTTAATTTACTGCCTCGTCTTTCCGCAGTGGAAAATGTTGAGCTTCCGCTCGTATACGGTGGCGTGAAGAAAGCGGAGCGTCGCAAGCGTGCTTTGGAGGCGTTAGGTAAAGTTGGATTAGCAGACCGCGTGCATCATTTACCAAATGAGTTATCCGGTGGACAGAAGCAGCGTGTAGCGATTGCAAGAGCGATTGCGAATAACCCAACGTTCATTATGGCCGATGAACCGACTGGTGCACTTGATACGAAGTCTGGTGAGCAAGTTATGGATATTTTCACGAAGCTTAATGCAGAAGGTACAACAATTGTTATGGTTACGCATGAAGAGGAAGTAGCAGCGTATTCTTCCCGCCGCATTGTACTGCGAGACGGGAAAGTTACAGAAGATAGAAGGTGTGCGGTATGAGTTTACTAGATAGTATAAAAATTGCCCTATCTTCTATTTTAGCTCATAAATTACGTTCAGCTCTTACGATGCTCGGTATTATTATCGGGGTAGGTTCGATTATTACGGTCGTTGCAATCGGGCAAGGCGGGGAAGCGGCATTGAAATCGCAGTTTGTTGGGGCAGGTAATCAAACAGTTCCGATTCATTATAGTGCAGATATAAACGATCCTTTCGGTATGGGAATGGTAGAAGCACCGAAGATAACTGAAGAAGACATTTTTGAAATTAAAAAAATTCCAGAAATCGCACATGTGGTAACAACAAATTCAACCATGGAACCACTTGATATTGAAGATAAAAAAGAAATGGTGAGTATTACTGGATTAGATAGTGAGTACTTTGCAGTAAATAAAGTAAAGTTGTTAAAGGGACGTTCTTTACAAGAATCAGATGTGGATCAAGGTAATAACGTTGTTATGATTAGTAAACAAATGGAAGAAAAGGTGTTTAAGGATACCAATCCAGTCGGTAAAATTATTGAAATGAAAGGTCAACCGATGCAAATTATTGGTGTCTACAAATCAGATAATGAGTTTATGGGAATGGGACCATCAGAAGCGCTAGTTCCAATTTCATTATGGCCGACACTGTATGGAAAAGATGAAATTCAAAATATTTCTGTTCAAGCAAAAAATGTAGATAATCTAGAAAAAGCAGGTAAAAAAGCTGCAGATGTTTTAAATAGTCGTAAACCTACTGATGCAACTGGTAAATATGAAGTTATGAATTTAAAAGAAATTCAAGAAGGTATTTCGAAGATGACCGGTATTATGACAATGATCATCGGTGGTATCGCTGGTATTTCATTAGTCGTTGGTGGTATCGGTGTTATGAACATCATGCTTGTATCTGTAACGGAGCGTACGCGTGAAATTGGTGTACGTAAAGCACTTGGAGCAACGCGTAGTAAAATTTTATTACAGTTTTTAATTGAAGCAGTTATGTTAACACTTCTAGGTGGTTTGATCGGAATTGGTCTTGGGTATGGCGGAGCATATATCGTTTCTACATTCGCAAAATGGCCACCACTCGTTTCATGGGAAGTTGTCGTTGGAGGCGTACTGTTCTCGATGACACTTGGTATTATTTTCGGATTAATTCCAGCGAACAAAGCTGCGAAATTAGATCCAATTGAAGCATTGCGTTATGAATAATTAATAGTGTAGTAGAACTACACATTACCGTTCTAGTGGGCGGTTCGTAGCCTCTTGCGTGAGGAAGTGAACCGCCCGTTAGAACGGGTTATATAAATAGAAGGAGGCGTTATAATGGAAGCGAATATTAATACGCAAGATGTAGTTTCAAAAAAGCCATCATTATTTGGAATGATTACTTCTCCAGGTGAGCAGTTTGAGAGAATGAAGACGAGTAATGCAGTTTGGGGTGCATTTTGGCTACTTGTTTTAATAGCTGGGCTTGTTGGGGGATTTGCTGCTTATGTATATTCTCTAACACCTGAGGCAATTAAACTTAATAAGGAATTAGGTGTTACTGTTTCAGCTGCAATGACATACGGTATGGGATTTGGGGTAATTGCTATTAGTATGGCATTTGTCTTTCTACTTAGTGCTGTGGTGTATAAAGTGTTAATGGTGTTTATAAGCAATGATACTTCTTTTAAAAAGTTATTAGCGATTACTGTATATTCAAGTGTTATTTCATTACTAGGTTTATTAATAAATACGATTTTAGCATATATTTTAGGTGGATCAGGTCAAGAAATGTACACTGGCCTAGAGCCAATCTTTGCTTCAAGTAGTGGTGTTGTAAAAGGCATTGTAAGTAAATTTGAAGTGTTTACAATCTGGGGATATGCAGTTACATGGCTAGGTCTTCAAATTACAGCAGGTTTGACTAAAAAGCAGGCAACAATTATTACTATTGTTTTCTTTGTTTTAACTCTTGGAATCGGAGCTTTACAAGGTATGTTCCAATAAGGAAATAAGATAGAAAAGGTGGCTCTTCCAAGAGTCACCTTTTTTATTTTTATCCCTATTTCAAATACCACCAATAAAATTTCAAATTCTACATAGTGTAATTTCAAATTCCGTCGGTAGTATTTGAAATTACTCACAGTGAAATCTTTTCTTTATTTTTATATTGTGAAGGTACCGCGGAATACTAGAAAGGTATACCTTTTAGAAACGGGTACTGTGTGAAGCCAGCGACTTTTACAGAGGCAGTTGTTTTGTATGAAGGGATGATTGTAAATCAAATAAAGAAATTAGGTATTCGCCAAGATTATGAAGAGTATTATCAATGTGGTTTAATTGGTCTTTGGCATGCATATGAAAGATTTGATGCGGAGAAGGGTTGTTTCCCTGCATATGCAGTTGTAACGGTGCGAGGTTATATATTAGAGAGATTGAAGAAAGAGTTCACAGTGCAGGAGAGATGTGTATGTGTAGGTGAGTATGAAGAAATCTTTCATTTTGAAGATGTTGAAATGAGAGTGAAGGATTTTATGAGTGTGTTAGACGAGAAGGAGAAGTATATTATTTTTGAACGTTTTTTTGTAGGGAAGACGATGGGAGAAATCGCTTTAGAGACGGAAATGACATATTATCAAGTAAGATGGATGTATCGGCAAGCACTCGAGAAAATGCGAGATAGTGTAAGAGGATAAAAATAACAAATAGAATGGAAGGTAAGGAAATACTACCTTCCATTCTATTTGTTATTAAGGTGATGAATCTTGCATGTTCATTTGGGATAATACATATCCAGCTTTCCATAATTGCTGACTTAGCTTATGGGAACTAATTTGTATCGTTACGGTAGCTCCGTTTGAAAAATGAATTTTAGCTCGTTTAGCTTTTTGGAAAAACTCTATTGTATGAACATGTTTAAAGAAAAGCCAAATACAATTTGGAGAAGCAGGAGATTCTGTTGGGAAAGCACAAATATATTCTCTATGATTGATCGGAATTGGAACGTTTTGTTTAAATTTAAATTTTGTTTTTACAGCATTACGTCTCCCTTGATAAGTAGAATGAATATTTGTTAGACAAGATTTCTGTATAAGTTGGAGAGCAGTTTGACAAGAGTAAAGATGGTTCCCGCTACTGTCGATAATTTTTGTACGGTAATAAGGGTGTTTACATGGTTCAAGCATCATTGTAGAACTAGAAATAAAAATGTTGTTTTCATTATCCATAATTCTATATCCTCCCTTATAATTTTCATTCTGAATATAATTATATATAAATTAAGTGAATTAATTGTTAATATTCTATTTCATATTGTAAATTTTGGCTATTCGTTTACAATCAATAGGTGATAGTCTTTCTAATTTGCATCGCTTGTACATATATATGAAAATAGAAAAGAGTAGGCGGTGATATAGTATGAAGAAAAAGTATATTATTATGGCTTTAGTTGTCGTTCTCCTAGTATATTTAGCAAACAGCAATCCGAGTAAAGGAGAATATACAGAATGGGCAGCGAAGCAGTTTATGAAGCGTAATGATGTGAGTAAGAAGCTAGATGAAGTTCAAAAAGAGAATGAAGAGGGTCTCCTTGGCGACTTGGCATCGGCCGGTAAAAAGTTAGCGAAAAAGTATGTTGAGCCACAAGTTGGGTTATTAATTGATCATTATACGAAGCGAAATGATTATATATTCTTCTCAACATATACGACTGAGTTTGATATAGGTGAAGAACATTATAAGTACGTATGCGTCGGTTTTTCAAAGATTTTTATTCCGATTGAAATGCCGAAGAAAAAAGACGAATCTGCAAAATGATGCAGATTCGTCTTTTTCATTTTATAGAGTAATTGGAACTTCAGATACATTTTTTTCTACAAGGCGAGCTCCCTTTTTTCTTGTATTTTCATCAATGGATGAAAATACAGATGAGGCAAGGATTGTATCCATTACTTGATTTACGACTTGTGCATCGATTGGTGTGATGGGCGTATCGATAGAAAAAACGACTGTTTTTCCATCTTCTTTCGCGAAAATTAACTCTAGTACTTGCATGTGTTATTCCCTCCTTTGTATTTATCCCGCTATTTACGGGACTCGGGTCTGCTGGTTAAATTGCGGCTAATAATCAGCGGGGATGAATAAAATCCCCACTGATCCGAGTTTTACTTTATAGTTTAGAAAGATCTGATGTGCTAACAAGTTGTACAGCGTGAAGTGGTGATGCTTGTAAGGAAGCGAGAGCATGAGCTACGTTGTGTACTTGATCTAAGCTCGCATTTGTTTTAACACGTTTAAATTGTTTGCTCTTGAAAACTGTTTTGCCGTTCTTATCTAATCCGTTGTTTAAGACAAGACGTAAAGTTAAATCCATTACGATTGTTTCAATTGCCATGTGTATCACCTCCTTTCACTTTATAAATAGGGTACAAATGTCATGTTTTGGCGTGAAATTTTTTCTTTTTTTTGGTACCCTTAAAAGATTAAGAGAGGAGAATTCTGGATAATGAATCGTAAATGGTTATTTTGGATTCCTGTATTACTATGGATGGGGCTGATTTTCTATTCTTCGGCACAACCATATAAAAAGCAGGATATGCGTTCAGATATTGAACAATATGTGAATGTTGAATTTGTGAAAGAGCATTTTTCATGGGTATCTATCGATTATGGTGGAGGAACCCCTGTTAGTATTGCCAATAAAGGTGTAGGCGGATTTATTGAGTTTTTCCTTCGTAAAGGTGCTCATTTTATGGTGTTCTTTATGCTAGGTTCATTGATTTATTACGCTTTTCATCGATCAGGTCATTCGAGGAAAAGATGTTTTATATATGCCCTTCTTTTCGTGGCAGGTTATGCAACATTTGATGAAATCCATCAATGGTATACGGGGGACCGTACACCAATGTGGCAAGATTCATTGCTTGATACGTGCGGCGGATTAACCGGGATTATAATAAGTAATTGGTTTTGGAATAGAAAAAAGAGCTAATCTCATTTCGAGATTAGCTCTTTTTTGCGGGTAGTAAAATTTCCCGTAACTGGCCTGATTAAAGTTTCACTTTATCCCGCATTAACGGGCAGTAAGACCCCCACCTCAAAATTCAGCGAAAGCAAAGAAGTTAGGGAGGTGATCAACTGCCCGTAAAAGCCCGATTGGTTCAACTAATAATCAGTGGGGATGAACAAAACCTCCACTGATTAAAGTTTCACTTTATACACCAAGTAATTCTTTTAGTTCGTCTGTTGATAGTTTAGTCATCCAACTATCGCTTGTGATGACCGCATTGTTTAGAGATTGTTTTCTTTCTAGCATTTCATCAATTTTTTCTTCTAATGTTCCTGTTGTAATGAGTTTGTGAACATGAACAAATCGTTTTTGACCGATACGATATGCGCGGTCTGTTGCTTGATTTTCCACAGCTGGATTCCACCAACGATCGTAGTGAATGACATGGTTGGCAGCGGTTAAGTTTAATCCTGTTCCGCCAGCTTTTAAGGATAAGATAAAAATGTCATACGTTCCATTTTGGAATTCCTCAATCATCTTGTCACGATCTTTTTTCGGTACACTACCGTTTAAGAAGAGGACACGCTGGCCGAATTTTTCTTCTAGCACACGTTTTAGCATGTTCCCCATGCCGATGTATTGAGTGAAGATGAGGCAACTTTCATTTTGATTTTTTATATTTTCGATGAGCTCCATTAATATTTTTGTTTTCATGGAGCGTTCAACGACATTTTGTGGCTCTTCTTCTTTTAAATAAAGAGCAGGATGATTACAAATTTGTTTTAGCTTGTTCAGCATAAGTAATATAAAGCCACGTCTTTCAATTCCGCTTAATCCTTCGACATTTTGCAGTGTATCTTGAACAAGTTGTTCATATAAGGAAGCTTGTTCACCAGTAAGAGGACAGTAAGCTTTTTGTTCTTGTTTATCTGGTAAATTTAATGCGACTGTTTGATCTTTCTTCGTTCGGCGCAGTAAAAATGGTGAGATAAACCGTTGAACTTGTTGAATTTTTCCTTCATCACGATCTTTTTCAATCGGTGTGACGAAGCGGCGCTGGAATTGCCCTAAGCTTCCGAGATATCCATGATTAATAAAGTCGAAAATGGACCAAAGTTCAGCGAGGCGATTTTCCATCGGCGTACCAGTTAAAGCGATTTTGTGATTTGCTTGCAAGTTTCGTACTGCTTTCGACTGTTTCGTATGTGGGTTCTTAATATTTTGTGCTTCATCCAAAATAACAGCATCCCAGCATAATGAAGTCAGTTCTTCCTCATCGAGCTGAGCCAATGCATAAGATGTTAATACAACATCTGCCGATTGAAGGAAATCTTCAAATAAATTGCCCTTATCTCTATTACTTCCGTAATGTAATTGAACACGTAAATTCGGTGCGAAACGCTCAAATTCTTTTTGCCAATTTCCAAGAACAGATGTCGGCGCTACGATTAATGCAGGGCCTGTTTTGAGATTGTTTTCTTTTATATATAGTAAGTAAGAGATTGTTTGAATACTTTTACCGAGTCCCATATCGTCAGCTAGCAATGCTCCAAATCCAAGCTTTCGTAAATATAATAACCATTCAATACCGTGTTGTTGATACGGACGAAGTGTTGCGTTTAGTGAAGTAGGGACATCTACTTTTGGAATATCTCCAATATGAAGCAGCTTCTGGAAGAGTTCTTCATAATATCCATCTAGTTCGATTTCAATATCAGTAAACGGGCTATTATCTTCTACAATTTCCGTTTCAGCCGTATTTGATAAATGTTGCTGCAGGACATCTTTCATCTCTAGTCCGTATTTATCGGCACGGTTCATGAGTTTCCTTACTTCTTCGATAAAGGCTGGATCTAGTCGCATCCATTGACCGTTTATATTAAATAGACGTTTGTTTTGTTCAACGAGTTCGAAAAATTCGCTTTCTGATAAATCAATGCCGTTTGTCGAAATGCGCCAGTCAAAATTAACGAGCGTATTCATACCGAAGAACGATTGTGTTTGTGCTGTATTTTGCTTCAACTGGACACGTAATTTCGGTTTTGTTGCTTTTAAATTTTGCCACCATGATGGTAGTAAAATTGTAATGCCAGCTGCAAGTAATTCATTGCTTGCTTCTGTTAAGAAGTTCCACGCTTCGGTTTCAAAGAGCTCATTTCGGAACGTATCTTCTTCTTTTAACCACGGTATGAGCTTACTAAAACCTTCTTGTGTTTCTGTAATCCGTTCTTCGTAATCGTGCCATCTTTTCGGTAAGGAATCGATGTTTTCATATACATATATGCGATGCGCCCCGCGCTTTGGTGTCACAATTGTTTCAAGCTTCCACATTTCAAATTCTTCTTGTGGTTCTTGCAGTCTTAGTCCGATTGTAAACGGAAGATCATCTTCAATATAACCAATTTTTCGAAGCCAATCTTCTTCATGTAGTGCTGTTTCCAATTGTCTTTTCGTAAAGTCGTAATGTTCATATAGTCTTTTGGCATCTTCCCAGCCGTCATTTGAGCGATTATCTTGTAATATGCTTTCATTAACTGCTGCTGAGAAAAGAGATGCTAATGTGTCATCTTCAATTGGTGTATTTTGAACTTTCCAAGATGGTTGTTTGGACCAATGATTCATATCTGGTACGAAGCTGCCACTCGTAAAGGCATCCCATAATTCATTTGCATCTTTCGTAAGGGCTGTAATAGGTCCGTTTATTTGCATATGTGCAAATGAATTCATCGGTTTGTTTGCAATGTATTCAAATGCTTGTGCGTTTGTTAGCATAACACCTTGTTTTCCTTCGAAGGTTGCTTCTTTTAGAAACGTACCGTAGAAAGAAGTGGAGTGCCATGTGAATGCATTTCGTTTCCAACTTGTTACGGATAATGGAGTACCGCTGTCATCTTCTCCCCAAAGGAACCAACCTTGACTAACATGCTGGAGCCTAATTGTTACTTCAGTTTGATTGATCATCGATTAATTTTCCTTTCCGTAATTCCTCTTGTAGTGCACGCAGACGTGAATGGAGATTGGCGATGTGAATAATGAAAGCATCCCATTCATCGGTGCGTTTTAATCGTTTATATAATGTACGTAATTTCTTTAAGTAACGAACTGCGCGTTTATATGATTTGCGATTTCGTTCTTCAATTGCCTCTACAGCAGCAAGATGGTAAAGAGGAAGTGCCGCTTCTGGCGCTTCTTTTTCAATATCTTTCAGTGGCTCTTTTAACAGTTCAATTGCTTCAAATCCATATAGGAGATGAAGCTCTGCCCATGTGCGATACTGTTTTTTCGCGAGTACGTACTGTTCATAGTTTGTGAAACTATACGGTAATAGTTCTTGTAAGATCATTTCGAAACCAGCTTGTTCATTTGTATGTGTTGCATATGTTTCATACATGATTACAAATAGGCGAACGACATCTTTTATAAAAATCGTATTTTCGTGATCTTGGATTGTTTTCTTTACTTGTTTATACGTAAAGGAAAGCCAATTTTTCGCACGATCCCACTGCATGGCACTTAATAGTTCTTCTAACCAATAGAAGTATAGACTCACAACAGAAGCAGGCTGTTTTTTTAGTAAGTCCATCGCTAGTAGATCTTCGTCATTCAAAAAGAGAAGATGGGAAGACGCTAACGCTTTGGATAGTGGATTGATTTTCGTATCGATTCGTTTTTCTTCTTCTTGTATTTTCTCTTTATTGTTTAAAAGTTCACTCCATATGTGACGATAAATGAAAAATCGCTCTTGCGTATAAGTGTCGGTAGAGAAGAATACTTCATGAACGAGACGAGCTGTTTCTTGTAAAATTATTTCAGACTCTGAAGGAATCGCTTCTGATTGTAAGTCCCGAACGATGGATTCCACTTTGTCTACAAATAGGCGAATGACATTAACAGGTTGGTGATAAGAATACGTTTTGTTTGCGTCGAATGCCTGAATTTCTTCTAATAACTTTTGAAAGCAGTAAAGTGCTGCGTGTAACCTGAATAATTCATGTATCGCAATGACACGCGGAGCTTTCCGCTCAAGTTTCGTATAGAAATCTGTAAAGATACTCATAAGAAAATACATTTGTTTATAAGTAAGCCGAGCTTGTTCTTTTTTAAATGATTCATATTCTTTTTCAAAATACGATTGCCAACTTTTATAATCGGTTTCTTCAAAAGCTGATGATTGCAATACTTGTCTTGCAGTTCGAATAGGAGGAAGGGAAGGTTTCGTATTATTTTTAAATAAAGTTAATACATCTCCTACTTGCCCGAAACTAGACGCTGCAGATAGTAATACAGCAAGCATATGCTCACATTGTGTTGGTGCGAAGCAATCACAATAACTTTCAGCGACGTTACGAATCGGAATATGAACGCTATATACGTTGCCTTCCGCATCTACAGTTCCTGATAGTGTATAACCATCAAAGTCAACATTGTAGACAACACCACTACGATATAGGTGCCGAGCTGTAGCGACATGTTCCTGATCAGCTGTTTGCTGTGGATCTAGTCCTTGAACGAACTCATTCGCAATCATCATAATTTCATCTTTCGTAATTGAGTGTTGCAGCATAATATTCCTCCGTACACATATTTCTTTCCTTTACCATTATAAACAAAAAATGCTCAAAACAGAAAAAATGAAATTTGGATTACATAACTTGAAAATCATGGTAATATATAAAATGTTAATTTCATATATGAATATATACGTATAGGAGGAGAAATGATTTGTCAGATTTACAGACGAAGTTAGGTAGTGGAATGAATAAGTTACAAGAAGGAATAGAACAAGGGAAAATGAAGTTGCAAGTTGCACAAGAAATTGCTCAATTGAAAAAGGGAATGCAAGTGCAAATGCAGAAAAAAGCAGAGGTTCTATTAGAGGTTGGACAGCAAGTGTACGTTCAATTAAGAGGAAATGGAGTAAATGAAGCGAGCTTAAAAGAAATGATTGCTCCAGTTCAAGAATTTGATGTAGCTATTTATCAAGCAAGAAAACGCATTGTTGAATTGCAAAAACAACAAGGTGAAAAAGCTACATGTGAATGTGGTGGACCTTTATCAATAAATGATAAGTTTTGTGGTTCGTGTGGAAAGCCTAACCCAATGTTAGCAGTAGAAAATGAAGGTGAAACGGTAAATTGTATTTCATGTAATGAGCATATCGATAAAAACTCTACTTACTGTCCAGTTTGTGGA
This sequence comes from Bacillus sp. C-3-6, assembly GCF_054509685.1. Lineage (NCBI taxonomy): Bacteria > Bacillati > Bacillota > Bacilli > Caryophanales > Bacillaceae > Bacillus > Bacillus sp. C-3-6. Next base: position 4,964,556 of record NZ_CM137247.1, on the reverse strand, counting down.
ATTAAGCAAAGTGGGGAGTGAATTAGATGTATTGTCGCACATGTGGAAAACAACATGGTGAAGAAGTAAATTATTGTCCAAATGAAGGTAGTATGGAGATTGCAGGAGCTATAGATGCAATAACATTAGAAAAAGATACTGCAAAATACTGCAAAGGTTGTGGCAATGAAAATGCTCAAAAAAATTTATATTGTCAAAAGTGTGGGTATTCTTTATTTGTTGCGAAGAAAAAAGAACAATCTGTAAAATTGCCTACAATGGATGGTGCTCCTAAAGTTGAATTTAAAGCAGATAAAGCCGTTTTACAAAAAGGTTTTATTGGTGGGGCTGTTGCAAGTATTCTCATGTTAATTGCTGGTTGGATTGGTAGTTTATTATTTGCTTCTATAATAAGTGAGATGTTTAGCAAATTTGCGAAAGAATTAGATATGTTGCCGAATTTTTATTCGAGTGCAACTTCTACGATGTTAAGTTATCATTTACTTGGTTTTACAGCTAACGACGATAGTGGATTGATATTTTCTTTATCTTGGCATACTCCATTTACATTACTACTAATCATTCCATTTATTATTTTCGTTGGTACAGGAATTTGGTTAGGGAAACAGCATGTTGCGAAAACGATTAAAGATCAAATTTTTATGGCATCAACAGTTGGTATTATTTATGGCGTCTTTTTATTCATTATAAGTTTTATAGCATCACAATCTTTTGCAATTCCATTCTCAGAAGCAGGTAAGATTACGGTTGGCTATTCAGCGATTAAGAGTTTATTGAGTGGTTTTGTATGTGGGACATTATTTACTTTATTAGGATTTATTGCTCATACAAGCAAAAACAATATGGCAGCAGCATTTCAAGAGTTAATGCCATATGGAGCGTCTGTTTATTACGGTGTTTCAGCTATGATAAAAGGACTTTTAGTAACAGCAGTAGCGGTTTGTATTATGGCGTTAGTAAGTAAGGAAGATGGTATTGAACCATTAAAAGAAATAACAACTTTAAAATCTGAAAGTACATTATTAGCATTAGAGTTAACACCTCAATTATGGAGTATGGCTCATTTTGCGCCGTTAGAAGTATCAAGTCCAGCACTTAGTAAAGAATTTACTGGAATTGGTAAGAAATCAAAAGCATATGAGAGCACACTATCATTTTCATTTATATCAGGCGTCTCTGTAAATGGCGTAGAGCTTAGAGAGATATTGATTTCAAAAGGAGCAAATGAGGAAAGCCTTGCAGAATTTGATAAAGTGAATAACGTATTCCATTATGGTTTATTACTGCTTATTATTCCATTGTTCTTTATGTTTAGAGCGGGAAGAAAGTTAGCTAAATTACCGACTGCCAATATATATATTACATTAGCGGTATGTAGTGGTTCTTACACAATTATGATGATTGTAATGAATATGATTTCTAAGTTCCAAATTAATGTTTCAGGAACTGTAACAGGTTTATTTGGAACAAGTGGAACGGTATTATCTATGCAAAATTCATTTATATATTTAACTTTGTTTAGCTTGATTGTGACATATGTAGCAGCATTTGCTGGAATGAAATTAGCTAAAAAATAGGAGGAGAGCACGTTGAAGTTTTGTGGAACATGTAAAAAGAACGTTGCAGACCATTTGAACTTTTGTCCTGAGTGTGGGAGTAAAGTAGAAGTAATCGTTGATAACACTGCTGCTTCATATACAGAATTACAAAGCGAGACAAAACCAGTGAAAAGTAAGAAAAATTTATTTTTAATCATTGGTTTAGCTATTATTGTTATTTTATTATTTGGGGCATATAAATTTGGAGCATATAAGTTTTCAAAAGAAAAGCAAGTAAATGTAATGATTGAAGCATTCCAAAAGAAAGATATTAACGCAATTGATGAGTTTGTGAAAGCAAATGATTCAAGCTTAAAGATTAAGACAGAGGATATTAAAGCGTACATGCATTATTTAAAAGAGAATCCTTCTTACAACAAACAATTGTTGTCTTATTTACAGAAAGAGACAGTAGATCAAAAGTTAACAAAAGATAAAGCTGCATTTAAAGACGGGGAAATAGTAGAAGAGGGAAAAGAGTGGTTCTTATATCCAAAGTATAAGTTCAGCATGAAATCTTATTATATGAATGTAAGTACAACTGCAAAGAATGCAGAAATATATGTGAATGACAAAAAAGAAACAGAGCTTTCTAGTGATAAAAATTCGAAAGAGTTGGGGCCATACTTCCCAGGTACATATGTTGTAAAGGCAACGGCGAAGACAGAACTTACTGAATTAGAAACAGAGAAAGAAGTAGATTTAGTGGATGAGCAGAGCGAGAAAGTGAAAATTGATTTATCGCTTGAAGGCAAGTATGTAAGCATTTCTTCTGATGAAAGTGATGCAACTGTATTTGTGAACGGGAAAAAACGTGGAAAATTAAATTATGGAAGTTATAAGCTTGGCCCTGTATCCACAGATGAAACAGTAGAAGTACATTTAGAGAAAACTACTGATTTTGGTGTGATGAAATCTGAAAGTATTAAAATTGGAGACCAAAGCACGTATTACTTAAAATTCCCGAAAGAAACATCAAATTCAGCAGTGGGCGAATTTGTAAAAAATCATATTTATGATAACGTACGTGCAATTTCATTAAATGATTTTAGTTTAATTGAAAATAATTATGATAAGAGCGGGAAATCGTATAAGGAAGACCGTGATTATATACAGTATTTACACAAAAAAGGAATTACAGAAGACTTATTAACGATGGAAGTTCGTAATGTAGAGCGTCAAAGTGATACGAAATATAAAGTAACGACATATGAAGAGTATCACATTCGTTACGGTGATGGATCTGTGAAGTTCAAAAGTTTTAATAACGAACATATTGTAACTGTGAATGGAAATGGAAAGATGCTGTATCATTCTCTTGGTGCAAATAATACGTTGAAATCAGAAGATGTATCTGGTCCAACTCGTTAATATGAGAGAAGCTGTTCAATATTTGAACAGCTTCTTTTTTGTAGCTAAATCGATATTTCGTGTAACCGTTGATATATCGTAAGTTATGATAGATATAATTGAAAAATCGTTGATATATTGCGATTTATGATAGATATATTCGGAAAATCGTTGATATCTTTTTTTTCAATTATGAGTGCGTTTCCTTTAATATCGCTTGTACATACGGATCATGTAATATTTGCTCTATAATTGGCAACATATTTTGTTCAAATGGAATGTCGATAGGAAATGGTTTTTGAGAGCCTGGTTTTATTCCATATTGCACAATTTTGTAATGTGTATTGTTTTCAGACTTGAGCACAATTAACTTATAGCGATTATCATCGCCAGCGAGTGAGAAATCAATAGAAGTAGCGTTATATGTTATTTCATCTTTATATATGTACGGCTTTGGCGTACCAATCCAGTCTACTTTTGCTTGTACATTCATGGGCATAGCCTCCTTATATGTATTATAAATAAATAAAAGCCAGCTCTCAATAAAGAGAACCGGCTTGTAATTTAGCAGTCATTGGTTATTTTAAAATTTTCACTTTAACAGTTTTGCGTCCCCATTTTTGAGCAGCGCTATCTGATCCAAGTAAGATGTCGATACGGTTACCTTTAATTGCACCACCAGTATCTCCAGCGATAGCTTCTCCGTAACCTTCTACCCATACTTTAGATCCTAATGGGATTACTTTCGGGTCAACAGCGATCATTTTCATGTTTGGATTCGCAGTTAAATCATGACCCATTGCAGTTAATACACGGCCGCCATATGTGCCACCGTTTTCGCTCGGGTGAGCTGTATATGCTGTAGCTACAACTGTTAACTCACGACCACCAGATGGTGTGTTAGTTTCAGCAGCTTTCACAGCAGGCTTAGCAGCTGGTTTTGCTTGTGCTGCAGGTGCTTGAGCCTTAGCTGGTGCTTCAGCTTTAGCAGGAACAGTCGTTTCTTGTTTCTCAATTACAGGTGCTGTACCTGTTAAGAAAGGAACATGAACATAAGCTGTTTTCCCGTTATATTCAAATTGTAACCACTCATTTTGTACTTGGTTCGTTGTTTCGATTACATCGTCTTTCTTCAACTTTCCAAGAATTTCTGAGTTTGTGTTCGCTTCAGCACGTACGTTTAATACGTTAGCTGTTACGTAGTAGATGCTTTTTGTGAACTCTGCACTTACGAATGCGTCTTTACCGTCTAAAGTAACTTTTGACCATCCGTTCTCTGTATTTTGAACATCTATCTTATTACCGTTTAGTAATTTACCGACAACTTTTGATTCCGTAGTAGGGTTTTCGCGTACGTTTAGTACGTCTGTTGTTACAACAGTTTCTGCATTAGCAGATGATGTGAAAATCCCAAGACCAAAAACTGCTGCTGTTGCTATACCAATTAATTTTTTCATGATAGCCTCCATTGCGTTTGTTTTCGTGTCCTCATTATAGCAACAGATTTTTTCGGATTTGGGGAAAACACACAATTACAAACCATTCGTAATAAGTCGTTAACATCCTGTAATATAACAAAAAATATAGGAAAGCGTTTTTCATTCTATATGACTCATAGGTTTCTAGTTATATTCAAAATATTTAATACAACATGTTTTTTTCGACGTAAATAAGAATATTACAGGAATGTTACATGATGTTTACTAAACGATTACATTCCTTGAGTATTTTACCGTTTTATGGGTAATATAGTTATATAAACATAAACATTTTGTTTGTGAAGCTATAAACACGTGCTATATACTAGCAAAAAAACCGCATAATTGTTACAAAACGAAAGGGTTGCAAGGAAGAACTTTGCCCTTTTTTACATATGTAACACATCCTTTTTTAGGAAAATACATTCCTATCCGCGTTTTTCTCACACAATTTGACAGCAGTATTTCTAACTTGTAGCTCTTGCAGAGTGAAAAGGTTATACGAAAGGTAAGGCTGTCCATAAGAATTCGAATTGGTGAAGGTGAAAGTAAGAAAATCACCGCAAAATTATAGTTTTCTATCCGATTTTACATATCGGAATTTATGTTATTTACAAAAACGAAACCTACGAAGGGGGATTTGATGAGGAAACTGACAAAAACATTCATCGTTTCATTAACATTATGTATTGCATTTACAATTTGGGGGATTATTCCCGAATCTATTATTGGAAAAGGTAGCTTAGGAAATGTAACAACCGCAATTCAAACTGCATTAGTTAGTAAGTTTGGATGGTTTTATATTATTTCCGTTTCTATTATTTTAGGTGTATCTATCTTTTTAATTGTTTCGAAATACGGTTCTATTCGTTTAGGTAAAGATGATGACGAACCTGATTATAGTTATATGACATGGTTTGCTATGTTATTTAGTGCTGGTATGGGTATTGGCTTAGTTTTCTGGGGCGTTGCCGAACCATTAAACCATTTATACGCACCTCCATTTGGAGAAGGTGCAACTGAGGAAAGTGCACGCCTTGCACTGCGTTTTTCATTTTTCCATTGGGGATTACATCCTTGGGGACTATATGCGTTTGTAGCGTTATGTATTGCTTATTTTACCTTTAGAAAAGGAAAAGCAAGTACGATTAGTGCGACAGTAGGTCCGTTATTTAAGGGCGGGGAACACGGGCGTATTGCTCATTCATTTGATGTGTTAGCTGTTTTCGCAACTGTGTTTGGTGTTGCAACGTCATTAGGTCTCGGTGCGAAACAAATTGCAGGTGGTGTTAGTTATTTAACATCTATCCCGAACTCATTAACGACTCAGTTAGTTATTATTGCAATCGTAACAGTATTATTTATGTTATCTGCGCAAACAGGTCTTGATAAAGGAATTAAATATTTAAGTAATACGAATATTATTTTTGCGTTTGCACTTATGATTATTGTATTATTTGCGGGTCCAACAAACTTTATTATGAATTACTTCACTTCAACAATCGGTTCTTATATTCAGGAATTACCAAGCATGAGCTTCCGTTTAAGTCCATTAGACGAAGGTGGAAACCAATGGATTCAATCGTGGACAATTTTCTATTGGGCATGGTGGATTGCATGGTCACCGTTCGTAGGTACGTTTATTGCTCGTGTTTCACGAGGTCGTACGATTCGTGAGTTTGTTATCGGTGTGTTACTTGTGCCGACCGTAATTGGTGCACTTTGGTTCTCTGTGTTCGGCGGTACGGGTATTCATATGGAGCTGTTTGGTGATGCACATATCTTCGACAAAGTGAAAGAAATGGGAACAGAAGTAGGATTATTCGCTATGTTCGATCAGATGGGCAGCTTTGGATCAGCTTTATCAGTTTTAGGTATTTTACTTATTGCAACATTCTTTATTACATCTGCAGACTCTGCAACATTCGTTTTAGGGATGTTAACGACACATGGTAGTTTAAACCCACCAAATCGTATTAAAATGATTTGGGGTATCGTTCTAGCCGCGATAGCTTCTACGCTATTATATATTGGCGGATTAGAAGCATTACAAACGGCAGCTATCATTGCAGCATTCCCGTTCGTCTTTGTTATTTTCTTTATGATGGCAGCATTATTTAAAGAGTTACAAAAAGAAGGACGTATGAAGCGTCATTAATAATAGAAGGAAAAGAGCTGATTTCATATCAGCTCTTTTTTTATCCCTCTATTTGCTGAGCAGTAAGAACCCCACCTCAAAATTCAGCAAAAGCAAATAAATCGAGCTGCTTGTAAAAGCCCGATTGGTGATGGCTAATGAAAGTTTCACTTTATATAGAAGGAATTTGAAATGCGGGTAGGGGAAATAAAATACTTTACCATATAAGTAGTATGCCTTTTATACGAAGAAAAAACGATAGGTTTCGACAATATTCGATACCTTACGAATTCTATTCGTATTTTTGTCAAAAATATGTCGGAAATGTGTTGTCACGTTTATATATATGTGCTATATTATTTCCTGTAAGCGATTTCAAATAGTTTTAAAGCGCATTCAAGGGGGACATCTAGAATAATGAAACGTTACGAAAGAAAGTGGAAGCATATTTGTTTGAAACGTGTGGCACATCGTAGTGTCCAAGAAAGCACGGAACCTAAGACTGAAACGCGCAAAGAACAGCAAGAGAAGCAATTGGTTCTACAAAAATAGCAATCACTTTTTCGTATATAAATGAAGGTCGATCGTTCGTTGGGGGATGGACGTGAAATTACTTTCAGCTAAGGGGTATTGTCTGATATATAATTTATACGGCAATAAATAAGCACAGAGCATACGGCGCTCTGTGCTTATTTTTATTATTTATCTTTTTTGAATCGAACTGTCTTATCCCAGCCGATGACTTGTTTCTTACTCTTTGCACGTAAGTATAAGATTAAGCTACGAATAAATAAGTACGTAAAGAGCTGTGCGTACGTAAAGTACATAATAACGCTAATAAAAATATTAGTCGGTGTAAAGGTTCGTTCGACACTCTGGGCACTAAATAATTGAGAAACATATGTAATATATGCGACATACCACATAAATAGTAGCGGAATGCTATATTGAATTTGGAATATCCCGAGTAGCCCAATTACAAACCAAACGTTCGAAATGATTAGGAATAGCCAAAATACAACATACACTAGAACTTGTTGTAAGGAATGAACGAGCAGTTTTCCTTTAAAGAAGCTTAATGACGAGAACATTTTTTCTAAAATGTATAAATTCCCTTGGAGCCAACGTGTACGTTGTTTAATAAGAATTTTTAAATGCTCTGGTTCTTGTTCCCAAGTAACTGATTCTGGGACGATTGGTAAGAGATAACCTTTTTGTGTAATTCGTAATGTTAATTCGGCATCTTCTGCAATTGCATAAGGGTCATAGCCACCAAGCTCTTCTAGTGCAGAGCGACGAAGAAGCATGTTTGTTCCTGTCAGTGAGCCTGTTTGGAATAGTAACCAGCGTCCAGATTGCATAAGGAGCTGGAAGATTTGAAATTCTAGCGAAATCATTCGCGTCAGCCAGTTTCTTTTTTCATTTACTGTACGAACATGTCCAACAGCCCCAACAGCATCTTCAGTTGTTTCAGCGTGCTCTACAAGCATTCGCAGTGCGTGTGGTTCAGGCTGGTTATCTGCATCGTAAACACAGAAGTATTCACCATCTGAAATACTAAGGCCATAGTTTAGTACACGTGATTTACCCTTCGGTTCACCGGGTGGAACACGAATGTGACGAATGTGGGCATAAGCTTTGTCGAAATCATCGCCGATTTCAGGTGTTTCATCTTGAGAGTTATCATTTAATAAATAAATGGTTAGCTTTCCTGGATATTCAATCTTCGCCATTGCCTCTAAAGTATCTTTAATAACGACCCCTTCATTATGAGCAGGGATGAAAATATCGACGCTCGGATAATGTTCTAATGTACGATCTTTTCGTTTACTATTTCGGTGAATTAAGCCCGCAATTGTTAAGAAAGAGTAGTAAACGAGTAAGCCAGAGAATAGAAAGGCCGTAAAAATAAGAACATATTTAATTGAAAATGTGATACTGATCCAAAAAACGAGTACGCAAAACAGAAGAAATAAAAGAAGTATAACGAGAGTCATCATAACAATGTCTGTCCTTTGTTTCCAATTTGCTCACGTGAAATTTTTATATCTCGGATTGCTTCAGCTGCAAGCCATTGCTCCATTTTTGGCTTTAGGCGGTTCATTACAATATCAGCACCAGCTTCATTTGTGTTTTGTAATAAAATAACTAGCGTATTATTATCATATTCAGCAGCAAGGTCAAAATCATTCCTTACGGTTTCAACTAATAAGGAAGCGACACGGTCCATAACACTTTCCTTCGTATATTTACTAAAGGAAGTGAAATCAAAGTAAACAATAAAGCCTGTTTCATTACGACGATTCATTGCAGTCGTTAATAACGCTTGGCGTCTCTCGAATTCTTGTCTTGTTAGTAATTTTGATTCTCCAATATATTGTTCCAACGTTCTCACACGCTCAGTCAAAGTTTTATTTTCATGAATAACTTTTTTCAATAGGTGAGTTGTTATGTATACAATGAAGAAGTTAGCTGCCATCAGGAAGTGGGTAATCATATATTGCCATTGAACTGATGTACTCCATAAATGAAGCCATGCTTCATAAAATAAATAAAATACGGAAATGATGGTTCCTAGTATGAAGAAAATAAATGCTGTTTTGTCAGCTAAAAATAAGAATAGTACATTTACGATTACGTATATTATTGTAAAAATGAGCGCATGCTCATAATTCGTCACATGTACAGTAGTAAAATAAAATACAATTTGTAGAATCCACATAGAGAGGATTTTATAGAACTTATCTTTCACAAAACTTTCCTCCTTAAAGCTATTTCATCCATAGATACTTGTAGTATGCGCAATTATTAAGAAATTGACTATGTCGTTAAATTCTTTTGAAGGGCAACAACAAGTAGTATTTCTATTTTCATCAGAAAAATAAAAAGATCTAAACATTATTGTATCATAATGTTCTTATATTTGGGATAAGGTGGTTGATAGATATATATAATACGTTTGGATTGCATGAAAAAAGTCTTCTCTTGGAGAAAGAGAAGACTCTATATAAGTTTATAGGAACATCATACCTGCAACTGCTGCGTTTAAGAAGTTCGCTAATGTACCAGCGATAACTGCTTTAATCCCTAATTGTGCAATTTGTTTACGGCGAGTAGGAGCTAAAGTTCCTGTTACACCTAACTGAATTGCGATAGAAGAGAAGTTTGCGAATCCACAGATTGCGAATGTTAAAATTAGATTTGTTTTGTCAGAGAACTCTGCCATGTGTGGTCCTAAGTTTGCGTATGCAACGAATTCGTTGATTGCAAGTTTTTGACCGATAAAGCTTGCTGCTTGTACAGCTTCACCTGGAGAAACACCGATTAAGATTGCAAATGGTGATAATAAGTAACCGAAGATTAAATCAAGGCTAAGTTTAATATCGAACCAAGAACCAACCCATCCTAATAATCCATTTAATAAAGCGATTAATGCGATGAAAGCCATTAACATTGCTGCTACGTTAATAACAAGTTGCATACCTTCAGATGCACCGCGTGCAGCTGCATCGATAACGTTTGCATCTTCACGTTCTGTAGAAAGTTCAACGTTATTATCTACTTTTTCTGTCTCTGGCATGATTAGTTTTGCAATTAATAAGCTTGATGGAGCTGCCATAATTGCAGCTGCTAATAAGTGCTCTAACGGAATACCCATTGCTGCATAGCCGACAAGAACGGATCCAGCAACAGCTGTCATACCGCTTACCATAATAGTGAAGAATTCACTATTTGTTAAGCGTGCTAAGTAAGGTTTAATTAAAATTGGAGCTTCAGTTTGTCCTAAAAATACAGTCGTTACTGAGTTTAAGCTTTCTGCTTTAGAAGTGCCAAGAAGTTTACTTAATGCACCACCAACGACACTAACAAATTTCTGCATAATACCGAAATGATATAAGATTGCTACTAATGAACTAATAAATACGATTGGAAGTAGTGCTTGAATAAAGAATACAAATCCCCAAGGTCCTTTTGCGTTGACTAAATCCCCAGCAACGAACTTAATTCCCTCGTAAGAAAAATTAATTAATCCTTGAACACCGTCAGCAGCGTGTTTTAAACCTGCTTTACCAGCATCCCATCGTAATACGATAAATGAAAATGACATTTGTAATGCTAGCGCAATTAAAATTGTGCGCCAATTAATAGCTTTGCGGTTGGAAGATAGTAAGAAAGCAATTGCTAATACTCCAATCACGCCGCCAATTCCCCATAAAAGATTCATGCAGTGTATGCTCCTTCCTCATAGTAAAAAAAGTGTATAAACCAGTTGTCTATACTTTTGCGAATATACATCTTAAGTAACTTATCATAATGGACATCGGAGGTCAAACGTCTAACGAAAAGTTTAAATAAAAAGAAAATTCTTCAAAAAAACACATATGAAATGAATGGACATGAAATAGGTTATGTTTTTTATGAGAATATATACATTATGATAACGTTATGGATTATTTTTGCAGAATAAAGTGTATGAAATGGAAGAATGGATACATTATTTTTATAGAGAGAAGGTAGGAGAAAGGGAGTAATATGTTGAACTCATAGCAAAAAGCCTTCTAGTAAACTAGAAGGCTTGGAAACTATTAATTAAGGTGCTTTCGTGTATCCTAAGAAGTGGCTCTTCCAATAAGAGTTACTTAATGAAGCGATTGCTACACCTTTATCTCCAGCTTGGATAAATGATCCGCCCCCAAGGTAAATACCCATGTGAGAAGGACCTGATTTATAAGTGTTTTGGAAATAAATTAAGTCACCTGGTTGTGGATTTGAAGTTTGTGGTAGGCTACTCCAATATCCCGCAACACTTTGACGGCTAATGTTATGACCAAATTTCTTAAATACGTGGTAGATGTAGCCACTGCAGTCTACGCCGTTAGCAGAAGTTCCGCCCCAAACGTATGGTACACCTTGCATTGATTTTGCATATGCAAGTACGGAAGAACTGTCGCCACTATTATTGCCTGTATTATTATTGTTGTTATTGTTTTGATTGTTATTTTGGTTATTGTTAGGCTTATTATCTACTGCGCCTCCAACTGGTGTTTTAGATAGGTAACGTGTTCCGATATAACCATTTTGACCGTTGTAGTTAATTTTGCTCCATCCAGAGTTTTCAGAGATTACTTGAACCTTCTGACCTTGTGGAAGTGCGCCTATGATTCTATAATTTGTACCTTCGCCGCTACGTACATTTAGTGCAGAAGCATTAATGTAATAGTCGCCAATTGCACCTTGGTTAGGGTTTTCAGGTTGTTTTGGTTGCTCAGGAGTAGTAGTGCCACCTTTAACGAATTTTACAAATTCGCTACTAACAAAGCCTGTTTTTCCTTGGTAATTTACTTTAAACCAACCGTTTTCAGATCCAACTACATTTAATGTTGTACCGTTTAAAACGCCACCAATTACACTATGGTAAGCGGCAGGGCCTGTACGAACACGTAAAGATGTAGCGTTAACTACGTAAGAACCACCAGTCTGAATAGTTCCATTATTATTGTTTTGCTCTTGTTTGTTGCCTTCTGTAACGTTTTCGTTAGAACCGCCTTTTGTTACGTAGTCTTTGCTTATATAAGCAGTTTGTCCTGCGTAATTGATTTTGAACCAATCTTGAACTTCGCCGACAACTTGTACTACTTGTCCTTTTTTGACAGAACCTACAGTTGTGTGAGAAGTGCTAGGACCTGTACGAACGCGAAGGGAAGATACATTTACTGTATAGTTTCCACTTGCTGGTTTTACTTCTTGGTTGTTATTATTCGTATTGTTGTTTGAAGAACCCCCATTAGAAGAAACGCCAGATACGAATTCGCCACTTACATAACCTACTTGTCCATTATGGTTAATTTTCACCCAACCATTTTCTTGTCCAATTACGTTTAATGTTTGTCCTTCATATACACGTCCAGAAACAGAACTAGATGTGTTAGGAGCTGTACGTACACGTAATACATCAGCAGTAACTTTATTGTTTCCACCTGTGCTTACATTGTTATTTGCTGCTCCACTTTTTGATACAAATTCGCCACTAACAAAGCCTGTTTGTCCGTTAATATTAATTTTGAACCAACCATTTTCTTCGCCAATCACGTTTAATGATTGACCGTTATAAACGCGTGAGATGATGTCGTGAGAAGTGCTTGATCCCGCACGAACATGTAAGACGCTCGCGTTTACCGTATAAGATGAGTTGTTTGACGCAGAAGCTTGGACAGTTGTAGCAGCTTTTTGTGTATTTTGTTCAGGTGCAGCTTGAACACTATCAAGTGTAGGTGCTGCTCCTCCTGCTACAGACACTGCCGCAAGACCGGCAAGATACTTTTTCATAATTTGTCGATTCCTTTCTGTCTGTAATGTAGTGAAGAAATATTTACCAACTGTTAAAAATTCTAAAGAGCATGTCGATTACTGTCAAGGCTTATGTGGGAATCTGAATATGACAAAAAGATTACAAGAAAAAATCAAGGCATAAATTTACACCTTGATTTCCATTTAAATGCATATATTGAATATGAAAGGACAGAAATTATTCGTGTTTAAGAAGATGACATATTGGATTGTAACAAGATTTTATTAAAAGATTTTTGCAGTTTTTTGGTGATAGGTCCAACTTGCCCATCTTGAATCGCGGTTCCATCAAGGTGGGTCATTGGTAAAATTTCAATCGTTGTGCCGGTGAAAAAGCATTCATCTGCTTGATAAACGTCACGAACGCTGAAAAGTTCTTCCTGTACAGGTATGTGAAGAGTATTCGCTAAAGAAAGGACATATTGACGAATAATGCCATTTAAAATAAGGTGATTGGCTGGATGTGTGTAAAGGGTTCCGTTTTTAATTAAAAAGAAGTTGGAATGACTTCCTTCCGTTACAATACCATTCCTTACGAGAAGTGCCTCTTTACAGCCTTTCCGTTCAGCTTTCGTAGCAGCTAGTACGTTTGGTAATAAATTTAATGATTTAATGTCACAGCGTAACCATCGAGTATCCGGTTCTGATATAGCGCGTATACCATATTCGATCCATAACGCTGGTCTTTCTTTTTTTGTAATATAGGCATAAATTGTCGGAGGGTTGTCATATGAAAATATATGTGTGCGAGCTTGTACACCGCGAGATACTTGCAAATAAATTGTGCCATCTTCGTGGAAATGGTTTCTTTCAATTAATTTGTAAAGTAAAGTGATGAGTTCAGCTTTTGAGAAAGGGAGCGATAATTCTATTTCTTCCATGGATCGATATAATCTCGTTATGTGCGGATCTAATAAGTGAAAGTTCCCTTTATATAGGCGAATAACCTCGTAGACACCATCTCCGAACTGCAAACCTCTTTCTTCAAGTTCTATGTACGTTTGTTGTTTTGTTGTATCAATAACTTCATCATTCCAAAGTACAAATTTTTCGTATGCCAATTTCCGTCCCATCCTTTCGTAAGTACGTAAGTAACGTGAAACTTTCATTCATGCGAGATAAGAATCACTATAGTAATTTTTATGTAAGTAATTCTCTACATATGCCCGTAAATGCCCGATTGGTGAGGGCTGATTAAAGTTTCACTTTACAGCATTTTGTATATACAAATTCGAAAATAAGAATGAGAATCCTGCTTTTAAATAAAAAAAAGCAACATTCTTATGGAATGCTGCACAAGGAGGGTAGCTATCTTTCATAGGGACATTGTCTCGTTGAATGCTTTGTGTATGGAAACAAAACATGTTGAAAGACAATTATAAGAAAGTAGAAACAAAAGATTTACACATTTCTTTAAGGGATCTTACGAAAGATGAGAGATAAGAAATATGTAGAACCTTGTTTACATATTTTATTATAGAGATTCTTCATTAAAACTATGTGAATATTTGGTAAAGGTTATGTAATTTTAAAGTTAATGAATATAAGTAGTTGTATGGAAGAAAATAAAAAAAGAGGCTGAGATTACTCAGCGCTCTTCTTTTCTTCTTTAATAGCTGTTTTTACTTCACCAGTTTTGATCTTATTACTTTCAGAGAAGCGAAGTAAGTCACCTTCAATGATTTTATCAGACATGTTCAATTCATTTTGGGCACGATCAATTAGTGGTTGAGATTCTTCTTTCGGTAATTGTACAACTTCGCCAGTAGCACGGTCGTAGAATGTACTGTTTGTGTACATGTATTTATCTGTAACGAAGCTACCGTCACGAAGAACAACAAATCCTTTATTATCAGGTGAGAATACATCATGACCGAATCGAACGTCATTTGTAGAATCTACACCAAGTAAGTTTAGAATAGTTGGTTTAATGTCAATTTCACCAGTTGGTTTCGAAATTGTTTTACCTTCTTTTTGACCTGGAACGTGAATAAACATCGGTGTTTTTTGTAAGTTCATATGGTCAAATGCAGTGATTTCTTCTTTTCCTAAGAACTGTGCCATTGCACGGTTATGGTTTTCAGAAATACCGTAGTGGTCACCGTAGAATACGATTACTGAGTTGTCGTAAATACCTTCTGCTTTTAGACGCTCAATAAAGTGTTTCATTGCTTCGTCTAAGTAACGAGCAGTTACCATGTAACGGTCAAATACTCCATCACCAGAATTATATTCGTCGATTAATTTTGTACTGTCATCGTAAGTGAATGGGTAATGATTCGTTAAAGTAAGGAAGCGAGTATAGAATGGTTGCTTCACTTCTTTCAACATATCAATAGATTGATCGAAGTATTCGATATCTTTTAATCCCCAGTTTAATTTTGTTTCCGGCGTAATCTTGTAATCAAGCTCGTTGTAGTAACGATCATAACCAAGTGCTGGATACATAATGTTACGGTTCCAGAATGTTGCGTTGTTTGCGTGGAATACCGACGTGTGATACCCTTGCTGACGTAAAATTTCTGGAGTTGCTGTATATTCATTGTTACCGTGTGTGAAGAATACAGCACCGCGGTCTAGTGGATATAACGAAGTATCTACTAGGAATTCAGCATCAGATGTTTTACCTTGACCAGTTTGATGGAAGAAGTTATCAAAGTAATAACTTTCTTTCGTAAATTGGTTTAAGAATGGTGTAACTTCTTGTCCGTTAACTGTGGCACCAATTAAGAATGTTTGTAATGATTCAAGAGAGACAACAATTACGTTTTTCCCTTTTGCAGTACCGAACATATTTGGATCTGGTTTACTTTGTGTTGTTTTTACGTAGTTTTCTGTTTCTTGTAATTTACTACCGTCAGCGAATGCTTTTTGTGAACTTGATTTTGCTTGTAAGCCAAGATCGTATACTTGGTGTACATATAATCCTAAGTTTTTAACAAGCATAACGCGGTCGAATGAACGTGTTAATAGTTCTGGGCGTTCAGCTTCTGCAAGTCCTAAGTTTGCGAAGAAAATAGCAACTGTTGATACGAAGTATAGAGAACGCATCGGGCGTGCTACACGCTCTGTAGGTGCAAAGTTTTTCATTTTCTTCAACAGAACGAAGAATATGATAATGTCTGCAAATGCAAGAATAATTTTGTAGTTAAATAATTCTTTCACACTAGAACCTAAACTTCCGAAGTTAGATGTTTGTCCGAGTACTGGTAAAGTAACGAAGTCATTGTAGAATCCGTAGAACATTACGTTACCAACAAGAACGATTGTTAAGATAAAATTAATTCCTAGTGCTATATAGTTACGTTTTTTCCCTTTTGCAAATAATGCAAGACCAACAAGCAGTAATGATGCTGCTAATGGGCTAAGGAATAAAATGAATTCTTGCATGAAAGATTCAAGTTTTAAATCAAAGCTTGTGCGTGTAATAATGTAAGTTTTCAGCCATAAGGCTAAAGCTACGAATACAGTGAAACGCACATTTTGAAATTGTGATTTCAAGGTTTCTTTCATTCATTTCCACCCTTTCTCTATCAGGCTTGGTCGATTTTGGAGCGAAAAATGCTAAAATAAAAAATACATAGTTTTCTTGGCCATAATTAAAGGTTCTATATTCACCCATATACGACTATAACTATGCATACCCTTTTGGTTTCTTTTGTTGCTCATAAGCATAACGTCATTTCTGTATTATACAACAAAATTCATTTCTGAGAAACACTATAACATTTTACATTTTTTGTATAAGATTTGTCACTACCAGAGAAAACTTTAACATTCGTTTATATGTCCGTCAACTAGAAAATATAACAAAGATAGAGCAGAATGTTAAGTGGAAGTGAAAATTTTCTTTGTTGAGAAATAAGAAACGAAGATGGGCAAGGGTTATCTAGAAATCTATTATATGAAGGAAATCGTGTAAAAATTAACGAACACTTGTTCTTTTTTAGTTTGTTTGTTACAATGAAAGTTCATTGATAGGTTTTGTGTAATTTCCATGAACTTTTACTGATAACATATTGTAGCTTATTTCTTTTTAAAAATAGGGAGGCTTTTACATGAAACAAAAATTTTCAGTTGAAGCGTTTTGGAAGAAAGTAAAACATGTTGCAAAGCAAGCAGGGCAGTCGGTCATTTATACAAGTTTATTACTGTTTTACGTTTTGCAAAGACCCGATGTTCCAAAGCGAGTGAAAATTATTGTAATTGGAGCACTTGCTTATTTTATTGCACCGATTGATGCGATTCCAGATTTCATTGCTGGAATTGGCTATACGGATGATTTAGGGGCATTAACGGCCGCACTAATACAGGTGTCGTTATACGTCAATGAAGATGTGAAAGATAAGGCACGAGTGAAGTTGGCAGAATGGTTTGGTTCGGATATAGACACAACATTTATCGATCAGAAATTAGGTCAATAGGTGAAACCTGTCATAAGGTGAAAGGACGAACGTAAGCGAGGAAGTGCATTATGCCATCAGGAAGAACGCATACGAAAATAAACTTAATATCCCTTCCGGTTGTTTTGTTTTTGCTTTTTTCGTATGGATTAACAAATTTTGATTTTTTATTAACTTTTGCAATTGGTTTTTTAGTAGGTACTTCATTTTTAACACCGGATTTAGATACGTACAGTAATGCTTATAACAAATGGGGTTTCTTACGTATATTTTGGTATCCTTATAAAAAAGTAATGCCGCATCGATCTTTCTTTACGCATACGATTATACTTGGTGATGTGATTCGTATTGCGTACATGTTAATCGTCTTTTCTCCATTTTTATTTCTATTAAATGTAATCGCACTGGATGGTAATTTAATAGAAATTGCGAAGAAACATGAGGTTGAAATTGTAACGTTCTTAATGGGAATTGTTGTGGCAAGTACGCTTCACATTATAGCGGATAAAGTGAATACGCGCCGAAAGAAAATGATGAGAAAAAAGAAGAAACGCAGAAGATAAAGTGAACGGAAAAGGACCCTTGCAATTTGCAAGGGTCCTTTTTTAAACAAACGTTTGTTTAAAATTAAGCTTTCAGTACTTTAATTCCTTTTACAATGTTCCAGATGAAGTAGTATAAGCTGATGATTCCGCAAATAGCTAAGACAATCATTGATCCAATTCCAAGTGTTATATCTGCTTGTTCAGATCCCATGCCCATAATTCCTAAAATGGCTACGCCGATAAATGTAGCAATACTTGGAATGATGTGTGTCCATAGAGCACGTTTTGCATGTGGCTTTGTTTCAGCGTCCCCCACAATCCAAACGATAATTGGGAATAAGATAGGGGCAAATAGTACACTAAAGTACGATAAAGCAGCTAATATTTTGTTTCCATTCATATATATCACCTCATAAATAATGTCCGTTGTTATACTATTATTATGCAATAAATTTTGCAAGCTTTCTATCGATGAACATTACAGGAACATGACGATTTTGTAAGATTTTTTTGTTAAATGATAAAATTTTCAAAAAAATCTTTTTTAATGGAAATTGTTATGGTACAGTATAAATGGAAGTTGTTGAAAACGTTTTCTTAAACGTTTTTTTATTTTAGACTTAAAGGTATGATGACCTGATAGTATATTGATGAGGTTATTCTATTTAAAAGGGGATTCTTTAGGGGGAGAGAACAATGAACACATGGACACAAGTTTATGATCCATTCGGAAACATTTGGATTTCGGCAGCGGTCGCACTTATTCCGATTATCTTTTTTTTCTTAGCTTTAGCAGTTTTCCGCATGAAAGGGTATGTGGCAGGATTTATTACAGTTGTACTTACAGTTTTAGTAGCGTTATTCGCTTATAAAATGCCGTTCACGATGGCAATGGCAGCGACCGGATATGGTTTCTTATACGGATTATGGCCGATTGCTTGGATTATCATTATGTCGGTATTTTTATATAAAATTTCTGTAAAAACAGGTCAATTCGATGTGATTCGTGCATCGGTATTATCGATTACGAACGATCATCGTCTACTCGTTATTTTAATTGGATTTTCATTTGGAGCATTTTTAGAAGGAGCGGCAGGATTTGGAGCACCAGTAGCGATTACAGCAGCGCTTCTTGCGGGTCTTGGGTTAAATCCTTTATACGCAGCAGGTCTTTGTTTGATTGCAAATACTGCACCAGTGGCGTTCGGAGCGATGGGAATTCCGATTACAGTTGCTGGACAAGTAACAGGTATTGATCCACATAAAATTGGACAAATGGCTGGACATCAATTACCGTTCCTATCATTATTTGTTCCATTCTTTATCGTATTTTTAATGGATGGATTTAAAGGGATAAGACAAACGTGGCCTGCGTTACTTGTAGCGGGTAGTTCATTTGCAATTACGCAATTCATTACAGCGACATTTTTAGGGCCGGAACTTCCGGATATTACATCGGCACTTGTAAGTTTAATTAGTTTAGCGCTGTTCTTAAAAGTTTGGCAGCCGAAAGAAATCTATCAATCCGAGCAAGCAAATAGTGAAGTAGCAGCAACAACGACAGCAGCATCGATGCCGAAATTAACGTTTGGAAAAGTAGTAAAAGCATGGTCTCCATTTATCGTATTAACGGTTATGGTAGTCATTTGGAGCCAAAGTTTCTTTAAGGCATTATTCACTCCAGGAGGGGCTTTAGCAAGTCTTGTATTTAAGTTTGAAATTCCAGGTCTGCATAATCTAGTAATGAAAGCAGAGCCAATTGTAAATAAACCAACGCCTTACGAGGCAATTCTGAAGTTTGATGTATTATCAGCAACCGGAACGGCGATTTTAATTGCTTGTATCATTTCCATGTTTATTTTGAAAATGAATGTAAAAGATGCAGTAGTGACATTTAAAGAAACGTTAAGTGAATTAAAAATGCCAATTCTATCAATCGGATTCGTACTAGGGTTTGCATTTATCGCAAACTATTCTGGTCTATCTTCTACGTTAGCGTTAGCACTAGCAGGAACTGGCGGACTATTCCCGTTCTTCTCGCCTTTCTTAGGCTGGATTGGCGTATTCTTAACAGGGTCTGATACGTCTGCGAATGCACTGTTCTCGAATTTACAAGCCATTACAGCGCAGCAAGTCGGCGTATCTGAAGTGCTTCTTGTTGCAGCAAATACAACAGGCGGTGTAACAGGTAAAATGATTTCTCCGCAGTCGATTGCGATTGCTTGTGCAGCAGTTGGTCTTGCTGGAAAAGAATCGGATTTGTTCCGTTTTACAGTGAAGCATAGTTTGTTCTTCGTAATTATTGTTGGTATTATGACTTATGTTCAGGCTTATTATTTAACGTGGATGATTCCATAAACAACAAAAGAAATAAACTTTGAATTTTCCAAATTATGGTGCATGATGGAAAAGTATTGAAAATTAAATCAGTGATAAACTAGGGGTGCCTAACGTATGCGTAGGCTGAGAGAGAAGCGCGTGAACTTCTTAACCCTTTCTTTGGACCTAATCTGGCTCGTACCAGCGTAGGGAAGTTAACGGCTTTACATAATGATGTCTTTATGAGCCAGGTCCTTATTTTTTTATGGAAGATGCGCAAATTGGGAATACCGACAGTAGTGGATAGGGTTGTTCAACAAGCAATCAGTGAAGTGCTTGGTTCAATATTTGAAAAACAATTTAGCGAATCTAGTTACGGCTTTAGACAAGGGCTCTTTTATGTTTGTATTTCGGAACTTCATCATATTTCTTTAAATAATAAGCACGGTAAGTAGCTTCACGAAGTTGTACAGAGTTGGCAGCTTCAACCATGTAATAACGAAGATACTGGTTTCCCGTTCGTGTCATGGGTGTTCGTTCCGATTCAAAGTTTCCAGATTGCGATTTTTTCTAGTAAAGACCGGTGTATTTGGCCAATTGTGCTTCGTTCTCAAAGCGTTCAATTTGTCCAACTTCCGCAATGATTCCCGCGGCGTATACGACTCCAATGCCTGGAACACTTGTTAAATATCTCGCTTCTGGAATGGCTTAGAATAAAGCAGTAATGCTTTTTTCTATCTCTTTGATTTGTTTTTTCAATGTTTGAATCAATCGTGCATAAGTGGCTAATACAACGTCCACAGAGTCTTGAACGACCTTACCTAGTCGGTAGGAGTCACGTATGGCTTTCTTGATGGTTTTCGCTAAATCTTCCGGGTCGCTAAAGCGTCCTTTCCCCTTTTTCTGAAGAAGAGTAGCGAGTGCTTCTAGATCCATTTCTGCGATTTCATCCAACGAAAGGGAATCTGAGAGTATTTCCATCATCGTCGCACCAAAAACAGGGATATTTAACTCTTTCGATAACGTATTACATTTGTAGTAAAGGTTCTTCAGAAAGTGTTGCTTACATTCTGTTTGCTGGTGAACGAGTTGATATCTAGATCGTGTTAAACGTTGAAGGGCAACGTATTTTTCCTCCTTGATAAGAAACTTATTATACCGTCCGATTCGTAAAAAATCGGCAATACGGAAAGCATCTATTTTATCGGTCTTATCTTCTTCGAAGAGTTTTTTATACCGATGGATGGCTTTTGGATTTTGTACGACCACTTCCACGTCTAAAGCCCTCAAATCCTTATCTTCCGTTAGGAACATGGAAGGATGGAAACTATAGACGGAAGTAGATTCCATGCCAATGACAATTTTTTTATAGTTGTACAACTGGTGAAAATGGAGAACATCCTCCTTAATGGCGTTGGCACCATTCACATCGTTTGAAAGACAAATTTCTTTCAAAACAGTGTCATGACTGTCAAGAAAACATACATCAAGTTTTTCAGAGCTTACATCAATAGCTACGAATAATCTCAAAGAAAGGACCTCCTTTCTTTGAATAGTATTTGGAATGAGCTTGGATACTGTGGAATCTCCCTAGAGTCCAAAACATAGCCACAACCTCGCGTATGAGTATTCAATGATTGCCTTCATCTAAGCTGTCCTCCCACCACTATGAGAGGTAAGTGAAGGAAACCGATACAGCTTGTGCGTATGCAGTGCATTTTGGTCTGGGTCACAGTCTTTTAACGTGGTCGAACTACAGGAGGAGTAAGCATATTCCCGATGGATCCATTTCCACACTTCCATTATCTGGAGAAATCCCCCAGTATCCAAGACTAAATTTTACCCATACATCATTTTTTTGATGTAGCTCTTGAAGATAAAAACTATTTAATTTTCAAGGAACAGTTATTAACTTAAAACTTATTATACGAGGAGGGTGTATCATGAAAAAAATATGCTTTGTATTAATTGTCGACGCTGGTATAAATTATGGTTCAATATTTTCTCTACCATTTTTAAGGAATCAGAATGATTTGAAGGAATATTTTTCTAAGTATTATGATGTTTCAATTAATTATATCAGGGATAAAAACTCAGTTGACTATTTGGTAGTTCCCAAACCGTGTCCAGCTTTTGATAATGAAAATAATCTTCCAATAATTGAAGTACCAGCAATCTTATTTATGGAAAAGAATTTTGAAAAAATAAAGACTTATATAGACAATTATTTTTCTAATAACTCATAAAGAAAATAAAAGTACAGTAAAAAGAAGTCCGATAAAAAACGAGTGGTGTAGAATATTTCTATTAATCATTCGTTTTTTATTATATTTACATATATTTTTTAAAAGAGGATTATAGACGTTCTGAAAAAAATTAATTATAACAAGAACAGTGTTCGTGCTACTATCTACGGTTATTTTTTGTACTAAGTACCCCTTTAACTAACAAGACAACAAAAAATAATTAACGTATTAAGGAAAAATGTTACAATAAATGTAAGATCTTTTTCTTTGAGTTTTAGCACTGAATAATAAAGGTAGTTAAATCACTAAATGGAGGAGCAGGTCAATTTTGTTCCTTGTATAGTAAATTGTTACCTATCTCTATTGCAGGTTGTATGGCAGGTAGCAGTTGTAGCGAAATGCAGCAGAGACAAAGGCTCTTTGTCAAACGGGACTGATGAATGTATTTGGCAAGTAAAAAATGGTTCTTTCCGGAGTTAGTTGAAAAGTCTCATTCTCTCCAAAAGTAGAATCTTTGTCCGCAATGTGGAGAATTTGTATCGACCATACATAATTCTTTTAATAAGCTTTAACTTGTTTATGCTCCCTTCGGCAAGACCATTATTATTCTCATAAGTTACCGCATTTCTGACAGCTTCAATATCCCCGGCTAATCCATTCGTAAAGCTCTTAAACTCTTGTATATTAGTATTCTTCATTTTCTCAATACAATGGTCGAAATTCTCAATACTCTTTGTGGTGAAGATGTTTTTAAACTCCCATGTTAAGTCATAAACTATTTTTACAATAGGGTGTTCTTCGTAATTATTGTTGGTATTATGAGGTATGTTCAAGCATATTATTTAACGTGGATGATTCCATAAAGAGAAAAAGAAATAACCTTTGCATTTTTCAGATTATCGTGTATGATGGGAAAGTATTGAAAATTAAATCAGTGATAAACTAGGGGTGCCTAACGTATGCGTAGGCTGAGAGAGAAGCGCGTGATCTTCTTAACCCTTTGGACCTGATCTGGCTCGTACCAGCGTAGGGAAGTTAACGGCTTTACATAATGATGTCTTTTATGAGCCAGGTCCTTATTTTTTTATGGACCTGGCTCTTTTTATTTTGGCATGCGCTGGCCATATCTCGTCCTTGTCACGAACAGGGGAGGCAACAAAGGTTATGAAACAGTCTGTTTCAGCTGAGCAAATTGAATTGAAATCGAGTTTACCAGGGAGTAAGAAAGTATATGTGGATGGACCACGCGCAGGCATGAAAGTGCCGATGCGTGAGATTGAACAAAGCGAAACGAACGGCATCCCAAATCCTCCAGTCCGTGTGTATGATACGAGCGGTCCTTATACGGATCCGGCGTATAAAGTGGAGCTGGAAAAGGGAATTCCAACGCCGCGTCATTCTTGGATTCTGGGGCGTGGTGATGTAGAAGCATACGAAGGGCGTGAAGTGAAACCAGAGGATGACGGTGTGAAAGTGGCTTCGAAACATACACCTGTTTTCCCGCAGATGGATCGCAAGCCACTTAGAGCAAAGCAAGGTGCAAACGTTACGCAAATGCACTATGCACGTAATGGCATTATTACGTCTGAGATGGAGTATGTTGCGATTCGTGAAGGGGTAGAGCCGGAGTTTGTTCGTAAGGAAATCGCAGAAGGCCGCGCTATTTTACCAGCGAATATTAATCATCCAGAAGCTGAACCGATGATCATCGGGCGTAATTTCCATGTGAAGGTAAACGCGAATATCGGAAACTCAGCTGTATCTTCTTCGATTGCAGAAGAAGTAGAGAAGATGACATGGGCAACGCGCTGGGGTGCAGATACGATTATGGATTTATCTACAGGTAAAAATATTCATACGACGCGTGAGTGGATTATTCGTAACGCGCCTGTACCAGTTGGAACTGTACCGATTTATCAAGCGCTGGAAAAAGTAAACGGAATTGCAGAAGATTTAACGTGGGAAGTATATCGTGATACGTTAATTGAGCAGGCGGAGCAAGGCGTTGATTACTTTACAATTCACGCTGGTGTATTGCTTCGTTACATTCCAATCACGGCAAAGCGTACGACAGGTATCGTTTCGCGCGGTGGTTCGATTATGGCGCAGTGGTGTCTATTCCATCATAAAGAAAACTTCCTATATACTCACTTTGAAGAGATTTGTGAAATTATGAAGCAGTACGATGTTTCGTTCTCTCTTGGAGATGGATTACGTCCAGGGTCTATTGCAGATGCAAATGACGAAGCACAGTTTTCTGAGCTTGAAACACTTGGCGAATTAACCAAAATTGCTTGGAAACATGATGTGCAAGTTATGATTGAAGGACCTGGACACGTACCGATGCACTTAATTAAAGAGAATATGGAGAAAGAGCTTGATATTTGTCAGGGCGCGCCGTTTTACACACTTGGGCCGCTAACGACAGATATTGCACCAGGTTATGACCATATTACATCGGCAATTGGAGCTGCGATGATCGGTTGGTTTGGAACGGCGATGCTTTGTTATGTAACGCCGAAAGAACATTTAGGTTTACCGAATAAAGATGATGTACGCACGGGTGTTATTACGTACAAAATTGCAGCGCATGCGGCTGATCTTGCGAAAGGACATAAAACGGCTCATCAGCGTGATGATGCACTTTCAAAAGCACGCTTCGAATTCCGTTGGCGCGATCAATTTAATTTATCTTTAGATCCTGAACGTGCGATGGAATATCATGATGAAACGTTGCCGGCAGAAGGGGCAAAGACAGCTCACTTCTGTTCAATGTGTGGACCGAAGTTTTGTAGTATGAGAATTTCACATGATATCCGTGAATATGCAAAAGAAAATGATTTAGAAACGACAGAAGCAATTGAAAAAGGAATGAAAGAGAAAGCAGAAGAATTTAAAGAAGCTGGTAGTCATTTATATCAATAACACGTTACACCTCTTTACTTGATTGATCACACTGTAGTACCTAACTTTATTATAGAAGAAGCCCCATTTGCTAAGACGGTAGCAAATGGGGCTTCTGTTGTTTATCCCGCTATTTGTGGGCAGTAAGACCCCCACCTCAAAATTCAGCGGAAGCAAAGAAGTTAGGTCGGGGTCGGGCTGCCCGTAAAAGCCCGATTGGTTAAGGCTAATAATCAGTGGGGGATGAACAAAACCCCCACTGATTAAAGTTTCACTTTATAAGGCGAAGAAGAGATGTACCCAGTAGAATAAGAGGAATAATGTGACGACTGTTGTGAGAGGAATAACGATAAGGGATACACTTAAATAGTCTTTCCATTTTACTTTAATTTTGTTTTGTTTCAGAATATACATCCAAATGAGGGAAGCTAGTGTACCAATTGGTAATAATAGTGAACCGATGTCACTACCAATAATGTTTGCGAGGTAGATAGTTTTTAATGTGACTGGGTCTAGTCCCATTTCGGTTAATGTGATTGTACCAATCATAAGTGCAGGATGGTTATTGAAGACGTTAGAGAGGAGGGAGACGAGTCCACCCATTGCAAAGCTAGCATAGAGTAGATGTTGACTTACAACTGGTTCAAGCCAATTTACGAGCGCCGCTGTTAATCCTGCATTGTGAAGCCCGTAAATAATGACGTACATAGAGAAAGCGAAAATTAAAATGTGCCACGGTGTCTTTTTCAAGATATCGACAGGGTTTGTTCGTAAGTAGTACCATCTCCAAATGAGAAGAACGAGTGAACCAAGTACAGCAACAATTTCGATTGGAATGGATAAGAAGGATGCAACGAATAAAAGGCAGCGCATAAGGAAGACGAAACCTAATACTTTTAACATGAATCTTGTACGCTTTTGTTTCGTATCAACAGAATTATTTCCTTTTAGTGGATGGAAGTTTTTCGTGAAGAAAATTTCTTCAATATCATATGAAGAAACAGGTAATTTTTTCGGAAGTTTTTTCTTCAAAACTGTATACATAAGCCATGACATAAATAATAAGCCTAATGTTGCAGGTACAAACATCATAGCAGTATGCATATAAAGAGTCATATGGACGATGTTTAATGCGATTAAATTTACGATATTACTTACACCAATTGGTGCACTAGATGCCGTAGCGATTAAAGCACCACTTAATAAATAAGGAATTTGCTGATGAGGTTTTAATTGAAGATTTTTTAGAAGAAGAATTAAAATGGGAGTTGTAATTAAAATACTACCGTCGTTATTAAATAAAAGAGTCATAAGAAAACATAATAATTGAATATACCAGTATAAGCGGCGCCCAGAACCCTTTGCTAAATTTGCTAGTTTCGCTGCGGACCAATGGAAGAAGCCGAAGCTTTCTAATATAACTGCCATAACAATAGTTGCTAATATTGTTATGGAGGCACCGCCAATTTTACTTATAATATCCATGATGTCTGGTTTTGATACAAGTCCAGTAATTATGATGATACCAGCTCCGATTGCTGCTGGCCATGCCTCATTTAAACCACGAGGCCGCCAAAAGATAACAATCATCGTTAAGAAGAATACAATAATAGTAATCCATATTTCAATGCTCATATTTTGCCTACCTTTCTATTTTCCCTTGAACAGATGTAGCTTGTCTCAAGTTTATATTGGTAGTATATTCAGCAAAAAATAAGAAGAACTAGACGTATAACGAGATGAAGCGAATATGTGTTTTTCAAGCTAAAGGACAAGTGTCACGAATAGTGAAATAACTATTATGAGAGGAGTCTATAAATTGATTGGGTAGTAAATGAGATTTATATCGGCGATTATTGAAATATATCGGCGTAACTCAAAATATATCAGCGATCATTGAAATATATCGGCGCAACTCAAAATATATCAGCGATTTTTAAAATATATCGACTTATCGACAAAACATGACAAAAGGAGCCCATCCCAAAATACCTTTTGGAACAGACCCCAATGCTATATTATTTTTCCTTCAAAAAAGTACGATCCTTCAAGAATAAATTCCAGAAGAAAATAAATCCTGGTAATAAAATTGCAATCCCAATTGCGTATAGAATGAGCAGTGCATAGAACGTTTCTGTCGTTGTAAAGCTTGTAAATACAGTTACGTCAGGATAAATAATATAAGGTAAATGCGCGACGCCGTAAGCGTAGCTTGCAAATGCATATTGAGCGACGACAGCTAAAACGGCAATGCGAGGATATCCTAGTGTATTGTACTTTTTGTTTGTCCACCAAAGGGACGAGTATCCGATAACGAATAAAACAATAGAAACTGTAAACCACGGGAATTGCTTTATTAATCCTTGCATAAGCCAATGTGTTTCAGGATCCATTACAACGAGGGCGATGATCGCCGTAACGAGCGTTGCAGGACCAAGGATGATGGCATTTCTTCTATAAATTCTATACGTATCTTCTGAACTTTGTTCTCTCGCAAAATCAGCAAGAAAGAGAGAGGAGAGAAATAGTTCAGACGTTATTCCGAAGAGCATATAGCAATAGATAACCGGGCTAGAAAGAAGTTTTCCATACAGGAGTACTTCTTTCCCTTCAGACATTGTAATATAGGCTCCTTCTGTAACGGGTAAAACGGTAATTAATAGTGCTGGAATTAAGAGACCAGTAATACCTGAAATAACCCGAAGAAGGTACTGATATTTCGGCAAGGAGTAAGCAAATACCATAAATGTACTACGTACTGCAACGAGCACTAAAATTAACATAACTGGTACGAACATTACTGTCGCAAGAGTAAAGGCTGCTTTCGGAAAGAAGCCGAGAAATGCGACAACGACGAAGACGAGAAACGTATTTGTTACTTCCCAAGTTGGTGATAAGTACCGATTCGCAAGTTTAGCAGCGAGCGTTGGATGTTTTGCGTATACCATGCCCCAAAAACCAGCGCCAAAATCGATGGACCCTAATATACTGTATACGAAAATAAGGGCCCATAAGATGATGATTGCAATACTTTCCTCATGCATGAGAATCGCCTCCTTGGTGTTGTAAATCATTCTTTAATGGATGTCTTCTAAAGAATGTCCGTAGAACAATGACTGTTAAAATAGCGAGTCCAACATATAAAATGATGAACAAAACAAATAAAGGACCGACGAAATCGGCGCGTGTAGATGCATCGACGGTACGTTGCATACCATAAATTGTCCATGGTTGACGACCGCTACAACTGAAAATCCAGCCGAATTCAATACCGAGCATCATAATTGGTCCGCATGCAGCAGCCCCCCAAAGTAGCCACTTTGGTAGTTCTGTTCCCTTTTTTCGGTAAACGAAGTACCAATATAAGAGCGCAATTGCTGCAACTGCAAAGGTAAACGCAGCAGTGCCGACCATTAAGTTGAATAGTGTATGTGTATAAAATGGTGGCCATGTTTCTTGTGGGAATTCCTTTAAACCTTTTACGACAGTGCTAGGGTCTAGTCCCACTAATAAGCTAAGCATGTTTGGAATTTCAAGTGCGTAGTTTAGTTCAAGTGTATTAGGATCCACAACTCCGCCAATGGATAGCGGTGCGTGTGATGTCGTTTCAAATAAAGCTTCAGCAGATGCAAGTTTTTCAGGTGAGTGTTTATGTAAGGCAATCGCTGATTCATGTCCTGAAAGCCACATCGTAGCGCCTGTAATAAATGTAACGACAAGCCCTAATAGTAGCCCTTTTTTATGATAAGCAATTTCACGTGTACTTAAATTTTTCTTCAATAATTTAAATCCAGCGATAGAAGCAATGACAGCCGCACCAGTTGCATAAGCCGTAATAACAACATGGAATGCACTTGTGCCAAAACTCGGATTAAAGAAAGCTTTCCACGGATCAACGTTAAAAACAGATCCATCTGGATTCATTGAAAAGCCTGCTGGTGTATTCATCCATGTATTTGCTGATGTAATGAGTACGGCGGATGCCGTGGCACCAAGCATGACGAAAAATAGCGAGATTAATCTCATAAATGGAGGAAGTTTATCAGCTGCATATACGTAAATCGACATGAATAAAGCCTCCAAAAAGAAGGCGAAAATCTCAATTTGGAAGGGAACAGAAATAACTTGCCCAACAATTTTGGCGAAACCAGGCCAAAGAAGTGAGATTTGCACACCAACAATTGTTCCAGTTGGAATTGCTACACCGAGAAGAATAGCAAACGCCTTTGTCCATCTTTTCGCCATAATGGCATAGTCGGAGTCTTTCTTCCAGTGATAGAGTATTTCGCTTATAAAAATCATCAATGAAAGTCCGACGCCAAGTGTTGCAAAGATAATGTGGAATGCTAATGAAGAACCAAAAAATGCTCTTGCTAATGTTACCGTATCCATATGTAAACTCCTCTTCTTTTTTGCCATTATTTTCTGATTGAATTGGAAGATTTATTCAAAAAAACTACCAAAAATATATATGTATTTAAAAAGTGAATATGATAATATAATGTTGTAATATTTTGAATAGAAAGAAATAAATGGTTGGTCATGTTTTGTTTGTTTTTTGCTCAGGAATCTTTTATAATCTTTTATGCGAACATAAGTTCTGTTTTTCGGAATCAAGAAGTTTATGTGAAATGGAGAGGGTGTTTTATGTATCCTGAAGTCATTAAAAAGATGGCATTTTCAAAAGAGCATAGAGATTTATTATTGAAGCTATATAATAAAGAAATTACGCGTCGTGAATATGATCGACTTGTACAATCGCTATATAAACCTTCTAAAGAGGTTTGTGAGGGATAGAAATGGGGGAGACAATCTAATAGATTGTCTTTTTTAAATTTATGTATGTTCTGATAAAATTAAGGTTAGCCTTACTAGGGAGGTGAAAAGATTGCGGAAACGTTTATATATAGGGATTGGAGTTATCTTCTTAATCGCTTTAGGTGGAATTGTATTTTGGTCAGCTTTACAAGGAAACCGTACAGAAAATTTTATTTTAAGACATATGGTGAATGACAATGGAACACTTGCCACGTATCGTTTAGTAGATACTAAGGCAGGTACGGGTGAAGCTAAGGGACGTGAAGCATTATCAGAATCGGCGGGATTATGGTTACAGTATACACTTGATAAAGATGATCAGGCGTTATTTGATGAGCAAGTAAAGGTTATTCAAGATAATTTCATATATAAGAATCATATCGTTTTATGGAAACTCTCTGAAAAGGGAGAGAGGCAGTCAGCTACAAATGCACTTATAGATGATCTTCGTATTATAGAACAATTATATCGTGCTTATGAAATGTATAAGGAAGAGCGTTATAAAAACCTTGCCGATCAATTAAGTGATGCTGTACTTCGTTATAATAAAAAAGATAATTATTATGTTGATTATTATGATGCAGATGCAGGGAAACAAAATAATTTTGTAACAACATCATACATAAATCCGCGTGCATTCTCCTATATGAAGAAGTACGGCAAAGTTTCTGCTCAGCAATATCAGGAAGTCGTTCAATTTTTAGCGGATTATCCAAGGCATGGCTGGGCATTCCCAAAAGAGTATAAAGAAGATGGTACATTTACGTACGATAAAGAAGTGAATCTTATTGACCAATCATACGTTGCATATCATCGAAGTTTAGGAGATCTTTCATCAGCTGCTTATTTGGAATTTATAAAGAAGAAGTTCCAAGAGGATGGAAAGCTATACGGTCGTTACAATTTAGAAACGGGAAAACAAACTGTGAATTATGAATCGCCGGCCGCGTACGGATTAACAATTTTGTACGTACTACAAACAGGTGATACAAAGTTTGCGAAGGAATTGTATGATCATATGGCCACATTCCGAAATGACAACGTATTTAGTAGATATTACGGTGGATATGTAACAGGTGAAAATAATAATACGCATATTTTTGATAACGTGCTACCACTTTTAGCTGAAATGGAATTAAAAAAGAGTGAACAATAAAAGGTGCCACCATATGAGGGTGGCACCTTTTATTTGTTCATATAATTTTACGTTCTAATATTAGAGAAGTAGTCAATCACAAATTCACGGAATTGCTGAGCTGTTTTTGCTAAGTAACGTTTTTTTGACCAACTTAATCCGATGGTTCGCTGACAAGTGGGTTCAATAATACGCAACTTGCTTGATGCTAAAGTAGAGTTTTTTAATAAAGTTAAACTTGGAACAAAAGCGATGCCGAGACCTTGCTTAATGAGGTCGCTAATCACGGTCGGTTCATCGACTTCAAAAGCAATATGCGGAGTGAAACCAGCTTCTTTACAAAATTCATCCGTTAAGTGCCGAAATCCGTAGCCAGTGTTCATACTAATAAATGGTTCGTCTTTTACTTCATGCAGGTGGATATTTTCTCGGCCGGATAAACGGTGGCCTGAAGGGACGACTAAGAAAATTTCTTCTGTAATAAGTGGTTCCCAAACAATCTCCTCACCTTCAATTGGCACAGAGGAGATACAAAAGTCAATTTCTATATTATCTAGTTGTCGTTTCATAGAAGGAGTGGATGCAAGAAATTGTTGGAATCGAACGTTAGGATGTTCTAGTAAAAAAGAGCCAAGTAGTTCTGGTAATATTCTCGGAATAGAAACGGCCAGTGTAATAGAGCTTTGTTGTAATTCGGCTAAATCTTTAATTTCTCGTTCCCCTTCACTTAATTCATGAAAAATACGTTCTACTCGTTTTAAAAATACTTTTCCGAAAGAATTTAAAGTAATCTGTCGGCCTTGGCGATCAAATAAAGGGACGCCTAAATCCTTTTCGAGTCTAGCTATTGTTTTGCTGAGTGAAGGTTGCGCGATATGCAATTCTTCAGCTGCCTTTGTCATATGTTCTAGTCGTGCGACTGTCTGAAAGTATTTTAACTGGAGCAGTTCCATTTCGAATCTCCTTTCTATAGACCAAAAGGAATGAATTGATAATTAAAGATGTATTATACAGTATGGAAAGTGACGTGTATAGTAAATCTGTTAAACCATTCGAAGGGTGTTAAATTAGAAAAAGGAGTATGTTTCATGAAGGGAATTCAACTAATATTTAAAGATTGGAAAGCGATGTGGCACCATAAACATGGACGTATCGCTTTAATTTTTTTATTAATCGTTCCGTTAATTTATTCAGGATTCTTTTTAGCTGGGTATTGGGATCCGTACGGAAGATTAGATAAATTACCCGTTGCAGTTGTGAACTTAGATAAGGGTGCTGTGATGGATGAAAAAACAATTCATGCAGGAGACGATTTTGTTAAAAATTTAAAAGAGAATAAGGAACTAGCTTTTCATTTCGTATCAGAAAAAAATGCAGATGAAGGGTTAAAAGAAGATAAATATTATATGGTTGTTACGATTCCAGAGAATTTCTCTAAAAAGGTAAGTACACTTATGGATGAGAAACCAGAGCCGGCAAAGTTGCAGTACAAAGTAAATCCAGGTAAAAACTTTGTAGCGGCTCAAATTGGAACGACAGCTGTTGAAAATATGAAAACAAAAATCTCAAATAGTATTACGAAATCTTATACAGAAGGTGTCTTTTCAAAGTTTCAAGATTTGGCACAAGGATTGAGTGATGCAAGTAATGGTGCTGGGAAGTTACATGAAGGAACGACCGATGCAAGAAATGGAGCGAATCAGCTTGCGGATGGTATTGATCGTTTAAGTGATGGGACATCGAAATTGAAAGAAGGAAGTGACAAGCTTGCATCCAGTCAATCTGCTTTAACCGGGGGAGCAAATGAGCTGAGTCAAGGAGCGACATCACTTCATAGTGGTATGGAATTACTAGTACAAGGTGAAAAAACGTTACAATCAGGAATTAGTGAATTAAGTGCTGCTACAAATGAATGGGTGAATGGAAATGAAAAACTTGCTGAAGGGCAAGCGAAAGCGGACAATGCGGCAAATAGTGTAAAACAACAATTAGAAGAGTACGTGAAAAATCATCCAGAAGTGCAGCAAGATCCCTCTTTTCAAAAAATTGTTGCTACGTCTAATGGACTAGCTAAAGCAACAAGTACGTTAAATAATAGCCAACAACAATTGACACAAGGTGCGAAGAAGCTTACTGACGGTCAACATAAGATTGAAGAAGGCATAAATACATTCGGAGTTAAGTTAAATGAAGCTACTGCTGGAACGCAAAAGATAGCAGATGGTGCATCGAATTTGGCTGATGGATTTACGAAGTGGGGAAATGGATTTACATCATTGCAAGAAGGTGTAAACCAGCTTGCGAGTGGTGGAACGGAGCTGAATAACGGTGCTAGTAAATTAACAAATGGACTTGTTAAACTGGATGATGGTGCGAAAGAACTTTCTGCGAAATTGGGAGAGGGTGCAGAGAAGATAGCGAATGTTCGTAATGATGATGCACGCAATACGATGTTCTCAGAGCCAGTTCAGTTAGTGAAGTCAACAGTTTCTGACGTTCCTAACTACGGTTCAGGCATTGCACCATATTTCTTATCGCTTGCATTTTATGTTGGCGGAATTATGGCATCGAATATTTTACCGCTTGGTCGTAGACAAAATATGAAGGTAAGTGGAACGGTACATTTTATTAATAAACTAGGATTGGTATATTTAATTGGACTTATTCAAGCGCTACTCGTAGATGTAGTTGTGCTAGGTGTTATGAAATTAGAAGTTGCCAGTGTGCCACTTTTTGTTTTATCAAGTATTGTGATTTCCTTTACGTTCATGACATTTATTCTTATGTTAGTAACAGTATTTGGTCTTGTTGGAAAGTTCTTAGCAGTAACGCTTCTTGTCTTGCAATTAGCGACAAGCGGGGGGACTTTCCCAGGAGAATTAAACATAGCTGTTCTTAGCAAAATTGGGCAGTTTCTCCCAATGTCTCATTCTCTTAGAGGATTACAAGATGTTATCTCTTTAGGAGATTGGTCGCAATTAAAAATACAAATTTTAATATTGTTATGTTATCTCGTTGTTGCCGGTGGAATTGCTTGGATCACGAGCCATATACAGCATAGAGAAACGAATGTAGAACAAGTTTCTTAAAATGAAATAAGCTATCCGATTTTTTCGGATAGCTTATTTTTTAATTACGTTCCATTACTGCAAAGTAATTATTTTCATTATCAGCAAAGTTGAATGCTCTACCAGTAGGTAAATCTACAACCTGTCCAACTGTGACATTTTTCTCAGAAAGATCTTTATATAGACGGTCTAAGTCATTTGAGAAGAACATAAGTGAAGGTGTATTAAGGTTTAGTTCAGGTTGCATCTTCGCGATTAACGCTTTATCGTGAAGGACGATGCTTGTTCCTGCTTCTTTCGCCGGTGCAATTTCAATCCAGCGGAATCCGTTTCCGTTATTCTCTTCCGCAATGATTTGGAACCCTACTTTTTCTGTCCAAAATTGTACTGTTTCGTCTTGGTTATTTACATATAGCATAATTTGTCCAACTTGATTAATCATAGGTGTCTCTCGCTTTCTTTTTATATGCGTATCATTATATCAAATATATGGCTTGAATAGTTTTT
Organism: Bacillus sp. C-3-6; assembly: GCF_054509685.1. NCBI lineage: Bacteria > Bacillati > Bacillota > Bacilli > Caryophanales > Bacillaceae > Bacillus > Bacillus sp. C-3-6. Next base: position 4,929,700 of record NZ_CM137247.1, on the reverse strand, counting down.
TATGATTTTTTCGGAATACAACCTTCGTCCATTTCATCTTTGTTGTAGGAGAAGGACCTGTAATCCAAGTATGAAATGGTATTGTGCTACAAATGAACATTGTTGAAATAGAGATAATAGCCGTTAACACAAATAGTAATAGGCTATATAATATAGTATTTTCTTGCAGTGTGAATAAAGAAAGAAACTTTGTGCATAGTTGCAAGAAGAATAAGTGAGCTAAATAAGCACCATACGTGTAATTTCCAATGAAACGTAACGTTTTATATAAGAAACCACGACGCTGTACTATCATAATAGATAACACATACAGTATGATAATTTCGCATACGATATATAAAAACATAGATGGTTTTAAATAGGTAGAAACAGTTAAATGAATAGAGTTTGCTCCGTAAAAACTAAACAACTCATAATTGATGAATAAAAATAAGATGAAAAATAATATTGTTATAAGCGGGATATGTTTCATGACGAATAGACGCCAAGTTTTTAGTGCTACAGCGGCAATGCCACCCATAACGAAATAGAATGAGTAGAATAGAAATGATCGATCTGTATAATGTAAAATTGTTGAACTTGTTAATTTTTCTCCATTAAAAATATAGTGAGAAGAGAACCACATTAATAGAAAATATAGGCAAGCGAAAAAGGTCATATATTTATATATGTCTTTTTTATTTTCTGTTCGTTTTTGAAACCAATAAAAAAGTGTGCATAGTAAAGGGAACAATAAGTGAATTTGGAACATCATAATAACGTACCAAAGATGGGGCGCGGCTGTTCCGAGTAATAAACTTTTTATTCCGCCTTGTAATGTAATAAGATCATTTGTTGTTAATAAGTAAAGAATAGACCAAAAGAAATAAGGAATGAGTAAGTGTGTCGCTTTTTCAGAAATATATTCTTTATATACTAATTGCTTCGTATAGTGACGAATTAAGTGAAATCCAACGATAAATATGAATGCTGGTGCTGAGAATTTTGCAAGATTAAATAGCATGCCCATAATGAGGGATTGCTCAAGTAAGACATTTCCTTGATTCATTGTATATAATAAGGAACTTTGCAAAACGACAGCGAGAAATGCAATGCTTTGCAAAACTTTAAATTCAGGTGCGCTTTGTGTCATTATTTCCATCTCCTTTTCCATACATGATTATAGTACGGAGAATGGATAATGGATGTGGAATATTTGTGAAGATTTTAACAAATTTGTGGCGAGAGGAAATATCAACTTATCAACAAATAACGACAAAAAGAGGATGCTCGTTTAGAGCATCCTCTTTCTAGCTATTAAGCAAATTTGTTTTTGATCCAATTCTTACCTTCTACAAGGCGAGCTGTCATTACCGCACAAGCGTTATCTGCTGTTACGTTTAACATCGTTGCAGGTGGATCAATGATTGTACTAATTGCTGCGATAATTGGCAGTGCTTCTGGCGGGAAACCGTATAGAGATACGATTAACATTTCACCAATCATACCACCGCCTGGAATAGCACCCATTACTGTTCCTACTAATAAAGAAACAACAAGTGCGATTGCTAATGTTTTCGGTCCTTCGAATTCCATGTTGAAAATACCGAATAAGAAAGCAATTTTTAATACGCCACCTAAAACAGAGCCGTCTTTATGAAGTGTAGAACCAAGAAGGACAACTGTTTCACGAACGTCTGAAGAAATACCCATTTTCTTCGTTGCTTCTAAGTTCGCTGGAATACTTGCGGCACTACTACAAGTTGCAAGTGATGTAACTGTAGGAGAGACCATGTTCTTCCAAAATACTTGTACACCTTGCTTGCGACCTGCAAGGTATGCATAGAATGTGAAGAATACAAAGAAATAAATTAGAGAAGCTGGATAGTATACCATTGCCGCTCGGAAGTAAGTTCCAAGAAGTTGTGGTCCGAATTCACCAACTAATGCTGCGAAGTAAGCAGCAAGTCCGATTGGAGCGTAGTACATAATGAAAGATACAACCTTCATTGAAATCTCTGCACCAGCTTGTAGGAATGTAGCGAATGGTTTTCCTTTTTCGCCAACTGCTGAAGTTGCAATCCCCATTAAGATAGAGAAGAAAATAAGAGCTAACATATTTTCACGAGATAGTAACTTCGAGAAGTCAGATACTGTTAAAATACCGACGATTTGATCTGCAACACTAACAGCTTTGCCGGTTTTGTCAGGTTGTGTTAGTTCTAGTACAACACCTTGTGCTGGCGGGAATACTTTCACGACAATAATCATAAAAATAGCAGCTAAAATACTTGTAAATAAGAAAGTCCCAGCCATACTAGACATAATTTTACCGAAACGTTTTAATCCATCCATATTAGCAATAGACGATGCGATGCTAAAGAACACTAGAGGTACAACAATCGTAAACATTAAGTTTAAGAAAATGTCACCAAGCGGCTTTAAAGCAACTGCATCGGCACCCATGAAATAACCAATGAAACCACCAATTAGGATAGAAGATAATAAAATAAGTGGAAAGCGATATGCCTTCATAAATATATCCTCCTATCAATTAAAAAAATCATACTGAATCATTATAGCGAGTTAGAGTCCTCTTTACTAGGAGAATACGGATAAATGGAATAGCGTGAAAACCAAGAAATTTTTGTTTTTAAGCTCGGCATACAGCAGGAAATCTAGACATATATATTTGTAACCTAGTGGTGGCAAGGGATGCACCATAATTTAGGTAGAGAAAAAAGGGGAGGGAAGCGGGATGAATATTTTGCTTTGCTGTGCAGCGGGAATGTCTTCCAGTTTGATTGTTACAAAGATGGAGAAAGCAGCAGAGGCAAGAGGGATAGAAGTGAAAATCTGGGCAGTATCAGGTTCTGAAGTGAATAGTCATATTGATAAAGCTGATGTCCTTTTACTTGGACCGCAAGTACGTTATTTATTACCGAAAATGAAAGAATTATGTAAGGATAAAGGGATACCTGTTGATGTCATTCAATCCGTTCATTACGGACTTTGTAATGGAGAAGCTATCTTGCAAGCAGCTTTGTCAATGAAACCATGAGGAGAGTGGGATAGATGATACGGTTTTTAGAGAAGTACGTGATGCCAGTAGCAGGGAAGGTTGCAGAGCAGAGGCATTTACAAGCAATTCGAGATGGAATTATTTTAACGATGCCTTTCTTAATTATTGGATCGTTTTTCCTCATTATTAGTGCACTGCCGATACCTGGATATAACGATTTTATGGCAGGTTTGTTTGGTGAGAATTGGCAGAGAGCTTTAGGGTATCCAGTTAGTGCAACTTTTAATATAATGGCTTTAATAGCTGTTTTTGGAATCGCTTACAGGCTTGGAGAGTATTATAAAGTGGATGCTTTAGCATCCGGGGCATTGTCGCTTGTGACGTTTTTACTTGCGACTCCATTTCAAGTTGCATATATTATACCAAGTACAAAAGAAAGTGTACTTGTAGAAGGCGCTATCCCAGCTGCATTAATGGGAAGCCAAGGGTTATTTGTAGCAATGATTATTGCACTTATATCTACTGAACTTTATCGATTTATTGTACAAAAAAAGATAATTATAAAGATGCCAGAGACAGTTCCACCAGCTGTCACGCGTTCATTTGCAGCGCTTATTCCAGGATTTATTGTTGTGACAGTTGTTTGGATTATTAGATTAATTTTTGAACACACAACTTTCGGCAGCATTCATAATGTTGTAGGGAAGCTACTGCAAGAGCCGCTTAGTATACTGGGAGCTAGTCTTTGGGGTGCAGTAATTGCAGTTATTATTGTCCATGTTCTTTGGGCGTGCGGAATTCATGGTGCTGCAATTGTTGGTGGTGTAATGAGCCCAATTTGGTTATCGTTAATGGATCAAAACCGAGTTGCTTTTCAAGCGGGTCAAGATGTACCGAATACGATTACCGCACAGTTTTTTGATTTATGGATTTATATGGGCGGTTCAGGTGCAACACTAGCTTTAGTTGTCGGAATGTTATTGTTTGCGCGAAGTCAGCAATTAAAAAGTATAGGTCGATTGTCGATTGCACCTGGTATTTTTAATATTAATGAAATGGTGACTTTCGGGATGCCGATTGTCATGAATCCACTTTTACTTATTCCATTTATAGTAGTTCCGGTTGTATTAACGATTGTTTCTTACTTTGCGATGGAATGGGGGCTAGTTGCCCGTCCGAGCGGAGCTGCTGTACCTTGGACGACACCGATTCTTTTTAGTGGATATTTAGGATCAGGCGGAAAAATTTCAGGTGTTATTTTGCAACTTGTTAACTTTGCGCTAGCATTCTTCATTTATTTACCGTTCTTAAAAATATGGGATAAACAAAAACTGGCGGAAGAAAAGGGGGAGTAAAGAACTAAAATGGATACGATAGAGACGAAAGCTTTTCATTTAATCTTGCATGGGGGAAACGCGAGAAGTTGTTCAATGGAAGCAATTGATTGTGCGAAGCGTGGGGAATTTACAGAAGCTGAAGCTAAATTACAAGAAGCACTAGAGGAATTAAAAGAGGCGCACCGTGTACAAACGGAGCTTATCCAGAAAGAAGCTGGTGGCGAAAAGACCGAAGTTACTCTTTTAATGGTACACGCGCAAGATCATTTAATGAATGCAATTACGGTGAAAGAATTAGCAAGTGAGTTTGTAGAGTTATATAGGAAGATGTCGGTGGATGAATGAACCTTGCTTATGCAAGGTTTTTTTATTTCACTAAATAGTGGGTTAAAATAATGAATTATTTTTCATTGAAAAAGTTTTTTAGTGTTTTTTCATATTAAACATAACTAGACAACTAAACACTAATCTATTTTCATACAGTTATGTGTTAAAAGCGTGTTGTTTTATAACACACTGTGTGTTTTTTGGACGACACACTAATTGAAAGCGTTAACACACAAAGAAAATGCTCGAAAAAGCACTGATTTTAGTGGTTTTAAAAAGTTGGCACGCTAATTGCATTAATAAATAGCGTAAAGAAAAATAAATAAACATAAATTTTTTATACTACACAAGGGGGATTTTCAAATGAATATTTTATTATGTTGCTCAGCAGGGATGTCTACAAGTTTACTAGTTACAAAAATGGAAGCGGCTGCAAAAGCTCGCGGTTTAGAAGGCAAGATTTGGGCTGTATCTGGGGATGCAGTAAAAACGAATATCGATCAAGCAGATGTATTATTACTAGGACCACAAGTTCGTTACATGCTCTCTTCAATGAAAACGCTTGCTGACGAGAGAAACGTTGGAATCGACGTTATCAATCCAATGCACTACGGCATGATGAATGGGGAAGCAGTTTTAGATCACGCATTAACACTTAAAAAATAATTAGGGGGGAAGCGAAATGCAAAAGTTTATTGCATTTATGGAGAAATATATTGTTCCTGTCGCTGGTAAAATCGGATCGCAACGTCACTTAGCTGCAATCCGTGACGGATTTATTGCAGTTATGCCACTTATTTTAGTTGGTGCACTGGCATCACTAATTAATGGTTTTCCGTCTGAAGCTTTCCAAGATTTCATGAAAGGTATGTTTGGTGAAACGTGGAAACAAGTTGGCGGTGGAATGTGGACTGGTTCTTTCGCGATTCTAGCACTAATCATAGCATTTACAACAAGTTATAACTTAGCAAAATCTTACGGCGTTGATGGTTTGTCAGCAGGTATTATTTCATTTGGTGCGTTAATTATTCTTACGCCAACAACACCGAAAGAAGGCGGATTGAACTTAGCTTGGACAGGTGCACAAGGGTTATTCGTAGCAATTATCGTGGCACTCCTTGTTACTGAAGTATTCCGTTTCTTTGTACAAAGAAACATTACTTTTAAAATGCCTGATGGAGTACCACCAGCAGTTTTAAGATCTTTCGCAGCTATAGTTCCAGCATTTGTTATCTTAACAGTAGTTGCAGGTATTCAATTAGCAGTGAAATTAGCTGGTACAAGTGTTCATGAATTTATCTTTAATACGATTCAATCACCACTACAAAGTTTAGCAGGGACATTACCAAGTGCAATTGTCATTGTACTCCTTGTTCATCTTCTTTGGTTCTTCGGCTTACATGGTCCAAATATTGTTGGTGGTATTATTGAGCCATTATACTTACCGGCATTAGAGAAAAACATGAAGTTATTCCAAGGTGGTACATCTGCATTTGATGTTCCAAACATTATTACAAAACCATTCTTTGATACTTTCGTATATCTTGGTGGTTCTGGTGCAACATTAGCATTCTTGGTAGTGGTATTACTTGTAGCAAAAAGTGCACAGTTACGTGGTGTATCTCGCTTATCGATTGGACCAGGTGCATTCAATATTAATGAACCGGTAATATTTGGTACGCCAATTATTTTAAATCCAGTTTTATTCTTACCGTTTATCATAACGCCAATTGTATTAGTAATCACTTCTTATACAGCTATATCTATTGGCTGGGTACCAAAAACAGTTGCGATGATCCCATGGGCAACACCACCAATTATTAGTGGTTATCTTGTAACAGGTGGACATCTTTCAGGTGCAATTCTACAGTTATTCAACTTTGTAATTGCGATGGTAATCTATTATCCATTCGTTGTATTATGTGACCGTTCAGTTGTTCGTACTGAAAAAGAAGCAGCGCAAGGAAACAACAACTCTGTACCTATGTAACATAGAGATTGTTCTCACAGACAACATGATCTGTGAGAACAATCACCTTTATATCATGTTCAAAAAGATGAAACACATCTGCAAGAACACCAAACTATCATTAATAAATTAAAACTTTAATAGAGATGTTCAAACTGAAGGGATATTTAAATCGGTTGAACTTTATAGAGAGGGCGGTAATTATGATGACTACAGCAGAACAAATTCCATTCCAATTGATTTTAAATAGTGGTAACGCACGAAGCTTTGCGATGGAGGCACTTCAATTTGCCAAACAGGGGAAAATGGCAGAAGCAGATGAAGCGATGGTAAAGGCGAAAGAAGCGATTAATGAAGCGCATCATTTCCAAACAGAGCTCATACAATCAGAAGCAAGAGGAGAAAAAACAGAGATTAGTGTTCTTTTAATTCACGCACAAGATCATTTAATGAATGCGATTACAGTGAAAGAATTAGCAGCAGAGTTTATCGATCTTTATAAAAAGCTTGAAGCGAAAGGGGAATAAAGCATGACTGGAATTAAAATTGCTACAATCGGCGGTGGATCTAGTTATACACCAGAGTTAATTGAAGGATTTATTAAGCGTTATGATGAACTGCCTGTTCGTGAAATTTGGTTAGTAGATATCGAGGCAGGAAAAGAAAAGTTAGAAATCGTTGGTAACTTAGCGAAACGTATGGTGAAAAAATCAGGTTTACCAATCGAGGTGCATTTAACACTTGATCGCCGTGAGGCATTAAAAGATGCTGACTTCGTAACAACACAACTTCGCGTTGGTTTATTAGAAGCACGTGCAAAAGATGAAGCAATCCCGTTAAAATATGATGTAATCGGTCAGGAAACGAATGGTCCTGGTGGTCTATTCAAAGCGTTGAGAACGATTCCTGTTATTTTAGATATTTGTAAAGATATGGAGGAGCTCTGTCCGAATGCATGGTTAATTAACTTTGCAAATCCAGCTGGTATGGTAACAGAAGCTGTCCTTCGTTATACAAATATTCAAAGAGTAGTTGGTCTATGTAACGTTCCAATCGGAATTCGTATGGGTCTTGCAAGATTACTTGAAGTAGATGCGAGTCGTGTTCACGTTGATTTCGCAGGTTTAAATCATATGGTATACGGACTAGACGTATATTTAGATGGCGTGAGTGTAATGGACCGCGTGCTAGAGCTTGTAACAGATCCAGAAAAGCAAATTACGATGGAAAATATCGCAGCGCTTAACTGGGAACCAGACTTTATTCGTGGACTTCGTGCAATTCCATGTCCATACCATCGTTACTACTACAAAACACGTGAAATGTTAGAAGAAGAGAAAGAAGCTTCTGTTGAAAAAGGTACACGTGCAGAAGTAGTAAAACAATTAGAAAATGATTTATTTGAGTTATATAAAGACCCGAACTTAGATATTAAACCACCACAATTAGAAAAACGTGGCGGAGCTTATTATAGTGATGCAGCATGTAGCTTAATTACGTCTATTTACAATAATAAAGGTGATATCCAGCCTGTTAATACACGAAACAACGGAACAATTGCAAGCTTACCACATGATTCTGCTGTTGAAGTGAACTGTATTATTACGAAAGAAGGTCCAAAACCAATTGCAGTGGGAGATCTTCCAGTACCAGTTCGCGGTTTAGTACAACAAATTAAATCATTCGAGCGCACAACAATTGAAGCTGCTGTTACAGGGGATTATCATAAGGCGCTGCTTGCTATGACAATCAATCCAATTGTACCATCGGATAAAGTTGCAAAACAAATTTTAGATGAAATGTTGGAAGCACATAAAGAGTATCTTCCACAGTTCTTTAAAAAGGTAGAGAAGTAAAAGCGGCGCTATTTAGCCCGCTTTTTTTATTCTATTAGGAGGTATTATGATGATTAAGTTAATTGTAAATGCAGATGATTTCGGTCTTACAGAGGGTACAAATTACGGCATTATTGATGGGCATATAAATGGACTTGTAAATTCAACGACGATGATGATGAATATGCCAGGAACAGAGCATGCGGTACGCTTAGCGAAAGAGTACAACCTACTCGGAGTAGGCGTACATCTCGTATTAACAGCAGGGGAACCACTTCTTGGAGACGTACCATCACTTGTAGGTAGCGACGGATCGTTTCATAAACAAAGTGTTGTAAGGGAAGGGAATATAAATCCAGAAGAAGTTGAGAGAGAATGGACTGCTCAAATTGAGAAGTTTTTATCTTACGGATTAACACCAACTCATTTAGATAGTCATCATCATGTGCATGGGTTACCGATTTTACATGATGTTCTTGAGAGATTAGCGGTTAAATATAATGTTCCGATTCGTCGTTGTGAGGAAGATAGAGCGGTGCATCCATTTTCTGATGTGTTTTACAGTGACTTTTATGCGGATGGTGTGACGGAAGATTACTTTGTGAAGTTAAAAGAAAGAGTACAAGGTGAACAAACGGTAGAAATTATGGTTCATCCAGCTTATATTGATCCAGAGCTTGTGAAGCGTTCTTCTTACGTAATGGATCGTGTGAAGGAATTGCGTATTTTAACAGAGAGTGAGTTGCCAGAAGGAATAGAGCTTGTGAGGTTCTAATAGAAAAAACGACGGCTACATCATGCCGTCGTTTTTTCTATTTATAAAATGGACAGAATATATCCGCCAAAGGCTCCGAGTATAACGATAACCCAGGGGGGTGTGTTCCAAAAAGCTAGTAAGCAAAAAAGAAGCGAAGCGAAAACGAAATCTGAAGCATTTATAATTGTACTCGTCCAAATGGGATCGTAAAAAGCGGCAATTAAAATACCAACAACTGCGGCGTTAACACCAAGTAGTGCGCCTTGTATGAATGATATTTTTCTCACACTGTTCCAAAATGGTAAAACACCAATAACGAGTAAGAAAGCAGGGAGGAAAATCGCAATTGTTGCGAGTGTTGCCCCAAGCGTCCCATTTAACACTGCTCCTATATAAGAGGCGAATGTAAATAGTGGTCCTGGTACTGCTTGTGTTAATCCGTATCCAGCTAGGAACTGTTCTTTCGTCATCATTCCGTTTTGTACGAACTCACCTTCAAGAAGAGGCAGCACGACGTGTCCTCCTCCAAATACAAGTGCGCCAGAGCGATAGAAACTATCAAATAAAGCGATGTAATAAGAGAACGGTCTTAATATCGGTAGCAGTAGTAATAGTCCAAAGAATAAGACGAGACAAGAAACTGCTATCTTTTTTGAAATAGGTACTTTTATATTTTGAGATTGGCTAATTGGTTGGTTGCGATATAAAAACCAGCCGATAAAGCCACATATTATAATGAGGATGACTTGTGTCCAACTACTTGGCCATAATAAGGCGATTGCGGCAGTTACAATCGCAATCGTCGCACGGTTGCGATCTGGAGTTAACTTTCGCGCCATTCCCCATATGGCATGAGCGACAATAGCGACTGCTACAAGTTTTAGTCCATGAATCCAGCCAGCACTTCCAAGATCGAACTGATTAAGGAATGAGGCGAAGAAAACTAAAACAAGTACAGACGGTAAAGTGAATCCAATCCATGAAATAATAGCTCCTAAAAGCCCGCCCCGTAATAATCCAACCCCCATACCGACTTGACTGCTGGCAGGACCAGGAAGGAATTGACATAGCGCTACTAAATCTCCATAGCTTCGTTCATCCATCCATTTTCTTTTTTGCACGTATTCGTGGTGGAAATAACCAAGATGAGCGACAGGACCGCCGAATGAAGTAAGCCCTAATTTAAATGAGACGAGAAAAATCTCTAATAATGCGTGAAAGGTGTGTTTGTTTTTTTTCAAAATAACCTCCTAGAATGTTTTTGCTATGTGCATTATACAAGAAGTGGTAAAGCAAAAGGAACAAATCTAATGTAAAGATTTTGTGAATCTTTTCTTTGTAATTAAAATTGAAAAAGTCATAAATGATTATGTCTAAACCATAAAGTAGTAGAAGTAGTGCTGGGAAATTTATATAAGGAGAATGCCTTATGACAACACATTTCTTTGCCAGGTTAACAGGTAAGAGGGAAGTGCCTCCTGTAAATACAGAAGCTTTTGGGGTAGCAGAGTTTATTTTTAGTGATGATTTAACGAAATTGCATTACAGAGTAATACTAAAAAATATAGAAAAGGTTACATCGTGTCAAATTCATTTAGGGAAGTCTACTCAAATTGGTCCTGTTGTTTTATATTTGTATGGTCCACTGGAGCAAGGGATTAGCTTGAACGAGGGAAGTATTACTGGTGTAGTGAATGTGGAGGATTTTGAGGGACCTTTACAAGGGAAATCATTTGTACATTTACTTCAAGAAATTATTCAAGCAAATGTATATGTTAATGTTCATACGAAATCACAAAAAAGAGGAGAAATAAGAGGGCGAGTTAGAAAAGTAAAGAAGTAGAGGAAAAGGCTGTCCATATGTTGGAACAGCCTTTTCTCATTATATAAGGTGCTAGTTTTAGCGATTATTGTCGGTAAATCGATATATTTTGAAAATCGCTGATATAACTCGCGTTACGGTCGATATTTTTAAAAACTGCCTCGATTAATTTTTAACAGGTTGATTTTTAATAAAGAAGTCCATAACGTAAAATACTTCGTCATCTGGTATTTGTATTTCAAATGTATTTTCAATTGGTTGCAATGCTTTTTTTACTTTCATATACATCCAGTATTCATCTTGTCTCCTTTTCTCCTTATCAGGATGAGGAAGAAGGCTTTCTCCTTTTTGGAGACGGTCAACCATACAGCTCATATGCAGAATAACACCCATTAAGCTATCAGGAGTTAGCTGTAAGGAAATTAATTCTTGGATTGTATTTAATGCGTAACGAATTGTTTTGATCAGTAATGCCCCATCGTTACGTTGCATTTGTTGTTCAAGAATATCCGCCATTTTTGCATATGTTTCTTCATACGTAATTAATTCTTGAATGGGCTGAATCGCTGTGTAGTTTACGATGTCTTGGAAATGATATGTTAAGCATGGTACTTGCACATCGAAATTCGTAACGATACAAATGATGTTACGCTCTTTTTTTATGTTCTCGATCATTTTCGTTAAGTCTTTTTCATGGACGATACTAATCGGAATAATTTCAATTAAGTCTTTATCAAATCGTAAATAGTTCTCTAACATTTTTTGAATAGCTAAAGCACTTCCTTCACCAGTTAAACAAGCTGTTAAAATAACAGATTTCATTGGAGAGAGAGGTTTTTTCTTTTCTTCTTGTACGTTTAAGTAAAACGGTGTTAAATTTTTTACTGTTTCATATAGCGCATCTAATGAATAACCGAGCTGAGCTTTTCGAGCTGCTTCTAGTGCATGTGGTGTGCTCGTCATCGAGAGAACACGTACAGGGATTTTGAACTCCGTTTCTAATATGTCACCGATATAAGCAAGTGACCCCATATCAACAAGTAAAAGAAGCCCATTTACATTTTGGAGTGTTTTCATATAAACTTTCACACGCTCTAAGAAATCTTTCGGTGATTCGTGTAACGGCATATCAATACCGGTTACTTCCTCAATGCCGAGAAGTTCGTTTGCAACGTTTGCCATTTCAGTTGCGATGCCATTACCGTGTGCTAATATTAATACTTTTACTTCTGTTTGTGAGGCAGGAATTGGATCAACAACGAAGAACATTGTTAAAAAGCCTGCTTCATCAATAGGCATTGTTATTTGTAATTCTTCTTCCAGTAGTTGAATGCATTGCATGGCTACGGAAAAGGCTTCTTTATATTTCGTACGAATTTGATTTAATTGTGGGTGATGTATTTGTTTTCCACTTTGTAAACGTTGTAGAGTTGTCTGTACATGTAAACTTAAAGCGAGAAATACTTTTTCATCAAACGTCTTAGATAAATGCTTTTCAGCAAGTTCCGCTATTTTTTCACATACGGAAACGATATTACGATCCACAATTTTAAAAACATTTTCATGGCTTGTTTTTTTTGATATTTGGTTAAAATATTGTACGAAAAAGCTTTGAACATCATTTTCTATTAGTAATTCTAATTCTTCCTCTTCAATACCACGTGCTTGAAGTTCTTCGTATTTATAGTCAATATAATCGTAAATAGAAGAGCGTTTTTCATCTTCTGTTTTATGATTACTCCAACCTTCCTCACCTGTAAATACAAATGTTTCATTTGGTATTTGGTATAAGTGACGGCTCTTCCTTTCAATGAACAACCCTTCTTTCATATACCAAGGTAAATCTGTACTTGAAACATAGACAGAATCACGTTTCTTTGTGACCAAATCAGAATAGGCTTTCGCACAGGCAATTTGAACATCTGTTTTTAATTGACCAATGTTATTGGGACAATTGTAAAAGACGAAAGCACGCATTGCATTTGGGCTAACGTGAATGTCTTTTCGCAGACGAATTGCTTCATTTGTGAAAAATAGCTGTAGTAAAGCAAAGCGCTCTTTATGTGTACGCTCACGAAGTGGTGGCAGCGTAACAGTCATCGGTATACGTCTTGTAAATGTTTTTAATAAAAAGGAATTTGGTTCTTCTGTTGTTGCAGTAATGATTAATACTTGTGCTTTACGTTCGTTCTCTGTTTCTCCAAGGCGGCGGTACACTCCGCGGTCAATAAAGGTGAAAAGCATTTCTTGTCCCTCTGGAGGTAGGCGATGTACTTCATCTAAGAAAAGAATTCCTTCATGTGCTTTTTCAATTAACCCTTTTTGATCACTTGCTCCTGTGTAAGCTCCTTTTTTAATCCCAAATAACTGTCCAAGTAGTAGTTGTGGATTGTTTGCGTAATCAGCACAGTTAAAGACGATAAATGGTGCATTTTTGGGAAGCTGTTCAACTTCAATTGCATATTCGTGCATTAAAGAAGCAAACATAGACTTTCCGACCCCTGTTTCTCCCAGTAGTAAAGTATGCATACCGTTTGGAGGGTAGAGAATAGAAGCTTTCGCTTTTTCAATTGCGATTTTAAGGCTCGTATTTTCAATTGCAAATGTATCTAATGAAGTTATGTCTTTTGAATGCGTTTCCAACGAAGTGTTCGTTTCTATGTAAAAACGAACAGGTCGCGTATTTGTTTTTAATAACCGTTTATCTTTTACAAGTTTATTTAAGTCGCTACTTACATTGGCGCGATCTAGTTGTAGAAATGTAGCGAGTTCTGATGCGGTTACACCTTCTGTATAATTTCCTTCTTGTATTGCATTAAAAATGAGATCTATTCGTTTCATTTCCATTCACCTCGAAACTTCATCACTATTTAAAAGTTTACACAAAAATGGGAAGGGTGGGAAGAGAAAAATAAAACAGCTTTAGTCTAGAAGTACTAAAGCTGTTACAATCTTGTGTCTTTCCAAAAATTTACCTTGAGATGAGAAGATGGATTATAGGGAAGAAGTTTGTATCCTTGTGACTGTAAATAATCAATTACTTTTGGCAGTATTTGTACGGTCACACTCGAATCATGCATTAAAATAACTTCGACTTGTTCATCACTTTGATTACGCACTCTTTCGAGTATGGCAGAAGGATTATCATAGCTTTTCCAGTCATAAGTATCAATCGTCCAATCCCACATTTTATACTGGGCTGATACAAGTGCGTCACGGTAATTCTTTTTTAAGTAAGGCATACTACCATATGGAACGCGAACGAGATGTGTATTTAATTTCGTAACTTGCTGGACAATACTTTGTGTTTGTTCCATTTCTGCAATTAAAGTGGAAGGGTCACCAGTGTAAAGGCGTTTTACATCATGTGACATGCTATGGAGCCCGATATAATGTCCTTCTTTAATTAATCGTTGCATCGTTGTTCTGTAATGCGGCACTTTTCCGCCAATAACAAAGAAAGTTGCTTTTCCGTTCTTTTCTTTTAAGATGTTTAAAATTTGTGTAGTATATTTGTTTGGCCCGTCATCAAATGTTAAGTACGCAATTTTTTGTGTAGGAGAGTTCGTTTCAGTATTTGGATAATGTTCAGCAGGAATAACAGTTGTTGCTTCAGTATTAGATGATGCGTACATAGTAATTGTTAAGAATAAAATAATACATTGAAATACTCGCTTGATCATAACATTCACCCTCAGTTTGACAATCAAGATGTAAAAAAGAAAACTTGATACGTTTCTTATTATGTATATCTTTCTCCAATAGAGGAACTCTCAAACAATCTATATTTTGGAAATATAAAATAAGGAATAAAAAATAGCATCCTAAAGGATGCTATTTGAATATTTCATAATGGTAAAGGCTATACTACAATTAGTCTTCGCGTTTTTTCACTTTTTTATAAAAGGAAATAAGTGGTTTGTAACGTTCATGTACAAGCCCGATTATTTCAGCAATGATTTCTGTGAAGAAAATCAAAGCGAAAAGAAGAATAATGGATAACCATAACGTTGCACTAGTGAAAATAATGGCATTTACACTAAAGAAAATACCGAATGCGTATATAATTAGTACCGTTTTACGATGAGAGAATCCCATTGCAAGTAAGCGGTGATGTAAATGCGATTTATCTGGTGCTGAAATAGGTTTTTTATTTACGATACGACGGATGATTGCAAATATCGTATCAAATATAGGTACACCTAAAATGATAATTGGAACGATAAAACTGAATAACGTTACACTTTTGTATAATCCAAGTAACGATATAACAGAAATACAGTATCCTAAAAATAGTGCCCCTGTATCTCCCATGAAAATTTTTGCTGGATGGAAGTTGTAGAATAAAAATCCAATTGTACTTGCTAATATAATTAATGCGAGTGGCAAGATAATAGCTGTTCCAGTACCCCATGGGCTAGTGAAGGCCATATATGCTAGCGTTGCAAGTACGATAGATGAAATACCAGCAGATAATCCATCTAAGCCGTCAATTAAGTTGATTGCATTCGTAATACCTACAAGCCAAAATACTGTAATTGGATAAGCAAGCCATCCAAGTTCAGTATCCCCAAGGAATGGGATATATAATACTTGCACTAATAATCCACTTTTTACAATCATAATGGCAACTAACAGTTGTCCACCGAATTTTACTCTTGCAGATAACTCGTACATATCATCTAAAATTCCGATGATTACAATGATAATCGCACCTAGTGTTATCGATAACATTCTTTGCTCATATAAGCCGCCGACAACAAATCCTACAGCTACACCAATAAATATTGCTAACCCGCCAAGACGTGGCATAATCTTTTGGTGCACTTTACGTGCGTTTGGCTTATCTGTCGCTCCTATTTTAAAAGCTAATTTAATAACTAAAGGAGTAACGACGAGTACAGTGATGAAAGATGCCAAAATGGCATAAATCACTTGTGAGTCCATTAATACCCCACCCTTTATATTCTAACGTAATTTTTTTTTTTGAAAATATATTTATCTGAAAATTATGATGTTTATTTACAGGCTCATAACATATGGTATCACAAAAAGATTAGAATTCAATCTTTTTTTCTCTTTACGGTTAATGGAAGCGGATAGAATATATGACAATTGTATATAGAATGTTGCATCATATGAGAAGGTTAATCGTACTGGACTTTGGAATATGACATTTCCTTTTTTTCTTCGATAGTGAATACTTTTAGTTCAGTATTATAAGTGTTACACGTAGAAATGAGTAAGTTTCATGTTAAAATGTGGGAATTTATCTCGCGTCAACTAGTAGCCCCGTTCCTACTAATTAAAGTTTTACTTTATCCCGCATTAACGGGCAGTAAGACCCCCACCTCAAAATTCAGCGAAGCAAAGAAGTTAGGTGGGGATCAACTGCCCGTAAAAGCCCCACTGATTAAAGTTTCACTTTATATTATAGTGCATTTAATTTTACAAAAACTTTAAAAAGAATGAGGGAAGTAATTCATATAATGAAGAAGGAAAAGGGTTTTCTCATTTTTAATGTGAGAGGGGGAAGCACAGGGAGAATTCTGTATTTCATATCTTTTCTATTGTAAATTCCTGTGCGAAAAGGAAATGAAAATTACGATAATAGGTACTGGATATGTTGGATTGATTACAGGAGTTGGATTGGCAAAGTTGGGGCATTCAGTTACATGTTTTGATATAGATGATGAAAAAATTAAACGAATAAAACAAGGGGATTTACCTATTTATGAGGTTAGATTACATGAATTAATAAATCATGCATATAAGAATAATGCTTTAATTTTTACATCAAATAAAGAAGAGGCATTTGATGATGTAGAGTTTATATTTATTGCAGTTGGAACACCATCTTTATTAGATGGGACGGCGGATTTAACGTATATTCAGAGTGCTTGTAAAGATATTGGATTATATGCGAAGAACGATATTATTGTTGTTACGAAAAGTACAGTTCCAGTAGGTACAAATGATGTAATGAAGGAATGGATTGAGGGGAATTTAAAAGGGAGGCATACAGTACATATCGTATCGAATCCAGAGTTTTTGCGTGAAGGTTCAGGTATTTATGATTTCTTTCATGGAGATCGTATTGTAATTGGAGCGGATAGTGAGGAAGTAGCAAGAAGAGTAGAGAGTTTGTATAGCCAATTATGCTTAGAAACGTATGTTACAGATATTAAAAGTGCAGAGATGATTAAATACGCATCGAATGCCTTTTTAGCTACAAAGATTAGTTTCATTAATGAAATTTCAAATATATGTGAGAAGGTAGGCGCAAATGTATTGGATGTTGCCAAAGGGATGGGAATGGATAAGAGAATTGGTGCATCTTTTTTAAATGCGGGCATTGGATACGGGGGATCGTGTTTCCCGAAAGATACGAAAGCATTGGTGCAAATTGCGGGAAATGTTGCTCATGATTTTCGTTTGTTAAAAGCGGTTATTGAAGTAAATAATAAGCAACAGCTGCTATTGATTGAAAAAGCGAAAAAAGTTATGAACATGAATAAAAAGCGGATTGCAGTTCTTGGCGCGTCATTTAAACCGAATACGGATGATATTAGAGAGGCATCATCTCTTATTATAATAGAAGCATTACTTAATATAGGTGCAGAAATTGTTCTGTACGACCCAAAAGCAATTCAATATGTGAAAAATATATTTGGAGATGCTATACAATATAGTAGATGTATAGATGAATCGATTAGAGATGCGAGTGCGGTTTTTATCGTAACAGAATGGGAAGCTATTCGAGTGTACCCATTAGAAAAGTACGTACAACTTATGAGAGAGCCTATTTTATTCGATGGGAGAAATTGTTATACTGATGAAGATGTTAAGAAACAAAAGATAGATTATTACTCGGTGGGCAGAAAAAGTATTTGTAATAGAAAAGTTTCTGTTATGCGTTAAAAAGGGATGTACTCATGCATATTTTTATATGTCATAATAGAAGTTGTAAATAGTGAAAGAAAAGAGGCAATCACATGACTGAACGTTTAAAAGTAATGACAATTTTCGGGACACGTCCAGAAGCAATTAAAATGGCACCTCTTGTATTAGAGTTGCAAAAACACCCAGAAAAAATTGAATCGCTTGTGACTGTAACAGCACAGCATCGCCAAATGTTAGATCAAGTATTAAATATCTTTGGAATTACGCCAGATTTCGATTTAAATATCATGAAAGACCGCCAAACTTTAATTGATGTTACAACACGCGGTTTAGAAGGTTTGGATAAAGTAATGAAAGAAGCGAAGCCGGATATTGTACTTGTACATGGTGATACAACAACAACATTTATTGCAAGCTTAGCTGCTTTTTATAATCAAATTCCAGTAGGTCATGTTGAGGCGGGCCTTCGTACGTGGGATAAGTATTCTCCATACCCAGAAGAGATGAATCGTCAATTAACAGGTGTAATGGCGGATCTTCATTTCTCACCAACAGCAAAATCAGCAACGAACTTACAGAAGGAAAATAAAGATGAGTCACGTATTTTCATCACAGGAAATACAGCGATTGACGCGTTGCAAACGACTGTAAAAGAAACATATAGTCATCCTGTACTAGAGAAACTTGGAAATGATCGTCTTGTACTTATGACAGCTCACCGTCGTGAAAACTTAGGTGAACCTATGCGTAATATGTTCCGTGCAATTAAGCGTCTTGTTGATAAGCATGAAGATGTACAAGTTGTGTACCCTGTTCATATGAACCCTGTTGTTCGTGAAATAGCAAATGAAATTTTAGGTGAACATAATCGTATTCATTTAATTGAGCCGCTAGATGTAATTGATTTCCACAATGTTGCAGCTCGTTCATACTTAATGTTAACGGATTCTGGTGGTGTACAAGAAGAAGCTCCATCACTTGGGGTACCAGTTCTTGTTCTTCGTGATACAACAGAGCGCCCTGAAGGTATTGAAGCAGGTACGCTGAAATTAGCAGGAACAGACGAAGAGACAATCTTTGGTCTTGCAGATGAGTTGTTATCAGATAAAGAAGCTCATGATAAGATGGCGAAAGCATCTAACCCTTACGGTGATGGTCGTGCATCAGAGCGCATTGTAGAAGCGATTTTACAACACTTTAATAAGTAAATAAAAAAGGCCCAATCGGATAGATTGGGCCTTTTTGTTACGGCTGATTGCGCATAATCCACTCTGCATGAGCATTTGTAGAAGGTGGCGGATCAGTTGGTGTTTTATTTTGGTTTGTTTCTTTTTTTGCTTGTTCGTTAGAATTAGAATTAGAACTTGAATTTGAATCAGGGTTTGAGTTGTTTTTTGTAGTTGGATTTTTTGCTTTTTCCCCTAATTCTTTTTCAATTTCGTTACGCACCGTTTCTACACTGATTGGATCTGGAAGGAAGTAATAAATACCGCCTATCTTTTTGTCTTCGCCTTCAAGCTTTAACGTTTGCATTGTAGAAGGATCAAATCCAGAAAGTTTATTGTAAAGAGCAAGTCCGTCTGAAATAGGAATGTCGGTTTTTATATATTTTCCAACGACAGCTGTTAAATCTTTAATTTTAAATACAGTAGAGGTGGAGTTTAACTTTTGGGCAACAGCGGCTAGTAATTGTCTTTGTCTAGCAGCTCGACCATAATCGCCATTTGGATCTTGTTTTCGCATACGGACGTAAGCAAGTGCTTCTTCACCGTTTAAGTTTTGCTGACCTTGCTTAAATTGAATTTTTTTGTAGTAATCCACGTCAGAGCGCTCCCAGAAATCGAAGGGTACGTCAACGGTAACACCGCCAACAGCATCAACGATACCTTTAAAGCCTTGGAAATCAATTTTAATATAATGGTCTACAGGAACTTTTAGAAAACCTTCGACAGTTTTGATTGCCATTTCTTCTCCGCCGTAAGCATGGGCGGCATTAATTTTGTCTTCTTTTCCCTTTCCAACAATCGGAACGCGGCTATCACGAGGAATGCTCATAAGTGAAACCTTTTTAGTTTTCGGATTGATTGTTGCAAACATTAATGAGTCTGTACGACCATTTTGACCATCTGTCGCATAATCTTCTATACCCATAATGAGAATTGTAAAAGGTTCCTTTGTAATTTGTACATCTTCGTTTCTTAAATCCGATTTTTCACGAGTAAAACCACTATACATCCCCATAAGAGAAGAGTAAGAATTTAACACATAAACTCCTATACTGCCAAATAAAAATGCGAAAATAAGGAAGAAGAAAAGTTTCCTTCTTCGCTTCTTTTTTATTCTGCTATTTTGGAGATGATAATAACGTTCTTCCATATATAATCTCCTTAGTTCGTTAGTTCATTTGTAGGGAAGTAATTCACTACATTAATCTTTGAAGGTGATAAAAGAGTTATGCTTAGATAACATCTTGTTCTAAGTACAACATATCTCCTTCTGTAATTGTACATTTCCCGTTTGTTAATTCAATCATCCAATCTGTAAATGCTTGTTTGCCGTCTTCTTCTACATACGTATCAAATGTGACATTTTCTAGATAATGTATATCTTTAATGGCATATTTTGAATTGCGTAATTCATTTTCCACTTTGCCAAGTAATGTGTAATCAATCTCGGTTTGCATCACACGCATTAGTTTTCGCTGGACAACACCGACATGATTAATGCCTTCGCTTGTACACTTTCCATATGCACGAATTAATCCACCTGCGCCAAGTTTAATGCCACCAAAATAGCGTGTTACGACAACGACGGTATCTTTTAGCCCACGTTTTTTTAGTACTTCTAGCATTGGTACGCCAGCTGTACCGCTAGGCTCGCCGTCATCATTTGCTTTTTGAATATGATCTTGTTCGCCAATTAAATAAGCGGAACAATTATGTGTTGCATTCCAATGCTGTTTTTTTATTTTTTGTATAAATTCTTGAGCCTCTTCCTCAGTCGTTGCTCGGCTAATATAACAAATAAATCTTGATTTTTGAATGACGATTTCGTGTTCGCCGTAGTCTTTGATTGTTAAATATTGTAATAGCACTTGTATACGCCCCTATCTATCAAAATGACTAGTACTTTCCATTTTAAAAGCGAGCCTTTTTATATTCAAACATTTTTTCTAAATAGGCTGAAGTTTTTGGTGAGTATTTTATCTTTTTGTTGTAATTTGTCGAGATGGTGAGTATAATTTCAACCGGCATTTCCCTGTATGGATGCACCATTTGTAGTTTTCGTGTAAAATTAGGAAATAAAACTTTTTATAAGGCAGGTACGAAAATGAAAATAGCTATTGTTACTGATAGTACAGCATATATACCGAAGCAAATCCGTGATGAACTCAATATATATATGATTCCATTAAACGTTGTGTTTGGAACAGAATCTTATCAAGAAGAAGCTGAAATTTCAGCAGATGATTTTTATGTGAAAGTACGTGAACAAGAGGAACTTCCAAAAACTTCTCAACCAGCAATCGGAAAGTTTGTTGAGCTATATGAAGAACTAGCTAAAGATTATGATGCAGTTATTAGTATTCACCTATCAAGTGGAATTAGTGGTACATATCAAACATCAACGACAGCTGGACAGATGGTAGAGGGTATTGATGTATACACGTATGACTCTGAAATTAGTTGTGAAGTACAAGGATTTTATGTGCGTGAAGGTGCAAGGTTAGCAAGTGAAGGAAAGAGTCCAAAAGAGATTATTGCTCGTTTTGATGAAATGAAGAAAACGATGGACGCCTATTTTGTAGTTGATGATTTACATCATTTACAACGTGGTGGTCGATTAAATAGCGCGCAAGCTTTCATCGGCAGTCTGTTACAAGTGAAACCAGTTTTATATTTTAGAGATAAAATCATTATTCCGTTTGAAAAGATTCGTACACGTAAAAAAGCATTAAAACGTATCATTGAAATTTTTGATGAGCAAGCAAGTAAAGGTGTACCTATGGAAGCAGTTATCATTCATGCGCAACGTGAAGAGGAAGCGAATGAATGGAAGAAAGAATTAGAAGCAAAATATCCTCACGTCACAATTCGTACAGGTTATTTTGGAGCTGTAATTGGTACGCACTTAGGTGAAGGTGCATTAGGTCTTGGATGGTATACGAAGTAATAAAGATATAAAAAGCTCTCTTTTTAAGAGGGTTTTTTTACGGGTATGTTACGTTTAGTTGACAAGTTAATATTTGGAAATGGTAAAATGTACGTAAAATAAAATAATGAGGAAAGTTTTATAACTTACTTTTTACAAGAAACTATATTATAATGGAAGAGAGGTGAAACATATGGAGCATAATTCTTGTTTATGTCCAAAGTTTGAGTCAGCTTTTACTCTGCTTAGTAAGAAGTGGACTGGCTTAATTATTAAATCTTTGCTTGAAGAGTCGAAACGTTTTAGAGAAATCGCAGATATTATCCCAAATATGAGCGATCGTATGTTGTCAGAGCGTTTGAAGGAATTGGAAAGCGAGGGCATTGTAGTTCGTAATGTCTATCCAGAAGTACCAGTTCGAATCGAGTATGGCTTAACTGACAAGGGAAAAGCGTTAGAAAGTGTTATGGATGAGGTCCAAAATTGGGCTGAGAAATGGATGAAGTAGCATTTCATTTGTATTCGTATATTTAATAAAACGTAAGGGATTCCTTACGTTTTTTCTTTGTTTATAGAAGTAAGAAAAGTATGAAAATTTCTACACACACATACAAAAATATACGAATTTTGCGCTAGAGCTACATATAATATTACATTTGTTTTACAAAAACGTAACATTAGCAAAAAAAATCCCGAATTATGGTATAAATTTTATAGGTTATATACGGAAAAAGAAAAAAGAAAGCGGTGTAAAAAATAAAATGAAAAAGCTAAAAATGGCATCTTGCGCATTAGTTGCAGGGTTAATGTTTTCAGGGCTAACACCAAATGTATTTGCAGAAGATAAAATTTCTGACGTGAAATCACAAATTAATACACAAAATGACACTTTACATAAACAACAACAAGAACGTGATGAATTACAAAAACAAATGAATGACTTAAACAAAACAATTCAAGGTTTAGATAAGTCTGTTCAAGAGAATGCTGCAAAGCTTGATGAAACAACGAAAAAAGTTTCTGATACTGAGCAATTAATTGAAAAGAAAAATAAAGATATTGCAGAATTACAAACGAAGATTGCAAAACGTGAAGAGTTATTAAGAAAGCGTTTAGTTGCACTTCAAGAACAGCCAAATACGAACGTTGTAACAGAAGTTCTTGTAAACTCTAAAAACGTTGCAGATTTAGTTGATCGTTTAACTTCTGTTTCTAAAATTCTTGAGTCTGATGAAGATATCATGAAAACACAACAAGAAGACCAAGCTAGTGTGAAAAAAGATGTTGCAACGGTAAAAGAAAAACAAAAAGAATTAAAAGAAGCACAAGCTCAAATTGAAACTGCTAAGAAAGAACTTGACGCTGAAAAAGAGAAAAAAGCAACAGCGGTAAACGATTTAAGCGGTAAAATGGATACAGTTGTAACTTCAATGACAAGTACGGAAGGTCAATTGAAAGAGCTTGAGAAACAAGCATTACAATTACAACGCATTGCCGAAGAAGAAGCACAAGCAAAAGCTGCACAAGAAGCTGCTGCTCAAAAACAAGCAGAGCAAGCTGCTAAAGCTGCGCAAGCTCAACCAGCACAAGCACCTGCAGAGCAAGCTGCACCAGCAAACAATGGTGGACAAGTTCAAAAAGAAGAACCTAAAAAAGAGGAACCAAAAAAAGAAGAGCCTAAGAAAGAAGCACCTAAACAAGAAGAGAAAAAGCCAGCTCCAAATGTGGGTGGCGTAATTGGTAAAGCGCAAAGCTACTTAGGTTTACCATATGTTTGGGGAAGTGCATCTCCATCAAACGGTGGTTTTGATTGTAGTGGATTCATTTCTTACATTTTTGGTGTAGGTCGTCAAGACGTTGCAGGTTACTGGAACTCAGTTTCTAAAGTAGGTAGCCCACAACCAGGAGACTTAGTATTCTTCCAAGGTACTTATAAAGCAGGTCCATCTCACATCGGTATTTACGTTGGTAATGGTCAAATGATTCATGCTAGTGATAAAGGAATTGCGTACGGTGATATCAACAGCTCATATAACCAAAAACATTTCTTAGGTTACGGTCGATTCTAGGATTTATAAAAGAATAAAAAACGTGTATAAAGTCGATAGCTTACTATTTTATAAGTAGGTTATCGACTTTTTTGAGTTTTTACGGGATTTGAAGAAGGGTTTATAGTAGTGCTGGAGGTGATTGTCGATGCTAGCGGGGAAACAGTTGCTATTAGACGAACTTTCTTCAGATTTACAGAGGGAATTAAATGATTTGAAAAAGAAGGGAGAGGTCGTGTGTGTACAAGGTGTAAAAAAGAAGGCTTCTAAATATGTATGTCAGCGCTGTGGAAATATAGAAAAGCGGCTATTTGCTTCGTTTTTATGTAAAAGATGCAGTAAAGTGTGCACATATTGCCGGAAGTGTATAACGATGGGGAGGGTAAGTGAATGTGCTTTACTTGTTCGCGGGATTGCTGAAAGAAAGAGAGAAAAGAATTTAAACTTGTTACGGTGGAGCGGAACGTTGTCTACTGGTCAGAATTTGGCGGCGCAAGGAGTTATAGAGGCTATTAAGCGAAAAGAATCATTTTTTATTTGGGCTGTATGCGGGGCTGGGAAAACAGAGATGTTGTTTTACGGTATTAACGAAGCGCTTCAAAAAGGAGAAAGAGTTTGTATCGCAACGCCGAGAACGGATGTTGTTCTAGAATTAGCACCGAGATTACAAGAAGTATTTCCATATATAAAGGTAGCGGCTTTATATGGAGGGAGTGTGGATAAAGAAAAAGATGCAGTACTAGTCGTTGCAACCACGCATCAATTATTGCGTTATTATAGGGCGTTTCATGTCATGGTTGTAGATGAGATAGATGCTTTTCCATATTGTGCAGATCAAATGTTACAGTACGCGGTAAAACAAGCGATGAAAGAAAGAGCGGCGCGTATTTATTTAACTGCGACTCCAGATGAAACGTGGAAGCGAAAATTTAGAAAAGGTGAACAAAAAGGTGTTATTGTTTCTGGACGATATCACCGTCATCCTTTGCCAGTTCCTTTATTTTGTTGGTGCGGGAATTGGAAAAAAAGCCTCGTTCATAAAAGAATTCCTCGAGTTTTACTACAGTGGTTACAAACGTACTTAAATAAAAAATATCCTATTTTTTTATTTGTCCCCCATGTGCGATATATAGAAGAGATAAGCCTGTTGTTAAAGTCATTAAACAAGCGAATTGAAGGTGTACATGCAGAAGATCCGGGTAGAAAAGAAAAAGTAGCGGCTTTCAGAAAAGGAGAAATCCCATTATTAGTTACAACGACAATTTTAGAGCGAGGCGTAACAGTAAAAAATTTGCAAGTAGCGGTTTTAGGGGCGGAAGAAGAAATATTCTCAGAAAGTGCACTCGTACAAATTGCGGGCCGAGCAGGGCGGAGCTTTGAAGCACCGTATGGAGAGGTCGTTTATTTTCACTATGGTAAGACAGAGGCGATGGTGCGCGCGAAAAAACATATTCAAGGTATGAATAAAAATGCGAAAGAACAAGGATTGATCGATTAATGCATTGTTTACTTTGTGATGAGTGTTTTGTAGAAACGGTTAGTTGGTACAATTTTTTTGTAAAGTGTCATAGAAAATATATATGTGATAGATGTGAGCAGAAACTTTCCTATATTATAGGAGAAATTTGCATGGAGTGTGGGCGGCCTTTAGAATATGTTCCTGCCTCATTTCAAGAAGACGGTATTTGTATAGATTGTCTAAGGTGGATGAAAGAGGCGAAATATCGTTCTTTTAAAAACCGTTCGTTATATATGTATGATGATGAGATGAAAGAAATAGTAGCGCAGTTTAAGTTTCGGGGGGATGCAGAGTTAGTGCGCATTTTTTATCGTCCTTTTCGAAGTTTATTTCAAAAGTATTTTGCTAATGTTTCAACCGTTATCGCTGTTCCGCTTAGTAAGGAAAGGGAAGTTGAACGTGGTTTTAATCAAGCTGAGTTATTAGCAACTTGTTTACCTGTCAAAATTTCTTATCCATCATTAAGAAGAAGGGAAACAGAAAAGCAAAGTAAGAAGACACGTAAAGAAAGGGTGTCAGGGAGCAATCCTTTTTATTTTCAGGGAGAAGAGATGTTTTCTGGGCAACATATTTTACTCGTTGATGATGTGTATACGACTGGAATTACAGTTAGGCAAATCGGAAGTTTGTTATATGAAAGAGGGGCGAGGGAAGTATCTAGTTTGACACTTTGTAGAAGTTAATATGGCAGTGTCGAAAGGGATAATAAAAAGGCGATAAGTCTTCTTTGACTTCATATGTTGTCATTCGTTATAGTCAAAATATGGGGCGAATGCCCTGATTTTTAGAGTGAAGGGAATGGAATGAACATGCAAGGAAGAGTGAAATGGTTCAATGCGGAAAAGGGATTTGGGTTTATTGAGCGTGAAGATGGTGACGATGTATTTGTCCATTTTTCTGCTATTCAACAAGATGGGTATAAGTCATTAGAAGAAGGACAACAAGTAGAGTTTGACATTGTAGATGGAGCACGTGGACCACAAGCAGCTAATGTTGTGAAACTGTAGGGGATATTGTTTTGGGAAGAGAAAGCTGCGTTTGTGGCAACGTTATATATATGTAGTAGAACCCCTTGTTTTTCGCAAGGGGTTTTTTGTTATAGGGTAAGTTGTCAAAAAGTTGTTTCTTTTCTGTAACGAATTGTCCACAGTTATATTCGTTATTCACGATGTTAATAGGATAAAATAAAGATAGAAACGATGCATCTTTTCATTTCAACAAAAAACGATAAAAAAATCGCAATTCCACTAATTTTTTTAAAAAAGTTAGAAGGAGTTTTTAAGCCAGTGTCGAAATTATAGTACATAGGCTTGAAAGGAGGAATTCATCTATGAAATTCAACATTCGTGGTGAAAATATTGAAGTAACTCCAGCATTAAAGGAATATGTAGAGAAAAAACTAAGTAAGTTAGAGCGTTATTTTGATACATTCCCAGAGATTAAAGTTAATTTAAAAGTATACTCTGACAAGCAACGTGTCGAGGTAACAATACCATTTACTGATTTATTACTTCGTGCAGAAGAAACTAATAGCGATATGTACGCTGCTATCGATTTAGTAGTTGATAAACTTGAGCGACAAATTCGTAAACATAAAACAAAGGTAAATCGTAAGTTACGTGAGAAAGGTTCTGTGAAAACGAACTTTATCCTTCCAGAAGCAGTAGCTGTTCTGGATGCGGTAGAAGAGGATGAATTAGAACTTGTACGTACAAAACGATTCGATTTAAAACCGATGGACGTTGAAGAAGCGATCCTACAAATGGATATGCTAGGACATAATTTCTTCGTCTTCACAAATGCTGATACAAATGAAACTAATGTTGTATATGGCCGTAAAGATGGGAAATACGGTTTAATCGAAACTAAATAATAATTCAAAAGCGCAGCCGAAATGGCTGCGCTTTTTTGTACTGAGATTTTGAATGTGATTATCTCCATAAGTATGTACTTGTTAGGAGTATACTAATTTTGTTTAATTTAACAATATTTTATAATTGTAAATAAAATATTAAGTTTTCTGGAATCAATTGATAGTGTATTTTGCTTTTGTTATCTTTAAATCGCATTATATAGATTTACTTTGTTTCTTTAGTAAAAAAATAAAATCGATATAATGCTACAAATTATCGGAGGTGCTTTTAGTGAGCATTAAGAAAAAAAGTCGTTTTATGTTTGGATCTGTTTTATCGTTAGGTATTTTAGCTAGTACTTTTGCTTTAACCGAACCTGCTAAGGCTGATACAAAGGATGATTATGTAGAATTTACCTTTAGACTTTGGAATGCATATGATTTTACTAATGCACGTCCTAAAGAGACACCTACTTCTATGTATATGCGTGTAAAGAGTAGTGAGAAGGGCGGTGGTTCTTTTAACGTTTGGACAGAAGCTGATAAAAATAAAGGTAAAGGTAATAGAGATTGGGTAAATGTTTCAGGTGAGTCGGGTAAGCATGAAGGAACGGTGAAACCAGGTAAAACGTATCTTTTCCAAAATTACGCATATGAAAACTATGGAAAAAATGTACCTGTGAGATTTGGTGGTTATTCTAGAGAAAATAATGCTTATCCTACTGCTTGGAGTCCTGATAGTGTAAGACCGAGTGGACCTTACACTGAATATTGATTTAGAAATTATAAATTGAAATTATTTATTGTGTAGTACTAGAAAAAGTCGTATAGTTCCGAGTCTTGATTATACGGCTTTTCCTGCTATTTCATTTTTAAAATAGGAGGAGTTGTAATGAGGTTTATCTCAAGATATATTTTAGTTTGTTTTTTTATATTGAGTATTAGTTTCTTAGTTTCTTGTCAAAAGAAAGTAGATGAACCGATTGTAAATATTGAAGATACTTTAACGGAAAAAGATAATTTGAAAAGTATTCAGTTACAAGAAGTTAAGAAAAATACTATTGTTGAACAAGTGTTTTTAAAAAGTGAAAATGGTCATGATTTCTTTCAAGGTCAAATAGAAAGAAATGATAGCTTAATAGAGGATAAGCTTTCAAATAAAAAATTAAAGTCAGGAGTTATACCAGAAAATTATTATGTTTTTTTAACGGGTGTGACGAATAAGAAAAAACCAACGTATCTTTTGGGACGGATTGAACAAATTGATGGAAAAATAATTCAGTGGAAACAAGAAGTTAAGAGTGTAAAAAGAAAAGGTACAAATGATGTTTATCAGTATGAAGTTGAGTTTCCTAAATTTGAAGGAGAGAGAGCAAATGTTTCTTTTCGTTACATTTGGTTAAATAAAGAAAATAAATGTTATGGTGTTGCGGATCAACTGTTCATATTAAAAAAGATTTAAATTTCATTAATGGTTTATGGAGGAGTTGTAGATGAGTTACTTTTTAGGAAGGATTTTAAAAGGTAGGATGTTTTGGTTGTCTGTATTTATTATGTTAGTAATTGTCATTGCTCAATATATTGCTATGTGTGTAACAACGAAAGGATTTAATGATGCTGGGATTATAAAGGTATCTCCATATTTATCTAACATTTTACATTTTAATAGATTACCATTTTATAGTGAATTTTATCTACTTATATTTCCTATGATTTCTGCAATGGCTGTAGCTGGGATTTATAGAATTGATAAAAATTATGGATTTATTTATCCTGTCATTTCTAAGATGGGAACGCGTCATTATTTTAGATTACTTTATTGTATTAATTTTATAGTATCTTTTTTTATTATAAGTGTCCCTTTACTATTTCATTTTTATTTATATGCGATGACTTATCCGACAGTTGCTCCGCATCCGATATTAAATTATATGGCGGCTACTGTTTCACCAACAGCTCAATTTAATACGGTTTATTATGAGTATCCTACTTTATATTTTCTAATGTATGTATTTTTAAATAGTTTATACGGTGCGGTTTTTTCGAGTTTGGCTTTATCAATTTCGTTTTTTATAAAACGAGTTTATTTTATTTATTTAGTTCCATTTGTTTTACATATTTTTTGGCTTGGTATTGGAAAAGGGATTCTCAATCCTAAAGATTATTTAATTAAAGATTTCGGCTTTTTTGAATTGCAAATTTTTCTTAGTGTCCTGTTATGTATTTGGTTTTGTTCTGTAGTTCTTTATTTACGGGGGAGTAGGAAGCATGTTCTTTTATAATGTAATGAAAGAAACTATAAGGATGAAATATGTTGGGTTAAGTATTCTCTTTTTACTTAATGTTAGTATCATTGGTTGCTTGTTCAATTATTTTGAACAGGGCATTGTAAAAGAGAAAATGAACGAATTGGAAACTTTGTATAAGGTTATGTCGTTTTATAATTTGTCGACTATATTTATTCCTTTAACAATTGTTTTTTCTGTATATTCTATGTCGAATTTTTTTAGTATTTATGTTGTTTACAGAGTGAATAATGTATTGAAATTAGTTTCCATATATTATATAAAGTTATTCGTTTTTGTTTCCTTTTTTGCTGGGAGTATGATTTTACAGTTGTTTTTGATGTCAAATAGGATGGCTGTAACTAGTGTTGATGTAAATTATCCATTATTATTTTGCATTCAATTATTTGCGAGTGTTTTTATATGTATGATAAGTGCTTTATTGCAATTATTTTTACCTAGTTTACTTGTAATAATATGTATGATTACTGCTGTTTTATTAGATAGATTTATATTACATGGATCTTTATTTACAAATGCTTTTTATATAAATGTGTTTGAAGATGCTACTGGTTTATTTATACGCTTATTTGGCTGTTTTTTTATCTTTTTTATAAGTGTATGGATTTTATCTAAAAAAAGTTATATTTCTATGAATGATGAGACAGAGGTGATCTAGTTTACATTATGATCTTATATTATTTGTTAAAAAGAGATTTACATGTAAGGTTTCGAGATTCCAGAAAGATAATGGCTTTTTTATTCTTAATTTACGCTATTATTGCAATTGCTTTTTTATACAATCAGCCTCTTAGTAATGGTAAAGAATCTGTATTAGTAGATGTTACCTTTTATCGATTTTTTCATGGAGTAGACTTTGTGGATTTATCTTATTTTTATAAGGAGGGGCGATTTTCTATTCCTTTTTATTGGATATTCTTTCAAATCACTCCTTTGTTGCTTGTAGGGAATTTTGCTTTTTCAGATATTCAACAGAATGGTGTTTATTTATTTCCTCGTGTTAAGAAGAAGCATTTTCTGTGGTTAACGAAAATGCTATCTTTGTTTTTTTACATAGTTTGTATTTGGGTTGTTATGTATTTTATTTGGTTTACGGTGTACTATTTGCTTACTTTTGGCGAGAGTTCTTTATATAGTCAATTTTCTTATAAAATATTAGGTACTATGCTAATTCAAATAATTATAAGCTTTTTATTAGCTTTGATTTTTGAGTTTTTAACGTTTTATATACCAATAACTATTGTTTTTGTACTAATGTTGTTGTACCTGTTTTTGTCTATTTTCTTTCATAGTATTTATTTTTTAGGCTCTTTTGTTATGCCAAATCGTTGGTATTTTGTTGATCACAGTTCAATTCAATTGACTTTAGGTAATAATCAATCTATTCAATGGAATGATTTACTCCTAATAGGGGTAGTAATTGTTGTTGTAATGATTTTATTAGGTAGTTTTTGTTTTAAAAAACTAGATGTGATAGGTGAATAATTTATGGACAATTATATTAAATGTGAATGTATGACGAAAAGATTAAAAGGAAATATTGTGTTAGATAATATTAATTTGTCAGTAAAAAAAGGCGAATTTTTAGTTTTGAAGGGGCATAATGGCTCTGGTAAAACGATGATTTTACGCGCTATATCAGGGTTAATGCGTTTGAATTCTGGAGTTGTTTATGTAGACAACGAAACAATTGGAAAACAAAGGGAATTCCCTGATTCTATGGGGATACTGATTGAATATCCAAGTTTTATTCCAGCGTATACTGGTTTTCAGAACTTGAAATTTTTATCATCGATTAATAATAAAATTTCTGATGAGGAAATTTATAATATTATTCAGAGGGTTGGACTTGATAAAACAGATAAGAGAAAGTATAAAAGATACTCTTTAGGTATGAAACAACGTTTAGGGATAGCGCAAGCTTTAATGGAACAACCAAAATTATTGTTATTAGACGAGCCAACTAATGCTTTAGATAGTGATGGGATAAAAGATGTTTTAGATATTTTGGAAGTAGAAAAATCTAAAGGAACGACTATTATAGTAGCTAGTCATGATGTGCATGTCCTGGATAATGGTATAGTAGATCGCATTGTACATGTTAATAATGGAAAGTTGGTAGATTAAGAGTGACAAGAAATCATGTCTTAATAATCATTGGATTGTGTCTGTTGCTATGTATATTTGCTAGTTTATTTAGATTTAAAACATTAAATCTAAATAATGAATCTTATAAAGTGGTAAAAGATGAATTTTTATCTAATAGAACTTTTGAAGATGGACAAGGAGTTACGTTTCATGCTCTTGATCCTCTTGATCCTACAAAAGTTTATGATCCTTATGAAGACCGTGAAGTAGTGACGTATGTTTTACCTTTAAATATTACAAATACAACAAATCGGGATATTAACTTGCTTAGTAATGAGTCTATTTCCGATACATTGTTTTATTCTAAAATAGGCGAGTTTTATAATGTAATTCCGTATGCAATGGAGTTACCTAAACAATATCAGTTTGATCCTGTAATACCTGCTGGTAAAACAGTACGAGGATATATAGGGACAAATTATTTTATAGGAGATGACCCTTATAAAAATTATAAAAACTTTTCAAATGAATCAACTAAGGTGAAATTTATTTCTTTTATGAAGGATAAGAAAGGGAAATATCATGAATTAGAAATACCAATAAATTAATAAAATTCGTGATTGATCCAGATATATTTTAAGGGTGTTTTTTGCTGTGGTTGAGTAGATCTTGCAACATAACAGTATCGTTTAAAGTCGGAGTTGTTTCGCAGGTGTAAGTATCTATGGATGCTGCACCTGCGGAATTTCCGACTTTTTGTAATTGTTCATTTAAAACTAATAGATTTCCTTCGATTATCCTCTTTTAAAGTGGGATATTTAATACGGAATTTGCAATAGAGGGATAGAGAAAAGACATATTAGTTTGTTGGAACAAATGAAATGAAAACTTTTTTGAATATAAGGCCTGACATTCGGCCGATTGTTGTCATAGTTATAAGACAAGTGTTACAATTATCATTAGGTATATACATTTTAGTTTTTTAATTAGGAGAAAAATTGGCATAACATACATTTGATTTTTACAACGACTGATTGTAATAGAGAAAAAGAAAAACAATCGGAAGTTTTATTTTAATAAAAGAGGAGCGTATTTCCTATGATCGGTATTTTAAAAAAGGTGTTTGATGTAAACCAACGCCAAATTAAACGTATGCAAAAGACAGTTGAGCAAATTGATGCATTAGAGTCATCTATTAAGCCACTAACTGATGAACAATTAAAAGGCAAGACGCTTGAATTTAAAGAACGTCTAACAAAAGGTGAAACAGTAGATGATCTACTACCTGAAGCTTTTGCAGTTGTTCGCGAAGCGGCAACTCGTGTTCTTGGAATGCGTCCATATGGCGTACAGTTAATGGGTGGTATTGCCTTACATGAAGGGAATATTTCTGAGATGAAAACGGGTGAAGGTAAAACGTTAACATCTACATTACCTGTATATTTAAATGCTTTAACAGGAAAAGGTGTTCACGTTGTTACAGTCAATGAATACTTAGCACAACGTGATGCGAACGAAATGGGACAACTTCATGAGTTCCTTGGCTTAACGGTAGGAATTAACTTAAACCATATGTCACGCGAAGAGAAACAAGAGGCTTATGCTGCTGATATTACGTATAGTACAAATAATGAGCTTGGATTCGATTACTTACGTGATAACATGGTTTTATATAAAGAGCAGTGCGTTCAACGTCCACTTCACTTTGCTATTATCGATGAAGTCGATTCTATTTTAGTCGATGAAGCGCGTACGCCGCTTATTATTTCGGGACAAGCTCAAAAATCAACAGAGCTATACATGTTTGCAAATGCATTCGTTCGTACGTTAGAAAATGAAAAAGAGTATTCATTTGATGTGAAAACGAAAAATGTAATGTTAACAGAAGATGGTATTACGAAAGCAGAGAAAGCTTTCCATATTGAAAACTTATTCGATTTAAAACATGTAGCACTTCTTCACCATATTAATCAGGCGCTTCGTGCACACGTTGTTATGCACCGTGATACAGATTATGTTGTACAAGAAGGCGAAATCGTAATTGTAGACCAATTTACTGGTCGTCTTATGAAAGGTCGTCGTTATAGCGAAGGATTACACCAAGCGATTGAAGCAAAAGAAGGTGTAGAAATTCAAAATGAGAGTATGACGCTTGCGACAATTACATTCCAGAACTACTTCCGTATGTATGAAAAGTTATCTGGTATGACTGGTACAGCGAAAACGGAAGAAGAAGAATTCCGTAGTATTTACAATATGAATGTTATCGTAATTCCAACAAACAAACCGATTATTCGTGATGATCGTGCCGATTTAATCTTTAAATCAATGGAAGGTAAGTTCAATGCAGTTGTTGAGGATATTGTAAATCGTCATAAACAAGGGCAACCTATTCTTGTAGGTACAGTTGCAATTGAAACTTCAGAGCTTATTTCAAAAATGTTAACGCGTAAAGGTGTACGTCATAACATCTTAAATGCGAAAAACCATGCGCGTGAAGCAGATATCATTGCAGAAGCTGGTATGAAAGGTGCTGTAACGATTGCAACGAATATGGCTGGTCGTGGTACAGATATTAAGCTTGGAGATGATGTGAAAATCTTCGGTCTAGCAGTTATCGGTACAGAACGTCATGAAAGCCGTCGTATTGATAATCAGTTACGTGGTCGTGCTGGTCGTCAAGGGGACCCTGGTGTGACGCAGTTCTACTTATCAATGGAAGATGAATTAATGCGCCGATTTGGTTCAGATAATATGAAAGCAATGATGGATCGTCTTGGTATGGATGATTCTCAGCCAATTGAAAGTAAAATGGTTTCTCGTGCGGTAGAGTCTGCACAAAAACGTGTTGAAGGAAATAACTATGATGCACGTAAGCAGTTATTACAATACGATGATGTACTTCGTCAGCAACGTGAAGTTATTTATAAGCAACGTCAAGAAGTAATGGAATCGGAAAACTTACGTGGCATTATTGAAGGTATGATGAAATCTACAGTAGAACGTGCTGTTGCGCTTCATACACAAGAGGAAATTGAAGAGGATTGGAACATTAAAGGTCTTGTTGACTACTTAAATACAAACCTTCTTCAAGAAGGAGACATAAAAGAAGAAGAATTACGTCGCCTTGCTCCTGAGGAAATGAGCGAACCGATTATCGCGAAATTAATAGAGCGTTATAATGACAAAGAAAAGCTTATGCCAGAAGAGCAAATGCGTGAGTTTGAGAAGGTTGTTGTATTCCGCGTTGTAGATACGAAATGGACAGAGCATATTGATGCGATGGATCACCTTCGTGAAGGTATTCATTTACGTGCTTACGGTCAAATTGATCCACTTCGTGAGTACCAAATGGAAGGATTCGCGATGTTCGAGTCAATGGTTGCTTCTATTGAAGAGGAAATTTCTCGTTACATTATGAAAGCTGAAATTGAACAAAACTTAGAACGTCAAGAAGTTGTTCAAGGTGAAGCTGTTCATCCATCTAGCGATGGCGAAGAAGCGAAGAAAAAGCCAGTTGTAAAAGGTGACCAAGTGGGCCGCAACGATTTATGTAAATGTGGTAGCGGTAAAAAATATAAAAACTGCTGTGGTATTGTTCAGTAATATAGGGCGGTAGCTTTGGCTGCTTTGCAAACTTTTATATCAAAAATGTATAATTAAGAAGAATTAAACTCTCTCCGTAATAAGTGGAGAGAGTTTCCCTTGTTTTCATACGAAAGTAACAGCAATTACATAGAGGTGAAGGAAATGGAATTAGTAGAAATTAGACAGGAATTAGAGAAAATGGCTAAGCGATTAGCGGCTTTTAGGGGGTCTCTTTGACCTCCCTACTAAGGAGAACCAAATTGCAGAATTAGAAGAAAAAATGATGGGCGCAGGATTTTGGGATGACCAACAAGGCGCACAAGTTGTAATTAATGAAGCGAATGCGTTAAAAGATATGGTTGGAAGTTTCCGTCAGTTAGATGAGACGTTCGAAAATTTAGAAGTAACGCATGAGCTTTTAAAAGAAGAATATGATGAAGATTTACATGAGGAATTAGAATCAGAAGTAAAAGGCTTAATTCAAGAAATGAATGAGTATGAGCTTCAGTTACTATTAAGTGATCCTTATGATAAAAATAATGCGATTTTAGAATTACATCCAGGTGCAGGTGGAACTGAGTCACAAGACTGGGGTTCTATGTTATTACGTATGTATACACGTTGGGCTGAAAAACGTGGATTTAAAGTAGAAACGGTTGACTATTTACCAGGTGATGAAGCTGGTATTAAGAGTGTAACTTTATTAATTAAAGGTCATAACGCTTACGGTTACTTAAAAGCAGAGAAAGGTGTACATCGTCTTGTACGTATTTCACCATTCGATTCTTCAGGTCGTCGTCATACATCGTTTGTATCTTGTGAAGTTGTACCAGAGTTCAATGATGAAGTTGAAATCGAAGTACGTACAGAAGATTTAAAAATTGATACGTACCGCGCAAGTGGAGCGGGTGGGCAGCACGTAAATACGACAGATTCAGCAGTTCGTATTACACATACACCGACAAATACAGTTGTAACGTGTCAGTCAGAGCGTTCACAAATTAAAAACCGTGAGCATGCGATGAAGATGTTAAAAGCGAAATTATATCAAAAGAAACTAGAAGAGCAACAGGCACAATTAGATGAAATCCGTGGGGAACAGAAAGAAATCGGATGGGGTAGCCAAATCCGTTCTTACGTATTCCACCCGTATTCTCTTGTAAAAGACCACCGTACAAATACGGAGGTTGGTAACGTACAAGCAGTTATGGATGGAGAGATTGATCCATTTATTGATGCTTACTTACGTTCTCGCATCTAATAAGCGAAAAAAAGCCAACAAAATTGTTGGCGCATGCTGAGGATATAGAGGATATAAGGCATTTGATTTTATTTTTATAGATGAAGTAAAGAGGAAGAGAAGTTGGAAACGACAACTTCTCTTTTTGATGGGATTATATGTAGATTACAATGCTGTATATTGTTTTGTAAAAAGTAGAGAATAGTAAAATAGAGCGGTAATAGGGTGAAGATTTATATAGAACTTTTCTAATTTTCCTTTTAAAAAGGATTCTTTATAGAAGTTTTTTAAGTTGTTCACAGAATTGAAACAACTTATGAAAGCTTTATTTTATCAAGGTTCTCACTGTATTTTTGAGGAATATGAAATACACCTTAGTTTTTCTATATAAAGATAATGCTTATAATGAAAATGAGTGTGTTAGGAATAAAAAGAATATCAACAATGGGGAGCGATAGAAGTGAAAAAGAAATTGTTGGCTATTGCGCTAGGGACATCGGTTGTTTTTACTTTAGGAGCATGCGGAAATAAAGAAGAGAGTAAGTCTTCGAAACAGTCTGCAAGCACAGACAGCGCAGAACAAATTTTCCAAAGAAGTTGTGCTGGATGTCACGCAACAGATTTATCAGGGGCAACTGGACCTGATTTAAGAAAAGTGGGCGGTAAGTACGACGCCGCAGATATCGAAGAGATTATTAAAAAAGGCCGCGGTTCAATGTCACCAGGACTTATTCAAGGTGAAGATGCGAAAAAAGTATCTGAATGGTTAGCAGAACATAAATAAAAAAGGTGAAATGGACGAGTTGATAATATATTCAACTCGTTTTCCTTTTTCTGGAATGTAACATAACTGTAACAAAAATGTATCCAAATTGGAAACCGTTTGATGTTACAATGGGGTTTGTAGAATTTTGCTGAAATATATTACATAGAGTGGTATTGCTTATGAGAAAGCATAAGTAAACTACCTTCAACAAGGATGAATAAGTGAAAATGAAGGATGTCTTTTATTTTCAGATGTACAGAAAAGTATTTCGAAAAAAATCATTAAGTATTGGGTGATAAATAATGATAAAAATGACGAATGTTTATAAGGAGTACCCGAATGGTATGAAAGCCATTGCTGGTCTTACAGTTAACATTAAACAAGGTGAATTCGTATACGTAGTTGGACCGAGTGGAGCCGGAAAATCTACATTTATTAAAATGATGTATCGTGAAGAGAAACCATCTACAGGATCTATTAATGTAAATGGACTTACTATCGAAACATTGGCAGAAAGAGACGTTCCGTATTTTCGTCGTCAATTAGGCGTAAT
This sequence comes from Bacillus sp. C-3-6, assembly GCF_054509685.1. NCBI lineage: Bacteria > Bacillati > Bacillota > Bacilli > Caryophanales > Bacillaceae > Bacillus > Bacillus sp. C-3-6. Next base: position 4,891,637 of record NZ_CM137247.1, on the reverse strand, counting down.
TTTCCAAGATTTTAAATTGCTACCTAAATTAACGGTATATGAGAATGTTGCGTTTGCTTTAGAAGTAATTGAAGAAGAACCGGATGCAATTCGTGAGCGTGTAACAGAAGTTCTAGGTCTTGTAGGCCTTGAAGATCGTGCAGACGCACTTCCAAGTGAGCTTTCGGGCGGGGAGCAACAACGTGTGGCTATTGCAAGAGCAATTGTAAATAGACCAAAGGTTGTAATTGCCGATGAGCCAACAGGTAACTTAGATATTGAAACAGCTCTTGATATTATGAATATTTTTACTCGCATTAATGAGCGCGGCACAACGATCGTTATGGCGACGCATAATGCAGATATCGTAAATACAATCCGTCATCGTGTAATCGCGATTGAAGGCGGAAAAATTGTTCGAGATGAGATTGAGGGAGGATACGGATATGAAGGCTAAGACCCTTAGTCGACATTTGCGAGAAGGTGTAAAGAATCTATCACGTAACGGATGGATGACATTTGCTTCTGTTAGTGCAGTAACAGTTACATTATTACTTGTAGGTGTCTTTTTAACAGCGATTATGAATATGAACCATTTTGCGACGAAAGTAGAGCAAGATGTAGAGATTCGTGTACACATTGATCCAGCTGCAAAAGAAGCGGATCAAAAGAAATTAGAAGAAGATATGAGTAAGATTGCAAAAGTAGATTCTATTAAATATTCTTCTAAAGAAGAAGAGTTAAAACGTTTAATTAAAAGCTTAGGTGATAGTGGAAAAACGTTTGAGTTATTTGAACAAGATAACCCACTTAAAAACGTATTCGTTGTAAAAGCAAAAGAACCAACAGATACAGCGACAATCGCGAAGAAAGTTGAAAAAATGCAGTTTGTCAGTAATGTTCAGTACGGAAAAGGGCAAGTTGAACGATTATTTGATACTGTAAAAACTGGTCGTAACATTGGGATTGCGTTAATTGCTGGTCTTTTATTCACAGCGATGTTCTTAATCTCTAATACAATTAAAATTACAATTTATGCTCGTAGTACAGAAATTGAAATTATGAAACTTGTTGGTGCAACAAACTGGTTTATTCGTTGGCCATTCTTGCTAGAGGGATTATTCTTAGGAGTATTAGGATCAATTATTCCAATTGGCCTAATTCTAGTTACGTATAATTCGTTGCAAGGTGTGTTTAACGAAAAACTTGGCGGAACAATTTTCGAGCTTCTACCATACAGTCCTTTCGTATTCCAATTAGCTGGTTTACTAGTGTTAATCGGTGCTTTAATCGGTATGTGGGGAAGTGTAATGTCAATTCGTCGCTTCTTAAAAGTATAAAAAGTTGCAAACATAATTCGTACAAGCTTATCATATAGTAGAAATAGGTAAAGGCATCACACACTGTGTGATGCCTTTTGCTACACCACCTGTGTGTTTTGGAAAGGGGAATTCCGCATTGAAACGTAGAGTTGCAATTATTGGAATGGTTGTTGCATTTTTAATTGGTGCTGGCGGAATGTTTGCAGGCATGTCTGTATTTGGGGTTACCCCAGCAGAAGTAACGCAAACAATTTCGAGTGGGAATGCTAGCACTGCGCAAGGGAATTTGGCAAAAATTAATGAGGCGTATGCACTAATTGATTCACGTTATGTGGAAGACGTGAAAGATGAAAAGTTAGTTGAAGGTGCAATACAAGGTATGTTGTCTACGCTGAAGGACCCTTATTCCACGTATATGGATAAAGAAACAGCCAAACAGTTTAGTGAATCGCTTGATCCTGAATTAGAGGGGATTGGGGCTGAGGTGAACAAGACGGACGATAAGCTTATTATCGTATCGCCAATTAAAGGTTCACCAGCAGAAAAGATAGGAATTAAACCGAATGACCAAATTTTATCTGTAGATGGAAACAGTGTGAAAGACTTATCACGTGAAGAAGCGGTATTAAAAATTCGTGGTAAAAAGGGAACGACTGTCGCAATTGAAATTAAACGTGCGGGAGTAACTGATCCGATTGTATTTAAAATTAAGCGTGAAAAGATTCCAATCTTTACAGTGTTTAGTTCTGTGAAGCAAGAGAGTGGAAAAGATATCGGTTATATGCAAATCACTTCTTTTGCTGAAAATACAGCGAAGGAATTTAAGGATCAGTTAAAAGAGTTAGAGAAGAAAAATATAAAAGGCTTAGTTATTGACGTGCGTGGTAATCCTGGTGGCTATTTAAATAGTGTAGAAGATATACTAGGGGAAATTATGACGAATAAAAAGCCAATGCTACAAGTAGAGCAGCGAAATGGTGAGAAGAAGAAATTCTCTACGGAACTGAAAGAGAGGAAACCATATCCAATTTCAGTATTAATTGATAATGGAAGTGCTTCTGCTTCAGAGATTTTAGCGGGTGCGCTGAAAGAAGGAGAAGGATACGATTTAATTGGTGAAAAAACATTTGGTAAAGGTACTGTCCAGCAAGCTGTTCCATTTAAAGACGGCAGCAACATTAAATTAACAATGTTTAAATGGTTAACACCGGATGGGAACTGGATTCATAAAAAAGGAATCGCACCAACAGTAGAAGTGAAGCAACCAAATTATTATCATGCGACACCAATTCAAATTGAAAAAACACTTTCATACAATTCAAATGATGTACAAGTAAAACATGCTCAAGAAATGCTTAAGAGCCTAGGGTATGTACCAGGTCGTGAAGATGGATACTTTAGTAAAGAGACAGAATCGGCGCTGAAAGCATTCCAAAATGCGAATGAGATGGAAGCGACAGGACAGCTTGATAAAAAGACAGCTGAAGCGATTCAAACTAAAATTATCGAAAAAATCCGTTCTGGAGAAAATGATTTACAATTACAGTCAGCATTAAAGTTAATGGCAAAATAAGAAGAAATACAGGCAGTTTGCTGCCTGTATTTTTTTGTGTTAAACAAACGTTTGTTTAGTTGTGATAATATAAAAAGAAAGAATGATATAAATGGTGGTGAATGAGTTCGTGGAGGCGTGGATTTTTGAAATAATGCGGGCAGTTGGACGTTTTTTCTTACACCCTGCTGTCTATATATTTGTAATAAGTAGTATCTTCGTTGGATACTTACGTATGTTAAGAGAACGAAAAGATTTTTCTTTTAAAGTTTATGATATTTGGTTTGAACTGCGAACCTCTCTATTTGCAGGGATTGGATACGGATTAGTAGTATCTATTATTACGATTGGGCTTGGACTTGTTGTTTCTAAAGCAAGCTTATGGGCCATTTTAATTTGGACATTACTATTTGGATTAACGGCTATGTATCGATATTTATCGGCAGCTTATACATTTAGCATTGCGATTGTATGTGTTCTATTATCTTCTAAGCTACCAGTTTCCTTCTTACAGCTTCGAGAAGGTGAAGAGAGTACCATTGTATCCCTTGCTATTTTACTAGGCGTTATGCTTATTGTAGAAGGCTTATTGATTTCTAAAAACGCGGTAGGATACTCTACACCGAAGATTAGGAAGGGGAAGCGTGGATTAAAGATTGGTTTACACGAATCAAAGCGTTTATGGATCGTTCCTATTTTTATTCTTGTGCCGGGTGATGCGGTAACGCAGTTTATTTCATGGTGGCCTGTCGTTTCAATAGGTTCAAATACATATTCTCTATTCCTCGTTCCATTTTTAATTGGGTTTATGAGAAAGATTAAAAGTTATGAGCCGACGGAAGCTTTATTATTTACAGGAAGACGTGTTTATGGATTAGCAGGACTTGTGCTCGTTTTAGGAATCGCAAGTTACTGGTGGCACGTACTTGCAATTATCGCGATGGGAGTCGCGATGCTTGGGCGTTTCACAATTTCGATGCAAGAGAAAATTGCCGATGAAACAAGACCAGCGTATTTTGCTGCACGCAATGATGGGCTCATTGTACTAGATACAATTCCAAATACAATTGGAGCAGAGCTGAAATTACTGCCTGGAGAAATTATTACGAAAGTAAATGGAGTCATTCCAAAAAGCGCCGAGGAATTCTATGATGCGCTTCAAACGAAGACGACAGGAGCATTTTGTAAATTAGAAGTATTAGATACAAATGGTGAGCTTCGTCTTGCACAAACTGCATTATATGCTGGTGGACATCACGAATTAGGTATTGTATTCGTTGAACAGGAGCATGAGTGGGATTCAGAAGCGATGTAATAGAAGGAATGGTATCACCTTGTGGTGGTACCTTTTTTTGTTTTTTGGGGGGAGGGTAGTTAGTAAATGAAATTTATATCGGCGATTTTGCAAATATATCAGCGTAACTTGAAATATATCGGCGATTTTGCAAATATATCAGCGCAACTCGAAATATATCGGCGATTATTCGAATATATCGACTTTCCAGCAAAAAACGACAACTATCGCAAAGCTTATTTTCAGTTTCATAGACGGATAACTTGAATAATTATTTGATAATGGTTATCATTTAGGGAGTCTTTTTAATTTTGGAAAATGGAGGTAAGATATGCTGCGTAAATTTTTCTCGTACTATAAACCGTATAAAGGTTTATTTATACTCGACTTTTCTTGTGCGGTTGTCGCAGGATTATTAGAACTCGGCTTCCCGCTTATCGTAAATCAATTTATTGATAAGTTATTGCCAGGGCAAAACTGGACGCTTATTTTATGGGCTTGTTTCGGTTTACTCGCAGTTTATATGTTAAACGCAGGTCTACAATATGTTGTTACATACTGGGGGCATATGCTCGGTGTTAACATTGAAACAGATATGAGGCAGAAATTATTTGATCATATTCAAAAGCTATCATTTAGATTTTTTGACAATAATAAAACAGGTCATTTAATTTCGCGCCTTACAAACGATTTAATGGAAATTGGGGAAATTGCTCACCATGGACCAGAAGATTTATTTATCGCCGTAATGACTTTAGTTGGGGCATTCTCATTTATGATGATGATCAACTGGAAGTTAGCGCTATTAACGTTCTTCGTCATTCCATTCTTATTATGGTTGGCGCTTTACTTCAATAAAAAAATGACAGGTACGTTCAGACGTTTATTCTCAGATGTTGCTGATTTTAATGCATGCATTGAGAACAATGTAGGGGGCATTCGTGTTGTACAAGCATTCGGAAATGAAAAGTTTGAGAAAGAGCAATTCGCTGTGAACAACGCTCGTTTCCGTACAACGAAATTAATGGCGTATAAAATTATGGCTTTAAATTCATCGATTAGTTATATGCTCATGCGTCTCGTAACGCTCTTCGTATTAATATGCGGTACATGGTTTGTTCTGCAAGGAGAATTAACATACGGTGGATTTATCGGATTCGTTCTATTAACGAATATTTTCTTCCGTCCAATTGAAAAAATTAACGCGGTAATCGAAAGCTATCCGAAAGGAATCGCTGGTTTTAAAAGGTATGTAGAGCTTCTTGAAACAGAGCCTGACATTGTAGACTCTAAAGATGCAATGGAGGTTAAACAGGTACATGGTGATATTCAATATAACAACATTACGTTCGGATATGAAAATAAAGAACCGATTTTAAATGACATTAGTTTGAACATACATGCAGGTGAAACGGTTGCGTTCGTTGGACCATCAGGAGCTGGGAAAACGACGTTATGTAGCCTATTACCACGTTTTTATGAGCAATCATCTGGATCGATTCAAATTGATGGAATTGATACGAAAGATATGACATTATCTTCACTTCGTAAGCAAATTGGAATTGTGCAGCAAGATGTGTTCTTATTCTCAGGAACAATTCGTGAAAATATTGCTTACGGGAACTTAAAGGCGTCAGAAGCTGAAATTTGGCAGGCAGTAAAACGTGCGCAGTTAGAAGACTTAATTTACTCACAACCAGACGGTTTAGATACTGTTATCGGTGAGCGTGGTGTAAAACTTTCTGGTGGACAGAAGCAGCGTCTAGCAATTGCTCGTATGTTCTTGAAAAACCCGCCAATTTTAATACTAGATGAAGCTACTTCCGCACTAGATACTGAGACGGAACTTGCAATTCAAAAATCACTTGCTGAATTAGCAGCTGGTCGTACAACGTTAGTTATCGCTCACAGACTTGCAACGATTAAAAATGCAGATCGAATCGTCGTTGTAAATAAAGACGGTATTGCAGAACAAGGTTCACATGATGAATTAATTGAGCGTGGCGGAGGATATAGTAGGTTATACGAAGCTCAGTTTAGTTCGTAAATATAATTTGTACTGAATTAGTGCACCATAAGTAGGTAAAAATCTCATATGGGAGGCTATAAAGTATGATTGTAACAACAACATCTACAATTCAAGGAAAAGAAATTATTGAGTATATCGATATCGTCAATGGAGAAGCGATTATGGGTGCGAATATCGTTCGTGACCTTTTCGCTTCTGTCCGTGACGTTGTCGGCGGTCGTGCGGGTGCTTATGAAAGTAAATTAAAAGAAGCACGCGACATCGCAATGGAAGAGATGAAAACTTTCGCAAGACAAAAAAATGCAAATGCAATTGTTGGTATCGACGTGGATTACGAAGTAGTTCGCGAAGGGATGCTAATGGTTGCTGTGAGCGGGACTGCTGTTCGTATATAAAGTGAAACTTTAATCAGTGGGGGTGTTTGTTCCCCACTGATTATTAGTTGAACCAATCGGGCATTTACGGGCAGTTGGTCTCCCATCTACCTTCTTTGCCTTAACCGAATTTTGAGGTGGGAGTCTTACTGCCCGTTAATGCGGGATAAAGTAAAAAGCCGTGCTGATGCACGGCTTTTTACTTTATATGTCGAAGTTTCAATATTTCTTGGGAAATGCGGAAGGTCCCGTCGATATATAGGGAAGACATTAGAGCGCTTCTTTACATTTCCGTATTTGAACTAATAATGTTTCGTATGCTTGGTTGAGAGATGTGATGTCATCGTGATGATTGGGTATAGAAATCCGGCTGATGACTTCAGTTAATTTTGTTTGTAACCTTAATAATTCTTGTTCAGTAACGTTTACAGAATTCCCGGTTGTTCTTTTTGTGTATTGCTCGTAATTACCGTGGAATACTCTTGGTTCACTCTCATCTACTTGTAGAATATGGTCTGCAACAGAGCGAATAAAGGCACGGTCATGGCTAATGAAAAGTATTGTGCCAGGATATTCTTGTAACATGGTTTCTAATTCTTCTTGCGTTGCTAAGTCTAAACAGTTTGTCAAACTTATTTCTATTTGCTATTTTTGAATTCGCTATTATAAATTTGTGCTTTTGCCAGCGCCTCAGCATCGTTTTTAATTTCATCCAGTCCATTCGCATCTCCAATAACATAACCTTCAAATGAAGAACCAACAAAATCAAAGATATATTGGAATTGAGCAATAAGCGGTAATGCTTTTAGCTTTGGATTATCCCCGCCAACGATGACAACATACATTTTTTTGCCTTTCATTTTTTCTTTGAAATGAAGAGATGTATCGCGCAAGCTTTGTGACCAGCGATCAACAAAGTTTTTCATATGTCCACTCATTCCGTACCAATATAATGGTGTAGCAAAGATAATCGTGTCGTGCTCTAACATGCGTTTCGTTAACTGCTCGTAGTCATCATTTACAGGTTGGAATCCTTCTGCATCATGACGCTTATCTGTAATAGGATAGACTGTGTGATCACGTAAATAAATTTGTTCTGTTTCAATTCCATCAATCATCATATGTGTTAAAGCTTCCGTATTTCCGTTTTGTCTTGAACTGCCATGTATAACAAACATGTAATCATCCCTTTTCTTTTGCTTGTTTTAGGAGTGAAACGTGTTTTTGCAAATTCGTTTGGATGTTGGAAAGTAATGTGATTTGCTTTGTTACTTCATTGAGTTTATCTTCGTAAAGCGTAAGGATACTGCTGCACGGATTGTCGTACAGATGCGGTTCAATTTCAAGGCAGCGCAGCATCCTTGCTGTCTCTTCTAAATTTAAGCCAATTTGTAAGTACATTTGAATAAGCTCCACTTTTTCGACGGCACTTTCATCAAAATCACGGTAGCCATTTGCGAGGCGCTTAGAAGGGAGTAATCCCTTTTCTTCGTAATGTCTTAGTGATCTTTCACTAACGCCAGTTTCTTTTGATAATTCTCCAATTCGCAATGTGTTTCACTCCTTTTACATGTATTGTAAACCTTCACACTAATGTGAAGGTCAACTCTGTTTTTTCGCAAAAGAATTTACATAATTTAAGAACACTTGAATGGCTTTAGATGGAATGAAATATTTGCCGCGAACGATAGAGAACGGACGGATTAGTTGTTCATTTGGAACTTCGATGTGGAATAGTTCTTTTGCTAGTAGCTCTTTCCGTACAGTCCAATCAGAAAGTATAGCGATGCCAAGACCGGCACTAACAGCTTCCTTTACACTTTGGATACTACTGAATGTAAAGAATCGTTTCATTTTTAAATGGTGTTGATGAATAAATCGGTCACTATAAGCGCGTGTACCAGAACCACTTTCTCTTAGTACCCATACTTGATCTTGGAGTGTGCTTTCATTTATTTCCTTTGTGCGGAGTAGTGGATGATTTGGCGGAACGACGAGCTTCATTTCATCTTGCATAAATGTTTCAACGTTAACATCAGCGTATACGACTTGCCCTTCCACTAAGCCGATATCAATTTGATTAGAGCGAAGACTTTGCAAAACTTCTTCTGTATTTGAGATAAAGGTATGCACTTCGACGCGTGGATTTTCATTCGCATAGTTAGCGAGTATTTTTGGAAGTAAGTATTCGCCAATTGTAAAACTAGCACCGATGCGAAGTGTTCCTGTTACAACGTTATGTAGTTCATTAATTTCTTGCTTAGCATCTTCGTAAAGAGAGAGCATTTGCTTTGCATGAATATATAATATATTTCCAGCTTCCGTGACTTGGACATGTTTCGGAGATCGCTGAATGAGTGTAGTTCCAAATTCGTTTTCTAAGTTGCGTATATGCATACTTACGCCAGGCTGTGAAAGATTTAATAATTCCGCTGCACGAGAGAAGTGTTTCTGTTCAACGACAGTAACAAAAATTTTTAAAATGTCTACGTTCATTTGCAAAGCTCCTTTCGTTTTTCTTTCATCTTATCATAAGTATTTCTGATGATAGAGATTTGGTATTGGTATTAAACTTATTATAGAAACTCTCTTATAATGTAAGTAGAAAGAACATGCATGTTCCAATACGATTATTGGGGTGGTACAAGGTGGAACAAACACTTGTTATACAAAAGAAGAAGGGCTTTGGATTTTCGCAAGGAATTGGGATTACATTATTAATCGCAATTGCCGCGAAATATTTAGCAGAGCTTCCATTTTTAAATATTATGGGACAATTAGTAATTGCTATTCTAATTGGGATGGTTTGGCGCGCTGCAATTGGAGTTCCTCATGATGCGATTGCAGGAACGAACTTTGCGAGTAAGAAGTTACTGCGCTTTGGGATCATCTTACTTGGAATGCGATTAAATCTTGTTGATATTGCAAAGGCGGGGCCGAAAGTATTGGTCATCGCGGCGGTTGTTATTACATTTACTATTTTTGTTGTATACGGACTAACGAAAGTATTTAAAGTAGAAAAGAAACTTGGGATTTTAACAGCATGCGGTACGGCAATTTGCGGCGCGGCCGCGGTCGTGGCAATTGCACCGCAAGTGAAAGCAAAAGATGAAGAAACAGCAGTTGGAGCGGCGATCATTGCAATTTTAGGTACAATATTTACGCTTATTTATACGTTATTATATCCAGTGCTTGGCCTATCTCCATACGGATATGGAGTGTTCTCAGGGGCGACACTGCATGAAATTGCTCACGTAATTGCGGCTGCGGCGCCAGGAGGAAGCACGGCTGTAGATATCGCAGTTATCGTGAAACTAACGCGCGTTGCAATGCTTGTACCAGTAGCGATTTTAATCGGATTATGGTTTGGTAAGAGTGAAGGTAGCGAGGAAAAAAGATCATGGCGCGACCTTCCAATTCCATGGTTCATCTTCGGGTTTTTAGCAATGAGTGCAGTGCATTCGCTTGGGATTATTCCAGAAGTTGTTGCGGGATACATTGTTGTCATTGCTTATATGCTAATCGCAATGGCGATGGCAGGGCTCGGTTTAAATGTAGAGTTTAAAACTTTCCGTAAATTAGGAAGTAAAGCATTCGTGGCAGGGCTGATTGGCTCAGTTTGCTTATCGGTTCTTGGATACGTTCTTGTATGGGGATTAGGATTTATATAAGTAGGACGAAGAAGCTGTTCCAAAAGATATTTTGGGGCAGCTTCTTTCTTATGCTTATGGTGCTACTGATGTCGATATATTTGGGAAATCGCCGATATAAATGGAGTTGCGCTGATATATTTGCAAAATCGCCGATATATTTTAAGTTGCGCTGATATATTTAAAAAATCGCTGATATAAATTGAATTACTCTTGTACTTTGTTAGAGAAGATATGCAGTGAAATGTTTTTCTAAAATTTGTAAAGATATCTTTACTTGTAACTGGAAAATATTTATAATTTAAGTAAAGATATCTTTACTTTTGAAGGTGGATCCTATGGGTGTGAAAAATAAAATAAAAGAGTTAAGAAAGCAAAATCATATAACACAAGTTGAAATGGCAAAGGCGATGCAGGTGACGCGGCAGACGATAGTGGCGATTGAAAATCATCATTACAATCCGAGTCTAGAGTTATCCTTAAAAATCGCCAAGTATTTTGGAGTGAAGGTGGAGGAAATCTTTACGCTGGAGTAAGGGGAGAGAAAAAAAAGGATAAGCTTGAGAGATTTCAATTAGATTAAACGTTTAAATATATAAGGATTGGTTTTGGTTTATTAATTAGTACGGCATCAACGAGCGTGTTAGCAACAAGGAATAATAGATAGAAAAAGGGGAACTGGGATGGGATTACCGGTGTTATGTGTCGCTACAGCTATATTTGCGCTTCTTTGGGGAATGCAAAATTTTTCTCGTAATCCAGTGCCGAGTATTTGTATTATGATTGGTACTGTAGGTTTATCGTATTATTTATTATTATTAGCCCATTATCATAAAACGGCAACGAGTGTTGTTGTTGGAGCACTTATTTTATTTTGTGGGCGCGCCATACAAAAGGGGTTATTTCCATAAAAGCTGTTTATACACTTTGTATAAACAGCTTTTTGTATTTTTTTTACAAAACACTTGAAAGTTACGTAACGTCATCTTCTATAATGAGGGGGAAGAGGTGATGGTAGTGATTTCAATACAAGAACTGACGAGAGAAACAGGGGTTACAGTACGTACACTACGTTATTATGATCAAATAGATTTATTAAAGCCGAGCGGAAAAACAGAGGGTGGGCATCGGTTATATAGTGAAGCTGACGTTATTCGTTTGCAACAAATTTTATTTTTAAAAGAAATGGGATTTTCATTAAAAGAAGTTGCGAATATGTTAGTAAAAGGTGAGCTGGATTTGAAAAAATCACTTGAAAACCAACTTCGATTTGTACAAGAAGAGCAAAAGAAGTTCAATCGAATGGAGCGTGTTTTACAAGCAGTTGTTTATTCGGTAGATGTAGAGGGAGAACTTGATTGGAAAGTTATGTTTGAACTTATTCAGCTTTCAAAACAGTCTCCTCGTATACGTGAAATATTTCAAAATGAAGTATTTTCAAAGGAAGAACAAAAGTTGCTTCATAATTTGCCGAATATGAGTGAGGAAGATCCGAATGTTTTAGAATGGGTAGATTTATTAAAGCAATTACGTATTTTTATGAAAGAGGGTAAAGAAGCCACTAGTGATGAAGTACAAAGGGCAATGAAGAGATTAATGCAGAAGTGTTTAGAAATGGCTAATGGTGACGAAGCGTTTTTAGATAAGTTATGGGAAGTTAGAAAATCAAAGGAAGATTCACAGAAAATGAGCATGTATCCAATTGAAGAAGAGTTTTTATTATATATGGATGAAGCTTTTCGTATTTATGATGAAAGGGAGAAGGATAAATGAGCATACTCGCAGAATATCGTTGGTATTTTTTAATTGGAGCAGAGATTGTATTTTGGTTATCGGCTATCGGTTTCTTTTTACTCCGTTACGGATTCCGTTTGAAGAAGGCGAGCTTTATTATGGGGATTGTACTCCTCGTAAATGAAGTGTTTATTTTAACATTAGGGGCAGTGGACTATTATCAAACAGGAAAGTTCTCTAATTTTCAAATTATTACTGTAATTATTTTACTGTATGCAGTTTTCTACGGGAAAAAGGATTTGAAGAAGCTTGATATATTTGCGCAAAAGCTAGTTGCGAAATGGCGTAATGAACCGGCGCCTATTATTGAAGAACAGGTAGAATTAACAGGTATGGCCTATGCAAAGCAGGAAATAAAAAATTGGGTATTACATCTTGTTTTATTCGTTGGTGTGCACATATTCTTTTTCTTCGCGTATGGATTTATTCCATTTGAACAATGGGGTAATTGGTTAGAATCGGGAATCGTTTTAAATAAAGCTGCAAGTCGCGTGAGCCAAGTGTGGGCAATTATATTTTTAGTTGATACAGCGATTTCATTTTCATATGTGGTTTTTCCGAAGAAGGAGAAAGGAAAAGAAAAGCTACTTTCATAGTTGAAAGTAGCTTTTGGGTATACAAATAATTTTTATAGGAGAGGATGACAATAGAAAAAAGAACCAGCTTTATATGTCTATTTCTCTTTAGTTTAGTAGCATGCTCACCATCTAACACTACAATTGATAAGAAGAACGATGTCATTGTAAAGGGAACCAGGATTTCCAATCTAGATAAATTTGAAAATTTCGTTTTGAAAGTCGAACAAAGGGAAGTTGATAAAATAAGAATTGTACAGTATACCCTTGAAGGGGACCCGATTTTTCAAACGTTAGAGTATAGTGGGAACGATATATTTTATGTGTCAGATAATAGAAAAGACAAATTTGCTGGGAAGGATAAAGGGTTACATAAAGATAGTTGTAAAAGTATTGTTAAAGAGCAGCGCGAATCAGAAAGTAATTATCGGTTAATAGATTGTATGAATGAAGCTGGGCGCAATGGATATGACTTAGTATATGTACCTAAAAAATAGAATTAGTAGAGGAAGGAAGTATTTACTCCTTCCTTTTTCTATGTGTATATTGTCGAAAACTTTACCGAATATCTGTTCGTTTTTTTAGGTTTTTTATAGGCATTCGTGGTAAAATAATAATACAGATTTTTATGAGGAGGTCGGATTTTACTTGGAACATCAATTTGAAATTATATCAGCGTATTCCCCGCAAGGTGATCAGCCGGTAGCTATAGAGAAGCTTGTAGAGGGAATTAATAGTGGAAAGAAAAAGCAAGTGTTGCTTGGAGCGACAGGAACGGGTAAGACATTTACGATTTCAAATGTCATTAAAGAAGTGCAAAAGCCAACACTTGTTATGGCTCACAATAAAACGTTAGCAGGACAGTTATATAGTGAGTTGAAAGACTTTTTCCCGAATAATGCAGTTGAGTATTTTGTTAGTTATTACGATTATTATCAGCCGGAAGCGTATGTACCACAAACAGATACGTTTATTGAAAAGGACGCGCAGATTAATGATGAAATTGATAAATTGCGTCACTCGGCAACGTCTGCATTATTTGAACGGGACGATGTAATTATCGTTGCGAGTGTTTCGTGTATATATGGTTTAGGTTCTCCTGAAGAATACCGCGAGTTAGTTGTATCACTTCGAGTTGGTATGGAGAAGGACCGCAATCAATTGCTTCGTGAACTTGTTGATGTACAGTATGGACGTAATGATATTGATTTCAAGCGTGGTACATTCCGTGTGCGCGGAGATGTAGTTGAAATCTTCCCAGCATCACTTGATGAGCATTGTATTCGAATTGAATTTTTCGGCGATGAAATTGATCGTATTCGTGAAGTAAATGCGTTAACAGGTGAAGTATTAGCAGAACGTGATCATGTAGCAATCTTCCCAGCATCTCACTTCGTTACACGTGAAGAGAAAATGAAGGTCGCTATTGAAAATATCGAAAAAGAATTAGAAGAGCGTTTAAAGGAATTAAATGATAACGGTAAGTTGTTAGAAGCGCAGCGTATAGAGCAACGTACACGTTATGATTTAGAAATGATGCGCGAGATGGGCTTTTGTTCAGGTATTGAAAACTATTCCCGTCATTTAACACTTCGTCCAGCGGGTGCAACACCGTATACGTTATTGGACTATTTCCCGGAAGATTTCTTAATTGTTATGGATGAGTCGCACGTATCAGTGCCACAAGTAAGAGCGATGTATAACGGGGACCAAGCACGTAAGCAAGTGCTTGTGGATCATGGATTCCGTCTGCCATCAGCTTTAGATAATAGACCGCTCATGTTTGATGAGTTTGAGGAGAAAACGAATCAAGTTATTTACGTTTCGGCGACGCCAGGACCGTACGAGTTAGAGCAGTCACCAGAAGTAATAGAACAAATTATTCGTCCAACAGGGCTTTTAGATCCACCAATCGATATACGACCTATTGAAGGGCAAATTGACGATTTATTAGGAGAGATTCAAGATCGTATTGCAAAAAATGAACGTGTATTAATTACGACTTTAACGAAGAAAATGTCAGAGGATTTAACGGACTACTTAAAAGATGTAGGAATTAAAGTGAACTATCTTCATTCTGAAATTAAAACGTTAGAACGTATTGAAATTATCCGCGATCTTCGCCTTGGTAAGTTTGATGTACTGGTCGGTATTAACTTATTACGAGAAGGATTAGATATTCCAGAAGTATCACTTGTAGCGATTTTAGATGCTGATAAGGAAGGGTTCTTACGTTCGGAGCGCTCATTAATTCAAACAATTGGTCGTGCCGCGCGTAATGAAAACGGCCGCGTTATTATGTACGCAGATCGTATAACAAGATCAATGGGAATTGCAATTGAAGAAACGCAGCGTCGTCGTACTATACAAGAAGCCTACAATAAAGAGCATGGTATTACGCCGAAAACGATTCAAAAAGGCGTACGTGATGTAATCCGTGCAACGACAACTGCTGAAGAGACAGAAACATACGAAGCAACTCCTGCTAAGAAAATGACGAAAAAAGAGCGTGAAAAGACAATTGCGAAGATGGAAGCAGAGATGAAAGAAGCAGCAAAAGCGTTAGACTTCGAGCGTGCAGCTGAACTAAGAGATTTACTATTAGAATTAAAAGCGGAAGGGTGAAAAGAGTGAGTAAGAGCAAGGATTTTATCGTTGTAAAAGGTGCTAGAGCACATAACTTAAAAAATATTGATGTAACCATTCCGAGAAATCAGCTTGTCGTTGTAACGGGATTGTCTGGTTCGGGGAAATCATCATTAGCATTTGATACGATTTATGCAGAAGGGCAGCGCAGATACGTAGAATCGTTATCTGCGTATGCGCGCCAGTTTTTAGGACAAATGGATAAGCCGGATGTAGATACGATTGAAGGATTGTCACCAGCGATTTCAATCGATCAAAAAACGACGAGTCGTAATCCACGTTCAACTGTCGGAACGGTAACGGAGATTTATGATTATTTACGTTTATTATTTGCGCGAATTGGTACGCCAATTTGTCCAAATCATGGGATTGAAATTACATCACAAACAGTAGAGCAGATGGTAGACCGTGTTCTTGAATATCCTGAACGTACGAAATTACAAGTGTTAGCTCCTATCGTTTCTGGGCGTAAAGGTGCACATGTGAAAGTACTTGAAGATATTAAGAAGCAAGGATATGTTCGTGTACGTGTTGATGGTGAAATGCTTGATGTGTCTGAAGAGATTACGTTAGATAAAAATAAGAAGCATTCTATTGAAGTTGTAATTGACCGTATTGTTGTAAAAGAAGGAATCGCAAGCCGTCTTGCTGATTCACTTGAAAGTGCATTAAAGCTTGGCGGAGGCCGAGTGTTAATCGATGTAATGGGAGAAGAGGAACTTCTATTTAGTGAACATCATGCTTGTCCACATTGTGGTTTTTCAATCGGAGAATTAGAGCCGCGTATGTTCTCCTTCAACAGTCCGTTTGGAGCGTGTCCTTCTTGTGATGGACTTGGTTCAAAGCTAGAGGTAGATTTAGAGCTTGTTATCCCGAACTGGGATTTATCATTAAATGAACATGCGATTGCACCTTGGGAACCGACAAGTTCACAATACTATCCACAACTTTTACAATCTGTATGTAATCACTACGGCGTTGATATGGATATGCCTGTGAAAGATATACCGAAAGATTTATTTGATAAAGTGTTGTACGGAAGTGGGGAAGAGAAGGTTTATTTCCGCTATGTAAATGAATTCGGTCAAGTAAAGGAAAATGAGATTTTATTTGAAGGTGTTATTCCAAACATTGAACGTCGTTATCGTGAAACGAGTTCTGATTACATTCGTGAGCAAATGGAAAAGTATATGGCAGAACAAGCGTGTCCGAAGTGTAAAGGCGGCCGCTTAAAGCCTGAAAGCTTAGCTGTTTTTGTTGGTGATAAAACGATTGCTGACGTAACGAAGTATTCAGTTCAAGAAGTACAAGAATTTTTCTCGAATGTAGAGCTAACGGAGAAGCAACAAAAAATAGCTCATTTAATTTTAAGAGAAATTCAGGAGCGCGTTGGATTCTTAGTGAACGTTGGTTTAGATTATTTAACGCTAAGTCGTGCGGCTGGTACGTTATCAGGTGGTGAGGCGCAGCGTATTCGCTTAGCGACGCAAATTGGTTCTCGTCTAACTGGCGTACTTTATATTCTTGATGAGCCTTCAATTGGTTTACACCAGCGCGATAACGATCGTCTTATTCGTACATTGCAAGAAATGCGCGATTTAGGTAATACATTAATCGTTGTTGAGCATGATGAAGATACAATGATGGCTGCTGATTATTTACTTGATATCGGACCAGGTGCAGGTATTCACGGTGGGCAAGTTGTATCGGCAGGGACACCAGCTGAAGTGATGCAAGATGATAATTCGTTAACAGGAAAATATTTAAGCGGTAAAGAGTTTATTCCAGTTCCACTTGAAAGACGTAAAGGTGACGGACGTAAAGTGGAGATTGTCGGCGCAAAAGAGAATAACTTAAAGAATGCAAAAATGTCATTCCCACTCGGTACGTTTGTAGCGGTAACAGGTGTATCTGGATCAGGTAAAAGTACGATGATTAATGAAGTACTATATAAATCGTTAGCTCAAAAGTTATATAAAGCGAAAGCGAAGCCAGGTACTCATAAAGAGATTAAAGGTCTTGAACATTTAGATAAAGTAATTGATATTGATCAATCACCAATTGGGCGTACACCACGTTCTAATCCAGCGACGTACACAGGTGTATTCGATGATATTCGTGATGTGTTTGCACAAACGAATGAAGCGAAAGTGCGCGGATATCAAAAAGGACGTTTCAGCTTTAACGTAAAAGGTGGCCGTTGTGAAGCGTGCCGTGGTGATGGAATTATTAAAATTGAAATGCATTTCCTACCAGATGTGTATGTTCCGTGTGAAGTTTGTCACGGTAAACGATATAATCGTGAAACGTTAGAAGTGAAATATAAAGATAAAAATATTTCTGAAGTGTTAGGGATGACAATTGAAGATGGAGTAGAATTCTTCGCCAATATTCCTAAAATTAAGCGTAAACTTCAAACGCTTGTAGATGTTGGGCTTGGTTATATGAAATTAGGTCAACCAGCAACAACATTATCTGGTGGGGAAGCACAGCGTGTGAAATTAGCTTCTGAATTACACCGTCGTTCTACAGGTCGTACGTTATATATTTTAGATGAGCCAACGACTGGGTTGCATGCGCATGATATTGCACGTCTTCTAGAAGTGCTGCAACGTCTTGTTGAGAGTGGTGAGACGGTACTTGTAATTGAACATAATTTAGATGTGATTAAAACAGCTGATTATATTGTTGATCTTGGACCAGAAGGCGGGGACAAAGGTGGACAAATCGTCGCTTCGGGAACGCCAGAGCAAGTAGTAAAAGAAGAGCGCTCGTATACTGGTAAGTATTTAAAAGAGATTTTAAATCGTGATAAAGCAAGAATGAAAGAGAAAATAAAAGAAGTAGAGTTATCGCAATAAGTTTATTGATGAAAACCGAGTGGAAATGACGCTCGGTTTTTATTGTATAGGGGGAGAAGATGGAGTTTTTAGAGGTGTTAAGAAAGAAAAATATGAAGGTAAGAGAATTTCAAAGTTGGGGTGTATATTTTCGAAAGCGCTGGGAGGATCACTTTGCAAATCATTTAAGTGATAAAGAAAAAGAAGATATTTTTCTTCATGGAGATAAGTATGCATGTGGTTATCTATGGCACATATTTAGTTATGAGAAAAAGAAGTGTTTAGAGGGTAAAGAAGCGGAAAACGCGTTTCGTAATGAAGTGAAAAAGGATTGCTACATTTTCTACCAACACTGTGATGAGGTACTGTTAATAAAGGATGCGAGTTTGTTACATATGGATGATATATTGTGTGAGACAGAAGATGCGTATAAAGGTGATATCTATATCGTAGATAAAGATTTCACTTGTGCCTTTGTAAAAACTCATGAACATAGGTGGTGTGGTCCTTATTTTGCGAGGAAGTGTTAGTAGGTATACAAGCATGAAAGATAGAATAAGTTGATATAAGTGTTTGTATCATACTTGCGTTTATTATCTATTAGCGTATGATGAAATATATATGTTTAAAAGGATGTGTAACGAAATGAGATGGATTGTATCACTTCTTGTAAATAGCGTTGTGTTAATCGCTGTATCGGGGCTTTTAAAAGGGATTGCACCAGATGCATTTTACGTAGCAAATATACAAACTGCAATTATTGCGAGTATTATATTGGCGGTTTTAAATGTGTTCGTAAAGCCGTTTTTAATTTTAATTACGCTACCAATTACTGTTGTAACTTTCGGCTTCTTCTTAATTGTTATTAATGCGATTACGTTAAAAATAGCAGATTCATTATTAGGAGATGCTTTTAATATATCAGGATTTGGTGTAGCGATTGTTGCGGCAATTTGTATTTCAATTTTTAATATGATTATTGAGAAGGCAATTGTGGAACCTCTATATGAAAAAAAGAGAAAATGACAAAAAGAAAAACATTTCATTATTCGTATGAAATGTTTTTTTCTATTTATTAGAAACCGTATTTCTTGTTTCCAGAAAAAAATGGTACAATATCCGGTAGAATGGAATTTTACATCAAACGAGACTGAACCCGCAGCGGAGTGGAGGTTTATACATATGCCAAAAGTAAGGACAAAAGATTTAATTGAACAATTTCAATTGGAGTTAATAAGTGGTGAGGAAGGAATTCATCGTCCGATTGATACAAGTGATTTATCACGACCTGGAATTGAAATGGCAGGATTCTTTACATATTATCCAGCTGATCGCGTGCAGCTTCTTGGAAAAACGGAGCTCACGTTCTTTGATACGTTAACAACAGAGCAAAAACAAGAGAGAATGAAAGCGCTTTGTACCGAGGAGACGCCATGTATTATTATAACTCGTAATCAAGATGTACCAGATGAGTTATTACAAGCATCACGTGAATCAGGCATGCCTTTATTACGTTCTTCTCAAACGACAACGAGATTATCAAGTCGTTTAACTAATTATTTAGAAGGTAAGCTAGCACCAACAACTGCTGTTCATGGTGTATTAGTAGATATTTACGGTGTTGGTGTTTTAATTACAGGTCAAAGTGGTGTTGGTAAAAGTGAGACAGCTCTTGAACTTGTGAAGCGTGGTCACCGCCTTGTTGCGGATGATAGTGTAGAAATTCGCCAAGAAGATGAAGACACATTAGTAGGAAGCTCACCAGATTTAATTGAGCATTTATTAGAAATTCGTGGTCTAGGTATCATTAACGTTATGACGTTATTCGGTGCAGGGGCAGTGCGAAATTATAAGCGTATTACACTTGTTATTAATCTTGAAATTTGGGATCAAAAGAAAAACTATGATCGCTTAGGTCTTGATGAAGAGAAGATGAAAATTATTGATACAGAACTTACGAAGATTACACTTCCAGTTCGTCCTGGTCGAAACTTGGCTGTTATTATTGAAGTAGCAGCGATGAACTTCCGTTTAAAGCGTATGGGAGTCAATGCAGCACAGCAGTTCTCAGAACGATTAATGAGTGCGATTGAGTTAGGGAATCAGGAGTAAACATTGGAGAGGGAGGTCATAAATATGCTGTTAGGTTCTGTACCGCAGCTTGACCGCGTAGCTGTCCAACTTGGGCCGTTTCCTGTTTATTGGTACGGGATTATTATCGGTACAGGGGTGCTATTAGGTCTTTGGCTAGCAACTCGCGAGGGAGAAAGGCTAGGTATTCCAAAAGATACATTTGTTGACCTTGTATTAATTGCAGTACCGATCGCTATTCTATTTGCGAGAATGTACTATGTTATTTTTGAATGGGAATATTACGCGCAAAACCCGAGTCAAATTATTAATATTCGTCAAGGTGGCTTGGCGATTCATGGTGGTTTAATCGGAGCGGTTATTACAGGGATTCTTTTTGCAAAGCGACGCGGGGTTTCATTCTGGAAGTTGGCGGATATTGCTGCACCAAGTATTTTATTAGGACAAGCAATTGGCCGATGGGGAAACTTTATGAACCAAGAGGCGCATGGTGATGAAGTAACGAGACAGTTTTTAGAAGGTCTTCATTTACCAGATTTCATTATTAATCAAATGTATATTGAGGGTGTGTACTATCATCCGACGTTTTTATATGAATCATTATGGAATTTTGCAGGTGTAATTTTACTACTTGCATTAAGAAAAGTGAATTTACGCCGCGGGGAATTATTCTTCACATATTTAATTTGGTATTCAGTAGGACGCTTCTTCGTAGAAGGCTTACGTACAGATAGTTTAATGCTAGGACCACTTCGTATTGCACAAGTAATGTCAATTGGACTTGTTGTTATTTCTATTATTTTCATTATTGTGAGACGAAAAATGGGGCAAGCTGATAAAAGATATTCGGAAAATTAGAGAAAAGTAGCATCTTATTATAAGATGCTGCTTCTTTCATATTCAGGAAGGCGAAAGGACTAAGGCAATGAGAATAAATACAGTGTTATTTGATTTAGATGGAACTTTAATTAATACAAACGAACTTATTATTTCTTCTTTTTTACATACTTTAAATACGTATTATCCAAATCAATATAAGCGTGAAGATGTGTTGCCATTTATCGGTCCATCTTTGCATGATACTTTCAGTAAGATTGATGAAAGTAAGGTTGAAGAGATGATTACAAGTTATCGCGAATTTAACCATGATCATCATGATGAATTAGTAGAAGAATATGAAACTGTATATGAAACAGTTCGAGAGTTGAAGAAGCAAGGTTATAAAGTTGGTATTGTTACAACGAAAGCGAGACAAACCGTTGAGATGGGATTACAGTTGTCAAAGCTTGATGAATTTTTTGATGTTGTCGTGACAATTGATGATGTAGAGCATGTGAAACCACATCCAGAGCCACTTGAAAAAGCGCTTGAATTATTAGATGCAAAACCAGAAGAGGCATTGATGGTTGGAGATAATCATCATGATATTGTCGGTGGTCAAAATGCGGGGACGAAAACAGCTGCGGTTTCATGGACGCTGAAAGGTAGAGCGTATTTAGAGGCTTACAAGCCGGACTTTATGCTAGATAAAATGAGCGATTTGCTACCGATTTTGTCTAATATGAACCGTTCATAAAGGTCCAAGTAAGTTAGTAGAGGAGCGAGCTAAGTGCGACGGACAACGCGCTATCCTGTTTCAGGAGAAAATTCATTATGGAATGTGTATAAAACAGTGTCTTTTTGGAAGGTAATGAAAAACTTTATTATTATCCAAATTGCGCGTTACACGCCATTTTTATCTGTGAAGAATTGGTTGTACTGTACTTTTTTACGGATGAAAGTAGGAAAGAAAACATCATTTGCGCTTATGGTAATGCCGGATATTATGTTCCCGGAAAAGATAACTGTGGGAGAGAATTCGATTATTGGCTATAATACAACGCTTTTAGCGCATGAATATTTAATTCGTGAATATCGACTTGGGGAAATCGTCATTGGAAATGAAGTGATGATTGGAGCGAATGTAACAATATTACCAGGTGTGAAAATTGGAGACGGTGCGACTGTCTCAGCTGGCACACTTGTTCATAGAGATGTACCGAGCGGTGCTTTCGTAGGTGGAAATCCAATGCGTATTATTTATACGAAAGAGCAAATGACCGCAAGAGAAGGTTCATGGTGAAAATGTAACATTTCTCCTCTTTTTTTATGAATAAAAAGGAAATAATTGAGTATAATATACTGTTTTGTTTTTTACGGAATCGTTTATACTTATAGATAGAAGAATGTGTGAGCGAAGAAAACAAAAAACTGGAGGATATATGGGGAAAAATCAAAGGATATATAAGGAGAACGGACAAGTTATCTCTTTTAATCAATTAGCGGACTTCTTTTATAAAAAAGGGATGAGAGCTTACAAAGGGCAAAAATTGCAAGATGCAATTAAATATTTTCGAAGAGCGGCACAAAGTGAGAAGGAGCCGTTTATTTTATGTCAATTAGCAACAGTATTATCTGAGGCTGGTGAATATCAAGAGTCGAACCAAATCTTCTTAAAGTTAGTTAGATCTAATCCAGAACTTGAACAGTGCTATTATTTTATTGCAAATAATTATGCATATATGGGGTTATTTCAACAGGCGAAGAAATATGCGGATCGTTATTTAGAAGTTGCAAAAGAGAAGGAATTCGTAGAAGATACATTAGAACTTCTTGAGATTATGGAAGAAGAAGCAATGGGTTCGGAAGAGATTGAAGATGAAGATGATTTAATTGTTATGCAGGAAGAAGCGAATCGTTATATTCGTAATGGACAATTGGAAGAAGCGATTGCTACATTAGAAATTGTTACGAAAGATTATCCGGAATTTTGGTCAGGTTATAATAATTTAGCCATTGCACATTTTCAATCGGGTAATGTAGACAAAGCACTGAAGTTAACAGAAATGATTTTAGAGAAAAATCCTGGTAATATACATGCGCTTTGTAATACGCTTATTTTTCTATATTCAATTGGAGAGCATAAACAAGTAGAAGCGTTAGCGGGACAGCTAGTTTCGGTATATCCGATTTCATTTGAACATCGTTTGAAACTGGGAACTACACTTGCAACAATTGGTTATTTCGAGCATGCATATAAATGGTTCAAACTATTAAAGCGTCAAGGGTACGAAGGAGACGTTAGTTTTTATTATTGGTTTGCATATTCTGCGTATATGGTGAAAGATCAGCAACTAGCTGAAAAAATGTGGCAACATGTCGTGGAATTGCATCCTGATAAAAAGGGAAAAGAACCGTGGAATGCGCTGAATTTAGCAGATGAAGGACAAAACGTGTTATTTGAAGAATTACGAAAATCATTTCAGCAAAGTGCGACGCTAGAAGAACAAATGCTAGCTTTATATTTAATGAATGAATTGTCAACGCCGGAGAAGGTTGGATTCTTCTTTGATATAACGCAAGCGAAGAACGGTGTTCCCATCGTATCGCAACTTGCAAAGTACTTCTTTTTACTTAATAGTCATAAGAGTATTCCAGCTGATTTACAACAATTTGAGCAGTGCGCGAGAATCGCGGATGCCTTATACAATTATACGAAAAAAGATGATGAATTAATTGAAGAGTGTTTACACTTTTGGTTTTGTACGTTCATACGTTTATATACATCTGGAGACATATTTACAAATGTGTACGGCTGGTCAGCTGCGATTGAATACATTGTACGCGGCGAACAAGGAAATAAAATGACACAGTCGGAGCTTGGAGATGTATATAATGTATCTGTAGCGACTGTCCGAAAGTATGTGCAAGCTGTTAAGCGTACGCACACATAAGATAAGCAAATCATTGGGAAAAAAATGATGCTAACAGTATAATGAGGGTAACTTAATTGTGTAGGAATGGATAGGAGTGAATAGTGTGTCAGAAGAAAAAATTTATGATGTCGTTATTATTGGTGCAGGACCAGCTGGTATGACAGCTGCAGTATATACATCTCGTGCAAATTTAAGCACATTAATGCTTGAGCGTGGTATTCCAGGTGGCCAAATGGCAAACACGGAAGATGTAGAAAACTACCCAGGTTATGAGTCTATTTTAGGACCAGACTTATCAAATAAAATGTTCGAGCATGCGAAGAAATTTGGTGCTGAATATGCATACGGTGATGTGAAAGAAGTCATCGATGGTAAAGAATACAAAACAATTATTGCTGGTAAAAAAGAATATAAAGCACGTGCAATTATCGTTGCAAGCGGTGCAGAGTATAAAAAAATTGGTGTACCGGGTGAAACAGAACTTGGCGGCCGTGGTGTATCATATTGTGCAGTATGTGATGGGGCATTCTTTAAAGGAAAAGAACTTATCGTAATTGGCGGTGGAGATTCTGCTGTTGAAGAGGGTGTGTTCTTAACACGCTTCGCATCAAAAGTAACGATCGTTCACCGTCGTGACACGCTTCGTGCACAGAAAATTTTACAAGACCGTGCTTTCCAAAACGAAAAAGTAGATTTCATTTGGAACCACACTATAAAAGAAATTAACGAAGCAAGCGGTAAAGTAGGAAGTGTAACACTTGTAGACGTAAACAGTGGAGAAGAGAAAGAAGTCAAAACTGACGGCGTATTCGTATACATCGGTATGTTACCATTATCAAAACCATTTGTTGAACTAGGTATTACAAATGAAAATGGTTACCTTGAAACGAACGAACGTATGGAAACTAAAATCCCTGGTATTTTCGCAGCTGGTGATGTTCGTGAAAAAATGCTTCGTCAAATTGTAACTGCAACAGGTGACGGTAGTATTGCAGCACAAAGTGCACAACATTACGTAGAAGAATTATTAGAGGAATTAAAAACTGTATCAGAAAAATAAGGGATAATATACCTTGTGAGAAGAAAGCTACCGACAGGAGCTTTCTTCTTTTTTTGTGTGAAAATGTCAAAGTATTGTCAAAAAATATAAGGATTATAAGCTTTCTTATTGATATACTGGACTTTACGGAAAAAATCACTATAAGAAATGAGGAATTTATTCAGTATGGAATGGCGTAATATATATCGTGGATTTTGTATGGGCGTTAGTGATTTAATTCCTGGTGTGAGCGGCGGTACAATCGCTGTTGTGTTAGGGATTTATGAACAATTGCTTGCGGCAATTAGTGGATTCTTTAGTCGTGAATGGAAAAAACATTTAGGGTTTTTAATTCCACTTGCAGCTGGTGTGGCAGCAGCGTTTTTAACGTTAAGTCATGTTATTAAATATTTACTTGCAAATCATTATGAACCGACTCAATTTTTCTTCCTCGGTTTAATTATTAGTATATTACCGATGTTAATGAGAGAAGCTGATGCAAAGTCGTCGTTTAAAGGTAAGCACATTGTTTTATTAATAGTTGCAGCAATTCTTGTTGCGATCACAGCTTTCTTTAAACCAGATAAGGCAGCAGATCCAATTACGACGTTAACAATTTTAAATGCAATTGGTTTATTTTTCGCAGGATGGATGGCTAGTATGGCTATGCTACTTCCTGGGATTAGTGGATCGTTTATTTTATTAATTATTGGTGTGTATCCAACAGCAATTAACGCTTTAACTACACTTAACTTACCTTTAATCGTGGTTATCGGTGCTGGTGTTATGGTTGGATTTGTTGTAAGTAGTAAAGGCATTAGTTTTTTATTAGATCGTTATAAAAGTATGACATTTGCGGCAATTATTGGACTAGTTATCGGTTCGATTGTAATTGTGTTCCCTGGTATTCCAACCGGCGGATTTTCAATTATAAGTTCAATTATTACCTTTATTTTAGGATTTGCGATTGTTACTTATTTCGGTAAGAAATAAGGGCTTTAATCCCCTTGGCGATAAAAATCGTTAAGGGGATTTTTCATGCTATTCATTAAAAGTCTAAGCATTTACATTGCTTGTTATGGAAAGCTTTTTTAAAATTGTTGAGTAGCATATGCTTAGCGAAAGAGGACTGGCTCCTTCGTTGTAGCAAACTGTTTTTGATAGTATAATGAAAGAAGTATGCAGTGAGAAATTTTACTGCAAGTAGCTGAGGTGAAGAAACATGCAAAGAGTGACAAACTGTGTGTTAATTAGAGATAATGAAGTACTCTTACTCCAAAAACCTCGCCGAAATTGGTGGGTTGCACCAGGCGGGAAAATGGAGCGTGGTGAGACTGTAAGAGATTCCGTTGTTCGCGAATATCGCGAAGAAACAGGTATTTATTTGAAAAACCCAGCGTTAAAGGGGGTCTTCACCTTTGTCATCCAAGAAGGTGATAAAGTTGTTTCTGAATGGATGATGTTCTCCTTTTTAGCGACAGATTTTGCAGGAGAAAACAAACTAGAGAGCGAAGAAGGCATCATTGGTTGGCATACATTTGATAAAATTGATGATTTAGCAATGGCGCCAGGAGATTATCACATTATTGATTATTTAATTAAAGGAAATGGCATAATCTACGGTACATTTGTATATACCCCAGATTTTGAGTTGCTTTCATATCGATTAGATCCGAGTTAAACCGTCAAGGAGAGGATACGATGACAGAGAATAATGATATAAAAATGGTAATTATTACAGGGATGTCTGGAGCTGGAAAAACAGTAGCTTTACAAAGTTTTGAAGATTTAGGATATTTTTGTGTAGATAATTTACCACCGATGTTATTGCCAAAGTTTATTGAGCTTATGGCGGATTCAAAAGGGAAAATGAATAAAGTGGCACTTGGTATTGATTTACGTGGCCGCGAGTTTTTCGAGCATTTATGGGGAGCACTTGATGATTTATCAGAACGTACATGGATTATTCCTCATATTTTATTTTTAGATGCGAAAGATAGTACGCTTGTAACTCGTTATAAAGAAACGAGACGTTCGCATCCACTTGCACCAACTGGTTTGCCGTTAAAGGGAATCGAAGCAGAGCGCAATTTATTAACAGATATGAAGGCACGAGCAAATATTGTGCTTGATACGTCGGATTTAAAACCGAAAGAATTACGTGAAAAAATTGTTCACTTGTTCTCAACAGAAACTGAGCAAGCATTTCGTGTAAATGTTATGTCATTTGGATTTAAGTACGGGATTCCAATTGATGCAGATTTAGTATTTGATGTTCGTTTTTTACCAAATCCATATTACATTCCACATATGAAGCCATTAACAGGACTAGATGAAGAAGTTTCTTCGTATGTACTGAAATTTAATGAGACACATAAGTTTTTAGAGAAGTTGACGGATCTGATTACTTTCATGCTGCCTCATTATAAAAGAGAAGGCAAAAGTCAACTTGTAATTGCAATTGGATGTACAGGTGGACAGCATCGTTCTGTTACGCTTACAGAATACCTTGGGAAACATTTGAAACCAGAGTATAGTGTTCATGTATCTCATCGTGATGTGGAGAAGAGAAAGGGCCATTAAGGGATGAAAAAAGAGAGAAAGCCTAAAATTGTCATCATGGGAGGCGGAACTGGACTCTCTGTTTTATTAAGAGGATTAAAGCAATATCCTGTTGATATTACAGCAGTTGTTACAATCGCTGATGATGGTGGCAGTTCGGGTAGATTACGTGATGAGCTAGAAATTCCACCTCCAGGTGACATCCGTAACGTACTGGTTGCGTTATCGGATGTAGAGCCACTGGTGGAAGCTTTATTTCAGCACCGTTTCACAACAGGAGACGGACTGAAAGGTCATGCGTTAGGAAATCTATTGTTGGCAGGTATGACCTCGATTACAGGAGACTTTTTCCATGCAATTACGGAAACAAGTAAAGTATTAAATGTCAGAGGACGTGTATTACCAGCAGCGAATCAAAGTGCGGTACTTCATGCGGAACTTGAAGATGGGGAAATTGTCACAGGTGAATCAAAAATTCCCTATTACGGAAAGAAGATTAATCGTGTCTTTTTAACTCCAGAAGATGTAGAGCCATTGCATGAAACGTTGGCTGAGATTAAACGAGCTGATTTACTTGTTTTCGGGCCAGGAAGTTTGTATACGAGTATATTACCCAACTTAGTTGTTAACAAAATTGGGGACGCTGTTCTTGCTGCAAAGGCGAAGAAGGTATATGTATGTAACGTTATGACACAAGCGGGTGAAACGATGGGATATACTGCTTTTGATCATGTGCAGGCGTTACACGATCATTTAGGGCAACCATTTATTAATACTGCAATTGTAAATAACCGTGAGATTCCTTGTGAATTACGTAAGTTATATGAGGAAGAAATGTCTACACCAGTTGTAGTGGATGAAGAACGTTTTGCTGAAAATAATATTGATGTTATTCAAGAGGGATTAGCGAAGTATGATGATCGTGTTGTAAGGCATGATACGTTAAAGTTAGCTTCGATTTTATATTCATTGTTATAAATGTGCGTTGCCTCGTTTGAGGTGGCGCTCCTCATTCATATAGGACAAGAATTTTGTTCCATAATAATCGTATAAGGAGGTGTTGACTGTGTCATTTGCATCAGAAACAAAGAAAGAGTTGACGAATCTTGAAGTGAAAGAATGCTGTGAGAAAGCAGAATTATCGGCGTTACTTCGAATGAACGGATCGCTTTCTTTTTCAAACCGTCGTCTATCTATCGATATTCAAACAGAAAATGCGGCAATTGCAAGAAGGATTTATACGCTTTTGAAAAAAGGATATGATGTGACGGTAGAATTACTTGTTCGTAAAAAAATGCGATTGAAGAAAAATAATGTATATATCGTAAGGCTTGTTGAAAAGTCTCGCGAAATATTAGCCGATCTTCATATCGTTCGAGATGACTTTTCATTTATTCGAAATATATCACAAGAATTGATTGAGAAGAAGTGTTGTAAACGATCGTATTTACGCGGTGCATTTTTAGCAGGTGGTTCAGTAAATAACCCAGAAACATCATCTTATCATTTAGAGATCTTTTCGTTATATAAGGAACATAATGATGCTATATGTGAACTGATGAACGGATTTGATTTAAATAGTAAGACGTTGGAAAGAAGAAAAGGGTACATTACGTATTTGAAAGAAGCGGAGAAAATTACGGAATTTTTAAATATTATTGGTGCTCATAATGCACTTTTAAGGTTTGAAGATATTCGAATCGTACGTGATATGCGTAATTCCGTAAATCGTTTAGTGAACTGCGAAACAGCTAATTTAAATAAAACAATTGGTGCAGCGCTAAGGCAGATTGAAAATATCCGCTATATTGATGAGACGGTTGGTCTTGATATATTGCCAGATAAACTACAAGAGATTGCGCAACTACGAAGAGATTATCAAGATGTAACATTGAAAGAGTTAGGTGAGATGGTATCCGGGGGGAAAATTAGTAAATCGGGTATTAATCATCGTTTGCGTAAAATCGATGAAATTGCAGAGAAATTACGCGCGGGGGAAACGGTAGCAAAAAAATAAGAGGTTAAAGGGGAAATGGAGCTGTGGTTCAAAAACGAGTTCAGGTTTCATTAAAAAACGGTTTACAAGCACGTCCGGCTGCGTTGTTTGTACAAGAGGCAAATCGCTTTCATGCAGATATCTTTATTGAGAAAGATGGAAAGACAGTAAATGCAAAGAGCATAATGGGGATTATGAGCTTAGCAATTGGAACTGGAAGCATGATAACAATTACAACAGAAGGTTCAGATGCAGAAGAGGCTTTAGAAGCATTAGCTGCATATGTACAATAAAGAGCTATCGCGTATATGCGATAGTTTTTTTGTTTTGTTGTTTGTGCGGATTAGCGGGGAGGGGTATTTAGCTGGTTTGTCCTTGTCGGAGATTGTCGGTAAATCGATATGTTGTGTCGAACCGTTGATATATTAAAAAAATCGTTGATATAATTTGAGTTTTGTTCGATATAATTGAAAAATCGTTGATATATTTAGAGGGATACTGGATGGGGTATGTGAGCGGGGAACAATATATAAAAGAAGCGCCCAATTATAGGGCGCTTCCACTTTTAGTTATATCTAGCTCTAGCGGCTAGAATCTCCGGTTGTTTCGCCCCTTCATTCGAGGCAAAAAGCGCCTCGGAATCAGGGGCTCCATCGCCCTGCGATTCTAAACGAGCCGCTTTCGCTTTTAAGTATTAACGATTTGTAAAGATCTTATCGATTAAACCGTATTCTAAAGCTTTTTCCGCTGTCATGAAGTTGTCGCGGTCTGTGTCGCGTTGTAGTACTTCAAGTGGTTGACCAGTGCGGTCAGCAAGAATTTGGTTTAGTTTTTCACGTAAGAATAGGATACGTTTTGCAGCGATTTCGATTTCAGTCGCTTGACCTTGTGCTCCACCAAGTGGTTGGTGAATCATTACTTCACTGTTTGGAAGTGCGTAACGTTTTCCTTTTTCACCTGCTGCAAGTAAGAATGCACCCATAGATGCAGCCATACCGATACAGATTGTTGATACTTGTGGCTTAATAAACTGCATTGTATCATAGATTGCCATACCCGCTGTGATAGAACCACCAGGGCTGTTGATGTAGATGTGAATATCTTTTTCTGGATCTTGAGATTCCAAGAATAAAAGCTGGGAAACGATTGAGTTAGCTACGTTGTCATCAATTGCACTACCAAGCATAATGATGCGGTCTTTTAATAGTCGAGAGTAAATATCGTAAGCGCGTTCTCCACGATTTGTTTGTTCAATTACTGTAGGAATTAAATTCATCTGTTATTTCCTCCTTATAAAGCTTTCTTAGTCTTATAATACAATTATGGTCAATAAAGGTCAAACGAAACCACTTTAAATCAAAAAAATATGTAGTTGTACCATGAAATATTCGCTATGTTTTCGAAATTCCCTGCTTATGTATCTTCAACATCATAACCGAATTACATAAATTTAAACGTTATGAAAACTGGAGAAAAAAGAAAAGAACGCCTTTTAACTGAAGCGTTCTTTCGATAATTAGTCTTTTAAAAGATAGGTTACTTTATTTAAAATTTTTTCGATTTGTTTGGCGTTTTTACTATACATTTCGCTTGCTGATTTCGACTTTGTTTCTAGGGAAAATAGTTCAAGATCAGCATGACATTTTTTTAAAGATGCTAATAATAAAGGTTTATTTTGAGGAGAAGGCATTTGGAGTTTGTCATTGTAAATGTCGATAGTAAGTTGTCCGTATGAATCCACTTGACCGAGGAAGACATTTTCAATAACAACACCGAGTTTTTCTAATTCTGAATGTAGCCAAGCGCGGTTATGTCCGCTTGCTGAAAGAGGTTCATCTAGTACATTTCCATCCATAATAACAGTTTGTGGTTCTTTCTCGTTTGGTACTTTTAAACCGATGTCTTTTGCTGTAAGTGGCTGAGAATCTTTCTTTAATAATACATTTAATTCTCCGCTCGGTTCTAAGACAGCAAATTCGACTTCAGCTACGCTGAACGCACTTTTTCCACGGAGAAGTTCCAGTAATTCGTCACTCGTATATTTTTCTTTCTTTAAATTATCTTCGAGTATCTTTCCGTCTTTTATTAATACGGTAGATTTTCCTTCAAAGAAGTCCCGAGCTGTTTTGTTCTTTAAAGAGAGGATTCCTGTTAAAAAAGGTACCACAGCGAAAATGAGTATCGCAAAGACGCCGTGAAAAAATTTTGAATCGAGCCCTGTAGATACTTGGGCAGCGATGTCACCAATCGTCATTCCGGCTATGTATTCAAAAAAGGAAAGCTGAGAGATTTGTCTTTTCCCTAACCATTTCGTAATAGCGAATAAAATAATTAATATGAATACAGAGCGAAGAATGACAAGTGTCCATTCCGGCAGGTGAGACATAGTCGTTTCCTCCAGTCTACTTAAAACCCTTTATATTGAGGTTCTTCACGTTCTAATACTGAAATTCTATCCTTTAAATCAGCGATGACGCTGTCCATTTCTAACATACATTCATGAAATACGCGTTTTGATTCTTCGTCTTGTGAATTTAATGAAAGAGAGCTTAAGCTTGCTTGGGCGCCCCTTACACTAGCAAGGCAAGTTTTTACGCTAGAGATAACAGTCATATAAACACCTCTTATCCTTTCGGTTTGAATAATAATGCTCCAATGAAGCCGAAAATAATAGCTGCTGATACACCGGCGCTCGTTACTTTAAACATGCCGGTAATAACGCCAACGATGCCATGTTTTGCAGCTTCTTCCATTGCGCCATGAACTAGGGCATTACCAAAGCTTGTAATAGGTACAGTTGCCCCGGCTCCAGCGAAATCAATTAATGGCTCATACAAATTAAATCCATCTAATATAGCTCCAGCAACAACGAGTGTTGCCATTGTATGAGCGGGTGTTAGTTTGCCGACATCAAACATAAGTTGGCCGATTACACATATGAGTCCACCAATGACGAAAGCCCAGAAAAAAATCATTGCGTTGCACCTCCAAATTCAATCGAAACGGCATGAGCGATACATGGAATCGTTTCTTCTTGTTGGAATGTAAGTGGAGATAGTAAAGCGCCTGTCGCAACGACAAGTATTTTTTTGAACTCTCCTCTTTTCATTCGGTTTAATAAATGACCGTACACGACTGTTGCGGAACATCCAGGCCCACTAGCACCAGCTATGACAGGTTGTCCTTCTCTATAAATGATAATTCCGCAATCTTGAAACTGTTCGCTCGTTACTTTGGTTCCATGCTTATGTAGTAAATCGTAAGCAATTTCGCGACCGACATGGCCAAGATCACCAGTCACGATTAGGTCATAGTAAGAGGCATCGATTTGTCGTTCGCGTAAATGGGCTTCGATTGTATCAACTGCAGCTGGAGCCATCGCGCCCCCCATATTAAAAGGGTCTGTTAATCCCATATCAATAACTCGCCCAATCGTTGCAGAGGTTACTCTTGGACCGTGTCCAGTATCGCTTAAAATAGCGGCTCCTGCTCCGGTTACTGTCCACTGTGCAGTAGGCGGCTTTTGTCCGCCGTATTCGGTAGGATAGCGGAATTGTTTTTCTACAGCTGTATTATGACTGGATGCACCAGTTAATAAATATTTTGCGCCTTTTGCATTTACGATACTTGCCCCAAGTGCTAAACCTTCCATAGAAGTAGAACAAGCCCCGAATAATCCGAGATAAGGAGTGCCAAGTGTCCGGCAAGCAAAGCTTGTTGGAGTAATTTGATTAATTAAATCTCCTGCAAGTACAAATTGAATATCATCTTTACGAAGTTCTGCTTTTTCAGTAGCACGACTACAAGCTTCTTCGAATAAAATTTTATGTGCTTTTTCATAGGAATCTTGTCCGAGCCATAAATCTTCATGAAGGATATCGAAGTCTTCTGGAATGTTTCCCTTTGCTTCAAATGGTCCACCGACAACCCCTGTTGAGATAATGACTGGTTTGTTTTCAAATACCCACGTTCGGTGTCCTTGTAACATTTATAGACCTCCCCATTGAACGAGAATCGTTTTAATAAGTGCGATGACAAAAGCTGAAAATACACCAAATAAAATAACAGAACCCGCTAGTTTAAACATATTGCCGCCAACACCAAGGACGAATCCTTCCGTTCGGTGTTCGATACATGCTGCAATAACAGAGTTACCAAATCCAGTAACAGGTACAGCTGTACCAGCACCAGCAAACTGTCCAAAACGATCGTATATACCAAATCCAGTTAGTAACATAGAAATGAAAATAAGAGTTGCGACTGTTGGATTTCCTGCTGAGCGTTCAGTGAAATCAAAATATGTGATGTAAAAAGTAGAAATGAGTTGTCCGATGAAGCAAATAAAACCACCGACGAAAAAGGCTTTTATACAATTTTTTAAGACAGGTCGTTTCGGTTCGCGTTCTTGTTCGAATTTTTTATACTCCTGTTGTACAGGGGTTAAGTTTTTATCTTTACTAGACATTGCAATCCTTCCTTTTCTTTTAAAAAGCGTTAAGTGTTAGACTCCATTTTTTTACCAATGAATTTTAATTGTTTATTAATTTCATCTTTAGATACTTCTTTTTCCTTAATTTTTCTTTCGAGTTTTTCGAGTAACATAAAGATTTTTTTATCTGTACTGACACGAACATCGAAAGTAGGATGCTCATCACTTAGCTGCTTTTGAAGCTTTTTACGAAGAGGTTTTAATCCAAACCTTTCGTGATGCTCAGGTGTAACTGCTATGTAGAGATCTAAATTTGAATTCACAGCTGTGCTTTTTATAATTTCATCCATAGCGAGAGCTCTTTTCTTCGCTCCTTGTGATATAGATTGATTAAAGGATTCCGTACTCGTCTTTGTTAACTTTGGACCTTTTTCTTTCTCCGTTCGTTTTGCTTCTTCTTTCACTTTTTTATCTAAAGGACTATTATCACATCCGGTAAAAGAGCTAAATAGAAGTGCAAATAATGCGGTTATGAGGCCGAGTTTTCGCATAATTATCATTCCATTTCTATTGCAATATGTAATGTGATAGAAAAAGGATGACTGCATATCATCCTTTTTCTATTTCACAGCAAGACTGATTCGTTATTGCTGTGAGTATTGTGGTTCTTCTTGTTGGACTTCTTCAACGCGTGGGTTTAAAGAATCGATAATCGTTTGTGTTTGCTGCGCAGCTGTTTGGAAAAGTTGCTTAGCTTGTTGGTTATCCGTATCAAGAGCGAATCCTTCTAAGCTAGCTTGTGCACTTTTTAATCCAGAAACAGTTTGCTTTAATTTTGTAATTACAGTCATTGAATGAAGCCCCCTTTGGAATATCAATTCAAAGATTATAATTTGTGAGTTGGGGTGAATTTATGATTGGAAAATTTAGGGGTGGAATAGATTTTATATGCTTTTAGCTAAGATGCATAAGGTATTACGGGGATATTTTTATTGATTTAGATGGATTTTATTGCTATTATTATGAGAAGAAAATGAAGTGTTTTCTATAATCATGCGCCCATAGCTCAGTCGGATAGAGCGGTGGTTTCCGGTACCACGTCTGCCGGGGGTTCGAATCCCTCTGGGCGCGTCAGAAAGTCCTAACTTACGTTTTGTAGGTTAGGACTTTTTTATTTATCTCATTATTTGAGGGTTAAACAAAACAAACTGATGGAAGTCTCATTTTATATGTGTACTTTCAAAATGCCTTGTCTCATTGCTTCTGTTAAAGCTTCGGAGCGTGATCCTACTTTTAATTTTTTGAAGATTTTTGTTAGGTTGTATTCTACAGCTCTTGAACTCATGTACAGTTCATCAGCAATTTGTTTATTGCTACTTCCTTTAGAGACGGATTCTAAGATTTCTAATTCTTTTTGTGTAAGAAGAGCGGTTTTATTTTCAAGTTGTTGAGTCGTTATATCGTCTGTACGTAGTTGACGTAATAACGAAATAGGAAGTAAAGTATATCCGTTTACAGCTGCACGAATTGCCATTAATAGCTCTTGTTGAGAAGCTGATTTACTAATAATGCCGCTGATACCAGAGTTTATTAATAAATTGAATTGGGATACATATTCAAAACCTGTATATAAAATGATTTTTGCATCTGTTTGAATATGTAATATTTTCTGGGCGAGTTCAATACCACTACAATTGGGCATATTCATATCCAAGAGGTATACGTCAAAAGGTGTAGCGTCACTTTTTATGAGTGCTTCCTGTTCATTTAAAATATATTCTGCTTGCATATCTTCTTCTAATTCAATCATGCTCTTTGTTCCTTCGCCTACAATTTGATGATCATCTACAATTAATACTCGAATCATTATTTACCACCTCGGAACTGTAATGTTTATTTGAAGTCCTTTTTTAGCTTCGGATACTATATGTATTTCTCCACCAATTGATTGAAGCCTTCCTTTTATACCGGAAAGCCCCATATGCTGCTTAGGAGAGTAGGGAGTGTCTATATTAAAACCTTTGCCGTTGTCTCGGTAGTCTAGGAAAATACAGTTATTCTCTTCCCATAAAAAAATCGATACGATGGTTGCCTCGGAATGTTTATCTGCGTTTGTTAGTAGTTCTTGAATGATACGATATAAAGATAAAATTTTGTCAAAATCGTAATGATGTTCTTGAATTGATTCATGATCAAATTGAATTTGAAACTGCACACGCAATTGTGTTTGGGCTAGCAATTCTCTTAATGCACCAATTAAACCAGCATCTGATAAAAGTGATGGACGCAATTCATTACATGTGTCGCGAATTTGTTGTATTACATCGTGCATACCGAAATGGATTTTTTTTAGTTCATTTTTTAATTCTAGTGGAACGGATTTGTTTTTTAATAAAGAGTCTAGTTTGCGGTACCATACAATTTGATCTTGTAATGCAGAGTCGTGTAAATCTGAAGCAAGTCGGCGCCTTTCTTGTTCAGAAATTTGAAAGAGTAGGCGTGATAAGCTTGCAGAATTTGTTTTGGATTCTAAACTCTCCTGCTCTAGAGAATGAATAATTTCATTAATGGTATACAAGTTTTCGTAAATAAGACGGACGTATGTCGTGACAGTGATGAACCATGATTTTTCATGCGTATTATATTTAATATTATTCACTTTTGTTCCAATCCAGATGTAGTGTTTTATATGTTTAGTAGAGTATAAGTAAATACCGATGCATCCATCATCCTCTAATAAATCATTAATTAGTAATGCTGCCATACTCCATTTTTTCTTTTTAGAAAGTGTGAAATCTTTCGTTTGTCCATATCCGTTGCATTGTGTATATGTGTTTTCTTTCATATCATATTGAACAAATTGAATAAAAGAAGGTTTCAACATTGAAACGATTTCATTAGTGAATTTTTTCTCTAACTCTTCTGTTTTCATAATAGATGATAGCTGTGCGGTAAACTGTTCAATGTTTACGTATAAGTTTGTTTTAGTCCGAAAGAGGTGATTACGAAATGTAAAATCTAATCTTTCTTTTAATATGAGAAATAGAATATTTAACGGAAAAATAATAATAAAACTTTGCAGTAGTCGAGAGAGAAAATTGTCTTTGTAATAAATGCTCCAGCTCGTAATGATTGCAATTAATAGAGTTGGAATTAGTGACAGAAATGCGTAATACCGTAAACGATCAAATACAAACTCTATATCAAAAATCTGCTTCGTCGCTACTAAATAAAAATAACCGATTGGAAGAGCGATTAGGAACATAGCGCCAATATCTGCTGAGAGAATCGGTGTTCTGAATATTGCATCTGGAAGAGCATAGAGTGTAACGAACGGAAAGAAGGCAATGGAATGAATCGTGAGCATTAATTTTAAAAATGGTTTATGTACTGTACTGTGATATTTGATATAGGCACGGATTAAAAAATATATACAAAAGATAATATTTATTGAAAGGTAAATTAGTTCTAATCCATCGGTATTAACTATTGGAAATGGAATGAACATCGTTAAATTAGAGAGTAATAGTAAAATAATGCCGATTGTAATATCGATTTTTAGAAATCTCATAGAAATAACGTATAGTTGCTTTTTCTTGAATAATTCATTCAACAATAAAATGAGAGACATAGGTGTACCTTGAAATACAATACTTAAAATAATGAGAGCGATAAAATCACCTTTACCAGATTCAACTGCGATTAGAAGACTTGAGGAAGTCATGAATAGAAACGTGATCAAAAAGAATGTTTCCCGGTTCAAAGGCTTCTTTGTATAAAGAAAAATAGATAACCCTAGACAAATAAAAGCGAGTAGGAAGGGAAAGTATACAGAAATAATTTTGTCACGAGAATCAATAAAATGTTGTGTTCCTTTATAAGTTTGGGTGATACCGTCTTTTTTAACTTGTATTTCAGATGCATTTAGTGATTGGTTTTGATATCCAGGAAGTATTCCTAAATGAGGCTTTTCTTTATTTATCGAATAGATTATATCTCCTTCTTTTAAGTCCGTATGAAAAGCCCAACCGGAGGATTTAATTTTTGCTATTGTGTATGTAGTTGAGTCTGTTTTAGAAATAAGAACTCCACTATATGGTTGGTTTATTTTATATAAGATATAGCCTTGTAAACAAAAATACAGGATAGTTACACATAAAATGAAAACGAAGTTACGTTGTATCTGCAACGGTTTGGACACCTCTCTTTGTAGGTATATCATTTAATTTCTGAATATTTTTATAATAACATTTAAGAAGTTTTCATACAATCAACTTCATCTGTTGAAATTACGGTGAACCACATAAGAGTGGTTCGCTTTTTTACGGTAAATACAGTACGGATTGCGGACAATAGCATCAGAAAGAAGTCTATGATAAAGATACAACTTAACAAGTCAATGAAGGAGGAAATAGTTATGAAAAAGTTTTTGTTGATGGTAGGCGGGATTGTATTAGGAATGGCGGTTATTTATTTCGTAAAAAGCTAAAAGGAGCTGTTATGGATGGCATTTGAAATTCAAGGATTAAATAAAACATTTGGTGAATATAAAGCCGTTAATGATTTAAATATACGTGTAGAAGAAGGTGGAATTTTAGGGATGCTGGGCCGAAATGGTGCTGGTAAGACGACAACGATTCGTATGATCTTAGATTTAATCAAACCGGATAGCGGCCAAATTCTATGGAATAATCGCCCTTTTTCAAAGAAAGACCTATCTATTGGCTATTTACCAGAAGAGCGTGGATTATACCCGAAAATGAATGTAGTGGAGCAATTGGTGTATTTCGGCAAGTTAGAAGGAATGCCAGCTAATCTTGCAAAAAGGCATGCGTTACAGTGGCTAGAAAAATTAGAAATGACACCACATTTAAAGAAGAAAACAGAGGAATTGTCAAAGGGAAATCAACAAAAAATTCAATTGATTTCAGCGATATTGCATAATCCGGAATTCATCATACTAGATGAACCATTTAGTGGATTGGATCCTGTAAATGCAGAGATGTTAAAAAATGTTGTGCTCGAGTTAATCGCGCAAAGAAAAACGATTATCTTCTGTAGTCATCAAATGGACAGTGTAGAAACGTTCTGTGAGGAAATTTGTATTATGAAAAATGGTCAACTTGTATTATCGGGTGCCTTGTCAGATATTAAGAAAAGTTATCAATACAAATATATGACGTTGCAAACGGAAGGGGATATTGAACCTATTCTTAAGAAGAAAAATTTCAATTTTGAAAAAGTTAATCGTGCGTTCATGATTAAAGTTAATGATGGAGAGGATGCATTTTCGCTGCTTGAAGACATTAAAACTAAACAATATATCCGAGATGTTTCTATTAAAGAACCTTCTTTACATCAAATCTTTGTTGAAAAGGCGGGTGCATAAGTAATGAGGAATTTCTGGATTGTTTTAGGGCAAACGTATTGGGATCGTGTGAGGACGAAAATATTTATTGGGATGACATTGTTATTAATAGGGGGAGGGATATTCTTATTCTCCTTTCCAACTTTAGTACAAAAGTTTTCTGGAGAGAAAGAAAAAGCAAAAGTTGTATTTATTTCCGAAGCACCTAATGTTACTTTGGATCAATCTAATCTTAGTAAAGCTCTTCCAGAATGGGATTGGTCTTTAGGTGATAAAACAAAATTAAATCAATATAAGCAAGATTTGTTAGATAAGAAAGTCGAAGCGCTCTTTATATTAAAAGAGGGTGCGGGTGCTGAACCAGTATTAGATTACTTTATGAAGGTGGATAATCCTAAGTTGATTCAAAGTGCGCAGGTA
The DNA here is from genome assembly GCF_054509685.1 of Bacillus sp. C-3-6. NCBI lineage: Bacteria > Bacillati > Bacillota > Bacilli > Caryophanales > Bacillaceae > Bacillus > Bacillus sp. C-3-6. The sequence continues at coordinate 4,851,922 of NZ_CM137247.1, read as the reverse complement.
TTTGTACAAAATCAGTATTTTCAAAGTGCGGTAGTTAAACAACAGTTATCAGAAGAGGCTGTGAAATCACTGACGATGAACGTGCAAGCGAAAAAGCAAAACTTAAATAACGAAGAAACAAGCTCATTCTTACTGGTGTATTTATTAGTAGCGATTATGTACTTAGCAATTACTTCGTATGGAAATGCGATTGCTACAGCGGTAGCGTCAGAGAAGGCGTCGCGTGTTATGGAAGTGATGGTAACGAAGGTGTCGCCTGTTCACATGGTCTTTGGGAAGATATTAGGAGTCGGTCTTGCTAGTTTGACACAGTTATTTATTTTCTTCCTTAGTATGGCGCTATATATTAAATCTGGAATTTTTAAGGTATCGGATTCGTTTTTTGGAGTGAATATTGATGTAAATATGATTACAGGTGAGCATGCTGCATATTTCTTGTTATATTTTGTTCTCGGTTACTTCGTTTATGCGGCACTTTTCGCAGTGTTTGGTTCTATGGTAAGCAGGCCAGAAGAATTATCCGGAACAACGATGCCGATTACTCTTATATTGATGGGAAGCTTAGTGGTGGAGTTATTAGTAGTACTTGATAACCCTGAAGGGCTAGTATCAAGGGTGACATCATATGTTCCGTTTACAGCTCCAATTAGTATGGTAGTTAGGATTATTAATGGGTCTGTGAGTGGTATGGAAATTGCAATGTCTATATTGGTTTTGTTAAGTAGTATTAGCCTGATTTCTTTATTTGCTGCGAAAGTATATCCAAAGGGTATTTTGCGAAGTGGTAAGAGCTTGAAGTTATTTCAGCTTTTGAAAAATAGTTGATTAGTGGAAGAGAAGATGGGATCTTCTCTTTTTTGTTGCTCATTTTAACATCTTGTATTAATATTTACTATTAGTACTTAGTATTAAATTTGAATATTATTATTTTCTTTCAATATTATTCAAATTTAGGTTGTAAGTTGTAAATCTCATTAATACATATAAATTAATAATATTTTGGAATGGGTGTCTGTGATAGCATTCTCCTTTTACCAAACTTATTGTACAATAGAAACAAGGGGGAGATTAGTTTGAAGGCAAGTCTTTTACAAGAACAAAGCTTACGTTTGGCAATGACACAAGAGTTAAGGCAAGCGATTACAATGCTCCAGTATAATGTACAAGAATTATCGGAGTTTTTGTATGAGCAATCGTTAGAGAATCCCCTTATTGAGTTAGGTGGTTTTGAGAGGGAGAAGAAAAAGAGCTCTAACAACAGTAAAAGTACCAGCAAACAAGTCGAGAATCAGATGGAGATCTACAGTGTGGATTCTACAACGATTCAGCAACATTTATTAAATCAAATACAGTATTATAAAATAGATGAAGAAGAGCGAAAAGTAGCTTCTTTCATTATTATGAACATGGATGGAAATGGATATTTACAAGAAACGAATGAAGAGTTAGCAGAGCTCCTTTCTGCGCATATTCATGTAGTCGACCGCTCTGTAGAGCTTGTCCAATCACTGGAACCAGCAGGGGTAGGGGCGCGTAATATTCAGGAATGTTTAACCTTACAATTGAAGCGCTTACAAAGACGGAATGGATTAGCAGAAGAGGTTGTAGAAGATCATTTCGCTTATTTTGTGAAGAAAGATTGGCGAAAGCTCGTTCAAGTGTTGAAATGTAGTAATGAGGAATTACAGAGTGCGGTAAATTGTATAACGTCATTACAACCAAAACCAGGTCTTGCGTTTTCTTCAGATAAACCACTTTATATTGTGCCTGATATGGCGGTGAAAAAAGATGGCGATCGCCTCGTTTTACAAATGAATGAGAGAAATATGCCGAGAATTGAAATTCATTCTGAATATAGTGCGCTTCTTAATAATAGTGAAAGTGAAGTAGCATCTTACGTATCAGAAAAGTATCAGCATGTGCAGTGGATTATGCGCAGTTTGAAGCAGAGAAAACAGACGCTGCTGCAAGTGATGAATATTATTATGGAAAAACAACGTGATTTCTTCTGGAAAGGTCCAGAGTATTTAAGACCTCTCGCTTTAAAAGAGGTAGCGGAAGAGTTAAGTGTGCATGAATCAACAATTAGTCGTGCGACGCGAAATAAATATGTGCAAACACCACACGGTTTATTTGAGATGAAATCGTTCTTTAGCAATGCCGTTTCGACGACTGAAGATGAAGCAGTTTCTACAAAACGTGTAAAACAATTTATTCAAACGCTAATTGGGGCAGAGGATAAGAAAAAGCCACTTTCAGATCAAAAGATTTCAAAATTATTAGAAGAAGAGCATGAAATTGTTATTTCTCGAAGAACAGTGGCGAAGTATAGAGAACAAATGCATATCCCAGCTTCGTCATTACGAAAAACGATCGGATAGGTGAAGAAGATGAAAGTTGTACTGTATACTAAAAAAGATTGTGGCCTTTGCGTGAAGGCGAAACAAGTTTTACAGGAAGTACAATGTGAATATTCTTTTCAAATCGAGGAAATAGATATATATGAAGATAATGACCTTTTAGAAAAATATCACTTAATGATTCCGGTTGTAGAAATGGACGGAAAACAAGTAGAATATGGTAACATTCACAAAGGTGTCATAATAAACTATATAAAGAATGCAGTTAAGAGTTGAATAAGTTTCTATCTCCTGTTACAATAATACACGTAGCAGGGATTATTTTTTTAACCTATGTGGGACACAAAATGTCACTACGGGACGTAAAGTGACCACTAAGGAAAAATGAACCAATGTAGTGAGGAGAAAAGATATGCGCTCATGGATTCAGAACACAAAAAAATTATTACCTGATCTGCTACCTGTTATGCAAACGAGAATGCAAATTCTTCAATACATTAGGCTCATGCAGCCGATTGGAAGAAGAAACTTATCAGCAAGCCTCGGTATGACAGAACGAGTATTGCGAAGTGAAGTTCAAGTTTTGAAAGAACAAAACTTAGTTCACGTCGCTTCTTCTGGAATGACTTTGACAGAAGAAGGAACAGCTTTAGTTCTTGCTTTGGAAGACTTTATGAAAGAAATTTCCGGGTTAAAGGTTTTAGAAAAGCAACTTAAGGAAACATTAGACTTGGATGAAGTTTTCGTTGTCCCTGGTGATAGTGATGAATCACCTTGGGTCAAACTGGAGATGGGCCGTGCTTGTGTGACTTGTATAAAAGACCGTCTGACAGCGAATAATATCGTTGCTGTGGCTGGAGGAACTACGCTAGCTGCTGCTGCGGACATGATGCAACTTGATTGCAAAGATTTACATATGCTATTTGTCCCAGCACGTGGTGGAATTGGAGAAGGTGTTGAATTAGAAGCCAATACCATTTGTGCCAAGATGGCGCAAAATACGATGAGTAATTATCGCTTATTGTATGTTCCAGACCATGTTAGTAGCGAAGCATATGCGTCTATTGTGACAGAGCCTTCCGTGAAAGAAGTTCTTGAGTTGATTCGATCTTCCAATATCGTCATTCATGGAATAGGTGATGCGTTAACAATGGCACGTCGCAGAAGTACTTCAGAAGCAGATTGGTTAAAGATTCAGGCAAGCGAAGCAGTTGGCGAAGCTTTCGGTTACTACTTTAATGAAGAAGGAAATGTTGTTCATAAAGTAAGAACAGTTGGTATGCAACTTGAGGATTTACAAAATGTATCTCACGTTGTTGCAGTCGCTGGAGGTTCTTCAAAGGCAAAAGCAATACAGGCTGTAATAAAGCAAGGGCACACTTCAATTCTAATTACAGATGAAGGTGCAGCAAAACAATTAACAAAGGGTTTTACCCTTTAATATAATCCCCCAAGGAGGAAATTCAAATGACTAAAATTGGTATTAATGGATTTGGACGTATCGGACGTAACGTATTCCGCGCAGCTCTTAACAACTCTGAGGTAGAAGTAGTAGCAATCAACGACTTAACAGATGCTAAAACATTAGCTCACCTTTTAAAATATGACACAGTTCACGGAACTTTAAATGCAGAAGTATCTGCTAACGAAAACAGCATCGTTGTTAACGGTAAAGAAATTAAAGTTATCGCTGAGCGTGACCCAGCTCAATTACCATGGAGCGACTACGGAGTAGAAGTAGTAGTAGAATCTACTGGCCGTTTCACTAAAAAATCAGACGCTGAAAAACACTTAGGTGGATCAGTTAAGAAAGTTATCATCTCAGCTCCAGCTTCTGACGAAGATATCACTGTAGTTATGGGTGTTAACCATGAACAATACGATGCAGCTAACCACAACGTAGTATCTAACGCTTCTTGTACTACAAACTGTCTAGCTCCATTCGCTAAAGTATTAAACGAAAAATTCGGCGTAAAACGCGGAATGATGACAACAATTCACTCTTACACTAACGACCAACAAATCTTAGACTTACCACACAAAGATTTACGTCGTGCTCGTGCAGCAGCTGAAAACATGATCCCAACATCTACTGGTGCAGCTAAAGCTGTAGCATTAGTATTACCAGAACTTAAAGGTAAATTAAACGGTGGCGCTGTACGTGTTCCAACTGCTAACGTTTCTCTTGTTGACTTAGTTGTTGAACTTGACAAAGAAGTAACAGTTGAAGATGTAAACGCAGCATTCAAAGCAGCAGCTGAAGGCGAATTAAAAGGTATCCTTGGATACAGCGAAGAGCCATTAGTATCTATCGACTATAACGGATGTACAGCTTCTTCTACAATCGATGCATTATCTACAATGGTAATGGAAGGTAACATGGTTAAAGTACTTTCTTGGTACGATAACGAAACTGGTTACTCTAACCGCGTAGTAGACTTAGCAGCTTACATGACTTCAAAAGGTCTTTAATTCTTAATTATATAAGTTATCAATGACAAAACGAGGGAGAGGGTTTGTTCCCTCTCTCTCTTCTTTCGTTTTAAAAGCAAATGTGTTAAGCTTTTGAATGGGTTTTGTCAATCCTAACTAGTAGTCGGAGGGAAATCCAATGAACAAAAAATCAATTCGTGACGTAGATTTAAAAGGTAAGCGTGTATTTTGCCGCGTTGATTTCAACGTACCTATGAAAGAAGGCAAAATTACAGATGAAACTCGTATCCGTGCAGCTCTTCCTACAATTCAATATTTAGTAGAGCAAGGTGCGAAAGTTATTTTAGCAAGCCACTTAGGCCGTCCAAAAGGTCAAGCAGTAGAAGAATTACGTCTTACTCCAGTAGCAGCACGTTTAGGCGAGCTTCTTGGTAAAGATGTTAAAAAAGCGGACGAAGCATTCGGACCAGTTGCACAAGAAATGGTTGCAGCAATGAACGAAGGCGACGTATTAGTTCTTGAAAACGTACGTTTCTATGCGGGCGAAGAAAAGAACGATGCAGAACTTGCGAAAGAATTTGCAGCACTTGCTGACATCTTCGTAAACGATGCATTCGGTGCAGCTCACCGTGCTCATGCTTCTACAGCAGGTATCGCAGACTACCTACCAGCAGTATCTGGTCTATTAATGGAAAAAGAGTTAGATGTACTTGGTAAAGCACTTTCTAACCCAGAACGTCCATTTACAGCTATCATCGGTGGTGCGAAAGTAAAAGATAAAATCGGTGTAATTCGTCATCTATTAGACAAAGTAGATAACTTAATCATCGGTGGCGGACTTGCTTACACATTCGTTAAAGCTTTAGGTCATGAAATTGGTCTATCTCTATGTGAAGACGACAAGATTGAACTAGCTAAAGAATTTATGCAACTTGCAAAAGAAAAAGGCGTAAACTTCTATATGCCAGTTGATGTTGTAATCACTGAGGAATTCTCTGAAACTGCAACAACTAAAATTGTTGGTATCGACTCTATCCCTTCTAACTGGGAAGGCGTGGACATCGGTCCTAAAACACGTGAAATTTATGCAGATGTAATTAAAAATTCTAAGCTTGTTGTATGGAATGGACCAATGGGTGTATTCGAAATGACTCCATTCGCAGAAGGTACAAAAGCAGTAGGACAAGCATTAGCAGATGCAGAAGATACATACTCTGTTATCGGCGGTGGTGACTCTGCAGCAGCTGTTGAAAAATTCGGTATGGCTGATAAAATGAGCCACATTTCTACTGGCGGCGGTGCGTCATTAGAATTCATGGAAGGTAAAGAGCTTCCAGGTGTAGTTTGTCTTAACGACAAATAAGTAGCAGCCAAAGAAAAAGGACGGTGCAAAGCATGCGTAAACCAATTATCGCAGGTAACTGGAAAATGAATAAAACTCTATCTGAAGCAGTTAGCTTCGTAGAGGAAGTTAAAGGTCAAATCCCAGCAGCTTCAGCTGTTGATGCAGTAGTTTGCTCTCCAGCTCTATTCTTAGAGCGCCTTGTAGCAGCAACTGAAGGAACTGACTTACAAGTAGGTGCACAAAACATGCACTTCGAAAAAAATGGTGCATTCACTGGCGAAATTAGCCCAGTAGCACTTAGCGACTTAAAAGTTGGCTATGTAGTACTTGGCCACTCTGAGCGTCGTGAAATGTTTGCTGAAACAGACGAATCAGTAAACAAAAAGACTATCGCAGCATTTGAACATGGTTTAACACCAATCGTATGTTGTGGTGAGACTTTAGAAGAGCGCGAAAGCGGAAAAACATTTGATCTAGTAGCAGGTCAAGTGACAAAAGCACTTGCAGGTTTAACAGAAGAGCAAGTTAAAGCAACTGTTATCGCTTATGAGCCAATCTGGGCTATCGGTACAGGTAAATCTTCTTCTTCTGCAGATGCAAACGAAGTATGTGCGCACATCCGTAAAGTTGTTGCAGAAGCTGTTTCTCCAGAAGCTGCAGAAGCTGTTCGTATCCAATACGGCGGTAGCGTAAAACCAGAAAACATTAAAGAGTATATGGCACAATCTGACATCGACGGCGCTTTAGTTGGCGGTGCTAGCTTAGAGCCTGCTTCGTTCTTAGGTCTTCTGGGGGCGGTAAAATGAGAAAGCCAACAGCTTTAATCATTCTTGACGGTTTCGGACTTCGTGAAGAAACTTACGGGAATGCTGTAGCACAAGCTAAGAAACCTAATTTTGATGGTTACTGGAACAAATTCCCTCATACAACGCTTACAGCTTGTGGTGAGGCGGTAGGTCTTCCAGAAGGTCAAATGGGTAACTCTGAGGTTGGTCACTTAAATATCGGTGCTGGCCGCGTAGTATATCAAAGCTTAACACGCGTTAACGTTGCAATTCGTGAAGGTGAGTTCGATAAGAACGAAACTTTCCAAAATGCAATTAAAAGCGTAAAAGAAAAAGGTACTGCACTTCATTTATTCGGTTTACTTTCTGACGGTGGTGTGCACAGTCACATGAACCATATGTTTGCTCTTCTTCGCTTAGCAGCAAAAGAAGGCGTGGAGAAAGTTTATATCCATGCATTCTTAGACGGCCGCGATGTTGGACCACAAACAGCAAAAGGTTATATCGATGCAACGAATGAAGTAATTAAAGAAACAGGAGTAGGACAATTCGCGACTATCTCTGGTCGTTATTACTCTATGGACCGTGACAAGCGTTGGGATCGCGTAGAAAAATGTTACAGTGCTATGGTGAATGGTGAAGGCCCTACTTATAAATCAGCAGAAGAGTGTGTAGAAGACTCTTATGCGAACGGTATCTATGATGAATTCGTATTGCCGTCTGTAATTGTTAACGAAGATAACACGCCAGTTGCAACAATCAATGATGATGATGCAGTTATCTTCTATAACTTCCGTCCAGACCGTGCAATTCAAATTGCTCGTGTATTTACAAACGAAGACTTCCGTGAGTTCGATCGTGGTGAAAAAGTACCTCACATTCCAGAATTCGTATGTATGACACACTTCAGTGAAACTGTAGATGGTTACGTGGCATTCAAGCCAATGAACCTTGATAACACTTTAGGTGAAGTTGTTGCGCAAGCGGGATTAAAGCAACTTCGCATCGCGGAAACTGAAAAGTATCCGCACGTTACATTCTTCTTTAGCGGTGGTCGTGAGGCTGAATTCCCAGGAGAAGAGCGTATCTTAATTAACTCACCAAAGGTTGCAACGTATGACTTGAAACCTGAAATGAGCATTTACGAAGTAACGGACGCTTTAGTAAATGAAATCGAAAATGATAAACATGATGTTATCATTCTTAACTTTGCGAACTGTGATATGGTTGGCCATTCTGGGATGATGGAACCAACAATTAAAGCAGTAGAAGCAACTGACGAATGTTTAGGAAAAGTTGTAGAAGCAATTCTTGCAAAAGATGGTGTAGCACTTATTACTGCTGACCATGGTAATGCTGATCAGGAGTTAACTGCTGATGGCGGTCCTATGACAGCTCATACAACTAACCCGGTTCCTTTCATCGTTACAAAAAATGATGTAGAGCTTCGTGAAGGTGGTATTTTAGGAGATATCGCTCCAACAATGCTTACACTTTTAAATGTGGAACAACCGAAAGAAATGACAGGTAAAACAATTATTAAATAATTTGCTTATATAAAAAGGAGAGAATTTATTATGTCAACAATTATTGATGTTTATGCTCGCGAAGTCCTTGACTCTCGTGGTAACCCAACTGTAGAAGTAGAAGTTTACACAGAAAGCGGCGCTTTCGGACGCGCTATCGTACCAAGTGGTGCATCTACTGGTGAGCACGAAGCAGTAGAATTACGTGACGGTGACAAATCTCGTTACCTTGGTAAAGGTGTTGTTAACGCAGTAAACAACGTTAACGAAATTATCGCTCCAGAAATCGCTGGTTTCGATGTAACTGACCAAGCTGGTATCGACCGTGCTATGATCGAATTAGATGGCACTCCAAACAAAGGTAAACTAGGCGCTAACGCTATCCTTGGTGTATCTATGGCAGTAGCTCACGCAGCAGCTGACTTCGTAGGTCTTCCATTATACCGTTACCTTGGTGGATTCAATGCAAAACAATTACCAACTCCAATGATGAACATCATCAACGGTGGTTCTCACGCTGATAACAACGTTGACTTCCAAGAGTTCATGATCTTACCAGTTGGTGCTCCAACATTCAAAGAATCAATCCGTATGGGTGCTGAAGTATTCCATGCACTTAAAGCTGTATTACATGACAAAGGTCTTAACACTGCAGTAGGTGACGAAGGTGGATTCGCTCCAAACCTTGGTTCTAACCGTGAAGCTCTAGAAGTAATCATCGAAGCTATCGAAAAAGCTGGTTACAAAGCTGGCGAGAACGTATTCTTAGGAATGGACGTTGCTTCTTCTGAGTTCTACAACAAAGAAACTGGTAAATATGACCTTGCAGGCGAAGGCCGTACTGGCTTAACTTCTGCAGAAATGGTTGATTTCTACGAAGAGCTTTGCAAAGACTTCCCAATCATCTCTATCGAAGATGGTTTAGACGAAAACGACTGGGATGGTCACAAATTATTAACTGAGCGTATCGGTGATAAAGTACAATTAGTTGGTGACGATTTATTCGTAACTAACACTCAAAAACTTGCTGAAGGTATCGAAAAAGGTATCTCTAACTCAATCTTAATTAAAGTTAACCAAATCGGTACTTTAACTGAGACTTTCGAAGCTATCGAAATGGCTAAACGTGCTGGTTACACAGCAGTTGTATCTCACCGTTCTGGTGAAACTGAAGATGCTACAATCGCTGACATCGCAGTTGCAACTAACGCTGGCCAAATCAAAACTGGTTCTATGAGCCGTACTGACCGTATTGCTAAGTACAACCAATTATTACGCATCGAAGACGAACTAGGCGAAATCGCTGTTTACGATGGTATCAAATCTTTCTATAACATCAAACGATAATTGTAGAAAATAAACGACAGACCGTGAGAAATCACGGTCTGTTTTTTTATGTTAAAATTGTTCACCTGTCATAAGTGACATGAAATGTTTGAAGAAGCGGTTATAATCAAAATCAATTGCTATTTGATGACTCGGCCAATCAATAAATGGTTTAGGTTCTCCTAAAGAGCGAAATTCTCCAATGCTTGCCCCCTGTGCATAAGATTCTGTCATGACAACGATAGGTGATTTGTGATAGGTAAACATAGAGTTATCAAGTAAAGCGAGTATTGGCATTGTGTCATGGAAGGGGCTGCCCTTTAAATGTGGTAGGGCGTCTTTATAATATCCGTAGTAATAATGATCGAATAACGGTTTGACAAGTGGGGCTTTTCCTTTTGCCTCAATGTATTCGGCCATTTCTGGTGTAATGATGGAATATTGGGTGACGTTTAATGGGTATATGTACATGTTAGCTGCGGATTGAAGGACTATATTAGCTGCAGTAGGGTCGCCATAGAAGTTTGCTTCGGAAATAGGGGTAACATTACCAGGATGTAAAAAGGCACCGCCCATTACGTAGTAGGATTTAACTTGCTCCATTAATTGTTTACATACGATAAATAAAATTGCTAGGGAGGTAAGTCTTCCTAAGCTCACAATAATTAATTCATCTTTATACTGTTCAATAAGAGGAATAACTTCAAAAAAATTCTCCATTTCTTCGTTAGTTACATTCACCTGTGGAATAATTGGCCCGAGCCCTTGTTTCCCGTGTACATCTGTAAAAAAAGCAGGAGGAGCACCAGTAATTGGACGTTCTGATCCACCAAAGATTTTGATATTCCTACCCTTTACTTCGCTTGTAAGAAAATGAGCATTTTCTACGGCCATTTTTTTTGGAACATTGCCGTAATCAGCAACGATACCGACGATTTCTATTTCATTGATAAAGAATGCTAAGAGGAGAGCCATCGTATCATCAATCCCAGGATCACAAAAAATGAGAACTTTTTTGGGCATATGTTCACCACCTATCTTGTTTATCCCGTACAAACCCGCTTGGTGAGGAATGATCAATGGGGATGAGGAAACCCTCAATGATTAAAGTTTCACTTTATATATATGTAAGTTTAAGGATAAAAAGATTATTTTATTGAAATAACAGTCTTATAAATTCAGAAAATAAAAACTTTTTATATTAGGTCAAGGTTTTTGACGTAATTTTCATTTGGAAATGCAGTCATATCAAGGTTGTAAGCGTATAACATCGGCTTTTTTTGCTGTCAAGTTGATAAATTGCAGCTTTTTACAATTTATACTATGATAAAGATATTAACAGAAGATCGTATAAACATGAGGGATGATGAACATGAAATTTACAAAGATTCTTGTCCAAATTGCTGCTCTTTACGTGTTTTATATGGTTGGAACTAGGGTGCAAGAAATGTTAAATATTCCAATTCCAGGAAGTTTGATTGGGATGTTCCTCTTACTTGTTTTACTTAGCCTAAAAGTTCTTCCAGTGAAATGGTTCGATTTAGGAGCAGAAACACTCGTTGCTATTATGCCGTTTTTATTAATTCCGCCAACGCTTGGCCTAATGAATTACGGTGCTTTTTTTATGAGTAAAGGAATTTCTCTTTTCATTACAGTTGTAGCGAGTACATTTTTAATTATTATTGTCGCAGGACATACAGGACAATATCTTGCGAATAGGAAGGAAAGAGAGTCGCGATGAGCCAAATATTAATCGGAATCGGTTGGGTTCTTTTTACGGTGCTATTATATCAATTATCTAAAAAAATCTATAAATTATTTCCAACACCATTCACCATTCCAATGCTTGTAGCAACAGGATTAATGGCTTTCCTATTTATCGTGCTTGATATACCATATCAACATTATATGGAAAGTGGTGGTGGCTGGATTGCAAAGCTACTTGGACCCGGTGTTGTAGCATTTGCAATTCCTCTTTATAAACAACGTCATGTTCTGCAAAAATATGTTGTACCGATTGCTGGTGGGGTATTAGTAGGTACAACAGTTGCAATCGCTAGTGATTTTGCTATTGCTTCACTTATGGGAACAGATAAAAGCTTAATCTTATCGTCTTTACCAAAATCGGTAACAATGCCAGTTGCGATGAGCGTTTCTGAACAAGTCGGTGGTGTACCTTCCTTAACAGCAGCTTTCGTTGTTATCGCAGGTATTACTGGAACGATTACAGGACCCCTTTTATTAAAATGGAGCCGTGTTACAAACTCAGTTGGTAAAGGTATCGGATTTGGATGTGCTTCTCATATTATGGGCGTGATGAGAGCGATGAAAAATAACGAACATGAAGGTGTTATTGGATCGGTAACAATGACATTAACAGCAATTTTGACATGTTTACTTGGACCGTTATTTGCGATGATGTTTATGTAATAGAAGAAAAGCGAGAGCGCCTCTATAGCTCTCGCTTTTCTATAGAATTTATGCTACAGTTACAATAACTGAATCTTTGTAGGAGGTACGCCAAGTGCATACGTTATTATCAGTTTTACTTATTATTGTATCGATTTTAATGATTGTTATGGTACTTATGCAATCTAGTAATAGCTCAGGCCTTTCAGGTGCAATTTCAGGCGGTGCGGAGCAATTATTTGGTAAGCAAAAGGCACGTGGAATTGAAGCGGTATTAAACCGTATTACAATTGTTTTAGCTGTATTGTTCTTTGTATTAACAATTGGTGTTACGTACTTCAATTTATAGAATTGAAAGAAGAAGCGTTAGTGAATGGTACTAATGGTTCTTCTTTTTTTGTTTTGCTATTTGAAAGATGTTTCTAATTAGATTATAGAAATACAAATATGGTACACTAGATATAGAAAGAATACGACTAGATTACAGAAGAGAAAGAGGAGAAATACATGATGAAATTAGCATCTCCGAAACCATTTACATTTGAGGGTGGAGACCGCGCTGTTTTATTACTACATGGATTCACAGGGAACTCAGCTGATGTACGTATGTTAGGGCGTTTCTTAGAAAAGAAGGGCTATACTTGTCATGCGCCAATTTATAAAGGGCACGGTGTACCACCAGAAGAGCTTGTTCATACAGGGCCTACAGATTGGTGGCAAGATGTAACGGAGGCATATCAGCTTTTAAAAGATAAAGGTTTTGAGAAAATTGCTGTTGTTGGATTGTCACTTGGCGGCGTATTTTCTTTAAAATTAGGTTATACAGTACCGGTTTTAGGTGTAGTACCAATGTGTGCACCGATGTATATTAAGAGCGAAGAAACGATGTACCAAGGTATATTGGCATATGCCCGCGAATATAAAAAACGTGAGCAAAAATCACCTGAACAAATTGAACAAGAAATGTTGGAATTCCAAAAGACACCGATGAATACATTAAAAGCATTACAACAATTAATTGCTGACGTACGTAACAATGTGGATATGATTTATGCACCAACATTTGTTGTACAAGCACGTCATGACGAAATGATTAATACAGATAGTGCTAACATTATTTATAACGGTGTAGAATCTACGTTAAAAGACATTAAATGGTATGAAGACTCTACGCATGTCATTACACTTGATAAACAACGTGACGAGCTACATGAGGATGTATATAACTTCTTGGAGCAACTAGATTGGTAAGATCTAGTTGCCTCTTTTTTTCATAAGGAATTTTTTGTGAAAACTGTAAAAATCATAAGGGGAGTATTGAAGTTTCACTTTATACATCCCCTATCTTTCGGATACACTAAATAATATAAGGTTTTAAAGGAGGTATTTTTGCTTGGAAGAAATCATACAAGAACATATTGATAAGTTGTTATTATTTATGAGAGAAGAAGCGTATAAACCGCTAACGATACAAGAGTTAGAAGAGGCATTTGGGATTGAAGGTTCTGAGGGCTTTAAAGATTTCGTAAAGGCACTTGTAACGATGGAAGAAAAGGGACTTGTTATTCGTACTCGTAGCAACCGTTACGGTCTTCCTGAAAAGATGAATTTAATACGCGGTAAGTTAATTGGACATGCACGTGGCTTTGCATTCGTTGTACCAGACGAGAAGAAAACGGGAGACGATGATCTTTTCATCCCTCCTACAGAATTAAACGGTGCACTTCATGGCGATACAGTATTAGCACGACTTAGTTCTCAATCGAGCGGTTCACGTCAAGAAGGTTCAATTGTACGCATTTTAGAGCGTGGAACGAAAGAACTTGTTGGTACATATACAGAATCGAAAAACTTTGGCTTTGTTATACCTGACAATAAGCGCTGGACGAGTGATATCTTTATCTTGAAAAGTGCATCAATGGGTGCTGTAGAAGGTCATAAGGTAGTTGTGAAAATTACGAGCTACCCAGAAAACCGTTTAAGTGCAGAAGGTGAAGTTATTCAAATTCTAGGTCATAAAAATGATCCAGGAGTAGATATTTTATCTGTCATTCATAAACATCATTTACCTTTAGCATTCCCTGAAGAAGTGATGGAGCATGCAAACAGTGTACCAGAAACGATTTCAGAAGAAGATTTAAAAGATCGCCGCGACCTGCGTGATCAAATGATCGTAACGATTGATGGTGCAGACGCAAAAGATTTAGATGATGCTGTTACAGTAACGAAACTTGAGAACGGTAACTACAAGCTAGGCGTTCACATTGCGGATGTAAGTCATTACGTTCAAGAAGGCTCTCCAATTGATGTTGAAGCAGCGGAAAGAGCGACAAGTGTGTATCTTGTTGACCGTGTAATCCCGATGATTCCGCATCGTCTATCTAACGGTATTTGCTCATTAAATCCGAAAGTAGACCGTCTGACATTATCTTGTGAAATGGAAATCAACAACTTAGGTGATGTTGTTAAACACGAGATTTTCCAAAGTGTGATTAAAACGACAGAGCGTATGACGTATGCTGACGTAAGAAGCATTTTAGAAGATGAGGACGAAGAGTTAATTAAGCGTTATGAGCCGCTCGTACCGATGTTTAAAGAGATGGGCCAATTGGCACAAATTTTACGTGAAAAACGTATGCGCCGTGGTGCAATTGACTTTGACTTTAAAGAGGCGAAAGTATTAGTAGATGAAGAAGGAAAACCGACTGATGTTGTTATGCGCGATCGTTCTGTATCAGAGAAGTTAATTGAAGAATTTATGCTTGTTGCGAATGAAACAGTAGCAGAGCACTTCCACTGGATGAACGTACCATTCATGTACCGTGTCCATGAAGATCCGAAAGAAGATAAGTTAGAGCGTTTCTTCGAGTTTGTAACGAACTTCGGATATGCGGTAAAAGGACGTGCGAATGAAGTACATCCTCGTGCGCTGCAACAAATTCTTGAAATGGTTCAAGGGCAGCCAGAAGAAGTAGTTATTTCAACAGTAATGCTTCGTTCTATGAAGCAAGCGCGTTACGATGCGGATAGCTTAGGACATTTCGGTTTATCAACTGAGTTCTACACGCATTTCACATCACCAATTCGTCGTTACCCGGATACAATCGTTCATAGATTAATTCGTGAATACATTATTAACGGTAAAGTCGACAACGAAACGCAAGCAAAATGGCGTGAAAAATTACCTGAGATTGCAGAGCATTCTTCTAATATGGAACGTCGTGCTGTTGAAGCAGAGCGTGAAACAGATGAGATGAAAAAAGCAGAGTATATGGTTGATAAGATCGGTGAAGAGTATGACGGTATGATTAGCTCTGTAACAAACTTTGGTTTATTCGTAGAGCTTCCAAATACAATTGAAGGTCTTGTACACGTTAGTTATTTAACGGATGATTACTACCGTTATGACGAGCAACATTTCGCTATGATCGGAGAGCGTACAGGAAACGTATTCCGCATCGGTGACGAAATTACAATCCGCGTTATTAACGTAAATAAAGACGAGCGTGCAATCGACTTTGAAATCGTTGGTATGAAAGGCACACCTCGCCGTAAGTTCAAAGATCGTCCAGTCGTTATCGAGCAGCCAAGAACAGGCAGAAAGAAACGCGGTGGACGTAGCGAGCGCAGTAATGAGCGCGGCGGTGAACGTGGCACAGGTAGAAAATTTGACCGTGGTGGCAAAGGAAAAGGAAGAGGATCCGCATCTGCATCCACATCCGCATCCGCAAGTCAGCCAGGGAAAAAAGATGGTAACGGCAAGAAGAAAAAAGGATTTTTCGAAAACGTACCAGGATTCAAGAAGAAAAAGAAAAAGCGTAAGTAAGAAAAGAGTGGCTTCGCTTTGATGAAAAGCGGGGCCGTTTTCTTTTTTCTTCGTGGCTTGAGAGCGAGCCACTTTCGCTTTTTATCGGAATCCAGCTACAGTGGCTAGAATCTGTTGGCCATTTCACTCCCTCGGACGAAGCAAAAAGCGCTTCTCTGTCGGGAGTTCCAATGTCCAAAGATTCTGAGCGAGCCACTTTCGCTTTTTATTAACATTTGTTACAATAGTAAAAATAGAGGAGGGACGTTATATGCCAAAAGGTACAGGTAAGGTTATTGCACAGAATAAAAAAGCGTTTCATGATTATTTCATCGAAGAAACATACGAAGCAGGGCTTGTCCTTCAAGGAACGGAAATTAAGTCGATTCGCGCTGGTCGCGTGAACTTGAAAGATGCGTTTGCACGTGTACATAATGGTGAAGTATGGGTTCATAATATGCACATTAATACATACGAACAAGGGAATCGTTTCAACCATGATCCACTTCGTACGAGAAAATTACTTCTTCATAAAAAAGAAATTGATAAGCTAGCGGGCGCTGCAAAAGAAACAGGTTACGCATTAGTTCCACTTAGAATCTATTTGAAAAATGGATTTGCAAAAATGGCACTTGGTTTAGCAAAAGGTAAGAAACAATACGATAAACGTCACGATTTAAAAGAGAAAGAAGCAAAACGTGAAATTGCGCGCGTGTTCCGTGATCGCCAAAAGATGTAATACAGATATTTACATTTGTAAAACGGCGCGCGTATGATATAATAACTTATGTAAGGTTGTTGCACATTGAAAAACAGCTCTTAGTAGCTATCACGATATTTTCTTCGTATGCTCCATTTTTATCATGGGGACGTTACGGATTCGACAGGGATAGTTCGAGCTTAGGTTGCGAGTCGAGGGGATCGGCCTCGTTAAAACGTCAAAGCCTATAATTGGCAAACAAAACAATCTTTCTTTAGCTGCTTAATTGCACTAAAGGTTCCTCCCTCCATCGTCCATGTGGTAGGGTAAGGGACTCAAACTAAGTGGACTACGCCGGAGTTCGCCGTCTGAGGGCGAAGGAAGAGAACAATCAGACTAGCAACTTGGAAGCCTGTCGATAGGCCGAAGAGTTCGCGAAATGCTAATATATCGACTACACTCGTAGAAGCTTAAGTGCCGATATTTTTGGACGTGGGTTCGACTCCCACCGTCTCCACCAATACATATTTGGTGGTTTTTTTATTTTGTATGATATGAACCATAATTTTGCCAGATTGGCGAGGTTATGGTTCTTTTTGTTTGTGGCAAAGTTATGGTTCCAAAAATAAAAGATTTTAAACCGTATCTTTATTATTGTCTACTTGACAGGGAAGTGACCACCTTACGTGTATATGATATTCATTGAATTTCTACAATTTAAAAGGACAATTTGTACCCATTGATAAAATTACTAGATTTATACTAAAAACACGCATTTTGATTAAGTTTTTTCAAAATGCGTGTTTCATTTATTTTTATATTTTACAATGATGCAAACAAACCTTCTTAAATTGTTTTTACCTATATTTGTATAAATAGCAAAGGAAATCTATACTTTCTCTAAAAAACCGCTTCTCTTTTATAAGAAAGCGGTTTTTTTATGAATATAACTATGAATTAACTTTAACTGTTCTGTTTATATATCTTTTCACTTTTGTTTTCCATGTGATGTATAATGCTTTCGCCTTCAACATCAATGTTAGGCAAAATTTTATCCAGCCATTTTGGCAAGTACCAGGCCGACTTACCCATGAGAGCCATGACCGCAGGTACGATTGTCATTCTCACGATGAATGCGTCGAAGAAAACACCGAATGTAAGAGCCATGCCTATGGATTTAATGATGCTATCAGGTGCCAACATGAATCCAATAAATACAGACATCATAATTAATCCTGCTGAGACTACGACTTTACCGCTCTCTCGCATTCCTTCTAAAATAGCTCTCTTCGGGTCGCCTGTATGCGTATATACTTCCCGCATCTTGCTTACTAGGAACACCTCATAGTCCATGGCAAGTCCGAACAGGATGCCAATCAGAATAACAGGCAAGAAAGCTAAGATTGGACTGGCAGCTGGGAAACCAAATAAATTTTGGAAATGCCCATCCTGCACGAAAAATACCACGGCTCCCAACGTAGCACCAAGAGACAGTAGAAACCCTAATACTGCTTTTAATGGAATGAGTAGAGATCTAAACACTAGAACTAAGAGTACATATGCGAGTCCCACAATAAGAGCAGCGAAAACTGGCAAGGCATCACTCAGCTTTTGCACAATATCAATATTCATCGCTGCTGTGCCCGTTACCATTAGTTCAATTCCATTTTTTTTCTCGGTCTGGTTTGATCTGTCCCGAATCGTATTTACCAAATCCTTCGTCTTTGTATCGTCAGGTCCTGTTTTTGGTGTGATGGAAATCATATAAATCTTTCCAGAAGGACCAGGGATAGCTGGTGTCACACTTTTCACGTCAGATAAGTCACCCAATTCTTTTGCAACGGTGTTCATAGTATTTTGCGTTTCAGCTGTTGCTTCCTTAGCTTTTGCCACTACCGCTAAAGAGGCATGAATTCCTTCTCCATATGCTTCCGTCAATAAATCATATGCTCTTCGTTCTGTCGTTTCTGTGGACTTTGATGTTCCATCAGAAAGCAGCCCAAGGTTCATATGGAAAAATGGAATCGTAATCACTACAAGTAGTCCGATTGCGAAAATCGAAACAGCCAGAGGACGTCTTACGACAAATTCCCCCCATTTATTTGAACCAGTGCGTTTCTTACCTGCCCCAGTCATCTTTTCTAAGAATCGATTTTGTTTAGTTGGGGCAATCTTATGGCCGATAATTCCTAATATGGCCGGTAATATGACGACGGAAACCACCACAGCTATGAACACAGTGAAAGCAGCGGATACGCCCATCGCTATTAGGAATGGAATCTTTGTAACAGACAGTCCCAAAAGACCAATAATAACAGTTAATCCTGCAAAGATTACGGCACTTCCCGCTGTTCCAGTTGCAATGGCAATAGATTCTGGAATAGAATCTCCTTGTGCGAGCTGCTGTCTAAAGCGATTGATAATGAAAAGCGCATAGTCAATGCCTACTGCGAGTCCCAGCATGGCAGCTAATGTTAAGGAAACAGATTGGATTTCCACATAATTGGTTCCAATCATGATTCCTAGCATTCCAATCGCTAATCCGATTATCGCAGTGAGAATCGGAAGTCCAGCTGCTAGAAAAGACACAAAAGTAAATGTGAGGACTACGAAGGCAACAAGTACTCCAACAATTTCAGTCATACCTGAAGTCTCTGAGTCGGAAAACTTAATATCGCCTCCTGATAGCTCCGTTTGAATGCCGGCATCCCTTGTTGTTTCAATACTATCTAAAATCTTATCCTTAGAAGCTTCTGTGACCTTTTCCGCTTCCACTTTGTACGTAACAACTGCATATCCGATTTTCTTATTTTCACTAAGGTTCTGCAGTTGCATCGGTGCTGCCACAGAATCAACAGCTGAATCTTTTTTTATCTCACTTAGAACTTCTGCAATTTTCTGTTGTACTTCCGCTGACTCCAAGGTTCCGTTTTTTGGTGCTTGAAATACTACTTTTACTTGTGCACCTGCTGGTTGCATCGCTTTAAACTCTTTTTTAATTACTTTTCCTGCTTTATCTGCCGGTGTATTCGGAATGCTCATTTCATCATTGAAAGAGGAACCCATGTTGACTCCAATAAGTACAAATGCAATAAGAATTGCGAGTGCACTGAATATAACCTTTTTCCTATGATTTACTGCCCAATGTCCTAACTTATAAAGATATTTTGCCAATTAAATCTCACCCTACTCTCGTTGAAAATTTGTCTTGTTCTTACGTTGTAATTTAGAAATGTACAAACACCAAAAACTTATATTATTTATATAAAAGGATTTTAAAATGTATATTATAAATTGTATCAGTATATCTCACCCTATTTATAGCTTGCAAAATGGCGGAAAATTGCCAGTAGGAAACAAAGAAAATGGTACACATTGACAGCAATGATGGCCTTTTATACACTAACAATTGTACTTACATGTGTAAGTATAACAGTGAATTTTCATCTTTCAAGCACTCTGTGAAAATTTGCACTTAAAACGAACAGAATGAAGGGATGTGTTAGTTTTGAGGAAGTCAAGAGAAGACAGTATACACTCTCAGAAATACATTATGGAGGCATTGAGCGCACTGTTGCATGAACATAAACTGCAAGATATAACTGTAACAGCTATTTGCAAAAAGGCTGGAGTTGCCAGAGTCACATTCTACAAATACTACCGCAACGTTTACGACGTCGTACAAGTATCAGTGGATGAAATTGTTCAACAATTTTTGAAAGAGGTTGATAGTTTGGATCCTTATGAAAGTATGCAGCTAATTATTGAATATATTATAGAGGGCTTTGTGTCTGCACAGAAGCCGTCAGGAAAGTTAATTGATGCAAATATATCTAGTATGATGCTTGATTATTTGAATTACACAATGGAAAAGGTCTTTCAAGCGGATATTACGCGCAATCATGACATAAGCAGAATGCAAATCCTGTTTTTAGCAGGCGGTATCTATAATATTGTTAACGATTGGATTAAAAGAGGGGCAAAGGAATCTCCCCAGGCACTTGCTGCAAAAATATACGAGATCCTTCCATATGGGACAACAGACACAAGGAATTTGGCAAATTCATGATGCAACTGTACTACCTTTGATTACATCTAAAAAATGGCATCACATAAATAGCTGTGAGTAGTTCATCTAACCATAAACGACCGTTTTTGGTTAAAAGAACAAAACTTTCTTTCATATAAAATTTTCTTAACGTTGTTGAAAGCGGAGGAATCGTCAGGAAAATGGGCTTAGTGTTGTAAATCCGCATTTTCCTGACGGTACCTCTAAAAGCAAAGGATATCATTACAAACACTTTTATCATTAAGCCAATATACTAAAACTCCGTTGTTAAAGTTATTGAACTTGTTGTATAAAAGCTTTAATGAATAAAATAGTAAGATTAAATGCCACATGCTGATAATAGGTATTTTTATTTGTCTTGTTGTAACATTCACGGCAAGTTTATGCTTCTTTTGTTTGTGGAAAAGTTAGGATTCTAAAAATAGAATGCTTTTAATTCTTCACTTCTTTCAATTTTATCCTTATTGCGTATTCCTTAATGATTACAAGTCTATCCCGTCAAAGCCTGGTTGATAAGACTTAATTAAATTTCAATTTATTCAAATCTTCATATGTTTTGTATTTTTATCTATATCTATTGTAAGATTATATAGAGTTCTCCTAATAAACTGTTTTAATGGATTATTTAGGGGTTTTAAATTTATAAATCTTAAATTGTTTTTTGGGGATAATTTTTTATCTAACTAAGTTATATTGAAGTAGAGGTGAACCATCGGTGAAGCAAGTGTTGGTGATTAAAAATGAACGGTCTTCAGCAAAGAAAATCGTAAGCGGTCTAACGCAAGAAGGCTATTTCATTTTAAAACTTCACAATGAAAACGAAGGTTTAAATATAATATATGAACAAGACTGGGATATTATCATATTAGATTGGGATTCATTAAGTATATCGGGACCAGAAATTTGTAGACAAATACGGCTTGTTAAAAAGACACCGATCATTATTGTGACCGACAATATTTCTAGTAAGGATTGCGTAGCAGGATTACAAGCAGGAGCAGATGATTATATAAGAAAACCATTTGCGAAGGAAGAATTGGTAGCAAGGGTTCAAGCTATTTTAAGGAGAAGTAATTGTAACCAGCAAAATGAGATGAAATTTTTTCAGTTTAAAGATCTCTTTGTTGATGCATCTAGCAATATTGTGAAAAAAGGTGGCGAAAATCTCTCACTTACTAAGCGCGAGTATGATTTACTTGTATTTTTAATCAAAAACAAAAACACAATATTGAGCCGTGAGATGCTTTTGAATCAAGTTTGGGGATATAACGTAGTAGTAAATCCAAATGTAGTAGATTTATATATTGGGTATGTAAGAAAAAAGTTAAAGTGCGAGAAGAAAGACAGATATATTCAAACGATACATGGCAGAGGCTATTCAATGATTGATTGATAAAAATAAGATAATAAAAAAATGAGTAAAACTATTTCATTTGGTTTTACTCATTTTTTTATTAAATATGATAATCAAATAGTTTCTTAGAAGTATTAAAAGACGTAAAAAAATGGATTATGAAAATATTAGCTATTAATGAGCGTGTTTTGTAGAGGAAATCATGGTTAATCAACACGCCCGACTTCATATATTACTTTGTGTGCCTGATTTTATTAATTCACACCATTCACAAGATTTTCACAGAATTAATGACTATACTAATTAACAGGATGTTCAAATGAAAATGATTATCAATAGCGATTCAATTGAATAAAAGTTACTTTCTAATTCAATCTATGGATGTCATCATTTTCGAAATAAATCACACTATAAGGAGTATACATATGAAAAAATCTATGCTTTTAAAATTAGTGAGTATTCTAGCAGTTTTCACTTTAATGTTAGTAGCTTGCTCAGATTCAAGTAAAGAAACTTCGAAGGCTAATAATAAAGATAATGGTAGTGATAAGCCAAAAACGGTTGAAATCACTGATGCTCATGGAACTGTTAAAGTCCCTGTAAACCCAAAGAATGTAGTTGCTTTGGATAACAGAACTTTTGAAACTTTATCTGATTGGGGAATTAAATTAGCGGCTGCTCCAAAGGATATCATGCCTGCTGATTCAGCATATAAAAAGGATGAAAAAGTTCAAAATATTGGGAATCACCGTGAACCAAATCTAGAAATTATTGCAGCGGCAAATCCTGAACTTGTAATTGTTGGTCAAAGATTTGCTGACCATTACGAAGAAATCAAAAAATTAGTACCAAATGCAGCAGTTATTGATCTTAATTTTGATGTTTCTGAGAAAGCTACTAAGCCTGGCGAAAACTTAGTAAAAGGACTTAAAGATTCTACAGTTACTTTAGGAAAAATCTTTAATAAAGATAAAGAAGCTAAACAATTAGTAGCTGATTTTGATAAATCTATTGAAAAAGCAAAATCTGCTTATAACGGAAAAGATAAAGTTATGAGTGTTATCGTTACTGGTGGTAATATTGGTTTTGCTGCGCCACATTCTGGTCGTGTTTGGGGACCGATGTATGAAATTTTCGGTTGGACTCCAGCGTTAGAAGTTTCAAATTCTACTGCAGGTCATAAAGGTGATGACGTTTCTGTTGAAGCTATTGCACAAACAAATCCTGATTGGATTTTCGTATTAGATCGTGATGCTGCAACATCTGATGCAGCTAAGTCAACACCTGCTAAGGATGTTATTTCTAAATCACCTGCTCTTCAAAACACAACTGCTGTTTCTAAAAAACAAGTTATTTATGCACCAGAAGATACTTACACAAATGAATCAATTCAAACTTATATAGAGTTATTTGGAAATATGGCAAAAACTTTAGCTAAGTAGTGTAAAGGAGTACGAAACAGTGTCAAAAAATATAATTTCTAGGGTTGAGAATATTTCTCAACCCCAGTTTTATAATCACAATAAATTATGGACAAAACCTTTTATAATAGCAGTTATAGTTGTTATAATTTTAGGGATTATATCACTGTTTACTGGAGTTTATGATATACGTGGACAAGAGGACGGGACAGAGATGTTTTTCATAACTCGTGTTCCGAGAACAGCTGCATTAATGCTTACTGGAGCTGCGATGGCGATGGCAGGGCTCGTAATGCAACTCATTACACAGAATCGCTTTGTTGAACCTACTACAACGGGGACTATTGAATGGTCAGGCTTAGGCCTGCTTTTTGTGTATTTATTATTTCCTGCCCCGACTTTAGTTCAAAGAATGACTGGTGCAATCATTTTTTCTTTTATAGGAACTATGATTTTCTTTCTATTTTTAAGAAGAGTTAAGCTTCGTTCGTCTTTAATTGTTCCGATTATTGGATTGATGCTTGGAGCAGTAATTTCTGCAGTGTCTACTTTTTTAGGACTCCTTTTTCAAAAGACGCAAAGTATTGAAACTTGGTTTGTAGGTTCATTTGCTAACATTCAGGTGGGAAGATATGAATATTTATGGCTGATTGTTATCATTACTTTTCTTATTTTTATGTATGCTAATAGATTGACTTTAGCTGGACTAGGAGAAGATGTCGCAACAAGTCTTGGAGTTAATTACAATAGAATTGTTCTTTTTGGGACTGCTCTTATCTCTGTTGCAGTTGGAATTGTTGCAGCTGTTATTGGACACTTACCTTTCTTAGGATTAATTGTGCCAAATATCGTTTCAATGTTTAGAGGTGATGATCTTAGGAGTAATTTACCTTGGGTTTGTGTGATCGGAATGGGATCAATAACTGCCTGTGACATCATTTCTCGAAAAATTATACAGCCTTTTGAATTACCTGTTTCTTTAATACTTGCAACAGTGGGAGCAGTCGTGTTTATTACTATTTTATTGAGACAAAGAAAACCAAGGAGGCTACGATGATCACATTAGAATATAGAAAAAAAGAAAATGTCGAAATCGATTCTAGCCTTCATAATGAAAGTAGATCAGCTAGCGCTTTTCGGTCTAAGAAGGAAGCAAGACGTTATTGGATTTTACTGATAACATTGATTGCTTTAGGTCTTCTTTCTTCATATGGACTTTTAGTTTATAACAATCCAGTTCCGATAGATTCACCTTCTTTTATCCCAGTCGTTAAGAGAAGGATAGTAGCTATTGTTGCAATGATTATTGCTGCGGTTTGCCATAGCTTGTCGACAGTTGCTTTCCAATCTATTACGAATAATAAAATTATTACTCCATCGCTTTTAGGTTTCGAATCACTTTATTCAGCAATTCAAACGAGTACAGTATTCTTCTTTGGTGCTAGTGCGTTAATAAATTTTAATGGAATTGGATCATTTTTATTCCAAGTTGTTGTTATGGTCTTCATGAGTTTGATACTTTATGGATGGTTACTTTCCGGTAAATACGGGAATTTACAACTTATGCTTTTAGTTGGAATTATTATTGGTACCGGGCTAAATTCAGTGTCAACTTTCATGAGAAAACTACTTGCGCCTTCAGAATTTGATATTTTACAAGCAAGATTATTTGGTTCTGTTAATCATGCAGATCCTGCATATTTTCCTATTGTAATTCCTATGATCATAATTGTAGCAGTATTAATTTTTGCTCATTCTAAGAATTTGAATGTTTTGTCACTAGGAAAGGATGTTGCTACTTCTTTTGGAGTTAAATATCAACCTAGTGTAATTTATACGCTTGTATTAGTAGCTATTTTAATGTCCATTTCAACAGCTCTAATTGGGCCACTTACTTTCTACGGCTTTTTAGTGGCAACTTTGAGTTATCAGGCAGCGTCAACTTATGATCATAGATATATTTTTCCGATGGCTTTTGCTATAGGATTTTTAATAATGACGAGTGCATACTTTTTAATGTATCATGTATTCCATGCTCAAGGTGTAGTTTCAGTTATTATTGAATTATTCGGTGGAATCATATTCTTAACTATAGTTTTAAGGAAGAGGGCTTTATGATAAAAATTGATAATGTTAAAAAGTTCTATACTGATAAGGTAAAAATAGGACCTTTGGATATTGAAATACCAAAAGCAGGCTTTACTTCTTTAATTGGACCAAATGGCGCTGGAAAGTCAACGACACTTTTGATGATTGGCAGACTTTTAGATATGGATGAAGGTCAAATTCAGGTAGCAAATATGGATGTTTCTGAATCCAAATCAAAAGACTTAGCAAAAGTTTTGACTATATTGCGACAAGAAAATCATTTTGTAACTAGGCTTACTGTGAGACAACTAGTTGGATTTGGGCGCTTTCCTTATTCAAAGGGAAGATTGACTAAAGAAGATGAGGCTATCATCTCTAAATATATCGATTTCTTAGATTTAACTAGTTTAGAGAATAGATATTTAGATGAGCTTTCTGGTGGTCAAAGACAAAGGGCATATGTAGCGATGGTATTGTGCCAAGAGACTGAATATGTACTTTTGGACGAACCTTTGAACAACCTTGATGTTGCTCGTTCTGTTCAAATGATGGAGCATTTAAGACGTGCAGCTAATGAATTTGGACGAACAATTTTGACTGTTATGCATGACATAAATTTTGCAGCTAAATACTCGGATAAAATTTGTGCTATGAAAGATGGACAAATTGCTGCTTTCGGAACAGTAGAAGAGGTTATGGACCCAACACTTTTGACAGATATTTTTGAAACAAAAATAGAGATTATTAATGGTCCTTATGGGCCAATCGCTGTTTATTAGTTATAAAATGTCTTGCGTAGATTATGCAAGACACTCTAGTTGAAGTTGCTGTCTGTATTTTATAGGCAGCAGCTTTTTTTATGTGATTACTCATAAAATGCAAAAGAATGCTTCACCTTTTCAAGTATGTACCAAGTGGAAAAAATATCTCTGTATAATTTTTCAAAAGAATTCAGCTTGTTTTTTGTATATGTAATATTGCATATCAGAGTGTATTGATAAAAGTGTAAGGGGTCACTATAATGAGGGCATAAAGATAAATCACATTTTCGTAGCAATAAAAAGGAGGAAATAATATGGAAATCGCAATGGCAGTTTTAAAATTTGTAGGTGGCGTAATCCCGTTAATTCAAGAACTTTTAAAAGCATTTATGTAAGTTTATTAGTTAGCTATCATTTATCAATCATTATCATATTTTACTAAAAAAAGAACGGGGTGATTTTTCTGAATATTAAGAAAAACACTAAAAGAAGAAAGTTCCTTACATGTTTATTAGTTAGTCTATGCACTATTAATTATTCATCTATTTCCTTCGCAGAAACACAAGCAAGTAATGTAACTGATGTAACCAAAAATGCTAGTGGCATTAATACTGGTATAGCAAATCTTAAATATAATAATCAAGAGGTTTTAGCTGTAAATGGTGATAAAGTAGAAAGTTTTGTTCCGAAAGAAAGTATCAATTCAAATGGTAAATTTGTAGTAGTGGAACGCGAGAAAAAATCACTTACAACGTCACCAGTCGATATTTCAATTATTGATTCTGTAGTGAATCGCACGTATCCAGGAGCTGTACAACTTGCAAATAAAGCTTTTGCAGACAATCAACCAAGTTTATTAGTGGCTAAGAGAAAGCCTTTGAATATTAGTATAGACTTACCGGGCATGAGAAAAGAAAATACAATCACTGTCCAAAATCCGACATATGGTAATGTAGCTGGAGCAGTAGACGATTTAGTATCTACTTGGAATGAAAAGTATTCTACAACACATACGTTACCTGCAAGAATGCAGTATACGGAATCTATGGTTTATAGTAAATCACAAATAGCAAGTGCTCTTAATGTTAACGCTAAATATCTTGATAACAGTCTAAACATTGATTTTAATGCGGTTGCAAATGGAGAGAAAAAAGTGATGGTAGCGGCGTATAAGCAAATATTTTATACGGTAAGTGCTGAACTACCTAACAATCCATCCGACCTTTTTGATAATAGCGTTACTTTTGACGAGTTAACTCGAAAAGGCGTAAGTAATTCGGCTCCACCTGTTATGGTTTCAAATGTAGCTTATGGTAGAACGATTTATGTAAAATTAGAAACAACATCTAAGAGCAAAGATGTACAAGCTGCTTTTAAAGCCTTACTTAAGAATAACAGCGTTGAAACAAGTGGACAGTATAAAGATATTTTTGAAGAAAGTACCTTTACTGCTGTAGTATTAGGCGGAGATGCGAAAGAGCATAACAAGGTTGTTACTAAAGATTTCAATGAAATCCGAAATATTATTAAAGATAATGCTGAATTAAGTCTTAAAAATCCAGCATACCCAATTTCATATACAAGTACTTTCTTAAAAGATAATGCAACTGCTGCTGTTCATAACAATACAGATTATATTGAGACGACAACTACAGAATATTCAAGTGCTAAAATGACACTTGATCATTACGGTGCTTACGTTGCTCAATTTGATGTATCTTGGGATGAATTCACATTTGATCAAAAGGGTAACGAAGTACTAACACATAAAACGTGGGATGGTAGTGGAAAAGACAAAACGGCTCATTACTCTACAGTTATCCCTCTTCCACCGAATTCAAAAAATATAAAAATTGTAGCAAGAGAATGTACAGGTCTTGCATGGGAATGGTGGAGAACAATTATTAATGAACAAAACGTTCCATTAACAAATGAAATAAAAGTTTCAATTGGAGGAACAACATTATACCCAACAGCTAGTATTAGTCATTAAGTATAAAAAAAGCGCCCTATAAGTAGGGCGCTTTTTTACTTAGTCACAAATTTTATTCCTTTATTTGCCGGGCGGCCCGATTGATGAGGGCTGATTAATAATGTAATTCCTAATATAGTTAATCGGCGTTGATTTACTTCTTCACGTAAAATGGATTGAAATGAAATTCCTATTACTTGGACAAGTGTTGCTAAAAGTGTGGCAATTGGAGGAATAAAACTTTAAAAAGTTTATGTTCTTTTGTTTGCGGCCAACTTA
Organism: Bacillus sp. C-3-6; assembly: GCF_054509685.1. Taxonomy (NCBI): domain Bacteria; kingdom Bacillati; phylum Bacillota; class Bacilli; order Caryophanales; family Bacillaceae; genus Bacillus; species Bacillus sp. C-3-6. Next base: position 4,823,289 of record NZ_CM137247.1, on the reverse strand, counting down.
AGAAACTTTTGTAAAATGATAGGATTACAAAAATGTAATGTGGGTGTAAGGAAACTGGATTGTACCATCTTTATGGTTAAAGCATACTTAAGGTAAGGAAGATTTATATTTTAACGGGTATAAATCTTACAAGTAGAATAGAAAGGTTAGGTATTATCATATGAAATGGATCATGAGAATTTTTGTGTTATTAGCTATAGTAGGAGGTGCTTTCTACTATATGAAGTCAGGGAATGGATACTATTTGACTAAACAATATTATGTAAAAGTAACGACTGATTCTAAAGTAGAAAACGAAAAATTGAGTAATGGAGAAGTTCTTACGTATCATGTTTACGATGAGAAGGTGTACGATAAAAAAGGGGAAGAAAGAGAACTGAAAATTTCCTTGCAAAATGAATTGGAAAAAAATCAATATTATTTGATTGATTGGGAAGATCGCCGTGGGATTGTTTCTAAAATAGCTAAAGTGAATCAAGCAAAAATAGATAAAGGTATTTTAGATAAGTTGAACGCAAATTCATAATATTTCAGGATAAGTTAATCAAAAGCTGTGTTAGCGTAAGATTTATAAGAAAAAGGTATTGTAGCAAAAATAAAAGAGATTATTATAAAACAAAAAAGACCGAACCGTCTGGTTCTGTCTTTTTTTAGGAGTGAAGAATGAATTTTACAAATGATGTGGCACAAAGCTGGATTGCTACAATTGGGATGACATGTATGAATAGTGGACTGTAACACTTATGTAGATGGTTTGCAGAGATATAAAATCAATATAGAAGAGGAGTATTATTCTAGATGACTTATGTAACTACAATTTTATCAATAGCGGGTATCGTTATCATGTCTTTAGCGAGGATTAATTTTAAAATAAGGGCGTTTGCTAATAAACCAGCTTGGGGTGGCTTCACTCTTCCCTTAATTCTAATTGGATTTATTTTATTTTGTATCGGTATGTTTTTAGGTTTTGTAAATCATCAACTATAAGGTGGGAATATTGTGAAGACGAAAAGCTACATGTTTTTCGTCTTTTCGTTCTCTTGCTTAATAAGAAAGATCCTGCAACTCAGTACAGGATCTTTAATCAAACGTATTTAAAAACTAAATTGTGGTTTCATATCACCTTTATAAGGTTCATGTTCAACGAATATAGTTATATCCTTACCAGCTTGGTCTTTACCAGTTCTTTTATACGTAAATTTATTCTTATTTAGTTCAGTAAGCTCAAGAGCAGCACCGTATTTATTATTTCCAATTGAAACATGGGCTCTTATTTTATTTTCGTGTACAACATCGAAGTAGCCATAATCACCGCGGCTTTGACCTGTTTCGCTATTGAAAAACTCATATTTATTAGATTTGTCATCAAATTTTGCTAAACTTATAAAATTCGAATTAAACTGTGTTACATCGTTACCAGCTTCGTCTAATACCTTTGTTCCGTGCCAAAGGGTACCGCCCAAAATTTTATCTCCATCAACGTTTTTAACAATATCTCCTGTAGTCGTGTTCAGCTGCTTGTCCGGATCAGTGAAAGAAAGTTCTTTTTCTTTATATGGAACATGTTCAACGAAAACTTCTACATCTTTACCGTTAGCGTCTTTCCCCATTCGTTTATAAGTAAATACATTTTTATTTAGTTTTGTCATGTCAACGACAGCTTGATACTTCATTGATTCTGAAATTAATATTCTCTTCTTCCCATCATTTGTGACAAAGAAAGTTCCTTTATCGCCACGACTTGCACCTGTTTTAGCATCAAAAAATTCATATCTGCCTGACTTCGCATCATATTTTGCAAGACCAATGAAGTTTGCATTCTCTTTTGTTAAGTCATTCTTATCTTTGTCATACACTCGTGTACCTTGCCAATTTGTCTCGCTAAGAATATTAGCCATTTTTTGCCCTTTAGTTAATTTATTTTCCTTTTTTGTTTCTTTGGCAACTTGTTCTTGTTTTTGTTTCCCATGATTTTCTTCAGCTTTAGTACCAGCACACCCTGTTAATGCTAATGTGAATCCGAGCAGTACGGATGATAGTGCTTTTGCTTTTTTGTTCATGTTTTATCGTCTCCTTATTTTATGATTTCAAGTAGTACGGTTAGCGATTATAGTAGCAGTGCGTCATAGATGAACTTAGTTGCTACGTTGCCTATGTTAATCCCCGACTATAAACTGCCTCTAAATAAAACATTAAAAAAAGATAAACTAATTCCTAAAAAATGTTCATATTTATAAAAAATCGCTAGATTACTGTAGTGGCTACGAGTAATCCAAAAAATACATTGTAAAGAAGAAGGAAAGCCGCTAATAATAATGTAATTGCTAATAGAGCTAATCGATTGTAGTGCAAAACTTTTGAGAAAAACTGTAGGAGAAATGAAGGTTTTATAGAATTCGTTTCGTATAGGAAGGGGATGTCCATGTTTGATTCAACAGATTTTAAGATTATACAATTACTACAAGAAAACGCTAGAATGAACTGGAAGGAAATTGGGGAGATAGTACATTTGACTGGCCAGGCTGTTGGGAAACGAATTAATAAATTAGAAGAGGCAGGTGTCATTCAAAAATATACGATAAATATTGACAGAGCTAAGCTAGAAGGTTCTATTATGACCTTTGTTACACTATTTTTGCATGCACCGCACTATCATAATCAAATTCAAAACTTTTTTGAAAAAACGGACGTAATTACTGAAATGTATCGTATAAGCGGCGATGGGTGCTATGTCATGACTCTTCACACATCTTCGCATCAGCAATTAGAAGAGACTCTTGCAGATGTTTTACATTATGGTGATTATCGTATAAATACTGTCATTAAGACGATGGAAAAAAAGAAAGAATAAGATACTTATCCTTTCTTTTTTCATATGGAACTGTAATTCTTTATTTGCTTTTGATTATAAAACAGTTTGCTGACATGACTGTTGCATAAATATCACCAAACTCTAATGCATTCATGAACGATTGATGAGCGTGTACTGCGGGGATTAGATTTCCTTGGAATTCTAAATCTTTTGTTGTACAAGCATCTTCAATTACAATACATTGAAATCCGAAGTCACTGGCAGCGCGCACTGTTGCATCAATACATACATGAGTCATCATACCGCAAATGACTAGTCGGTCTATTTTCTCTGTCTGTAATGTTTCTAATAAATTTGTTCTGAAAAAACTGTTAGGGTGATGTTTTTGAATGACTCTTTCGTTAGCAATTGGTTGTACATCATCATAAGTTTGAACACCTATTGTATCGGGTAAGAAGAAAGTAGCCCCTTCATTGTTCGCAATATGTTGTACGTGAATAACTGTTTTATGTTTTTCACGAAATGCTTTCAAAACTTCTTTCGCTTTTTGTGCGGCTTTTTCAGGTTGATGTAATTCCATATTGCCGCCTTCAAAGTAATCATTTTGTATGTCTACTAATAGTAACGCTTCGTTCATCGTTATTCCCCCACACTTAGTGATTCAGCACGTTATTTGTACTGTACCGTTATTATATAAATTGTAGCTATGCGGAAGTAATAACGTTATGAAACGATTTTAACGGATATAGTTTCAGTGTGAAAAAAGTGAAAGTTGCTATAAGTACAAATGGATTTTGTGGAATTCACAGCAAGGTTATAGATAGAGTGGCATCGCAGGGTTAAAAACCATACCTTTGCTGGAGGAGCGGGTTATGTTTTTTTATGAGGAAATGCGATTTTAAGTTTTTGCTGAAGATGTTTTTCTAGGATATGCTGTGAGTGATTGGAGTGAGGTAGTGTCAGATATTGTCGACCAATCGATATATTGGAAAAATCGTTGATATATTGTGAGTTGTGATAGATATATTGAGAAAATCGTTGATATATTTGTAAAGGGGTGTTTGAGGTGATTGTGAAAGAGAGAAAAATGCCGATTTATATAAGACAGTTAGAAGCACTTCTTAGAAGGTTACCTGTACATCATACGAAACGAAATTTAATTGGAGAAAACTTGGCAAAACACATGGCGGGGTATAAAGGAGAGCAAGCGATTGATTATCCGCTTAGTTTTATTTCTGAGAAAGAGTATAGTGTTTTACATGATGTTCGCTTATGTAATTATGATAAATACTTTCAAATTGATACTATTATCCTTTCCACAAAGTTTCTTCTTTTTCTTGAGATAAAAAATATAGCAGGTACATTAATGTTTGATGCAAAGTTTAATCAACTTATCCGAATAACAGAAGGAAATTCAGAGGGATTTCCAGATCCGGTTTTACAAATAAAAAGGCAAGAAATACAACTAAAGAAATGGTTAAACTCACATGGATTTTCCTCTAGTCTTCCAATTGAGTCCCTCGTTGTTATTAGCTCGCCTCGTACCATTATAAAATCTTCAGATGACAATCTTCTTCATACAATTATTCATAGTGCCAATTTACCTCATAAAATAAAGTGGTTTGAAAGTAAATATAAGAGAAAAGTTATAGATAATGTAGATAGGCTCATTCATCAAATAATAGCGGAGCATTCTCCACTTCAACAAAATATACTTGAGCAATATAAAATAGAAAAAGAGGAGTTGCTAAATGGAGTACAATGTGAGAAATGCTTAGTTATTCCAATGGTTAAAGTTAAGAAGGGTTGGCGTTGTACAAGTTGTAAAGATTTTTCAAAAGTGGCACATGTGGATGCTATACGAGATTATGCATTGCTCATTAGTAAGACATGTACGAATGGTAATTTGAAAGAGTTTCTCAATGTTTCGTCGGGTATGGTTGTAAACAGAATTCTCCACACACTAAATCTTCCCTACACTGGCAACAACAAAGGACGAATATATGATTTAACTTCTTTCCAATCGTAATTTTGCTATAATAAATAAGTACTTATACGAAGGGGAGTCTAAAGAGAAAATGAAGTCATTTAATATCGATCATGTTATAGCTAGTGTTTTGCAATGGATATTAAATATAGCTTTAATTATATTATCCATTGTGTTATCAATTTTCTTAGTGAATGAGACGATCACGTTTGTGCAGTATATTTTTTCGTCAAAAGAGTATACGTCTTATAAATTGGTTGAAAGTATCATCGTCTATTTCTTATACTTCGAGTTCATTGCATTAATTATTAAGTATTTTAAATCGAATTATCATTTCCCGTTACGTTATTTTATTTATATCGGAATTACGGCTTTAATTCGATTAATTATTGTGTCTCATGAGGAACCGATGGAGACGTTATTATACGCAGGAGCAATTCTTGTTTTAGTTATTGCTTTATACATATCGAATATGAGAGATTTGAGAAAAGAGTAGTAGTGCAGACGTAAGTTTGCACTACTTTTTTACATCTTGACCTTCAAGTTGCTTGAAAGTTTACAATGAAATTAGGGCGTTTGAAATCGAAAAAAATTGAGAAATTAAGTGAAGAGGTTTCTTTTACTTGGAGGTTATAGGAATGAATCAGGAATTGAAGTTACGTCCATTAGAACGAGAAGATTTAAAGTTCGTACACGAACTGAATAATAATGCGCATATTATGTCGTATTGGTTTGAAGAGCCATATGAGGCATTTGTGGAGCTGCAAGACTTATACGATAAACATATACATGATCAAAGCGAACGCCGATTTATCGTTGAGAAAGACAATGAAATGGTTGGGTTAGTTGAGTTAGTAGAAATCGATTATATTCATCGTAGAACAGAATTCCAAATTATTATTGATCCGAATTATCAAGGATATGGTTATGCAGCGGATGCGACGCGTTTAGCGATGGATTACGCTTTTTCCGTACTAAATATGCATAAGCTTTATTTAGTGGTGGATAAGGAAAATGAAAAGGCAGTACATGTTTATAAAAAAGTTGGATTTATGGTAGAAGGTGAGCTTATCGATGAGTTTTTCGTTGATGGTAACTATCATAATGCGATAAGAATGTGTATGTTCCAGAAGCAATATTTTGAAAACAAGTAGTTGAAAGATTCGGAAGTAATGTTGACGCTTCATAAAACCGTATGCTAAAATCTCTTTTAAGTATTAAGGAAGGTGCAGAATATGCTTTATATAAAATTTGTAAAACTCATTAGAAAACTTTGCTCCGCACAAATGTATACGGTGAAGCGTTGTACGGAGCTTAATCAAGGGGTATAAATCCCCTATATTCATCGGCTGAATAACTTTTCTAAAAAAGTATAGTTTATCTATGCTTATTTCGTTATGGTTTTTCAGCTGGTGTATAAAATAGATTAAGGGGCCATAGACAATGCTTTGTCTATGGCCCTTTGTGTATATTATTCCGATGAGTCTTTACTGTAAATTGGAGTAGTATAGGAAAAACCACGAAGCAGAGGGCTAGTGTCGAATGACGCTATCTCTCTGCTTTTTTTAATTTCAGGAAAAGAGGAATAAAAATGAGTTTACTTAAAGTTGAAAGTTTATCACATAGTTTTATAGATAAAGTATTATACGAGAATGCTTCTTTTGATTTGCATAAAGGGGAGCATATGGGAATTGTTGGGCAGAATGGTGCAGGAAAAAGCACATTAATGAAAATATTGGTGGGGGAAATTATTTCTGATAAGGGAGACATAAAGTGGCAACCTAATATTCAAATTGGGCATCTTGATCAATACGCTGAAATTGATGAGGGTTATACCATTTCACAATATTTAAAGAGAGCTTTTTATGATTTGTATGAAATGGAAAAGAGAATGAACAAGTTATATGAAGAAAGTGCGATGACTGGAGATGAGAATCAACTACTAAAAGCGGCTGAAATGCAAGAGCAGCTTGAGGCTCGTGATTTTTATTCAGTAGACAGTATTACGAATAAGGTGGCAGCCGGTTTAGGTATTGATGCAATTGGGATGGATCGTGTTATTGGTGAATTAAGCGGAGGGCAGCGTGCAAAGGTAATTTTAGCGAAGCTCTTATTAGAAGAGCCTAATATTTTATTACTAGATGAACCGACGAATTTTCTTGATAAGGAGCATGTGGAGTGGCTTGCTAATTATTTAATGAATTTTGAAGGAGCGTTTATTGTAGTGTCACATGATTTTGATTTTCTGGAAAAAGTAACTTCTTGCATATGTGATGTAGAGTTCGGAACAGTTAAGAAGTATTACGGTAAATACTCAGATTTTGTAAGGCAGAAGGAGCATTTGCGAAAAGATTACATTCGTCAATATTATGCACAGCAAAAGAAAATTGAAAAAACGGAAGAGTATATTCGTAGAAATATTGCTGGGGTGAATTCAAAAATAGCGCAAGGTCGTCGAAAACAATTGGAGCGTATGGAAAGAATTGCGCCACCAAGTTTTACTCATAAACCGTCTATTCATTTTCAGGAACTTCCCATTTCAGTTCAGACAGTTCTTGAAGTAAATAACCTTGAAGTTGGTTACGACTTCGCTCTCTTACCAAAGTTGAATTTTTCAGTAATGGGTGGGCAAAAACTTGTTATTAAAGGTTTCAATGGAGTAGGGAAATCTACTTTATTAAAAACAATCGTTGGAAATATTGCTAGTATTTCTGGAGAGTTTCACTTTTCAGAGCAAATAAAGATTGGATATTATGAGCAAGATTTAAATTGGAGCAACGATTCTTTAACGCCGCTTCAAATTATTTCAGAACAGTTTCCTAAACTGAATATGAAGGAAATACGCCATCAGTTAGCTGCGTGTGGAGTGAAGGATACGCACGTTTCGCAAGAAATTCGTATGTTAAGTGGTGGTGAACAATCGAAGGTGAAACTGTGCGGATTATTACTATCACCTTGTAACTTCTTAATTTTAGATGAGCCGACAAATCATTTAGATGCAGAAGCGAAGGAAGCTTTGCAAAAGGCGCTAATTCAGTTTAAGGGCAGCATTATCCTCGTATCTCACGAAGCGAGTTTTTATCTTGAGTGGGCAGATAGCATCTTTCATATAGAGACAGGATTAGTTAAGGGGGTGTGAAACATATGAGTGAAAACAATTGGAAAACGAAAATTATATTATTTTTGACCGCTCAAACTATTTCGTTGTTCGGTTCCTCTCTCGTGCAATACGCGATTATATGGTATATCACCCTTACAACATCATCAGGAGTGATGTTGACCATTTCAACTGTTTGCGGTTTCCTACCACAAATTGCGATATCTTTGTTTGCAGGTGTTTGGATTGATCGTTATGACCGTAAAAAGATGATTATGTTATCGGATGGGATTATAGCGATTGCGACGTTAGTTTTAGCAATTTTATTTTTAACAGGATATAAAAGTATTTGGTTACTTTTTATTGTGTTACTCATTCGTTCAGCTGGAACAGGAGTACAAACGCCAGCTGTAAATGCATTAATTCCGCAAATTGTTCCGAAAGAGTATCTTATGAAAGTAAATGGAATAAATAGCAGTATTACATCTTTAATTATGTTTCTTTCTCCAGCAGCAAGTGCTGCGATTCTTTCTATTGCCAGCATTGAAACAACATTTTTTATTGATGTTATTACGGCTATGATTGGAATTAGTATTATGCTTATCATTCAAGTAGAGGGACATGTGAATGCAGAGAATAAGCAAAAATCTAATCTACAAGGAATTAAAGAAGGATTCTCTTATTTAAAAGAAAATGTATTTATTAAAAGGCTAATCGTTTTATTGATTATCATCATGATTTTAATAAGTCCAGCTGCTTTTTTAACACCTTTAATGGTAACTCGTTCTTTCGGGGGCGAAATGTGGAGACTTACTGCTAGTGAGATGACCTTTAGTGCGGGTGCGGCAGCTGGTGGCGTATTGATTGCGGCGTGGGGTGGCTTTCGTAATCGTATGTATACAACAGCGCTAGCTTGTGCATTATATGGACTGCTTATGATTGGACTCGGAATAGCACCGATATTTATTATGTATTTAGTATTTAATCTTTTAATTGGTATAACAATGCCGTGCTTCAATACACCAGTTACTGTGTTATTGCAGGAGAAAGTAGAACCATCGATGCACGGACGGATGTTCAGCCTTGTACAAATTGCGAATTCATGCGCGCTTCCTTTAGGAATGATAATATTTGGTCCATTGTCGGATATGTTTAGTGTAGAGATTTTGTTAATTTATGCTGGGATATTCGTGCTATTTTGCGCAATGTATATTGTATTAAGCAAGTGGTTTGAAGTGTAAATATTTATAACTTAGAAGGTTTGCGAAGTGATTTAAGATGCTTCGTAAACCTTTTTGTTATTAGTCTAGTCAATAATTATTTATCGTTAAACGATAAATAATTATTGACTGTTAATGTTATTTTAGATAATATGATGTTAACGATTTAAGGAGAATTACATAAGTAGAGGAGAATGTGAAATGAAAAATAAATACGTAGTAGCTATTTCTTTAATGATTTTAGCGATTATTTCTTTAACTATACATGCTTCAAACAGTAAAGTAGGAGCGGATGGATTCCTTGAAGAACCTTTCTTTTTCCTAGTACCGATAAGTTATGTATTGTTCCTTAGTGGCATTGGTGTATTATTATTTGGATTTATTACTTCAAAGCTGAAAAAGGGCAATAGATAGGGGCTACCAATAGGGACAAAACACTCACTATGAAATAGAAACATACCATATGGAAAAAAAGAATAAGTGAGATGAATCATGATGAACCATCATTTTTATAATGGAAGACAAGTAGGATCGGCTATTACTTGGGCAGGGGCACAGGGAACAATTCATGCTGTGTATCAGGCTATTCACATGCAGCAGCAAGCACAAGCAGCACAAATGATGCAAAGTCAGTATATGCCGTATTCACAGCTTCCGATGCAAATTGTACATTACGATGTACATCCAGCTGGTTTATTTTCCATTCCATATGGCGGGACATATTTCTTATGAAAGAAAGCGACTCAATAGAGTCGCTTTTTTTATATTCCACCTAGCTTCATCCCAAGGAATGCGAAGAGGATACCAATTATGTAAGTAGCACTTAAATATAAAAGGAAGATGTACGGTTTTTTAAGATTGAGAAGCTGAACAGATTCTAATTTAAACGTAGAAAATGTAGTGAATGCGCCCATAAATCCAGTACCTAATAATAGTTGCCAGCCTGTAGTAACTCCGTTGCCAATTATATATCCGAGTAAAAATGCTCCTGTTATATTAATAAGGAATGTAGCAATTGGAAATTGTGTTTTATTTCTTTTCTTAAACCAATTGCTAATTGCAAATCGTGTAATCGCACCGAAAAATCCTCCTGTTGCGACTAATAAGGCTTCTATCATGAGTAATCACCTTCCGTAAGAGATTTCTTAATTAAGAAATCTCCAAGTGTATAGCCAAGGCCAGACATAATGAGGCCACCAAGTATGCTACATGATACATATAAGAAGGCTATGCTCCACTCAGAATGATTGATCAATTGCACAGTTTCTACACTAAATGTTGAAAAAGTCGTAAAGGAACCGATGAATCCAGTCCCGATGCCTGTGATAACCTCTGAAGGTAAGATGTTTAGCCGAGCGATATAAGTAGTTAGCCACGCTAAGAAGAAGCAACCGATTAAGTTAATGAGTAATGTTGCTAATGGAAATGAATGATGCCAAAATGTGGAGATATTAAGACCTAAATAATAACGAGAAAGAGCTCCTAATATACCGGCAATGCCGACGATAATATAAATCAATTTTCTCACCTCTTTAAATAGCTTGCTCAAAAAAATAGACTCCTACCAGTATGTATACTGGTAGGAGTCATTAGCTAAGCAGCGTTTATGGCGAACTCCATCGCCTATGATTATTACATATAGTGTACTAAATATACCGTTTAATTTCCAGTGAGGAGGTGGGTGTAACGTTTCTTTTTTTGATGTCTGAAGGCTTTTTAAGTAATTAAAATGGGATCGATTACTTATCAACTAAATATAGTGATATAAGGTTTTAATTATGATAAAATGTTTCTTATGTGTGTCGTTTTATTTTATTTGACTGAAAATAAAGAAAAATAAATTCGCGTGAAAAGGAGTCATTTATTTGAAGAAATTTTTTAAAATCGTATTTATATGTGTTTTAGTAGTAGCGGGCATTGTAGGAGGATTTCTAGCGTATATGACACTTACTAAAGAACAGCCTGCTGATGTTATAAGCTTGAAGGTGGAGAATAATAAGGAGCGCGTATTAGCGACTGGAAATGAATTTAAAGTTACAACATTTAATATTGGATATGCTGGGTTAGATAAGGACCAAGATTTCTTTATGGATGGTGGAAAGGGATCTGGTTCAAGTAGTAAAGAGCAAACGGAAACTAATTTAAAGAATATGCTTTCGTTTTTACAAAATGAGAATAGTGATTTTGCACTATTACAAGAAGTTGATATAAAGTCACTTCGTTCATTTGATGTAAATGAACATGAATTTTTGAAAAAAGGATTACCTGATTATGTTTCATCATTTGGTAAGAACTACGATACGAAATGGGTTCCAGTGCCAATAACAAATCCAATGGGCTATGCGGAGGCTGGATTAAGTACGTTTTCTAAATACACTGTTCAAGAAGCGAAGAGGTTCCAGCTTCCTGGAATGGAGCCTTGGCCAAAGCGTTTGTTTGATTTAGATCGAGCAATTGTGGAATATAAAATTCCTGTTAATAATGGGAAACATGTTAGACTCGTAAATTTACATTTGTCTGCTTATGATGAAGGCGGGAAAATTAGAAAACAGCAAGTAGAGTATTTAAAAGAATATATGAACAAGCATTATGAAAATGGTGATTACGTAATAATGGGCGGAGATTGGAATCAATTAGTTTCAAACGCTCAATTAAGTGATCCGAAGTTCGTGAAAGAGCGTCCTGAGTGGTTAGTAGAGTTACCGAAGGACTTTACGGACGGTGGCTTTAAGTGGGCTGTAGATCCGTCTGTTATGACTGTGAGAGATGATGTAAAGAAATATGTAGAAGGTGAAAATTTCGTCACTATTATTGATGGCTTTATCGTTTCACCGAATGTAGAGATTGTAAATGTACAAGGGAAAGATTTAAAGTTTGAAAATAGCGATCATAACCCAGTAAGTGCGGTATTTAAACTGAAGTAATTGATATGTATAAGTAGAAGGTGGGGCTTCATATGGAGTGGTTAAAGAGGACTTGTTTTTCTAACCTTGAGAAAGAATCACAGAAAAATCATTTATTACTGTTTATAACGATTTGTAGTTTCTTCCTTGGGATAATCGCGATTGGGTATTATGGATATATTTTTACAGAGAGAGCAATAGCGTTTTGGATTTGTGGTATTTCTGTCGTTGTATTTGGAACGCTTTTTACTTTTATAAAAAGTATGGAATCAGCGTATAAATATATCATGACATTTATGTTGCTTACAATGTCTTACATTATGGTACAAGCTTTTAATGAAAGCCCGGCTGTATTTCAAATGGTCTATTTTACATTAGCTGTTTCACTTATTTACTTAAGTGAGCGCCTCATTTTAATTCTTGGCGGGGTAGCTGTTGTGATCACATTTATCCTTTGTAGCTATTGGCCGGAGCAATTTTTTGCTTATACAGCCTCATCTGAAGCTGCTAATTTCGCAAGTTTGTTAGCGATTGTAACAATCGCTATGTGGGGCGTCACGAAAATCGGTTCTAATCTGCTCCTTCGTTTAAGTGATGAGAAGCAAGAAGTAATGAGAAAAGCTCAGGAGTTAGAAGAGACGCAAAGACTTATTGAAGAAACAGTTGTGAAACTAGATAGTAATTTCAATCATTTAAGACAAAATATGAACACGTCGATGGAATCGATGAGTGAAATTAATTTTGCCTTTGAAGAGGTGGCAGTTGGTACGCAATCACAATCAGAGATGATGTATCGTTCGGTAGAAGTATTGAATGATATGGAGGGAAATATTGAACAAATCATCTCTCAAGTAAGAACTGCATCGGCTCGTGTGGATGAAAGCTTAGAAATTTCAAAAGGTAGTGTACATACTCTAAGAAATTTTGAAACTAACATGAGAAGTTTAAATGATGTTGTTTCACAGTCTGGAATTATATTTAGAGATTTAATGATGCAATCGAAACAAATTAATGAAATTGTAGATGTAATAACGAATATTTCAAGTCAGACGAGTTTGCTAGCTTTAAATGCAAATATTGAAGCTGCGAGGGCAGGCGAGCATGGAAAAGGTTTTGCTATTGTAGCGAGTGAAGTGTTAAAGCTTGCTGAAGAATCAAATCGTTCTGCGGGAAGAATTCAAGGGATTTTGAAGGAGTTTAGTAATCAAGCAAGTAAGGTAGAAGTGCAGGTAGAGAAGTCAGAAAGAGTACAAGAAGAGTGTAACGAAATGTTAGCAAGCGTTTTAACAAACGTAACTGATTTAGGGAAGTTTATTGATGCGATTAATGAAGTAATGCGAGAGGTTGTTGTTCATCAAGAAAGTTTCCAAGTTAAAACGACGAATATCGTAAAGGATGTTACGCATGCTTCTAACGTAATTCAGCAAACTTCTACAGCTACAGAAGAAGTGCTAGCGAGTGTGGAAGAAGAAAAACATCGAAATGATACGTCAGTGAAGACGTTACAAACTGTTAGCGAGCAAGTGAAGTTGTTAGAAGATATTTTAGAAAAGTAATATTGCTTGGAAAGAGCACAAATGATGTGCTCTTTTTTCATTGAAATGAATACTTGATAGGAATTTAATTGCTTTTCTGCGCGTTTTCTGCCAAGCTTAAGGAGATAAAGTGAGACTAGTACATACTGATTATTAGCCCTCACCAATCAAGCTATCCGCAAATAGTGGAATAAAATACTTCAAAGAAAGAATTATATAGGTGACGCATATGATCGAAGTTAAGACTTCTGAACTTAGTGATGGAGAATTTAATAGAGGTGTATTTGCAACTCGTGATATTAAAAAGGGTGAGTTGATACACGCAGCACCAGTTATCTCTTATCCGAATGAACAGCATGAACATATTGAGAAAACGTTACTTGCTGACTACGCATTTGAGTATGGGATCAATCATACGGCAATCCTTTTAGGATACGGTATGTTATTTAATCATTCATATAAACCGAATGCAACGTATGATATTGTCTTCGAGAACCATACGTTTAACTTCTTTGCTTATAAGGATATAAAAGCAGGAGAAGAAATTTTAATCAATTATAATGGTGAAGTTGATAACGATGAGCTGTTATGGTTTGATAAAGAAAAAGAAGAGAACGAAAAGTAATATAAAGAGTATAGAAAGAGCACATTCTGTCGGATGTGCTCTTTTTTCGTTGATGTAAATAAAGTAAAAAGTACAAAAAAATACCACTTTCTTTTTGTATGGTATAGTAAGATACTGAGGGATAGTGTTTTGAAAAAGTCACATATTTTACAAATTGTTGTCTTTCTGATGACATGTCAAGTTTAGTAGTCCATTTGGGTTGCTTTATTATGCAATATATATTTTAATATGAGTGGCACCTCTTATAAATTAAGAGGTTTATAGGTGTCTCGAATTGATTTTGGGTACACTGTATCCACCACTTTAGGTTCTTTCATGTACGTGGGGATATTATGGGCCCGTATAACGGGATAAAATGAATATAGAAATAGAGGAATCGTAAAATGAATATGCAAGAGGTTTATAAATATTTAAGTACGGTATTGCCTGAAGGACATGTTAAACAAGATGAAATGTTAAAGAATCATACGCATATTAAAGTTGGCGGAAAAGCAGATGTTTTTGTTGCGCCTACAAATTATGATGAAATTCAAGAAGTTATCAAATATGCGAACGAATATAATATTCCAGTTACGTTTTTAGGAAATGGATCGAATGTCATTATTAAAGATGGTGGAATTCGCGGGATTACAGTAAGTTTAATTCATATTACAGGTGTTACTGTAACAGGAACGACGATTGTAGCACAGTGTGGTGCAGCAATTATTGACGTATCACGTATTGCCTTAGACCATAACTTAACGGGTCTTGAGTTTGCTTGTGGTATTCCAGGTTCAGTTGGTGGAGCGTTATATATGAATGCTGGTGCTTACGGTGGTGAAGTATCGTTTGTGTTAACAGAAGCTGTCGTAATGACAGGTGATGGAGAGCTACGTACTTTGACGAAAGAAGCATTTGAATTTGGATATCGTAAGAGTGTATTTGCTAACAACCATTACATTATTCTTGAAGCGAGATTTGAACTTGAAGAAGGTGTACGTGAAGAAATTAAAGCAAAAATGGATGATTTAACGTTTAAGCGTGAGTCAAAACAGCCTCTAGAATATCCTTCATGTGGTAGCGTATTTAAGCGTCCACCAAATAACTTTGCTGGTAAGTTAATTCAAGACTCAGGACTACAAGGTAAGCGAATTGGTGGAGTGGAAGTTTCTTTAAAACACGCTGGATTTATGGTGAATGTTGATAACGGAACAGCACAAGATTACATCGATTTAATCCACTTCGTACAAAAGACAGTTGAAGAGAAATTTGGCGTGAAGTTGGAGCGAGAAGTAAGGATTATTGGAGAAGATAAAGAATAACGAAATACGTATGAAGATATGAATTATTTTAAAATAATATTTGGGTATTGTTGACAATTTGTTTTCAATTCAATATAATGGCTAATAATTTAACAAATAACATACGTTGAAAGAGCCCAGTAGCAGTTTGTCACTGTTAACGAGAGAGCTAGGGGTTGCTGGAACCTAGCACAAACAAACTTGCGAATTACACTCTGGAGTATCTTAGGTAATGCTAAGCGGACTAGCAATCGATATTATTGCTAAGAGTGGTATGAGTAGCTATGCTATTTATGCAAACTGGGTGGTAACACGGTGAATAATCGTCCCTATGTCTATCGTAGACATAGGGGCTTTTTTGTTTTTAAAAAATAAAGGGGATGACAAAAGATGAATATTATTGATGAATTAGAATGGCGTGGCGCCGTTAATCAGCAGACTGACGAAGAAGGCTTACGTAAGCTAGTAGAAGAGAAAAAGATTTCACTATACTGCGGAGTTGATCCGACTGGTGATAGTATGCATATCGGACATTTGATTCCGTTTATGATGATGAAGAGATTCCAATTAGCTGGCCATCATCCTGTTATTTTAATTGGCGGGGCAACAGGAACAATTGGTGATCCGAGTGGACGACAATCGGAGCGTCAACTTCAAACGTTAGAAGTGGTTCAGCATAATGTAGATGCGTTAACAGCACAAATGAAAAAGCTATTTGATTTTGGCGGAAATAGCGAAGTGAAGATGGTAAATAATTATGATTGGACACATGAAATAAATATTATTGAGTTTTTACGTGATTACGGGAAAAACTTTAGCATCAATAGCATGTTAGCGAAGGATATTGTAGCAAGCCGTTTAGATACAGGTATTTCTTTCACAGAATTCACATACCAAATTTTGCAAGCGCTGGATTTCCATCATTTATACACGAAAGAGGATGTTCAACTTCAAATTGGTGGTAGTGACCAGTGGGGAAATATTACGAGTGGTTTAGATTTAATTCGTAAGTTAGAAGGTCATGAGGCGAAAGTATTCGGATTAACGATTCCGTTATTATTAAAATCGGACGGTACGAAGTTTGGTAAATCAGCAGGTGGTGCGGTTTGGCTTGATCCCGAAAAAACGACACCGTTTGAATTTTACCAGTTCTGGGTAAATACAGATGACCGTGACGTAATTAAATACTTGAAATACTTTACGTTCTTAACGAAAGAGCGTATTGATGAATTAGCAGCGAAGGTAGAAGCGGAACCTCATAAACGTGAAGCGCAAAAAGTGTTAGCGGAAGAAATGACGAAATTCGTTCATGGAGAAGAGGCATTATTACAAGCTGAGAAGATTACAGCAGCGTTATTTAGCGGGGATATTAAATCGTTAACAGCTGATGAAATTGAACAAGGCTTTAAAGAAATGCCTACGTTCCAGTCTTCAAAAGAGACGAAAAACATCGTAGAGTGGCTAGTCGATTTAGGAATTGAACCATCTAGACGACAAGCACGCGAAGACATTAATAATGGTGCGATTTCTATGAATGGTGAAAAAGTAACAGATGTGGGTACGGATGTTACTGTAGAAAATTCATTTGATGGAAGATTTATTATTATTCGTAAAGGGAAGAAGAACTACAGCCTTGTGAAGTTAGGCGAATAGTTTGTGTGAAAGGATGGGAGTAGGAAGAATACTTCCATCTTTTCGTATACACAATTTGGACATAAAATAATCAGTAAATTTAGATAATTAAAAGGGTTATATTATTCTTCTGCCGAATAAATAAGTTAGAGAAAATTACGGATAAAAATAGCCCGAACCATGCTGGGCATGATTCGGGCTTATATTCAGATTAGTAAGCTAAGCTGAATAGACCTTTAATATGTGATAAGTAACGAACGTTACTTGCTTCTTTCATTAATGATGCTGGTAAGCCTTTAAGTGGAGTATTGCTTGCTCCAATTGTAGCAACCGCATCTTTACGTCCTAGACTAGCAAGTGTTCCAGAGTTTACAGGTGCGAACTCTTCGAATGCTTTGCCTTCTAGTGCTGCGTATAAGTTGTATCCAATTAACTCACCCATTTGCCAAGCGATTTGTGCAGTTGGTGGGTATGGACGACCGTCTGGAGAGAAGACAACAGCGCTGTCTCCAGCAACGAATACGTCTTTGTGAGAAGTAGATTGTAGGTATGCATCAACTGTTGCACGTCCACGGTTAACTTCAAGACCTGATTCACCGATTAATGGGTTACCTTGAACGCCACCTGTCCAAACGAATGTGTTAGCAACAAGTTTTTGACCGTCTTTTAAGTCGATTTCATTGCCAGCAACGTTTGTTACAGGAAGACCTGTTAAGAATGTAACACCGCGTGCTTCTAGGCTAGTAGTTGCACGTTCGATTAAGTGGTCTGGTAATACTGGAAGGATTTTTGGACCTGCTTCAACAAGAAGAAGTTTAACTTCTTTTGGATTTACGCCGTGGCTTTTTGCAAGTTTAGGCATAATGTCAGCAAGCTCACCAACTAGCTCAACGCCAGTTAATCCGCCACCACCGATTACGATTGTAGCATCAGCTTCGTTTTTCGTTTTCGCGTATTCACGAATACGGTCTTCAACGTGTTTGTAGATTTTGTTTGCATCAGCAGCAGATTTTAATACCATGCTGTTTTCTTCTAGTCCTGGAATACCGAAGTAAGCAGTTTTACTTCCTAAAGCAACTACAAGTGCATCGTAAGATAAAGTAGTGCCGCCAGCTAGTTTGATTTCTTTGCTATCAACTGAGAATGACTCAACTGTTGCAATTTTAAGATCGATATCTTTACCTTTGAAAAGCTTTGTAAGTGGCATTGCAATTGCTTGCTCAGACACGTTACCAGCTGCAAGGCGGTGTAATTCAGTGATGATTTGGTGTGTTGGGTATTGGTTAATCACTGTAACTTGTGCTTCTGATTTGCTGTAATATTTACGTACGTTTAAAGCGGCAAGAAGACCGCCATAACCAGCGCCTAAGATGACAATTTGTTTTGACATAGTATGATATCCCCCGTCTTTACTAATTGTTGTTATAAGTTAAATTATTTATTGTTACGTTCTGCACTAATTTGAAGATATGCGTTCACAAAGCGGAACATTTTTTGTGCTTGTGGATCTTTTAGTAATTTTAATAGACCGAATAGGCCGATAACTTCAGTACTTTCGTCAGCACGATCTTTCGCTTCGATTGCAGTTGCAGCCATGCTTTTCACTGTATCTTTTACAGGTTCTACAAGCTCTGTAATTGCACCAACAGTGTCGCTTTTTAATACTTCATCAGTAGCAACAGTTTGAGCGAAGTCATAAGACTTAGTTAAAATGTTAACAAGCTCAGTTAATTTTGGAAGCTGTTCTACTAGTGTTGTTAATGATTCTTGTACCTCAGGTTTTAACAACTGATCAAGTACATCAAGTTGTCCTTGGCTAGCAGAAATTTGTACAGTTTCTTGTTCTGGCTTTGTTTGAGTCATAGTTTCTGGCATCTCCAATTCTCCTTTACGATAGCAATACTCTTATTTTTTATAAGTAAGATAGTAAACGTTTACGAAACTTTATGCAAAGTTTCACAAAACACAATAAAATGCCTTTAAATTTATGACAGCAAGTAAGCTGCAAACATAAATCTAAAACCATAACGTCTTACTTATTATTTATGAACTGTCCGATATATGGCTTGTCCGCATAATGGAAAAGCTCCGTTACCGGAAAGTGTATATAATATATATCCTATATTATATACTATATACACCTATGTTAACATAAAAATGATTCCTAATTATTTGATATTGAGTGTATAACGTAGTGCTGACAAGGTATGAAAGCGTATAAAATATTTTGTTTCAGTTAGAAATGTACATATATATATAGAAAAAAAGGAAAAAACGAACAAATTCATGTTCGTTTTTTCCTTTTTCCTATTATTCACCTTCTGCAATTAGCATCGATGTGTTACCTTCTTTTTCAAGATGGCATTCGCCCCAAGAACAAAGAGAGTCAAGAATGGATTCTAAAGACCAACCGTAGTCGGTAAGAGAATATTCTACTTTCGGTGGGACTTGGTTGTATACTTTTCTTTGAATGACCCCGTCGTCTTCTAATTCACGTAATTGCTGCGTTAACATTTTTTGTGTAATACCAGGCATGGAGCGTTTTAATTCACTCGTTCTCTTTGTACCTTTCGTTAAGTGACAAAGAATAACAACTTTCCATTTGCCGCCGATAACTTCTAAAGTCGCCTCTACAGGAATATTGTATTTCTTCATATGAACCCCTCCCTTTTTGAGTAAAGTAAGTTTAATAATACAAATGTTACTTTTTAGTACCTATAGCACTTTAAAGTACGTACTTTTTATTATGTTAAATATGTTTCATAATAGCACATGTAAGAGGCAAATGAGTAGTACGGTACCAAAAAGTGACTATGTTACTTTTTAGTGCCTATCGTACTTTAAAGTGCGTTCTTCAAAAAAGGAATGAAACCATTCATAATAGCATTTGTAAGTATGAAATATATTTTTTAGAAGATAAAAGGGCCTTTTTATCATACTATTATGATTGGATTTCTTGTAATAAGGAGGAATTCAATTGAGTTCATATACAGTACCATCTTCGGAAGCTCAGACGAGCCGAAGAAGTATGTTTGCTTTATTAGCGCTAGCAATTAGTGCGTTTGGGATTGGTACGACCGAGTTTATTAGTGTCGGTTTACTACCATCTATTTCAAAAGATTTAAATGTTTCGGTTACAACAGCCGGTTTAACGGTTTCCTTATATGCGTTAGGAGCAGCGGTAGGAGCTCCTGTTTTAACAGCGTTAACGGCTAGTATGTCGCGGAAGACATTATTAATGTGGATTATGATTATTTTCATTATTGGTAATGGCATTGCGGCGGTAGCAACAAGCTTCACTGTATTAATTATCGCAAGAATTGTATCTGCGTTTGCACATGGTGTGTTTATGTCAATTGGATCTACAATTGCAGCTGCAATCGTACCAGAGAATAAACGTGCTAGCGCAATTGCGATTATGTTTACTGGATTAACAGTTGCGACTATTACTGGTGTGCCAATTGGAACATTTATCGGTCAAGAGTTTGGCTGGAGAGCGTCATTTATGGCGATTGTCGTAATTGGAATTATTGCTTTCATCGCAAACAGTATACTCGTCCCATCTAATTTAAAAAATGGTGTACCTGTATCGTTTCGTGATCAATTTAAATTAATTAAAAATGGAAGACTATTACTTGTTTTCATTATTACTGCACTTGGATACGGTGGTACATTCGTAACATTTACGTATTTATCACCCCTATTACAAGAAGTAACAGGATTTGAAGCAAGTACCGTTACTATCATTTTATTAGTGTACGGAATCGCAATTGCGATAGGGAATATGGTTGGCGGGAAATTATCGAATCATAATCCGATTCGAGCGCTATTTTACATGTTCTTTATTCAAGCGATCATATTATTTGTTTTAACATTTACAGCGCCATTTAAAGTAGCTGGATTAATCACAATTATTTTCATGGGACTATTCGCATTTATGAATGTTCCAGGGCTACAAGTATATGTAGTTATATTGGCAGAGCGCTTTGTTCCAAGTGCGGTTGATGTTGCTTCAGCAATTAATATTGCCGCATTTAACGGAGGAATCGCTTTAGGTTCTTATATAGGTGGCCTTGTAACGAATTCGTTAGGATTAATCCATACTGCTTGGGTAGGCGGTCTTATGGTAGTAGGTGCCGTGATTTTAACAGCATGGAGCATGACATTAGAAAAAAGAGATCAAGTAAAATAAAAGGAGAGAAAATAAAATGAAAAACTTACAAAGTAAAACAGTATTAAATAATGGTGTAGAAATGCCTTGGTTCGGTTTAGGTGTATTTAAAGTAGAAGAAGGACCAGAACTTGTAGAAGCTGTAAAATCAGCGATTAAAGCAGGATACCGTAGCATCGATACAGCTGCAATTTACGGAAATGAAAAAGCTGTAGGTGAAGGAATCCGTGCAGGTATTGAAGCGACTGGTATTTCAAGAGAAGAATTATTTATCACTTCAAAAGTATGGAACGCAGATCAAGGATACGAAGAAACAATTGCTGCATACGAAGAGAGCTTAAAGAAATTAGAACTAGATTATTTAGACCTATATCTTGTTCACTGGCCTGTAGAAGGAAAATATAAAGATACGTGGAGAGCGCTAGAAACACTTTATAAAGAAGAGCGTGTACGTGCAATTGGTGTAAGTAACTTCCAAATTCATCACTTACAAGATGTAATGAAAGATGCAGAAATTAAGCCAATGATTAACCAAGTAGAATATCACCCTCGTTTAACACAAAAAGAATTACAAGCTTTCTGTAAAGAACAAGGTATTCAAATGGAAGCATGGTCACCACTTATGCAAGGTCAATTATTAGATAATGAAACATTACAAGAAATCGCTGAGAAACACGGTAAAACAACAGCACAAGTGATTTTACGTTGGGATCTTCAAAACGGAGTAATTACAATTCCAAAATCAACGAAAGAACACCGCATTATTGCAAATGCTGATGTATTTAACTTTGAATTAACAAAAGAAGACATGGAAAAAATCGATGCGTTAAACCAAAATCACCGCGTTGGTCCAGATCCTGATAACTTCGATTTCTAAGATTAAAGTAAGAAAGAAAAAAGAGTGCTTTTATGCGCTCTTTTTTTTGCATAAAAATATTTTCTAATTAAATACTACTTAGTATTAAGTTTGTTATTAAGGGGCTGTAAACATGAATATAAAGCAATCGTTCAAACTTTTAGCTATGTTTTTAAGTGTCTTATTTGTATTATTCCCACTTCAAAAAGCATTCGCAGAAGTTATGGATCATACAAAGTATGAAATGAATTGGAGTTATAGTAAGTCAAAGAAGAAACCAATTCGAACAGAACTTATTAAAACGGCAGATGGAAAAATTGCATTTTGCTTAAATGTAGATTTAAAATCTCCGAGCGGTCAAGATTTACCGGAAATGGGGAAAGTGGATATTAATGTGTACCGTGTACTGTTGAATGGATATCCACAAAAGAGCCCACAAGAATTAGGAGTATCTGATTGGAGAGAGGCGCATTACGCAACGCAGCTGGCAGTGTGGAATGCGTTAAAACAAATTGATGTTAATGATTTAGATTTCCGCAATAAAAATGTAGAGAAAGTAACGAAAGACATCGTTGCAAAAGCAAACGCTAGTGAAGAGTTACAAGAAATTACGATGGGTGTAACTCCTACAGAAGAACAAGAAGCAGTATTAAAAAATGATTTCTTTGAAACAGGTTTATATACAGTAGAAACAAATGCAAAAAGCGGAACGTATAAAGTGCAAGCAACAGGTGCACCAGCGGGCGTGAAATTTGCAAATGAAAAAGGCGAAACAAAAACAGAATTTAATGTAGGAGAGAAGTTCCGCATTTTAATTCCGAAACAAACACCAGCTGGTGGATTTAGCTTTAAAGTATCAGGAAATTTAACGAAACTACAAGGAATTGCGCATAAAGGTACACCGACTATTCAAAATGCAGTAGTATTACTTGAGCGTAGTGAAGAAAAAACAAGTCCAGAGTTAGCGGTAAGTTGGAAAAAGGCTGAGGCTCCAAATAAACCAAATAAGCCATATACTCCAAATGAACCGCATAAACCGAATCAAAAGAGATAATGAGAAAGCATTGGCGTATGCCAATGCTTTTTCATATGAATTCTTTAAAAATATATCAAGATAATAATTAATCGAGTGAAACACTATTTTAACGTTTGAAAAAGTATTTAAAAATAATAAAATATAACAAAATCTAAACATTACAATCAACGGATGTTATTCACAAAATTGTAACATTATTCTAATTATGAAGTCTATCAAACGAAGTAGAAAGCGTGTAAAATTCAGTTGGAAAAACTACCTATAGATGGTCATATATGAAGAAAATGTAAGATTCTATTGCTATTTTTATTTTTAGATGTATAGATGACAATACTAAATGATATCTTTTACTATTCTCTTTTTATGTACGAAGAGAACTCATCACAAATAGAGAGAAGTGAGGAGGACATATTACATAAAAATTTTACAATATAAGAAAGCGAATACATAAAGAGAAATGCGGTAGTAATAGATACAGGTGCGCGAGGTGTTCGTCTATTCATTAAATGTTTTTATAAAAATAATAGGATTTCTTATTAAATGAATATTTAGGATGGTTTGTCTAAAAAAAGGACAGGGGACACAGATTATGTCAAAGAAGAAAAAGAGTAGGGTATTAGTAGCTGGTGTTTGTTTAGCTACGTTATTAACGCCATATGGACTTGAATTACCTAAGGTGTATGCAGAGATGACGATTGAAGGTAAGGAGAAACAGCAAGAAGAGCGAGTGTATCAATTACTGCCAAAAGGTGATGTAGAAGGGATGCGTGAGTTGCATCAGCGTCGAATGAGTTTTTCTCCTTATGAACCAACGGGCATTTATGTAAAGCCAGGTGAAGAAGTAGTTATTCAAGTAGAAGGGACTCAACAGATTAAAGCTTATATTGGTACATATTCTTATGAAAAAGAAGAACCTAAACAATTCAATTTAAATCCTGGTGAGAATAAAATTTCTTCTTCAAATGGGGGGCTATTATATTTTTATAATTATCACAACACAGGAGAAGTAGTCGCTAAAGTGAAAAAAGGCGGTACACCAAATCCTTTATTTATTTTAGGTAAGCATACGACAAAAGATTGGAAGCGTATGTTGGCAGAGAATCCTGATCCATATGCAATAGAAATGAAGGGGGAAAATAGTTTATTAACTATGCATCCTGAAACTGTGGCGGAACATTTGAAGCAAGAAGATCCAGCTGCGTTATTAAAGAAACACGATGAAATAATTAATATAGAACATAAGATATCAGGTTTATCAAAAGATGGTGCGGGTGTTGCGAATCAAGGTAAACATACCATTCATTTTGTTGAAGACTGGTATACGGATAATTATATGTATGCGACTTATTATCGAACAGCTTATAGTAAAGGGAATTTAGAGTCAGTACTAAATCTAGAAGAGTTAACTAATGATGGATGGGGGCCTTGGCATGAAGTGGGACATCAACATCAACAGGACACTTGGTTATGGGATGGACTTGGAGAAGTAACCGTTAATATTTATTCTTTGGCAGTTCAAACTACATTTGGGTATAAAACAAGGTTAGAGCAAGAGGGGCGCTATGA
This sequence comes from Bacillus sp. C-3-6, assembly GCF_054509685.1. Lineage (NCBI taxonomy): Bacteria > Bacillati > Bacillota > Bacilli > Caryophanales > Bacillaceae > Bacillus > Bacillus sp. C-3-6. Next base: position 4,798,569 of record NZ_CM137247.1, on the reverse strand, counting down.
AGCTGCATTTGCTTATTTAGGTAAACCGGATGCACAAGAGAAGATGGATGTATTTGAGAAATTAGTTATGTTTTGGCAGTTATATTTAGCTTATGGGGATCAATTCTATCCAAATTTACATCAAATGTATCGTTTGTTACATGATACAGAATTGCCTAAATCTGATGAAGAGAAAAAGCAGATGTTTATTTATATGACGTCAAAAGTGGCAGGACAAAATTTAATTCCTTTCTTTGATAAATGGGGATTAATTGCAAATGATGCTACGAGAGAAAAGATTGAAAAATTAAATTTACCAAAATTAGAAAAAGAAATTTGGTTATCTACAGATAGCAATCCAATTCGTGAGAAACAAATTGAGTTATATGAAGTTCCATATGGCGAGCCAAATAATGAAAAAATCCAAAATGTAGTAATAGGTACTACATATAATGAGAAAAAAGCAAAAGAACTTGTACAGAATTTAGGGGAAGGTGTAAAAACAACAGGTGTGATTAAACAAGGCAAGCCTGAAGTTGGAGAAAAAACTGTAAAAGTAGAAATTATAGATGAAAAAGGTAATAAGAATTTAATTCCGGTTGTAGCAAATGTTAGTTATGGTGATAGCTTAGTATTCAAAGGGCTCAATTATGATACTAATATTAAATCAATCGTAACACTGCAACATGATCAGAAAAAGTTTAGTGCGATAGCTGATTCAAATCCAGTGCACTATTATTTTAAAGAAGACACGTATTTTGAATTCTCATTACTAGACCAAAATGGAAATGAGAAAAAGAAAGCAACAGTAAAAGGTGTTGAAAATGCGGAAGAATTCGCGAAATCAATTAATGAGTTAGAGTTCGAGTATGGTGATGTAGTAAAAGTGTATCACGCTGAATCAGATCGCTTTAATTGGTATCAAAATAATGACTTTATCGGACAAGGTAAGGCGAAGGTAGAGAAAGAATTATTATTTAAAGTAACAGAAAAGGGCTTTGAGAGAATGGAAGCTCAACAAGAAGTAACAGCAGTACCACAAAAAGTAGTAATCGGAACGGACGCTGAAAAATTAGAAGCGAAAAACTTTGTTCAGGTGAAAGATGGAGAAGTACTCGGATTTGTAGAAAAACCGGATACAACAAAAATCGGTGAACAAAAAGTGAAAGTAGAAACGAAAGATCGTTTTGGAAATAAGAAAGTGACGGAAGTGCCATTGGAAGTAATCTATGGCGATAGCTTAGTCTTCCAAGGTGATGGTAATAATACGCGTTCTATCGTAACTGCGGATCATAATACGAAAAAGCTACAGGCAACATTTACGGATGCTAAAGTTCATTATCGTTTTGAGAATGAAAAATATATGGGAATCACGCTATACGATCAAAATGGAAATGAAAAGAAAGTTATTTCGGCAGAGGGGCAAGAGAGTTCGAAAAACTTTGCAGAACAGTTAAATGGTGTAGACTTCGCATATGGTGATGTTATTAAGGTATATCATGCAGAATCAGATCGATTGAAGTGGTATCAAAAAAATGAGTTTGTAAGTAACGGTAAAGGGAAACAAGAGTTGTACTTTAAATTAACGGAAAAAGGTTTCGAGAGAATGGAAGCGCAACAAGAAGTAACAGCAGTCCCACAAAAAGTAGTAATCGGAACGGACGCTGAAAAATTAGATGCGAAAGACTTTGTTCAAGTGAAAGATGGAGAAGTACTCGGATTTGTAGAAAAACCGGATACAACAAAAATTGGTGAACAAAAAGCAAAAGTAGAAACGAAAGATCGCTTTGGGAATAAGAAAGTGACAGAAGTATCTGTGGAAGTTACATATGGAGATAGCATAGTATATCAAGGTGTGTCGAATGTAACACGTTCAATTGTTACGTTAAACCACGCTGAAAAGAAATTACATGCAACATTTACAAATGAGGAGATTCATTATCGCTTTGTAAATGAGCAGTATATAGGCCTTACGATTTATGATCAAAATGGAAATGAGAAAAAGCATGTAACGGCAGAAGGACAAGAGACTTCAAAGAATTTTGCTGGGCAAGTAAATGGAACGGCATTTGAGTATGGAGATGTGCTGAAAGTATACCATGCGGAACCGAGTCGTTTGAATTGGTACAAAAAGAATGAGTTAGTTAAAAAAGAGGATGCGATGAAGGGGCAAGAAATATCCTTTAAGATTACTCAAAATGGATTAGAGCAAGTGCAATAATAAGAAAAAGCTCGTAAAACATAATGTTTTACGAGCTTTTTTTATTATTCAGCTTCAGATACTACTGTGAAGCGTTCGTTTACGTGTTTTGGATTTTCGATTTCATCAAGTACTGCAACTGCGAAGTCTTCGTAACTTACGTAGCTATCACCTTTTGAGTTAACAAGAAGATTGTCTTTGCCAGCTTTGTAAGAACCAGTGCGTTTTCCTAATGCGAATAGTGCAGAAGGGCTGATGAATGTCCAAGTGATATCATTTGTTTGTTGCAAGATTTCTAAGTTTTTACCTTGGTTTTGAGCTGTTGCAAGGTATTCGCCCGGGAAACCTGGTGTATCAAATACACGTGTTGTTTTTTCTTCGTCTACAAATAAGCTTCCTGCTCCGCCAACTACAAGTAATTTTGTATTTGGTGCACCTTTCACAGCTTCAATAAGTACGTTTCCTGCATCTACGTGAAGGTGTTCTTGTCCTGCTGGAGCACCGAATGCATTTACAACTACATCGAATGCTTGCAAGTCGTTAGATGTAAGAGAAAATACATCTTTCTCTAAAACTTTTACGTTTTCTTCTGTAATTTTTGCAGCATTTCTTACGATTGCAGTTACTTCATGTCCGCGATCTAATGCTTCTTTTAAAATACGACTTCCAGCTTTACCAGTTGCTCCGATAATTCCGATTTTCATAATAAATCCCTCCAAAGTGTTTTGTTAAAGTGTATATCTGAAAATGAATGAATGTATTGTAATTAGGATTGTTACAACCTGTTGTAATCATTATAGTTACAGGTTGGTATTTTTGTCAATAGGGTTGTTTGTGAATTTATTTTTTGTTTTAGTATGCACAGTTAGAGGGAGGGTAGTCAGTCATAAAGATATTGTTACTGTGAACCTGGCTAATATTTGGAAATTGCAAATTGTCGAAAAATGTTGATTTTTGAATGTTTTTTAAATATAATTCGTTTTATGGAGAAAAGGAGGGGTTAATTGTATGAATATTTTAGAGCAATTTATTTCATCAACAAATACAATTCTTTGGTCATATATTCTTATTGCGATGTTAATTGGTTTAGGTCTTTATTTTTCTATTAAATTGAAATTCGTACAAATTACTCATTTAGGGGAAATGGTTCGACTAATGAGTGATGGATTAACTGGAAAGACGCGTAAAAAAGGTAGTGTATCTTCTTTCCAAGCGTTTTGTATGAGTTCAGCAGCTCGTATTGGTATCGGGAACTTAGCTGGTGTAGCGTTAGCTATTTCTATGGGAGGACCTGGAGCTGTATTTTGGATGTGGGTTATTGCGATTATCGGTGCGTCTTCAAGTTTCGTAGAAAGTACGCTTGCGCAAATTTATAAAATAAAAGATGGCAGTGGCTTCCGCGGTGGTCCTGCTTATTATATGGAAAAAGGTTTAAATAAACGTTGGATGGGGATTTGGTTCTCTATTCTGATTACAATTAGTTACGGTTTAATTTTCAACTCAGTACAAGCAAATACAGTAACATTAGCGTTTGAAAATGCATTTGGCTTAGAGCGTTATATTGTTGGTATTGTATTAGCTGCATTAGTTGGGGTTATTATTTTTGGTGGTGTAAAAAGTATTGCACGTATGTCGGAAATGATTGTTCCGCCAATGGCACTTATTTATATTGCAGTAGCTATTTTTGTTGTCATTAAAAACTTCTATTTAATACCAGATGTGTTTACGGAAATCTTTAAAGGTGCATTCGGTTTAGATTCAGCTGTAGGTGGCGGTATCGGTGCTGCGATGAAATATGGTATTCAGCGCGGATTATTTGCGAACGAAGCAGGTATGGGTAGTGCGCCGAACGCGGCAGCAACAGCTGATGTAACGCATCCAGCGAAACAAGGTTTTATTCAAACAATTGGAGTATTAGTAGATACATTCTTAGTATGTACATCAACAGCGTTTATCGTACTATGTTCTGGTGCATATAAAGCAACGAATTTAGAAGGTATTGAATTAACACAAAATGCATTAAGTTCACAAATTGGCCCATGGGCGAGCAGTTTCTTAGCGATTATTATTTTCTTATTTGCATTTAGTTCACTTCTAGGAAACTACTATTATGGTGAAACAAATATTGAATTCATTAAGCAAAGTAAAACGTGGTTAACAATTTACCGTATTGCGGTAGTTGGAATGGTATTATTCGGTTCTGTTGCGACGCTTCAAGTTGTATGGAATATGGCAGACTTATTTATGGGTCTAATGGTAATCACGAACTTAATTGCAATTACACTTCTTGGCCGATTTGCGTATGCAGCATTAGCAGACTATGTAAGGCAAAAGAAACAAGGAAAAGATCCAGTCTTCAGTGCAGATTCTATTCCTGGTTTAACGAATACAGAGTGTTGGGATAAGTCAGCGGTAACAGATAAAGAAAAAGCAGTGTAATTGAAAAGGTGAGCATCGAGGCAAATTCGATGCTCGCCTTTTTTATTGTAGTAAATGATGAAAAGGGTGAGGGGTAATTATTAATATAACTTTTTTTGTTTGTTTCTCTCGTTATTATGGGGAACGTACGGCTTTAAAAGTATGACTGGTCGAAGAGGATAAGTGATTGAGTATTGGATAAATGTATGTAATAGCTATATTTTTATGAAAAAAAACACGTATGTTAAGATAATTAACATACTCATGTCATAAAACCTTACATAAAGTTCTTGATTACTTAAAGTTTTTAGAATATAATTTTCTTATTGTTAGGAAGAGGGGGCAATACAAATATGGATTTTTTAGCTAGGGTAATTGGGGATGTAAATAATATCCTTTGGTCATATATCATTATTGCGATGTTAATTGGGTTAGGGCTCTATTTTTCATTTCGTGTGAAATTTGTCCAAGTTCGTTACTTCGGTGAAATGATTCGTTTGCTTGGGGATGGAGCAAGCTCGAAAACGAGGAAAGCGCAAAAAGAGAAGAGCGGCGTATCATCATTCCAAGCGTTTTGTATGAGTACAGCTTCTCGTGTAGGTACTGGTAACTTAGCTGGTGTAGCTATTGCGATCTCAGCAGGTGGTCCAGGAGCAGTATTTTGGATGTGGTTAATTGCGGTAATTGGGGGTGCTTCTGCATTTGTAGAGAGCACATTAGCGCAAATTTATAAAGTAAAAGATGGGAATGCATTCCGTGGGGGCCCAGCGTATTATATGGAAAAGGGTTTAAATAAACGCTGGTTAGGTGTTGTGTTCTCTGTTCTAATAACAGTAAGTTTCGGATTGATTTTTAACGCTGTACAGTCTAATACTGTAGCAGCTGCCTTTGATGGTGCATTTAAAACAGATAGCAGATTAGTAGGTCTTGTTATGGCTGGTTTACTTGCAGTTATTATTTTCGGCGGAGTAAAACGAATTGCTCGCGCGGTTGAAATGATAGTTCCAGTAATGGCAATTATTTATGTAGCAGTGGCATTATTCGTTGTTGTAACAAACATTACGGCAATTCCATATGTATTTAAAGAAATTTTCTTACATGCTTTCGGAATTAAAGAAGTAGTAGGCGGAGGATTAGGAGCTGCGATTTTATTAGGGGTAAAACGTGGATTATTCTCAAATGAAGCAGGTATGGGTAGTGCGCCAAACGCAGCAGCGACTGCAAACGTAACGCACCCAGTTAAACAAGGTTTCATTCAAACTTTAGGGGTATTTACAGATACATTATTAATTTGTAGTTGTACAGCATTTATCATTCTTTTATCAGACGTGCATAATGCAGCTGATTTAAATGGAATTCAATTAACGCAGCAGGCGTTAAGTCAACATATCGGTCCATGGGCTTCTATATTTGTAGCAGTTGCGATCTTCTTGTTTGCATTTAGTTCATTAGTAGGTAACTACTACTATGGTGAAACAAATATTGAGTTCTTAAATGGAAGTAAAGTGTTATTAAATGCATACCGCATTGCTGTACTTGGTATGGTTATGCTAGGATCTGTAGCGACAATTCAAATCGTTTGGGATTTAGCAGATTTATTTATGGGAATTATGGCTGTTATTAACTTAGTAGCAATTGTATTCCTTTCTAAGTATGCTTTCGCAGCGTTATCAGATTATATTAAGCAAAAGAAACAAGGGAAAGATCCAGTCTTTTATGCGGAGTCTATTCCAGGTTTGAACAATACAGAGTGTTGGGATGAGCCAGTAGTAGCTGATAAAGAAAAAGCAGTATAATGAGGTGAGCATCAAGTGAAACTTGATGCTCATTTTTATTGGTTCAGCTATTTGTGTGAAGTGAAACTCCTGCTCATTAAAGTTTCGCTTTATAATGAAAAAGACGAACATTCATGAATGTTTCGTAATAAAATGTATTTTTTTAAGAAAAGTGCGGATATGAGTTGTGATTTATGTTAGAATGGAAAATGCCTTTGAAATAAGAGGTTTTATGATCTTTCCTATCCGATTGAAGATTTTGGAGGGGAAATGGAAAGTTCGGATTATTTCTTGTTTTGAATGGTCAGACGTTCAACGTTAATGAAGAGTTAAATGGAGGATTTTATTAATGAAGTTTGTTATGTTCCTTGTAGGATTACTCGTTGTATTTGTACTCGGTTTTCTTATAAGTGCCGATCGAAAGAAGATTAAGTATAAACCAATCGCAATTATGCTTATTATTCAGCTAGCATTATCTTATTTCTTATTAAATACGCAAGTTGGTTATATTTTAGTAAAAGGAATTTCAGATGGATTTGGCGCACTTCTTGGATATGCGGAAGCTGGAATCGTTTTCGTATTTGGTGGTCTTGTTAATAAAGGAGAGGTTTCATTCTTCTTAACAGCGTTATTACCAATCGTATTCTTTGCGGTTTTAATCGGAATTCTGCAACACTTTAAAATTTTACCGATATTTATTCGTGCTATTGGTACGTTGTTAAGTAAAGTAAATGGTCTAGGAAAACTAGAATCATATAACGCAGTAGCAGCTGCCATTGTTGGACAAGCAGAAGTATTTATTACAGTAAAAGATCAATTAAGTAAAATCCCAAAACATCGTTTATATACATTATGTGCATCTTCTATGTCGACAGTGTCGATGTCAATCGTTGGTTCTTATATGAAAATGATCGAACCGAAATATGTAGTAACAGCACTTGTATTAAATTTATTTAGTGGTTTCATTATCATTCATATTATTAACCCGTACGATATTACAGAAGAAGAAGATACACTGAAATTAGAAAATAAGAAAAAACAATCATTCTTTGAAATGCTGAGCGAGTACATTATGCTTGGTTTCACGATTGCGATTACAGTAGCAGCTATGTTACTCGGTTTCGTAGCATTAATTACAGCAATCAATAGCTTGTTTGATACAATGTTCGGTATTACATTCCAAGCTATTTTAGGATATATTTTCTCACCATTAGCATTCGTAATGGGCATCCCGCAAGCAGAAATGGTAACAGCGGGACAAATTATGGCAACAAAATTAGTATCAAACGAGTTTGTTGCGATGCTTGACCTTGGAAAAGTAGCTGGTGATTTATCGGCTCGTACGGTTGGTATTCTTTCTGTATTCCTTGTATCATTTGCGAACTTCTCATCTATCGGAATTATCGCAGGTGCAACGAAAGGTATCGATGAAAATCAATCAAATGTTGTATCATCATTCGGTTTACGCCTTGTGTACGGTGCGACGTTAGTAAGTATTCTATCAGCGATTATCGTTGGTGTTATGTTATAAAAAAAGGATGGCTCTAGCTCATAGCTAGGGCTACTTTTTTTATGGTAAATTTGCATGAAAAAACCAATTAATTAGGAATATATTAACATATAAAAATCTTTTAAAATTTATATTGCATTTCACCTAGATAACGCTTACAATTTGATTTGTAGGTGGTATCAATTTCAGACTTTCAAGTATGGTAGGAGAGAAGAAGCTACCTTTTATAAATTGCAATTTATGTAAACGCTTACTGATTTTAGATGACAGTTGAATAGTTTTAGGGGTTTTAAATTTTTTTAACAACAATGGTCAGACGTCATTCGTTATACGTTATACGACCAATAATTCGTGGGAGAAGTGGGGGATTCACATATGAAAATAGTAATGTTTCTAGTCGGTTTACTTGTAGTGTTTGTACTAGGTTTCCTTATCAGTTCAGATCGTAAGAAGATTAAATATAAACCAATTGCACTTATGCTTGTTATTCAATTGGTACTTGCGTATTTCTTACTAAATACAAAGGTCGGATTTGTATTAGTAAAAGGGATCGCAGATGGATTTGGTTCTATTTTAAAATTTGCGGAAGCTGGGGTTAATTTCGTATTTGGTGGTCTAGCAAACGATGGACAAGCACCATTCTTCTTAACAGTATTATTACCGATTATTTTCTTAGCAGTATTAATCGGGATCCTGCAACATATTAAAGTTTTACCGATTATCATTCGTGCAGTCGGTTTCCTATTAAGTAAAGTTAACGGTTTAGGAAAACTAGAATCATATAATGCGGTAGCAGCTGCAATCGTTGGTCAAGGGGAAGTATTCATTACAGTAAAAGATCAACTAAGCAAATTACCGAAAAATCGTTTATACACACTTTGTGCATCTTCAATGTCTACAGTATCGATGTCAATTGTCGGTTCTTATATGAAAATGATTGATCCAAAATATGTAGTAACAGCACTTGTATTAAACTTATTCAGTGGATTCATTATCGTTCATATCATTAATCCATATGAAGTAAAAGAAGAAGACGATATTTTAGAATTACAAGAAGACAAGAAACAAACATTCTTTGAAATGTTAGGCGAATATATTATGCTTGGTTTCTCAATCGCTGTAACAGTAGCGGCGATGTTAATCGGTTTCGTAGCATTAATTACAGCAATTAACGGTGTATTCGATTCAATTTTCGGAATCACATTCCAAAGCATTTTAGGATACATCTTCTCACCATTAGCATTCGTAATGGGTATTCCAACATCAGAGATGCTACAAGCAGGACAAATTATGGCAACAAAATTAGTAACGAACGAATTCGTTGCAATGCTTGACCTTGGTAAAGTAGCTGGTGATTTATCAGCTCGTACAGTAGGTATTTTATCTATCTTCCTTGTATCATTTGCGAACTTCTCATCTATCGGAATTATCGCAGGTGCAACGAAGAGTATCGATGGCAAACAAGCAAACGTTGTATCATCATTCGGTTTAAAACTTGTATACGGTGCAACGTTAGTAAGTATATTATCAGCGATTATCGTTGGGGTTATGCTTTAATAAATTAAGAAAAGCAATGAGCGTAGGCTCATTGCTTTTTTTGTTTAACTTGCTTTATCCAAGTCTCTTTTAAAACGTGGTTTCTCTAAATAAGTTCCCAGTCTCCAGACATATTCCACTAGCCCCATTCGGTATTTCTGGAGCCAATAGGTGCTAACGAATAATTGAATCGTATAAATTCCGATGGTTAAAAGAATACCGAAGAAATAGCCGATTTTCCCGTATAAGCCAAATCCATATGCGTAAAAAATGGTTGTTGCGATAATACTTTTTTGTAACAAAATAATGCTAAGCCCAAATAGAAAAGAAAATAGGGATATAAAGTTATGTGTGCCGAAAAATTGAATAAACCAATTAGCACCTTTATCAAGATCGCCAAATAGATAAGTTGGTTTTTCACTGGTGAAGAACCCAAATTGAATTAATGTCATATTGACTAGTAAAATGCCAAACAAAGCGAAACCACGAATTGCATCAACAGCTTCTACACGTTGATTCATTTTTCCTCTCCTCGTATATTCGTTTTTTATATTGAAAATAATACCATTTTATATCTGGCACTATGTCAAATATGAGGAAATTTAAGGTGATTTTAAGATAGAGAGCAAACAAAAAAATCACCTTAATACATGTATTAAGGCGATTGAAATATTACTCAGCTGGAGGCGTAAATGTACGTTTCTCTAATTCAGCATCTAGCATAAACAGTGCGTTTGAATCGCTTGTAATACGTTTTAGTTTTTGGATGATGCTATCGAATGAAGCTTCTTCTTCAACTTGTTCGTCAACGAACCATTTTAAGAATGTAATTGTTGCATGTTCACGCTCATCCCAAGCGATATCAGATAAGTTGTAAATACGTTTCGTTACTTCACGCTCGTGCTCAAGTGCGACTTCAAAAGCGTTTAATACAGATTCGTATTCGTTATTCGGATTATCAAATCCAGTAATAATAGCGCGCTCTCCGCGGTCATTAATATAGTTGTAAAGCTTCATTGCGTGGAAACGTTCTTCTTCAGCTTGTACAAGGAAAAAGTTAGCGAATCCATCATAGCTCTCAGCTGTACAGTAAGCAGCCATTGCCATATAAGCATGGGCAGAGTAAAATTCAAAGTTCATTTGTTCATTTAATGCGTCGTGCAATTTTTTTGATAACATAAAATCCCCCTTAGTATTGTGACAAGAATATTATACCATAATTGATAATATTCTCATTTAGATACTTCGAACCTTTTCGAAAGCTTTGTGACGTGTGCGTCCATAATGTCTTGTAAGTCTAAATCATATTTTTGCGAAAGAATAATAAGGTTAGATAGTACATCGCCAAGTTCTTCTTTTAGTTCTTGTTTTAGCTCTTCTTCTGTTTTCGCATCTTCATCAGGGCGATCGCGGCCGATTTCAATAGCACGAACGACTCGTGAAACTTCCCCAACTTCCTCGGTTAAGAAATTTAAGCGAATAAAGGCATTATACTGTGACCAGCTTCGTTTTTCGTAAAATTCCTCAACCCATCTTTGAAATGCAACGATATCCATTTCTTCCTCATCTCCTCAATATGTTGTACAATGTTCATTGTATCATAACAATATATAGTTTCGGGGTGTAGGGATGAGAAAGATTTGTGTGTTTGCAGGTTCTAATTTAGGGGAGAGACCAGAGTTTAAAGAGCAGGCAATTCAGTTAGGTAAAATGTTTGTTGAGAACGAGTATGAGCTCGTATACGGTGGTTCATGCGTTGGATTAATGGGAGAAGTAGCAAACGAAGTTCTTCATTTAGGTGGACGTGTAACAGGTGTTATGCCACGCGGTCTATTCCGAGGAGAAATTGTGCATACAGGATTAACAGAATTAATTGAAGTAGAGACGATGCATGAACGTAAAGCGAAAATGGCAGAACTTGCAGATGCTTTTGTTGCGCTTCCAGGCGGATACGGAACGTTTGAAGAACTATTTGAAGTTGTATGTTGGTCACAAATTGGTATACACAATAAGCCGGTTGGTTTATTAAACATAAAAGGTTTTTACGGACCAATTCTGCAAATGGTTGAACGTGCAGCAGAAGAAGGATTTATGAATCCATCAAATAAAGAATTGATCGTTTCAGCTGAGACGGCAGATAAACTAATTCATGCAATCCAAAATTATGAGCGTCCTGTTTTGGGAACGAAGTGGAAGCAACTATCATAGCAAATACGGAAACACATGTCGTTTTAATTTAAGATGGCATGTGTTTTTAATTTGGTTAAATATGTTAATGTTGAGATATGATGTTTTTTGGAAAAGGAGAAATTGATGGAGGAGTTTGTGTATTTACGTCCTGTTTTTAAAAGTATTTTAGCAGCGTCTATTCTTGTTATGCTAATCGTTTCAACACAGAAGAAAGAGCTAATTAATGAATTTTCGCTTTGGTTTATTTCGATATTGTGTATCGGTGTTTCGGCGATAACACTCTTTATGATTGGCTTTATTGTTGATGAGTATAATTTGGCTGGAGATCCACAATCGTTTTGTATGTTTATTGCGATTGGTTGTATTAGTGGCCTGAATTTCATTATTTATTACAGAAGGCAATAAAAGAGGCATTCCATATTACTTTGGAATGCCCTTATCATTTTGATTGCTTTGTTTTTTATAGATGTCTTTGGAAACACATGAAGGTTTATTTAAAAAAAGCATGTGTTTTTAATTTGGTTCAATATATTGATAGTGAGATGTGGAAGCGTTTGAAGAGGGGAAGTAGATGGAGGGATGTTTTGATGAATTAAAAAAGAACATCTGAATAAAGGGTGAGTAAGGAATTATTGAGTGACATATAATTGTTCCGTTAAAGGGTCAGATTGTGGAAGATACCGAATGTTTTTATGAAGTTAGTAGAGGTTTTTTTAATCGAAATGAGAATAAATTTTATAGATGTAATCCTTTGGAAATTTTTAATCAGCTATGTATCATAATCTAATCATTAAAATGAAAATTGGAGGAGAGATGAGCATGGGGCGTTCTGTATTAAAAATGTATAACTACCACTTATGGGCAAATGAAGTTATTTTAAATCGCTTAAAAGAACTACCGCAAGACATTTTCCATAAGGAAGTTAAGAGTGGTTTTTCTTCGGTTGCAAAAGTAATGTCTCACATATACCTCACAGATTTAGCCTGGTTTGAGATTATTTCTGGTAAAAGCATGAGTGATGCAATGGTACACACAGACCAATTGAAAGAGCAGCTGGAAACAAAAAATATTGAGGAAATGAAAACTAGTTTTTATGAATTATCTAAACGATATAAAGTACTTTTAAGTAGTCAACAAGATTATGAAAAAGTGGTTGAGGTTGATAATCCATATGCTGGGCACCTAGATACGACGGTTTCTGAAACAATACTACACGTCGTCACCCACGGAGCATATCACCGTGGGAATATAGCCACAATGTTGCGGCAAATGGGTTATACCTCTGTTATGCAAGATTTTGGACTGTTTCTATATTCAAAATGAATTCTTTTTATTTACCATAGAATATGGGTTTTTATGATATTTTTTGGGGACTGCTTTTATTATTGGTTTAAGTTTAATTATGTAATATAGAATAAAGGCATTCCATATTATTTCGGAATGCCTTTATTGTTATTTTTATTTTGTTTTTTATACAGGTACCAGCCACCCCATCCGCCACCAATTGCTACGACAACGAGGAAAGCATAGTCTTTAACCTCGACACGTATATTGAAAATATTAGCTATAAGTAAGAGAATCCCAACTGTTATCAACGCAAAAAAAGCTCTAATTAAGTAGTCTTTCAACTGAACCACTCCCGTCATTTAAGTAGTAAATGATGAATTTGGAAAAGCTTTTTGGATCTATGATACTAAAGGGTGTTTCCTATATTTTAACATAGATGAGATTGTAATATATTGATAAAAGTATGGGAGAGGGGCGCTGATATTGTCGTGATTTGTCGGCAAATTGATATCCTTTGTAAAATCGTTGATATATTGCGGGTAATGATCGATATAATGAAAAAATCGTTGATATATTGCGAGTTATGATCGATATATTTGAAAAATCGTTGATATAATTTCGTGTACCGTTAAGTGCGACCATTACATAAAAAAGCGACTCTAAACGAGCCGCTTCCGCTTTAAAGTCTATTATTGATTCAAGAACGCACGTAGCATCCAAGCGTGTTTTTCTAGTTCTGTGTAGATACCTAGTAGTAGGTCAGATGTCATTTCATCGTCAGAATCTTGAGCGATTTCCATGCCTTTTTTCAGTTCGACTAGCATCATTTCGTAGTCTTTCATGATTGCTTCGACCATCCCTTCTGCAGTTTCTCCGTATGCTGCTTCTTGAATAGAAGATAGTTCTAAGTATTCTTTCATTGTTGCTACTGGTTTGCCGCCAATTGCTAAAATACGTTCTGCAATTTCATCGATGTGAGTAGCTGATTCTGTGTAAAGTTCTTCGAATTTCTCGTGTAATGTGAAGAATTGAGGCCCTTTTACATACCAATGGAAGTTGTGAAGTTTTGTGAATAAAACACTCCAGTCTGCTACTTGTTTGTTTAATACTTCGATTACTTGTTTGTTCATTATGATCAATCTCCTTTTGAGTTGTTATGTGATACCAATTACTAATTTATAATTATTATAATCTAGTAATCTCTATAAATCAACCCTTTTGCTGGAATTAATTTGAACAAATTATGAACTGTTGTAAATAAAAGGCCCTATTACGATGAAGTAATAGGGCCTTTGTTTGAGATATGGCTCTTGTTCTAAACGAGCCGCTTCCGCTTTTATTTGTTAAACAGCCTTTTGTTTTTCTTCTACATCCTGTCCATCCCAGCACTCTGTATTCTTTAAGCCAGGGATAGAGTTTGCAACGAAGACAGGATCTTTGCCTTGTTTCTTTTGCTTCAAATAGTCTACTAATGCAGCGTAAGCAAATTTGCTAAGGAATGAGATGGCAATTAAGTTTGTGAATACCATTAGTCCCATGAATAAATCAGCTAAACTCCAAACTGTTTTAAGAGCAGCGATTGATCCGAAGAATACCATTCCGACAACTGCAACACGATAAATCATTAACCATGTTTTGCTTTCTTTAATGAATGCGATATTTGTTTCACCATAATAGTAGTTTCCTAGAAGTGAACTGAAAGCGAATAGGAAAATAATAATCGCTAAGAAAGTGCTTGCCCACGGTCCAATTTGTGAACTTAATGCGTTTTGTGTTAATTCGATGCCTTCTAAATTTGATCCTTTGTAAAGTCCAGAACATAATACGATAAACGCTGTTGATGTACATACTAAGAATGTATCTACGAAAACGCCTAATGCTTGAACAAGCCCTTGTTTTACAGGGTGAGATACATCAGATGTTGCGGCTGCATTAGGAGAACTACCCATTCCTGCTTCTGTAGCGAATAAACCGCGCTGAATACCGAACTTGATTGCTGCTCCAATACCACCAGCGATGGCTTGGTCTAAACCGAATGCACCGTTAAAGATTTCCATGAAAATGCTTGGTAACATACTAAAGTTGTTAATAACGACAAAAATAGCCACGCCGATATAAACGATTGCCATTGGCGGAACAATCATTTCTGTAATACGTGAAATGCTCTTAATACCACCAAAAATAATAACTGCAACTAATAAGGCTAATAGAGCTCCTACGATTGTTCGCTCTAGTCCAAAAGCATTTTCAAACGCTATTGTTACTGTATTCGCTTGCACTGAATTGAAAATTAATCCGTACGCAACTGTAATAAGAAGTGAAAACCAGACGCCCATCCAGCGTTTGTTTAACCCTTTTTCCATGTAATATGCTGGTCCACCACGGAACCTACTTCCATCTTTTACTTTATAAATTTGCGCAAGTGTACATTCTACGAAACTAGTAGCTGCTCCGATAATCGCGATAAACCACATCCAAAATATTGCGCCAGGTCCACCCATTGAAATTGCTAATGCTACGCCAGCTAAGTTTCCGATACCGATACGTGCTGCTGCACTTAAGCAAAATGCTTGGAATGGAGAGATGCTATCTTTCTTTTTTTCTTTTCGATTAAACCCTTTACTAATTAAGCTGACCATCTCACTGAAATGAGTAATTTGGACAAATTTTAATTTAAAAGAGAAGTAAAGACCGAAGCCGATTAGCATTGCAATAAGAATATATGACCATAAAATATTATTCGTTACCTCAAGGAATCTGCTAAAGATATCAACCATATAATACACTTCCTTTTTTTCGTAATAAGAAAATTATATGCAAAAAATATACGAGAATCAATTTTTCTAAAAAATTATGTTACTTAAGTCATTTTCGTGTTATGATTATGTTACATCGTAATATTTTTAGAATTATTTACATTTTAAAAAACTAAATTTAAAGCGAGAAGGTGGGGATAATTTGAAAGAAGATTCTTTATTGAAAGTAAGCCTTGAGAGTTTGAAAATGAGAAGTAATATATTTTTTATCATTACATCTTTAAGTATCTTTTTAGGATCCACTTATTATTACAATAAAAGATTTCCAAATCACAAATATCCTGAGTGGTTAGAATTTCTAAAATTGATTGGATGAATAAAAGACAGAAAAACAGAAAATTAAAATAAAAAAAGTTATGGAGGAGCTAAAAATGAATATTAGAGAAAGTGAACTTCCAGGTATTGGTTATAAGTTTCAAATCGTTACGAAAGGTAACGAAAAGATGGTAATTGTTATTCATGATGATGGACGTAGAGAAATGTATCATTTTGATTCAGACCATGAAGAAAGCATCTCAAGTATTTCACTACGTGACTCAGAGGCAAGACAAATTGCAGCAATATTAGGTGGAATGGTATATAAGCCTAGGGCGTTAGAAAATGTTGAGATGGTTTTTGAAGGTTTAGCAATTGAGTGGTTTAAAGTAGAGAATACAGCTCCAGCAATCGGAAAAACAATTGGCGATCTTGAAATAAGAAAAACATATAGCGTAACGATAATCGCAGTTATGAAGAAGAACATGAAGAAGCTATTTAATCCAGGACCAGAAACAGTAATTGAAGAAGGAGATATGCTTGTAGTTTCAGGTGAGAGAGAAGAAATTAAAAAAATCATTAATGAATTACTTTCAAATAGGGGGGACTGATTAGATGGATACGTTAATTTTTGAAGTTGGTACAGCTTTAGTTTTAGTGGCAATTGCCGCAGTAATTGCTGGAAAATTTAAATTCTCAGTAATTCCTTTTCTAATTGTTCTTGGAATGTTAGTAGGACCGCATGCACCGACGATAGGTGTTATCGATCTCAAATTTATTGAAAGTGCAAGTGTAATTTCCTTCCTTGGACGGATTGGGGTTCTATTCCTTCTATTCTATCTAGGATTAGAATTTTCAATGAAAAAACTAATTAAATCTGGACGCTCTATTGCGATTGGCGGAACGATTTATATTTTAATTAACTTTTCACTTGGTTTGTTATACGGATTTATAATGGGATTCCCATTACTAGAAATCTTAATTATTGCGGGTATTATTACGATTTCTTCTAGCGCTATCGTTGCTAAAGTGTTAGTGGACTTAAGAAGAACTGGTAATAATGAAACCGAATTAATTTTAGGAATTATTATGTTTGAAGATATATTCCTTGCTGTATATTTATCAGTTGTTTCTGGTTTAGTACTTGGAGATCACGCTTCCTTCTTAGGTGCCCTTACTTCAATTGGAATTGCTTTAGGATATATGCTTCTATTCTTTATAGTAGCTAGAAAGGCTACGCCGTTATTAAATAAATTGCTCAACATTAGCTCAGATGAAATCTTTATTATTGTAGTATTTGCTTCTTTATTCTTCATTGCTGGTTTTTCAGAAACAATTCACGTTGCAGAAGCAATTGGAGCACTTCTTCTAGGATTAGTTTTCTCTGAGACGGAGCATAGTGACCGAATTGAACATCTTGTTGTTCCATTTAGAGACTTTTTCGGAGCTATTTTCTTCTTCAGCTTCGGGTTAAGTATTGATCCGTTCTCATTAGGCGGAGCGATATGGTTAACGTTAGGCGCTGTCCTTCTTACGATAATCGGTAACTTTGTAGCAGGAATGATCGCAGGAAGACAAGCTGGATTATCTCATAAAGCATCAACAAATATCGGATTAACAATCGTTTCAAGAGGAGAGTTCTCCATCATTATGGCTAATATCGGTATCGCCGGTGGTTTAATGTCAGTACTGAAACCATTCTCAGCACTATACGTGCTTATACTATCCATTTTAGGCCCACTTTTGACAAAAGAGTCGAAGAATGTATATAAATTCTTAAATAAAATCTTTAAGTGGGATACGAAGACTAACTAAATTAAAAAAAATAAAAGTACAAGATATTTCCTGCTTGTACTTTTATTTTTGTAATGAAAACAGTAAAGAGAGGTAAATGATGTTAGGAGAGTTGATTCATTCGGTTTTAGTTTTTTTAGAAGGACTTGGTTATTGGGGAATTATGCTTGGATTAATGCTAGAGGTTATTCCAAGTGAAATCGTATTGGCTTATGCAGGTTATTTAGTATCAACAGGAAGCATTACATTTTGGGGCACTGTCGCGTTCGGTACAATTGGTGGTGTAATTGCACAACTATTCATTTATTGGATTGGTCGATATGGAGGAAGACCTGTTCTTGAGCGATATGGAAAATATATTTTAATTCAGAAGAAACATATTGATTATGCTGAAGATTGGTTTAATCGTTATGGAACTGGCGTTATCTTTACCGCACGTTTTATTCCGGTTGTGCGTCATGCTATTTCGATACCAGCGGGTATTGCGAAAATGTCACATGCTAAGTTTATTACGCTAACTACATTAGCTGTTATTCCGTGGTCAATTGTGTTTGTATATTTAGGTTTTAAATTAGGAACAGAGTGGGAAAGTATTAATAAAGTTGCGGGGCCATATGTGAAATACTTTGCACTTGCTGCTATTGTTTGTGCAATTGGTTATTTTGTATTAAAAAAAATGATGAAAAAAAAGTGATTACAGAAAAGGAATCTATGTCGACGTAGATTCTTTTTTATTGGCATTTTTTCAAGGATGAAAGAATACGTTTAATATTTACCATATTGTGGCATACATATAGAAAAAGGGTGCTTGGAAAGGGGAATAAAGAGAAATGGAACTCCAGTTTCAAAATGTATATCAACAGGTAGAGAATTGGTATGTGTTGGATTCGGAGCTTCCTTGGGATATCAAAAAGTTGAGAGAGGATTTGTTTTCTCTTATTGAAGTATGTAAAACGCCCGTTATTTTTTGTGATACGTGTGATGCAAACGATGTGCTTCTATCATTAGGAGAAGAGGAAGAAGAGTTCCTATTCCCAGTAGGTGGTTTTTATCATAAAGAAAAGCAATTAATTTTCGTTTGTATATGGGAAGAGTATGAGCAAGTTCTCAAAACGCTACTGCATGAATTCCGCCATGCGATGCAGCATAAGAGAGATATATTGTATGTGGGAAGTGAACGGTACGAAGAGCGGTGGATTGAAAAAGATGCGAGGAAGTTCGCGGAGAGGAAATTGGATGAATATAAGAGTAGAAAGTTAATGTAAAGCATAGTGGAGAAATAGCGCTGTGCTTTCTTTGTACTTATTAAAAATAAGTATTTGACTTTTATAAAGTTTAGCTCTAAACTAATGGTATGAAACGAGCGAGGTGATGAAATGAAAACAGAAGATAGACTAGGGCTACTATTATGGTTTCGTTTATCACGTTTTTATAATAAGAGTATTCGTGAGACGAATCAGCATTTGAAGAAATGGAATGTATCTGCCGCCCAGTTTGATGTGTTAGCTCAAGTTGGAGGACATGATCGTTTAACGCAGCAAGAACTTGGAAATAAGCTATTTGTTACGAAAGGAAATGTAACGCAGCTTTTAAATAAAATGGAGCAGCTTGAGTGGATTTCGCGTGAACAAGAGGGTACTACGAAATATATTTCTTTAACAGAAAAGGGAAGAGCTTTATATGAGGAAATCGTTCCACCTCAAGAAACGTTCCAAGCAGAGAAGTTTCATAATTTAAATATAGAGGAACAAAAGCAATTATTAACACTACTAAAAAAGTTACAGTAAGAAAAAAATTTAAAATAAATCTCGAATTCGAGATAGTATGAGGTGAAGGCTATGTTTAGAAAAGTTGATCATAAAAATATGGGCAGAGCAAATCATGGCTGGTTAAATACACATTTTCATTTTTCTTTTGCTAATTACTATAACCCAAATAACATGAACTTCGGAGCGTTACGTGTTATTAATGATGATCTAGTAGCGGCACAAACTGGTTTTGATATGCATCCGCACCGTGATATGGAGATTATTTCTTACGTTGTAGATGGTGCTTTAACACACGAAGACAGCATGGGAAATCGCGGAACGATTGAGCGTGGACATGTTCAATATATGAGTGCTGGCACGGGTGTATTTCATAGCGAGCATAATTTAGGAAATGAAACGCTGCGTTTATTACAAATTTGGATTTTACCAGACCGTGCGGATCATAAACCAAACTATGGTGAGTTTAAATTTGATTGGAGCAAGCGCGAAAATGAATGGTTCCATATGGTATCTTCAGTAGAAGGAAATGCACCAATTCAAATTCACCAAGATGCGAATTTATACTCCTTATCATTAGAGGCTGGAAAAGAAATTCATTTTCCAGTGAAAGAAGGCCGTCAATTGTACCTTGTACAAATTGAAGGAAGCAGTGTAATCAATGGTGAAAATCTTGTTATGCGTGATGCAGCAGAAGCGGTAGAAGAAGATATTCACATTCAAGCGAAAGAGCAATCACACTATTTAGCAATTGAATTGAAAAAACAATAAAATGCGTAAAAAAAAGAGGACATCCGATAGGATGTCCTTTTTTTTTGATTGGAATTGTCTGAAAAATGTTTCTCAAATTTTGGATAGAGGTATCAGCTGTAAAAATCAGAATTGTATAAAAGTGTCAAAAATCTTTATGGGAATGGGGAATGTTATAGTGAAAAAGCAAGTCATTTCATCAGCATTAGCGTTAACTGTTATCGCCGGGGGATTTGGAGCGTTTGGGGCAACGACAACGAAAGCGGAAGAACAAAAAATTCAATATCATCAAGAATTTAAAACACCTGCATACATAGGTGAAGAATGGAAAGCACCGGAAGGGCTAGATAAAAAAGAGACGGTCTTTCAATACTTAGAGAGTAAGAAAGATATGTTTAAATTAGCAGGAAATATTGAAAAGCATTTTAATATCGTTGGGGAAGAAAAAGACGCTGAATCTGATACGACACATGTAAAGCTAGTTGAGAAACATAATAACATTCCTGTGTACGGTTCTGATCAAACTGTTACACTTGATAAAGAGAATAATGTAAAAGCATTCTTCGGACAAGTTATTCCGAATTTAGATGATAAAAATATTCCTGCAGCTGCAAGCATTACTGCGGAACAAGCAGAAACAATTGCTAAGGCAGATATTGAGAAAGAAATTGGTAAAGTAAAGAGTTATGACGGTGTGAAAAAAGATTTATTTGTATATGAAAAGGACGGTAATTACTACCTTGCATACTTAGTTAAGGCATCGATTTCAAAACCAGCTCCAGGATATTGGCATTATTTTGTTGATGCAACGAATGGAAATGTTATTGAGAAATATAACGCTGTAGATAACATTACTGGATTTGGTTACGGAGTATTAGGTGCTAGACAATCATTTGAAATTGCTCAAGATACGAAAACAGGACAATTCAACTTGTTTGATGGTAAACGAGGACAAGGTGTTCATACATTTGATGCAGAAAATATGGACGAGAACTGGTTTAATTTATTCTCACAATGGCTTGGATATACAGGAGAAGAAGTTGAAAGTAAATCTAAGTTCTTCGAAGATAAAGCTGCAGTTGATGCGCATGTAAATGCAGGAAAAGTATATGATTACTACAAAAAGACATTTAATCGTAACTCTTTCGATGATAAAGGTGCGAAGCTTATTTCTACTGTTCACGTAGGGGAGAGCTGGAATAACGCAGCTTGGAATGGTGTGCAAATGATGTATGGTGATGGCGATGGAAAAACATTCATTCCATTATCTGCTGGACTTGATGTTATCGGTCACGAATTAACGCATGCTGTAACTGAGCATACAGCAAACCTTGTTTACAAAAATGAGTCAGGGGCGTTAAATGAATCGTTATCTGATATTATGGGTGTTATGGTTGAGAAGAAGAGCTGGGATTTAGGTGCTGACATTTATACACCTGATAAACCAGGCGATGCACTTCGTTCACTAAAAGATCCAGCATCTATTCCAAACCCATTAAAACCAAGTGAAGGTTACCCAGATCACTATAGTAAACGTTATACTGGAACAGCTGATAATGGCGGCGTTCATATTAACAGTAGTATTAATAATAAAGCTGCTTATTTAGTATCTGAAGGCGGAGATCACTACGGCGTGAAAGTAACTGGAGTGGGCCGTGAAGCGACAGAAAAAATTTACTACCGTGCGCTTACGAAATATTTAACTGCAAACTCTGACTTCAAAATGATGCGTCAAGCTGCACTTCAGTCAGCTGAAGATTTATATGGTAAAAACTCTAAAGCTGTACAAGCTGTAACGAAAGCTTATGATGCAGTAGGCGTAAAATAATAAGAGAAAAAAACCTGACTAGAGTGTCAGGTTTTTTTTCTTTATCCCGCTAGTCGCGAATGCCTAATGCGATTTTCGCCATACGTGACATACGTTCTTTCGACCACGGTGGATTCCAAACGACATTTACTTCTATTTCATTAACTTCAGGTACGTTCGTTGATAATACTTTTTTAACGTCTGATACGATTTGCCCAGCCATTGGACAACCGATAGAAGTCATAGTCATCGTAATGACAGCATTATTATTTTCATCTGCTGTAACATCATACACTAATCCAAGATTAACGATATCAACACCTAGTTCAGGGTCAATAACAGCTTCTAAATTGGCAAATAATTTATTTTCAAATGCTTCTTGTGACATAAGCAGCCCCTCCTACAATTTAATGATATCGATTCTCATTATAACGGAAATGAGTATAATGTGCAGGAAATGAGCTCAAAAAAATATCCCTCTTTGAAAGGGGGATATTTTTTTGAAAATCTATTCTGTTTTAAAATGAGATACGAGTTGATCTAACTCTTCAACTGTTTGTTTCATTTTTCCAGCAGTTACTGCCATTTCATTCATAACGATAACTTTTTTTTCAGCAGATTGTGCCGTTGCGGCAGTTTCGCTGGATACTTCAGTCGAGATAGAAGCGATGTTATTAAGTGAAGCGTTCATTTCTTCGGCACTTGCAGCCATCTCTTCAGCAGTTGCTGATATATCTTGCATTTGAGTAGATACTTTATTTACTTGTTCTACAATTGTTGAGAAAGAAGTACCAGCTTCACGAATAACATTAATGCCTTCAAATGCTTCAGAACGGCCTTGAGACATCATTGAGCTAGCAGTTTCTGTATCATTTTGAATTTGATGTAGTAATTGATTAATGTCTGTTGCAGCTGTTTTAGATTGTTCAGCAAGTTTTCGAACTTCGTCAGCTACGACAGCAAATCCTTTTCCTTGCTCGCCAGCACGAGCTGCCTCAATAGAAGCATTTAAAGCAAGTAAGTTTGTTTGCTCAGCAATATTAGAAATAGATTGTACAGCAGTATCAATATATTTCGTATGAGTGATTAGACGTTCAACCACTTCTGACGTAGCATTTACAGCTTCGTGTATCGTTGTCATTTGTGAAACAGATTTTTGGATAACGGTACTTCCATCGCTAGCATGTTCAGATGTGGCAACAGCAAGTTCCGCTACAGATGAAGCAGATTCAGCAATGCGCTGAACACTTACTGCCATATCATCCATTGCAGTTGAACTTTCTTCCATACTAGAAGTTTGTGATTGAATACTTGCATTTAAGTTGGACATCGAGCTTTGGACTCTTAATGTCGCCTCACGTGATGTATTCGTTTTTTCTAGCATATTTTCAGAAGCGGTTTGTACTTCCACTGATGTTTTTTGAACACGATTAATAATATGTTGTAGGTTTTCTAACATTTTATTAAATGATGCTGCGATGGCACCGATTTCATCGTTGCTATTTACTTGTAGACGTGCTGTTAAGTCACCTTCTTGAGAGGCTAATTCTTTTAGTTTCGTGTCAATTTGTTGAATTGGTTTCACAAGTTTACCAGAGAACCACCATGCAAGAATAATCGCAACGACAATACAAATAACAAGTGATAGAAATACTGCATATTCAATTCCTAGTGAAGATTGATCAATTTTTTCAATAGATTGTTCACGTAATTTAGCTTGTTCATTACTGTAATTTGTGAAATCACCAATTACTTTATAGACAGTGCCATTTTCTGAAGAAGCTACTTGTAAAGCTTCTTCCCATTTTTGTTCTTTTGCAAGAGTAAATACTTTTTCTTCAACGAACTTTCTCCAAGTAGACCCTAATTCCATTGTGCTTTTCACGGACGAAGAAACATTTGGATTAGAAAGAAGTTTATCTTTTGAATCCTCAAGACGTTTACTCATCTCATTAAACTTGTCTAATTCGACTTGATCATGTTGTAGTAAATAACCTCTTAAAGCAGAGAGCTGTACTTGATAAGCGTCTCCACGCTCTTTCAATTCTGTTGCCAGTGGAGAAATTTCTTTTTGTAATGTTTCAGCTTTACGAGATTGGTCGATAGCAAAAAATAAAATAAATGCTAAGGCGATACCAAATAAAGCGCAAATCGTTCCCATCATGAACATAAGTTTTTTTCTGATACTTACAAAATTCATATGATTAAAAGCCTCCTTTGTGAAATCTTAGTATTAGAATTAATAAATGTAAAAAATTGAAAGAAAGCTTTACTCCAGTTGGAATAAAGCTTTCTTATTTCCTTTAGGAATTATAGCAGACGGAATGAGAGATAGAAAGAGATATTTTAAAGTGAAAAAAGAGAAACTGTAAAACTTGCTTTCCTATACCTTTGAGCTCGTGTCATTTTCACTTTAAGCGTTTGTTTTGAAATGAGAAACGAGAACTTCAAGTTCTTGTACGATTGTTTTCATTTCAGATGATTTGTGAGCCACGATACTCATTTTGTTTACTTGATCACCAGCCGAATGTGCTGTTTGTGAGGTTTCTGCAGCAACTTCGTTTGAAATAGAAGCGATATTATTTAAAGCTGTGTTCATTTCTTCAGAGCTTGCAGCCATCTCTTCAGCAGTTGCAGACATTTCTTGCATTTGCGTAGAGACTTTGTTAATGTGGTTAACAATTTCTGAGAATGAAGATCCGGCGGTACGAATAACAGTAATTCCTTCAGAAGCTTCTGCTTGACCTTGTGTCATCATGTCATTTGCTATTTTTGTATCAGCTTGAATTTGATGAAGTAAATGGTTAATGTCAGTTGCGGCTAGTTGAGATTGTTCAGCAAGTTTTCGAACTTCATCGGCAACAACAGCGAATCCTTTGCCGTGTTCACCAGCACGAGCTGCTTCAATAGAAGCGTTTAAAGCGAGTAAATTTGTTTGGTCGGCGATATTCGAAATAGATTGAAGTGCAGTATCTATATGATTTGTATGTGTAATGAGTCGCTCAACTACTTGTGATGTAGCGTTAACAGCTTCGTTAATTGTATGCATTTGTGTAATAGATTTCTCAATGACTTTATTCCCATCATCTGCTTTTTCTGACGTTGTGACAGCTAAACTAGTAACAGAAGAGGCGGACTCAGCGATACGCTGAACACTCGTTGCCATGTCATCCATTGCGGTTGAACTTTCTTCAATGCTAGAAACTTGTGAACGAATATTGTGTTCAAGAGCATTCATAGTTTCTTGGGTCCTTGCCGTATTTTCCATAGAAGCGGTTGTTTCGATAAATACATTTTCGGAAGCTTCTTTTACACTTGTTGATGTTTGTTGAACTTGTTTTATTATATGCTGTAAGTTAGTGAGCATTTGATTAAAGGAATTTGCAATGTCACCAATTTCATCTTTACTCGTTACGTGTAATCTAGCCGTTAAATCTCCATCTTGAGAAGCTAATTCTTTTAACTTCTCATCAATTTTTCGAATTGGTTTAACGAGTTTACCAGAGAACCACCATGCTAATAAGATAGACGTTAATGTACATGTAATGAGTGAGAAGAAAATAATATATTGAATAAGTGATGAAGAAGACTCGACATCAGCAATTAATGCGTCACGTTTCTCATTTTCTTCATTTGTATATTTATTAAAACGACCTAAAAGATCATTTACATAATCTGTTTGTGATAAAGCAATTTTGGATGCTTCGTCCCATTTTCCTTCACGCGCAAGAGGGAGTACCTCATTATCTATGACGCTACGCCATTTTCCTCCCATTAAAATGGCTTCTTTCATTCCTTCTGGGAGCTTTTTGTCACTTGTTACTTTCTCTCTAGTATCAGCTAATTTTTTCCCTTCTCGGTTGAACTTATCTAATCCTTTTTGATCATGTGATAGCAAATATTCTTGTAAACCAGCAACTTGTGCTTGGAACCAATCGCCACGTTCTTTTAAAATCGTCGCTCTTTTCGATACATCATTTTTTAACGTTTCGATTTCACTTGCTTGATTCATGGCGAATGAAAGAATAACAATAAGAGCAATGCTAAATAAAGAAGAAATGCTTAAGAGTGTGAACAGTAGTTTTTTTCGAATACTAACATATTTCATCGTTACCCCTACCCTCATTTAAACTGTTTATTATGATTTATAGATATTTAAAACAAAATTAATAAAAACATTATTATGAAGTTATTAATCTGTTCAATAAAAATTATAGCAGATAATGGAAGGGGTCAGATTGGTATTAGAAAAAGTTCTTAAAATGTATACATTTGCATATCATAAAATTCATAAATAAATATTAGAAATGCTATTGAAATTTGAAATGACATCATGTATACTTCTAATTAGTTGATAACGATTATCAGTATCAACTAAAAACATTACTCTTCGTTATGTTGGTCATACCCCTTTTTGACGACGTAAGTCAGAGACGAAATGTTGAAATATCTTGTGTCCTATTCTACAGAATTATGGTAATCTCCAACCTCAACTTATATGCGTGAGCATGCAAAAAGGATCCTATCCGTGAAGGGATCCTTTTTTGCATGCTGTCGCAATTATTGTATATAGACCAGGGATACGTTCTTCGATTCCTTCTGGTGCAGTAGAAGGGAAGACCCATCTTTGATGAGATCCATGTTCTTCAACTAGTTTTTCAGTTTTAAAACGTTCTTCCGCAAGTGTTGTAATGATTTCTCCTAGCGTCCAGCGACGGATGGTTGTTTTAGGTAGCGATTCTTTCTGTGCTTCTGTAAGAAGGATGCTATAAGCAACATCATCTTCAATTAATTCTTCATCGAAATAATTTCCACTTGCTCGAAATGATGGATGGTCTACTCCTAATAGCTTTGTGTATATTGGATGGTAATCGCGAAGGATAAGTATCCCACCTGGCTTTAGTAGTTGAGAAATTTTTTTGAAAAGTGGTTTTAAATCTAGAAAGTAATGAAGTAGACCAAGCTCCAGTAATACGATATCAAATGATTTGGAGAGATTTACATCTAGTACATCAGAAACGATGTAATGAATAGAGACGTCTGCGGCGTCCGCAAGTTCATTTGCATATTTTGCATTACTTGCTGAAATATCAACAACTGTTACGTCAGAGCCTAAAAGGGCAAGTGCGACAGCTTTATTTCCTTTTGAGCCGAGTAAGTTAATAATACGTTTTCCTTTTGGAGATTGTATGTAAGGTAAATAATGTGCTACTTCGCGTGTGGGATCTTCCATAATTTTTTTTGCATAATCCTCTGGCGCCCCATGGCGATTCGTCCAAGCTTCATAAGCAGCTGTATTCCAGCTTTTTTCATTTATAGTGCTTAGTTGTTTTTGGTTCAATGTTATCACTCCTTTTGTGAACGTATAGGTATTCGGCGGGAGGATGGGATTTCCTTTTCGTTCTGAATAAAAGTTTGATTTTTCTGTGATTAAGTCGTACAATACTTGTTATACGTAAAAGCGTTGAAAAGGAAAAGTAGGATGAACACATTCTTTCCAGAGAGCTTCGGTAGCTGAGAAGAAGCAAGAATATTCATTTGAACAATGGCCTTTGAGCTTCGTCCTGAACTTATCAAATGATAATAGTAGGCGGCGACGAGAGTTGGTACTCGTTATCAAAACCACAGTATAAGAGCATATAGCTCCGTACTTGTTAAGGCTAATTATGTGAGTAATTGGCGAAATAAGGTGGTACCGCGACTGTTTATACAGCCCCGCCCTTATCTTTTTTAAGATAGGGGCGGGGCTTTTTATATTTTAAAGGAGGGATATAAGATGAGTATTTTTATTGGAGGCGCTTGGCCGTATGCAAATGGTTCGTTACACCTTGGCCATATTGCGAGTTTATTACCTGGAGATATTTTAGCGCGTTATTACAGGGCAAAAGGTGAGAATGTGCTGTATGTTTCAGGGAGTGACTGCAATGGAACACCGATTGCAATTAGAGCAAAACAAGAAGGTGTGACAGCAAAAGAAATTGCTAATAAGTATCATGAAGAATTTCAGCGATGTTTTCGTGATCTCGGTTTTACGTATGATTGCTATACACGTACCGATAGCGAGCATCATCATGAAACTGTTCAAAAAGTTTTTTTACGTTTATTAGAAGAAGGCTATATTTATAAAAAAACAGTGGAACAAGCGTATTGTGAAACGTGTACGCAGTTTTTACCGGATCGTTATGTAGAAGGAATATGTCCATATTGCCATGAAGCAGCAAGAGGAGATCAATGCGATGCTTGTTCTGCTATTTTAGATCCTCTTGATTTGTTAGAAAAGAAATGTAAGTTATGTGGTAGTACGCCATCTGTAGAGGAAACAGAGCATTTCTATTTTGCATTGCATACATTTCAGGAGCAAATTAAAAAAGTTGTAGAAATCGCAAAAGAAAAAGGAACATGGCGTGATAATGCAATTCAATTAACGGAAAGATATGTAAAGGAAGGGTTACAAGATAGGGCTGTATCAAGAGATTTACCAATCGGGGTATCAATTCCAGTGAAAGGGTATGAAGATAAAAAAATTTACGTATGGATTGAAGCAGTGGCAGGATATTATTCAGCGAGTAAACATTGGGCTGAAGAAACAGGAAAAGATGATCAAGAGTTTTGGAATAGCGATGCGCAAACATATTATGTACACGGCAAGGATAATATTCCATTTCACTCCGTCATTTGGCCAGCGGTATTACTTGGAATAGGGGAAGAAGCAATCCCGCGTCATATCGTTTCGAATGAATATTTAACAGTTGAAAAAAGAAAATTATCTACAAGTAAAAACTGGGCAGTATGGGTGCCTGACATATTAGAACGCTATGATCCAGATTCTATCCGTTACTTCTTAACAGTAAATGCACCAGAAAATCGTGACACTGATTTTTCATGGCGTGAATTTATTTACAGTCATAATAGTGAATTGTTAGGAGCATATGGAAACTTCGTGAACCGCACATTAAAGTTTATTGAAAAATATTATGATGGCACTGTACCAAAGGGGACTATTGATATAGAGCTGAAAGATAAAGTAGAAGGATTATATAAAAATGTAGGAGAGGCGATTGAGCAAACTAAATTTAAGGTGGCGTTAGAGACAATATTTGATGCAGTACGTTTTGCAAATAAATATTTTGATGAAAAGCAGCCTTGGAAACAAAGAGAAGATGATCCAGTTTCGTGTGAAGAAACGATTTATAACTGTGTGTATCTTATCGCTAATTTTGCAAATCTCCTTGAACCGTTTTTACCATTTTCAAGTGAAAGAGTTAGATGCACATTGTCGATTATTAAACGAAATTGGGAACCGCAAAATACGTTGCCAAGTAGAATTGATAGCGTGCAGCCACTATTTGAGCGAATCGATGTAAAACAAATTGAGCATGAGGTAGGGAAGCTATATGGAGCGGTAAAGTGAAATATAGAAAAAGACCTTTCAAGTAAATGAAAGGTCTTTTGTTATGCAGTATGATTCTCTTTCTTATCTTTCAAAAAGAAAAGTACGGCAAGGATTACAAGAATAATAGCTGCAATATCATACGTTATTTTAAATGTAGTATTAAAGTTTAAGTACTCTACGAAAGGAGTTTTCACTGCTCCTGCATATATAGAAACGGGAATGAGAAGTAAATCGTAAAATTTCTTTTCTTTCATATATCTTATTAGGAAGAAGATACACATAATAGCAAAAAATATGATGCTTAAAATAGTCATTTATACCTCCAGATAAATTTACTTATTTTAATTGCAGTTATATCTTTTATATAAATTCTGTACTTTTTCAAGCGCTATGCACGCGATTGTGTTTCCTTTCTTTCCTAGCCGTAAGCAGCTGAGGAGTGAAAATTCCAACCAATATAAAAATAATACCAATCCACTGCATGAATGTTACGACTTCATGTACAAGTGTAATAGAAGCGATAATAGCAGTTGGTAATTCAGCTGCACCTAATATTGTACCGAGTCCTGTTCCAACCTTTGGTACACCGATTGAAAAACAAATGACAGGTACAACAACGCCGAATAATCCGAGGAAGAAAGCATATTTCCATAGACCGGCTTGCAGGGCACCATCTGTTAAAAAGGTTGGTGGGAAGAATAGACATACGATAAGAGTCGCACTTGTTGTCATGAGAAAGCTTTTCGTATAAGGCGGAACATCTGTAGCAACGCGTCCGCTTGCAAAAACATAGAATGAAAAAGAGACTGCAGCTAATAGCCCAAAGATAATCCCTTTCGTAGAAAAACTTTGTCCGAGGCCTTCAAATACACCACCTGCAAACAATGTACCAGCAAATAAAATAAGGATAGATATGATCTTATCGCGGCTTGGAAATGTTCGATTTGCAATTGCTTCGATAATGACACCAATCCAAGTGAACTGAAAGAGTAGGACGACAGCGATAGATGCGGGTAGTTCTTCTACAGAAATAGCGTAGAAAATTCCAGTCATACTCATTGTTGTTCCGACGGTTAGTAATGAAAAGAATTGTTTTTTTGTTACTTTATGACGTGAAAAGAAAAGAACGAGTAGAAATAGTCCAATCCATCCGAAGACATATTGTCCCCCTAATAGTTGATGTGCTGAAAATCCATTTATGAATCCGAGTTTGAAAATAGTTGAAAGTATGCCGTAGCCGCAAGCACCGAATAAAACGAGCAATGAATATTTAAACTTATCCATGAAAAATCCTCCTTTTAAGTAATAAAAAACGCCCGCTATCCAAATAAGGATAACGGGCGAACGAAACAGAGTAAGACACTCTACAAAATTCCGCCACTCACACATGAAGTATGAGTTTGGGGTATGTAATTATAGTGAATGTTACATTGCTTTTGGGAATACAATGGAGCATTTTACACCTTGAGCTGTGTTTTGTATCCCGTAAGGAAACTGATGTTTATCTAATATTTGTTTCACGATATATAATCCAAGACCACTACCTTGTACTAAACCGTGTTTATCAGGGTTTGCGCGATAGAAAGGCTCAAATAAATGAGCAAGTTTATCTTCATCAATTTGTGAACCTGTATTCAATACTTCTAATGCGTAACCGTTTGGTTTTTCATAAAGCTTTATATATACGTGCTGATGGTCAATTGTATAATGAATTGCATTTGAAATAATGTTAAAAATAGCAGTTTGAATAAATTTAGGATCAGCTAAAATTTGTACGTCGTGTTTAATATTAGATTGTACATTTAATTGTTTTACAGATACAAAGTAATCTACTTTCTTTATAACATCCTCAATAATATTAGATAAAGAAATGACTTCTAAATTCGGTTTAAATTGAGGGTTTTGTATTTTGGATAATTCCGACATTTTTTCCGTTAATATGTTAATGTCTTGCATCATCTCGTAGGAACGTTTCAAATACTTATCTCTATCTTTATAAGCTCCAATTCCGTGAATCATGCCATCTAGTTGTCCCATAACGGCTGCGATGGGTGTTTTTAATTCATGGGATACCATAGACATAAATTCTTTACGAGATTGTTCTAATTGTTGTTCCTTCTTGAGCTCATTTCTTAAATCTTGATTGCTCTCATGTAAATTCTTCACAATATTTGGTACTTGTGAAGCGGCTACTGACAAATTAAAATCTGTTTGATCTGTATTTTTGTTAAGTAGCTTTTTATCTGAGAAATCAAGATTCATAATATCTTTTAAAGCATCGCTCATATATTGAAAAGGTTTAGCAATTAGTTTTGCGTACATTAAAGATCCGAGTAGAGATAATGCAAGCATTGTCGCGCCAACCTGTGGAGCTAACTGCTGCAACGCATCTGCTAACTTTGGATTATCATTTGTATCATTTGTTTTACTTGCTGCATTTTGTGTATGTAAGGCATCATTATTAGCGGCTTTCTTTTCTGCTTCTGTAAGCTGATTAGAAGTGCCATTTTTCCCCGAAAGGTTTTGTGTATGTTCTTTTGCTTTTGCAGTTTGGCTAGGCTGCAAAAGGTGATTGATAGCTGCAGAAAGAGATTTATAATCTACAATAGAAGATTGGAAATTAGAAATGTTCCCTTCTGACACAGCTTTATTTTGATTCGTTTTACTTTGATCGTTTTGCTTATCTGAATCCGCCTGTTCTGTAGTCGGCGTTCCATTTTCTTTCGCAAAACGTTCTTTATCGTAGTTTGAAGCTAGAAAGTAAATAATTTGATAAAGACAAAGTGATAAAAGAATACAAAATAATAAGGTTTTGATGAAAATATTTTTGGTGATGTTGTCTTTACTACGATTCGATTTTGTAGCCAATACCTTTCACCGTTTTAATATAAGTAATTCCTAATTTTTTTCTTAAGTTTTTAATATGTGTATCTATAACTCTTACATCACCATAATGTTCATAGCCCCATACCTTATTCAACAAATCACTTCTTGATAATACTTTTCCTCGATTTTGCAGTAAAGTATAAATAATTTCAAATTCTTTTGTTGTCAATTCAATTTGATTACCATGAACATAAGCTGCATATGCTGTAGAGTTTAACATCAATTCATGGAATTGTAGTATAGTTGCAGCTTCTGCTTCCTTCGTTGCTGCCCTTCTTAATACAGCCTCTACACGCTTAATAAATACAGTGTAATGGAACGGTTTCGTAATATAGTCATCAATCCCTAACTCAAATCCTTTAATTTCACTTTCTTCATTATGTAAGCCTGTTAACATAATGATTGGTACATCAGATTGTCCTCGCATAATTTTACAAATACTATAGCCATCTATATCTGGTAACATTACATCGAGGAGGACAAGATCATATGAATTTTTTTGGAAAAGAAGAATACCTTCTGTTCCAGCACCAACTACATCAACGGTAAAGTTTTGTGCCATTAGAAATTCACGAATAAGTTCTTGTATATCTGGGTTGTCTTCAATCACCAGTATATGCGTCATAGTAACACCTCCTAAATAACGCTTTTTACTGCAATATTCGAATTCATCATTTTTCGAGTGACTCAGATTGTTTATACATATAATAAGCCCCCGCTATAAAATAATCATGAAGGTAGCAAGGGGAATAGTTTAGTGTTACTGAATAGTTCAGAATTACAGTAGTTCTATTATAGTATGTATTATAAAATTTATAAAACATTATAACTGTATAATTTTAATATCTACGTTTATCAATGTTTAGATATTAGCTAATCAAATCTATTCCTATTATATATGTAAATACAGTTGTTTTGCTACTGTAAATGAATAAATAAAATAAGCCAAGACATAAAATTCTTGGCTACACATAAATCTTGTTTTTAGGCTATTTGACAGTGACAGTAGCTTGCTGCTGAACGCGCTCAAATAACCAGTGTATATCATTATTATACATACGAATACAACCAAGTGTTGTCCATTTGCCGATTGCTTGATTATTGTTAGTTCCGTGAATCGCATAAGTTGTTCCGTAAGTTCCTGCCATATTTAATCCAAGCCAACGGTCACCAAGTGGATTACGTGGATCCCCGCCTTTAATTTTGCCTGTATAATAAGGGCGGTTTTTAATTTTATTTACGATTTGAAAAGTGCCTTTAGGTGTAGGCGTTGCAGCTTTTCCAGTAGCGACAGTAAAACTTTTTATAAATTTTCCATCCTGATAATAATCCATTTTATTTAACTGAGTGTCTACAATTAATTGATCTTTCGTTGTAGCGGCCTCTGCGCTAGCGAATGGAAGAGTTAAAAATCCTAATGATAATAGTGCGCTTAATAATAATTTTTTCATTGTTATTCTCCTTTTACTATCGTAATAGTCTTACATACAATGAAGTTGTAATCCTCGTAATGCTTTATTTACATTTTCATCTAATGTTTCAAAGAATGTAGTGATTTTGCTGTTGTGTTTGTTGTTTTTATCAATAAGTAATCTTTCGTTTAATAAAAGCTCACCACGTAGTCCAAAACTTTGAACTTGAATATTTAGCTCATCTTCATTTTCAGAAATAATTGGTAAGAAATAGTGAAAAGCTTTCGTTGGAATGATGTAGCTTTTGCCAATCATGCTTTCTTGGTTTGAGTTAGTCCATTTTTTCGTGACAATTTTAATATTCTTTTTTGAAACGATAAAAGATAGTGTTGTAGATTTTGTTAAACTTACGTCAAATTCACTTGTTTCACATATGTGTAAATTAAAAACGGTTTCATTTTGATGAGATTCAACATTTGTATTAATAAAATCGTGCATTTTATATGCTTCCATTTCGTATTCACCCTTTTTTCAATTTCGAAAAACGACTTATATTTATTCAAATTAATGCTTAGTCATATATTAGTTAAATTTTTCAACAAATTCCGATATAATCTTACAATACGTATATGAAGCTAATATGAAGTTAGCATGAGTTTGTGGTGGTTTTTTATTGAGAACAAAATAAGAAAGGTTTTCCAGTGTTAAAAAATGGATAAAATTTGCATATTATTAATGCGTCTTTTTGTTATTTCGACTTAAAAAATGCTTTTAGCTACTTAATAAAGAACGGAAATCATTAGTGTGACCCTTACAAAAATGTAATAAAAATGTAAGCTATTGTGATAGTTATTTCGACAATTTTTTTATACAATAATAGTAAGAAGTTGTACGTGATTGAAAGGAGAGATGACATGGAATGGATTCATGAATTATTTCAGCAATACGGGTACTATGTTGTACTTGTAGGTTTGCTGTTAGAATATATTGCACTTCCGTTTCCGGGAGAGCCAACGTTAGCATATGCGGGATTTTTAGCACATAAGGGTGATTTAAGTTTACCGATTTTAATTATTCTATCCTTTATTGGGACAAGTGTAGGAATGACGATTCAATACTTTTTAGGAAATAAATTAGGTATGCCTTTCATTCAAAAGTATGGGAAATACGTATTTTTAACACAAAGAAAAATTGACTTAACGAGAATGTGGTTTGATAAGTATGGGTACTTCTTAATTTTTATTGGTTTCTTTATTCCTGGTGTACGTCATTTCACAGGATACTTTGCAGGAATTATTAATTTACCATTCCGTCGTTTTGCCATTACAATTTATTCAGGCGCTCTATTTTGGGTATCATTTTTCTTAATCGGTGGTTACTGGTTAGGTGGAAACTTACATGATATCTTTGGAGTGCTAGAAGGTCATATCGGTAAAATCATTTTTGGAGTTATTGTGATTGTAGCGGTTACGTTAGGTATTCGTTTCCGTAAGCAGTTAAAACGAGTATTACTACAAAGCGCAAGCTAATATGAAATCCATTCTATGTCAGAATTTAGGAAGGCAGTGCAAAAGCACTGCCTTTTTTATTTTATTGTTAAGACTATGTTTAATGCACATTTTACATTCTTTATAGGAATTTGATACAGGATAAGAAATAAGTATCTTGTCAATTATTATAGTCGTAATGACAATTATAATTGACAAAAATAAGGATGTTATTTACAATTTTAATTAAATAAATGAAAAAGAGGGAAGACATGAAGCTTCAAAATCTAGTGAGGGAATTGCGAGCAAAGCATCGTTTATCACAAGGGGATTTAGGGAAAGCGATTGGATCATCACGGCAAACGATTAGTTTAATTGAGCGTGGGGATTATGCACCATCTATCGTATTGTCGTTAAAAATCGCACAAATTTTCAATGTACCGGTGGAGGAAATATTTACGTTAGTAGAGGGGGAAGAGGACGATGAAGAGTAAGCGAAAAAAACAATTTGATTCTGTGGGGAAAATAGCAGTAAGTATGATGGGTGGCTTTTTAACGTCTTATATAGCTTTAAATTTACTCTCGGATGAACCGAGAAAATTATCATCTAATACATTTATAGGTATATGTGCTGTTTTTGGAATCTTAATGATGTACTATACTTGGAAGAATACGCGTATGTTAGCAGAGGCACGCGATGAAGAAGAGAGCGTACAAGGCAGAAAATTAGGCATTATAAGTATATATTTACGTGTAGGTGATATAGTTACGCAGGCATGGTTTGTATATGCAGTTATTACATGTAGACGTGCACTGTTGCAGGATACAAATGTTTCATTTGCGGTGTGGAATTTAGTAGCTTCTATTGTTTGTTTAACTACTGTAGTAATTATCGGACTCATAACAAAAAATCGTTATAATAAGCTATATCCTGAACAAGGTGTAACGTATATGGAATCTATGAAAATGTGGACGAAAAACGCAGATGAAGGATTAAAGCACATTGTGCATGAGGCTGGATATAAAGCGTATGAATTTACGAATACAATATTGGCATATGTATGGTGGGCTGCCGTTATATATACAGCTGCTAGTGATATCGATTTTGTGTTAATTGGTTTAATCTCATTTATTTGGATATTGCATCTCGGGAAGTTCATGTACGAAATGCAGAGAAAAATGATTTATTAAGGGGAGAAAAAGGTGGATATTTTAAGAAGGCCAGCTGGCTCAATGACAGTGGCGCTAATTCTGTCCATTTTATACGGAGTAATCCGAACTGGGAAATTAGAAGTAATTTTGAACCTATGGGCAATAGTTGGAATTTCATTGTTAGTGTTAGCCATTCATGAGCTAGGACATGTAGTATTTGGTGTAATAGGTGGTTTAACATTTAAATTTATGACAGTAGGACCCATTACTATTCAAAAAGAAAAGGGAAAATTACGCATTCGAGAAAATAAATTATGGGCGTACTTTGGAGGCGTTGCAACACTAGTACCACCTTCTATAGAGACACCGAATCTTTCGAAAAAATGGGCGTGGCTCACTTTAGGTGGACCGATTACGAGTTTACTATTTGGTATTACTTCCGGTTACATATACATGGTGAGTTATTATCAATATCTTTTATATTTTTCCTTTTTCCATTTTGCAATCTTTGTGGTTACAATTGTGCCGATAAAAGGAATGCTTATGAGTGATGGGATGCAATTTCTTATTTTAATTAAAGATGATGAAAGAGCTAGAAATCACTTATATGAGATTCAAATATCGAGTGAGTTATTTAGCTATAAAAGACCGAAAGATTGGGATGAAAGATTAGTAGAATTGAGTGAGGAGAAAATAAAAGAGAATAAAGGGATAAGAGAGATAATGAGTAGACTTATGCTCGTCTTTTTTGCTCGTGCAGATCAAGAGGGAATGGAAAGAGCGATACCGTATATAGAACGAATTGTTCAACTACCTGTAACGAAAGAAAATAAGTTTTTCGTTAGTAGTTTTCATAGTTGGTACCTTTTATATAAAGCCCTTTATCAGATGGATAGTCTTTCTTTGCAAGAAGCAAAGGAACATGCAAAGGCTATTACAAAAATGGACCTAAGTGGATATTACCGTACACAAGGGATTATTAAATATGTAGAGGGCAATATGGAAGCGTCCCGTACTTATATGAAGAAAGCCGATCAAGAATTAAAGAGCGCCGAGAAGAGTGAGATGGGATATTTACAATTAGAAAGAGAATGGTTTAAGCAGCTGAAAGAGAGGGTATCTTACGATGGGTGAGGTATCCTCTTTTTTATATGTCATCTTATGCCGTTCCATAAACAGCCTAGGGCGAGTAAAATGAGATAAGAAGAGCAAAGCTTGGAGGAAGTAAATATGGAAATCTTATCAATTATTTTGATAGTCTTGCTCATTTATGTTGTTTTTAAAGTGGCATATGTAGCATTAAAGATACTCGCGATCCTATTAATTATCTTTTTAATCGTAGAGTTCGGCAGTAAGTTGCTTGGGGGATAGGGTATGTTGTGCGTTTTGAGTGTCGAAGGATGTCGGTAAATCGATATCCTACGTCGAATCGTTGATATAAGTGGAGAAACAATCGATATATTTGAAAAATCGTTGATATATTTTAGTGAATACGAAGTGGGGTATATGGAAAAGAAGTTGCCGTGAGGGTAACTTCTTTTTATCGTGATGCGGGGTATGCAAACCAACATAAAAAAGCTGGAAGAGTATCTTCCAGCTTAAGAGTTACTTTCAATTTGGCGACCGCTATCTTCTTCATTGTCTTGTAATAGGTTGAATACGTCTGCTAAGCAGAATGCAATGAACCAAGTCCATAGACCGTGGAAGAAAGCTGAGCTTAATTGAAGTGGTAATGTATAGTTTGTCATTGAGTAGGAAATACATCCACCAACGATTCCGATCATTGTTAATAACATTGTTTTTTGAGCATTTTCTTCTGGATTGAAGAGGAAGTAAATGTATCCGCCTAAAATTGAAGCGCTTACAAGTGTTTCGATTCCATTAAAAATGATATTCTCTCCAAGCTGTGTGTTTGTCCAGAAGCAGATTGTTCCGCCGATAATAGCAAACAGGACAGCTATTGTATATCGTATATATTGATTCATATGTTCATCTCCTTATGTAATAAGATGATTTGGAAGTCAAAAAGGTAGGTATAGTATATTGAAGTGAGTTTTAATTGTACGTATCTTTTTATAAAAAGATCATTGAAGAGTAACTAAGATGATCGGTTGTTTAAACCGTTACGTGTATGGTGTCTGAAATATACCCGACTGCTCGTTTCTTTTTGCTTGTAAAATAAGAGAAACTTCCAAGTCTATATACTCTTTTTTTGTGAGTCTGCTTTCATTATAACACATTTAGAGACATAATAATAGAATTATCTGATTTTGTAATAAGTGTAAAAAATAAAAAGCGCAAGGAAATACCATTAAAGGTGCAGTTTAGTGGAAGAAGGATTTTAATTTATTATGATGAAATATGTAATCAAGGTGAGATCTAAGAAGGAGGCTTAAATACTATAAAAAATGTTTTATAGTATGAATGTAAGGGAGGAGAGCTAACTTGGAGTTCACAACAGAAAGATTAATAATTAGACCTTTTAAGAGTACTGATTTACAGGATGTATTTGTTATTTATAGTAGTGATGATACATGTAAGTTCCTATTACATAATAAGTGGACTCATGAAGACATGCAGAAAAGATTTAATAAGAAGTTAGCAAATAATGTACTTACTAAAGAATCAATATTAAGTTTGGCAGTTATATACAAAACTAAAGTAGTTGGTGATTTATCCGTATGGTACACAAATATGAAAGACACTGTTGAGATTGGTTATAGTTTTTCAAATGAAGTAGCTGGGAGAGGTTTGGGGACAGAAGCAGTAAGTAGTTTGGTATTGAAATTATTTAATGAATTTAATGTACATCGTATACAGGCTAATCTTGATGCACGTAATACAGCTTCACAAAAATTGTGTGAACGAATAGGCATGAGAAAGGAAGCCCATTTCATACAAGATTTTTGGAATAAAGATGAATGGACAGATAGTATTGTATATGGGATGCTATCCTCCGATTTGTAGTAATAAACTTAGTGATTTTATTATGCTAAAAGGTACGTGAGTTGAATAACAAAGGGCATAACATATTATATATGACTAATATGTTATGCCCTTTAATTTATTAACCTTTTTTATATGCGTTTGAAACGGCCGACAATTTCAACTGTTTCAGTAATGTTCATAAATGCTTTGTTATCCACTTGACGGATAATACGTTTCATTTCGCCTAACTCATAGCGAGTCACGACAGTGTAAATCATTTTTTTCTTATGGTTTGTATAGCCGCCGACAGCGTCTACCATTGTCACCCCGCGTATGCCGTGATGTAGTAGTGCGCTTTTTATTTCCTCACCTTTTTCTGTAACTGTCATTATCGTTAATTTAATATGTTTCGTATGCACAGCATCGATAACTTTGCTGACTACAAACCGGCTAATTAACGTATAAAGTGTAATATCCCATCCGAAAATAAAACCTGCTGCAACAAGTAAGACTAAGTTGAATACAAAGATGATTGCTCCAATTGAAATATCTCGATGTTTCGCTACAATCAATCCAACAACATCAAAGCCACCTGTTGAAGAAGCAAATCGGAATATGATTCCGGAAGCTGCTCCGCAGATTACACCACCGAATACAGAAGATAGTAAAATATCGTCTGAAACCTGGTGTACAGGGATAATGTTCATCGCTAACGATGATACAGCTACAAAGTAAGCTGTTAAAAAGGTTGTCTTCTTGCCTAAGTAAAAGTGACTTAAAATAAGAAGAGGAATGTTTAGTAAAAAGATAAGTGCACCGATATTGTAGTGCATTAAATAACCGATAATCATCCCTACACCAGCGAATCCACCGCTAATCATGTTATGCGGGATAAAAAACATATTCATAGAAATTGCATACAAAATAGAAGCTATAAAAATAACAACCAACTGTATCATAAATTCTAAGTGAAATGTTTTAGCTGCTGGGAAGGATAAAAAGGCGGTGTCGGGAACGTAATCGGCGTCTCCTAGTTGACCCATAGTATGTTTCATCTCCATATTCATTTTTGATTACAAGAAGAGAATAAAGGTTTTTTCAAAAAC
This sequence comes from Bacillus sp. C-3-6, assembly GCF_054509685.1. NCBI lineage: Bacteria > Bacillati > Bacillota > Bacilli > Caryophanales > Bacillaceae > Bacillus > Bacillus sp. C-3-6. The sequence goes on along the minus strand of NZ_CM137247.1, from coordinate 4,758,122 downwards.
TGGCAATAGTTTTATTATAATGCAAAAATTTTATAAATTTCTAATAAATCAAGCCTATTCATTGATGTGTGTGAATATACTAAAGAAAGCGAATACAACGTTTCTAAATTATTATTTTCTTGAGAAAATATGCAAAATACTTTTTTTGAAAATAAAAGGAAATAGAGAATGTTTGTTGAATGTGCTAAAATGACCTTATTAAGGATGTGAAGCGATGGAATTTTTATTGCAGGATGCAATTCTATATATATCGTTTGTAACGACGGCACTTTGTTTATTAGAAGTTTTCTTCCTTGCTAATGTTTCTCGCTTTGTGCGTCAACAAGCATCAAGCGGTAGACAAAGAGCTTTTGCGTTAGTTGATACATGTGAAGATAGTGCGGGAAATGTACCGCTATTTTCTATTTTTTATAAATATGGAATGATTCGTTCTGTACGCAGACAAGAATCAAGTGAAGAGAATGACGAGGTTGGTCCGTATACACCAATGTTTCGCTAAATAATTACGAAACATTGGAGGAATGAACATGTTAAAATCATACCGAGCTGTGCTCGTTAGTTTATCATTATTATTTGTTTTTGTTTTATCTGGTTGCAGTAATGCAGCCCCAATTGATGCACATAGTACTGGGATTTGGGATCATTATTTTGTATATCCAATCTCGTTTATGATTCAATTTGTTGCTCATCATATACCTGGAGCTAGCTTTGGGATTGCTATCATTATTATGACGCTCGTTATTCGTTCAGCAATGATTCCATTAGCTGTTTCGCAATATCGCAGCCAAGCGAAAATGAAGAAAATGCAACCTGAATTGCAGAAGCTAAAGAAAAAGTACGGTGATGTAAGCAAAGACCTTGAAAAACAAAAGCAGTATCAAAAAGAAATGTCAGAACTAATGAAATCAGGCGGTTGGAATCCACTTGCTGGTTGCTGGCCATTATTAATACAAATGCCGATTTTCTCTGCTTTGTATTATGCGATTAGCAGAACAGAAGAGATTCGCACATCTTCGTTTTTATGGGTGAACCTAGGACATGCAGATCCATATCATATATTACCAATTATTGCAGCGTTAACGACATTTATTCAGATGAAAGTTTTCCAATCGAATATTACACCTGGAGAACAAGTACAGATGCTAAAGATGCAGCAAATTATGATGCCGGCAATGATTCTATTTATGGGGTTTGCGGCGCCATCAGGACTTGTGTTGTACTGGATAACAGGTAACTTATTTACAATGACACAAACAATTGTATTAAGAAAAATAATGGAACGTGAAGAGTTACAATTACAAAAAGCATAGAGAAACACCGCTCATTACGAGCGGTGTTTTTTTGTTAAGTCGTTAAGGAAATGTTAAGAAATCGACATTACTATAGGCATTGTATACGAAAGTGTACATGCATTAGAAATATGAAGGAGGAAATTTCCTATGAAGAAGAAAACAGTTGGGTATTTAGCGATTGCAGGTGCTTTATCATTCGGAATCATTGGAGGAGTCGGTATTCCGGCATTCGCGGCAACGAATACTCCAGCAGTGGATCAGCCTGCAAAAACGGCGAAAAAGGATTTGGATGACGCTACAAAACAAAAAGTAAAAACAATTATGGACGATACAAAGAAACAGTTAGAGGAACTAGGTGTAAAGGTTCCGGAGAAAGAGAAGCGTAAAGACATGTTTGCAGGATTAGATGATCAGGCGAAAGCAAAAGCGAAGTCAATTTTAGAACAAGAGAAATCCGGAAAACTAACACGTGAACAAGCAAAAGAGGAATTAACAAAGCTAGGCGTGAAAATGCCGGAGAAAGGTAAGCATGGAGACATGTTTGCTAACTTAGATGAACAGGCGAAAGAAAAAGCGAAGTCCATTTTAGAGCAAGAGAAATCTGGAAAATTAACGCATGAGCAAGCAAAAGAGGAATTAACAAAGCTAGGTGTGAAAATGCCGGAGAAAGATAAACATGGAGACATGTTTGCTAACTTAGATGAACAGGCAAAAGAGAAAGCAAAGTCAATTTTAGAGCAAAAGAAATCCGGAAAATTAACGCATGAGCAAGCAAAAGAAGAATTAACGAAGTTAGGCGTGAAACTTCCAGAGAAAGAGAAGCGTGAAGACATCTTTGCGGGATTAGATGAAGCAACAAAAACAAAAGCAAAAGCGATTTTAGACAATGAAAAGAAACAATTAGAGGCATTGAATGTTGATTTACCGCACCATAAGTTTTTTATGAAAAAAGAAGATAAATAATTGAATGAAGTCGTATCTTTCGTGTGGGCAACAGGAAGGTACGTGCAAGGGCCGATTTCTATAAGTAGAAATCGGTCCCTTTTAATGAGGCATTGAAATTCTTTTTATTGTTAGTATGTATCCGAAGACGCAGTAGAAGATTGCAAAACCGATAAACACTTCCATATATTGATATTTACCCAATAAGTAGAAGGAAACAGCTGGTATAATAGCTACAGCTAAAATGCTATAACCAGGATACTTGTTTCGATACATGATAGCGAATAGAACAGAGAGAAATGTAGCGATGATACAAAAGACAGCAATCATTATTAGTACACCTCCTAAAAGAATTATACCATTTTTAGGGAATTAGAGAAGTTTTGTATGTTCTGTTATAATATAAGAAGAGAAATATTTCCTATGTTATATAAAAAAATATATTGATTTTTTCTAACAATTCAATATAATGAACAATAACTACAAAATTCGACATCAAGAAGTGATGATGAGGACATGATCAATTTTTTACGATTCTCAGAGAGGGAAGCCTTTGGCTGTGAGCTTCCTAATACGGAAAAATGGATTACCACCTCTGAACTGCAGCAGTGAACGAGCATCTAGTAATTGCTTGCCGGCAAAAACCGTTATTTAGACTTGAGAAATTGGTGAAGTGTGTTACTTTGCGAATTGAAACAAGGGTGGAACCACGAATACAACACTCGTCCCTTTTTTAGGGAGGAGTGTTTTTTATTTCATTTTTGCATCACACTAGGATTGGAAGGAGGATACGCAGCATGCATCATGATGAGAAGAACAAAATTGGTTTAACAGTAGCACTTTCTATCGTAGTAGGAACGATTATTGGATCTGGTGTGTTTATGAAACCAGGGAGCGTATTAGATTACTCGGGGAGTTCTAATATGGCCATTCTTGCTTGGGTAATTGGTGGTCTGTTGACGTTAGCGAGTGGTTTAACAGTAGCTGAAATTGGAGCGCAAATCCCGAAAAATGGTGGGTTGTATACGTATTTAGAGGAGATTTACGGAAGTTTTTGGGGATATTTATCAGGTTGGATGCAAACAATTGTTTATGGACCTGCTATTATCGGAACATTAGGTTTATACTTTAGTTCTTTAATGATTAATTTTTTCTATTTAGATAAAGTATGGAATTTACCAATTGCAATTGGAACAGTTGTGTTCCTTGGCGTTGTAAATAGTATGGGAACAAAATACGGAGGTATCGTCCAAACAATCACGACAATCGGGAAGATGATTCCGATCATATTAATTGTCGTGCTAGGTTTTTGGAAAGGGAATAGCGATATCTTTAACGTAGTTGTGCCGATATCGGAAAATCAAAGTATCGGTATGGCAATTTTAGCAACGTTATTTGCTTATGACGGCTGGATTTTACTTGCTTCGATTGGCGGAGAAATGAAGAATCCAACAAAGTTATTACCGAAAGCAATGACAGTGGGGATTTTAATCGTAACTGCTGCTTACGTATTAATTAACTTGGCGTTATTAAATGTATTACCAGCAGCGAAAATTGTAGACCTTGGAGAAAATGCGACAGCGACAGCTGCGGGTATGTTACTTGGAGAATATGGCGGGAAAATTATTAGTATCGGTATTATCGTTTCTATTTTCGGCTGTTTAAATGGAAAGATTTTAACATTCCCACGTATTCCAATGTCTATGGCGGAACGTGGACAACTTCCATTTTCTAAGTTTATTGCAAAGGAAAGTCCAAGATTTAAAACACCAGCAAATGCGATTACTGTTGAAATCATTTTAGGAATTATTTTAATGATTATTAGTGATCCAAATAAGCTATCTGAGATTTCCGTATTCATTATTTATATTTTCTATGTAATGACGTTTATTGGTGTCTTCATTTTAAGAAAACGTAATAAGAATAAAGAGCGTGCATATAGTGTACCGTTATTCCCAATCGTACCAATCGTAGCGATTTTAGGTTCGTTCTTTGTAATCGGTAGTGCGATTATTAACGATCCGGTAAGTTGTTTCTTATCAATTGGAATTGTCTTTACTGGACTGCCGGTGTATTGGTACTTAAATAAGAAGAAAGAAACAGAATGATGGAAGGGTAGGCGTATAATACGCCTACCTTTTTTACTGTAAAAAAATTATACTTGCGTCCACTTTCTATTTTGGTTACTATAGTCGTAGTAACCAAAATAGAAAGCGTGGGGAAAGACTTGAATTTTCGTGTTTATATTTTAGCTATCGCGGCTTTCGTAGTCGGAACGGTTGAGTTAATTATAGGAGGAACGCTCGATTTAGTTGCCAATGATTTAGGAGTATCTATTAGCGCAGCTGGTCAGCTTATCACAATATTTTCGGTAGTATTTGCTTTGTCAGGTCCAGTTTTATTAGCTGTGACAGGGAAGTTTGAAAGAAAAACATTGTATGTTGGAGCATTATCGATTTTCTTAATCGGAAATATTATTTCCGCATTTAGTGTGAATTACGGAATGCTAATGTTCTCAAGGGTTATTTGTGCGGCAAGTGGTTCATTAATTATTGCACTATCTGTAACACTTGCGTCTAGTGTAGTAGAACCGCATTTTCGTGCGCGTGCAATTGGAATCATTTTTATGGGAATTAGTGGATCACTTGTACTTGGAGTACCGCTTGGTCTTGTACTCGGAAATGCATACGGATGGCGTGCACCATTTGTATTAATTTCTGTATTAACAGTTATGGCAATTGCTTGTATTTCATTGTTCTTAACGAAAGTACCACCGACATCGGTATTATCAATAAAAGAACAACTTGCTACTTTAAAGGATAAAAAAATTGTAAGTGCACAGTTAACATCATTTTTGTTTTTAACGGGTCATTTAACATTGTATGCATATTTAACACCGTTTTTAAAAGATGTTATGCATGTTGAAGCAAACTGGATTAGTGTGTTTTACTTTATTTTCGGAATCGCAGCAGTAATTGGCGGCGGGTTCGGTGGATGGCTTGCTGATAAATGGGGATCGAAGAAAAGTATTATCTCGATTATTATCGTATTTGCATGTGCAATCTTCATGTTGCCATTAATGACATTCTCATTCCCGCTCTTCATCATTATGATGGGACTTTGGAGTATGCTGAGCTGGGCGATTTCACCAGCACAGCAAAATTATTTAATTGAAATTGCACCGGAATCAGCTGGTATTCAGCAAGGTTTAAATAACTCTGCGCTTCATTTAGGAATTGCACTTGGTTCAACAGTAGGTGGAGTTGTTATTGAAAAATCATCTGTTATATATAATGCTTGGGTAGGCGGTGGCTTTATTATATTAGCACTGCTTTGCGCGATTTTCTCGATTACGAGAGGACGCTCTACTCAGTTCGTGAAAGAAGAATCTATCGTTTGATAGGTTCTTTTTTATTTGTAAAAAATTGCAGGTTTTAGTAGGTAAATGGAGAAAAGGCTATATAGCGAGGTGAGGTATATGTATTCGAATTTTTCAATTATTGGTCTTCTAATTTCAATGCTCCCTTTGTTTCTTATTATTCTTGCACTTAGATGGGTTCGTTTCATCTATAAAAATTCTGAGAAACAGGTAGAGCAAAATGAGAAAATCATTGAGCTGTTGATGGAGATAAAGGAACAAAATAAAAAGGAGTCTAAGTGAAAAACTAGACTCCTTTTTATTATTTAATTAGTATCTTAATTTCATTAACAAACTCTTAATTTCCTCATCTTTCATAAAGAGATCGTGGTGCTTCTGGGTAATCTTTGCAAGTGCAACGTCGTGATAGAAAAATTCTGTAAAGAACTTTACGAAAGGTTGTGACATTGTTTTCATCGCTTGCCATGACTCTTGTTCTACGCCAGCAAATAAAATTTCACGATCGTCAACGATGAGTAGTAAGTAGCGCTCTAATGCATTAGGCTCTTCAGCTGGGATTAGAAAATGCATGTTTTCTAAGTCTGTTTCTACTTCTCCAACAATAAGAGATTCAATTTGAACACCTTGTTTTGCTTTTTGTTCTAGTAAAGGGAGATATTCTAAAAGAGTATCATTCCAAGCTGAAATACGGATTGATTCTTTTGCACTTTCAATGAGTTCTTTACTTTGAACTCGAATAGAAGATTGCATTTTTAAGCTCCACACACGGTCATCTGTAAATGATTTTTTTGATATGTTTGTTTCCAGCTCTTTAATATTTGATTGGAATTCTGTCGTTAATTTTTCAATTGCTAGTTTTAGTGGTAATGCTGTATACAATTTTTTCTTTTCTGAAACAGAATCCATTACCATTCCTTTATCGATTAGGCGTGCTAGTACTTCATATATTTTTGCTTTTGGAACACCTGAATGCTTCACAATTGTTGTAGCATCTAATGGTTCATTGCTTGATACGACAACTTCATAAGCTTGGCTTTCATATTGTGAGAAACCGAATTTTTGTAACATAGTTCCCTCCGAACGAATGAGATTATATTTTAAGGATAATGAACTATTTGTTTTTGCACAAGTGGTAGTAAGTTTTCTAATTGTATTAAGGTGAGAATTAATTTCAATTTTTTAATTTTATCTATTATACTTAATATAATGATTAATAAGATTTTAATTTAATGCGAAGGGGATGCTGGGGGAAAGATGTTAAGAAGTTTACGTTTAAAAATTGCGGTAGTGTTTTCAGTTCTTATTTCTATGATGTTCGTAATATTGGGTACAGCTGTGTATCAATTACAGAAAGAAAAGGAAGTGCGTTCCTTAGACGAGTATTCTCAAAATGCGATGGATCTTGTGACAGAGCAACTTACGACATTTGTTCAAAGAACGGATGAAGATATGGGGTATTACGCGAACAGTGAGATGATTCGTAATATGCTTCAAGGTGGGGTTACTCCGGAAGAGGAAGCGTTTTTAACGAAAGAGTTTGCGGAGTATAAAAAGAATCATCCTGGTATTTTAGATTTATATATTGGTACGAAAGATAAAAAAACATTAAGTGCCAATCTTGCTGAAGGTGGGCAAGTGCCAGAAGGATACGATCCAACGACAAGACCATGGTATAAAGATTCAGAGGCTGATGTAAAAAAGGTCCATTGGGGACAACCTTCTTATGAAATTGCAACAGGCAAGTTAAGTGTAGGTGTTTCTAAAGCAATTACAGCTCAAGATGGGTCTGTATTAGGCGTTGTTGCGATGGATGTATCGCTTGGGACGATTCAGAAGTTGCTTCACAATATTCAATACAATAATGACGGAGAAATGTTTATTATAAATGATAAAAATATGGCTCTTGTTTATCCAGAAAAGATAGGGAAAGATGTTTCTAAAGAGCCACTTATAAAGAGTTTAAATAAAGAGGTAACCAAATATGCGGTCACTACAATAAAAGGTGAAGATGTAGTTGTTTATAGTCAATCATTTGATACGATGAAATGGACGATAGGAATCTTTTATCCGAAAGAAACGATCGATGGGCTATTAAATAGTACGAGAAATACAGTTATTATAATGGCATGTATTAGTTTATTAGTTGGAATCGTAGCTTCCTACTTGTTCTCAAGAAGATTAGCAAGACCACTGCAACTATTAAAGAATCACGTGCAAAAAGTAGCAGAAGGCGATTTAACGCTGCGAATGAAAGTGACAAGTAAAGATGAAGTTGGAGAGTTGACGAAGCACTTTAATGATATGGTTGAACAAATGAATGAAATGGTAAGTAAAATTAAAAACAGCGTATCAACGGTGCAACAATCAACGAATAGTTTACATTATTTAACGAACGAAACAGTAGCGGCTAGTAGAGAAGTTTCAGGAGCGATGGATGATGTGAGCGGAGGAGCTTCTACTCTTGCGAATAGTGTGGATGAAGTTTCAGCTCAGCTCGAGAATATGGCGGAGTCAGTGGAACAAATGAATAGCTCCGTTGGTGAAATAAAAGGAGTGGCTGGCAAAGCGGAAGAGGCATCTAAGCAAGGATTAAATACAATGAGGAATTTAATCCGTACGAGGGGACAATCATCTTCGATTGTTGTTCATACAGAAGAAGCATCGGATAAGTTAGAACAAAGAGTTGGATCGATTCAAAATGTTGTTGAGCTTATAAAAGGCATTTCGGATCAAACAAATTTACTTGCTTTAAATGCTTCGATTGAAGCTGCCCGTGCAGGTGAGCAAGGTAAGGGATTTGCGGTTGTTGCTGAAGAGGTTCGGAAATTAGCGGAACAATCAAAAGAGGCTACCGGAGAAATCACAACGATGATTGGTGATGTGCAAGTAGAAGTAAAAAGAGTTGTAGAAGTTGTAAGTAAATTGAAAGACATTGCAGATGTGCAAAATAAAGTGACGACAGAGGCAGAAATGGAGTTCCGCACAATTATGTCAGTTGTAAATACGATTAGTACTTCAGTTGAAAAAATTGTAGAAGAGGTACATAACATAGGTTACGAGCAAGGAGAAATTACAGCGGTAATGCACACAATTGCTGGTACGAGCCAAGAAAGTGCAGCTGTTTCCGAAGAGGTACATGCTGCAACGGAATCACAGGTGAATCATTTAGAAAAGGTAGCTCACACGATGGAAAGTTTGACAGAACATATGAGAGATTTAGAAAGATTAGTCGAGCAGTTTAAAGTGGAAGAGTAACATATTAGTAAAATGATGAGGATTTCGGTAAAATAGACAATGGATATATAAGAAACGATTATAGGAGGAAGACTACTATGGCAATTGTTGATGTATCGATTATTCCAGTAGGAACAGGTAATCCAAGTGTTAGTGAATATGTAGCAGAAGTACAAAAGGTGCTAGAGAAAAATGCGGATCGCGTGAAGTATCAATTAACACCGATGAATACAATTATTGAAGGAGATTTTCCTGTCATTCTAGAAGTAATTCAACAAATGCATGAAGTGCCTTATACGAAAGGTGCACAGCGTGTTGCAACAACAATTCGTATTGATGATCGTCGTGATAAAGTAAGCACAATGGAGAAGAAATTAAACTCTGTTCGATCAAAATTATAAGAAAAAGCAGCGATTTTCGCTGCTTTTTTCATATAGGAGGTAAATGAAATGAGTGAAAAGTTTAACGAGCAGTTTGACGGGTTACTAGAGAAATACACTGAGCTGTTACTTGGAGAGAGTAGTGAAGAGCGAAAAGAACAGGTGCAGAAGTGGGCACTTTATTCTTACATAGCGAAGACGATGCCAGCTTTAGTGAAGCATTGGAATGAGACATATCCAGATGCGAAAGAAGAGATGGTGCAGTTAATTACGGATATTAAAAGGCTGAATGAAGAGAAGCGAAATGAGCAGTGAGAAAACTTGAGGTGAATGTTACCTCAAGTTTTCTTTATTAATATCCTTATATAATTTACATGGAATATTAAGGGTTTTATAGGCATGTCGAATATTTTCGGTATGCCTATTTTTGCCCTAGTAAACCCGTTTTTTCTAAATGTCGAAAAATATTCCCTTCATATTTACATGCGAGAATATAGGTTTTTAAATGTTTTTATAGTATTTTATAAATTATCTAAATAATTATTTGTATCCAATAATTTTAAACAATGATATAATTTTGAAGAGGGGTAAAAAACAGATAAATTACAGTCATAGGGGTGAATTACATGGAACAATTAATGCGAAATTCGTTTCTTTTCTTATCTAAAAATAAAGCGCTAACAAAACTGGCTAAAAAGTACGGTTTACGCTTTGGTGCAGGTCGCTTCGTCGCAGGGGAGACGATTGAATTAGCGACAGCTGCCATTCAGGCATTAAATAAGCAAGGACTTTGTGTAACAATCGATTATTTAGGTGAATTCGTTGATAATGAAGCGGAAGCAAATGAAATGGCTAACCAATCGATTGAAGCGATCCGTGCAATTGGAAGAGAAGGTCTTGATTCGCAGCTTTCTTTAAAGATGACTTCTATGGGATTAGATATCTCTGATGAAATCGTAATGAACAATATGCGCCGTATTTTAGAAGCGGCAAAAGAAAATGGTGTGTTCGTTACCATTGATATGGAAGACTATACACGCTGCGGGAAAACAATTGATATCTTTAAACAATTAAAATCTGAATACGATAATATTGGTACTGTTATTCAAGCTTACCTATATCGTACAGAAAAAGATATTGAAGACTTAAACGCTTATAATCCTAATTTACGTCTTGTAAAAGGGGCTTATAAAGAACCTGAAGAAGTGGCGTTCCCGGACAAGAAAGATGTAGATGACAATTATAAAAAAATTATTAAAATGCACTTATTAAATGGGAATTATACTGCAATTGCTTCACATGACGAAGCGATTATTGAATATACAAAAAAACTTGCCGAAGAACACAACATTCCAAGGGATCAATTTGAATTCCAAATGTTATATGGTATTCGTAATGAGCGTCAACTTGAGCTAGTAAAAGAAGGTTACAAAATGCGTGTTTACGTACCTTATGGAAACGACTGGTATGGCTACTTCATGCGTCGTCTAGCAGAGCGTCCAGCAAACGTTGCGTTCGTATTAAAAGGTATGGTTAAAAAATAACCAAGGAGAAAATACTCCTTGGTTATTTTAATTGCTGAAATGCGTAATGCGCCATTTTTTTCGTATCAGGATATAGTTGCGCGCGAGTAGAAGATAATACGACGTTAATGACGCGTTTACCGTCTTTTTCATCCACTGTTACGACTGTATATTTGCCGAGTGCTGATAGACCGCTTTTACTTCCAATCGCATATGGATCGTCATATAGTTCTTCTCGTCCATAGTTTGCGATGTTTGGAGAGCGTTCTGAAGTATGTAGAGTTGTACGTGTTGAATTCATATATTCTAAAACAACTGGATACTTTAATGCTTCTTTCGTAATAATAGCAATGTCATATGGTGATACTTTATTCCCAATTGCATCAGCACCACTTGCGTTCTTGAAAGTTGCATGCTTTGTACCAAGTTCCTTTGCTCTAGCATTCATCATTTTCACAAATTCATTTTTTGATCCTGCGATATGTTCTGCAATTGATTCAGCTATTGGATCTGCACTAATGATAAGCATAAGTTTTAATGCCTCATCACGCTTTAATTTTTCTCCAGCACGAAGTTTAATTTTCTTGCTTTGACTTTCTGTTTTAATTGCATTTTCTGTAACTGTAATTTCTTCATCTTCTTTTACATTCTCTAGTAAAAGAAGGGTTGTCATCATTTTGGCTATACTAGCCGGATAAGAACGTTCGTCTTCGCGTTTCCCATATAAAATTTCACCTGTGTTTGCATCGATTGTAACCCCATATTGCCCAGTAATGTTAGGTTGATCAGCTCTTACAGCTTGTTGCCTTTGTGCATAAGAGAAGAAAATCATCCCTGTAAATAGTGTAGCAATCATTACAATCATAACTATTGTTCGTTTCATCATCGTTCCCTCTTTTGTTTTCCATATGTACAAATAAATTGGGCAGAAAAAGCAGCCATTAATCATTATGCCACGTTCTCTGCCCAAAAATATAGCGTTATTTTTCGCCCATATTATGCTTCTTATATTGTTGGTTATTACCTTGGCGTCCTTTTTCAACACCGTGATTATGTGGACCTGCGTTTCCAGTTACACTAGCTGCACTAATTCCAGCCTTTGAAGGGTTCTTCTTAAGTTTTGCCATATATATTCCTCCAGTTTCGTCAGATTATAAAAAGGAAAAGTGCATTTAAACAAAGAAAATACACATGTATAGCATAGCCAAATGAAAGAAAAATATTTATTTCAGAAAATTTTATCAATAAATATATTGCGAAAATTTAAACAGTATCATATATTTATTAGTAGAGGCTCACTCATTGATTGCGACTTATGTCGAAAAATTGAATGAGCATTCATTCAAGAATAGGGGGAGAATTGGATGTTCCAAATTAAAAAGGCTGCTGTTCTAGGTTCAGGCGTAATGGGTTCGGGAATTGCGGCACACTTAGCTAATATTGGTATTCCGACATTATTGCTTGATATTGTACCACCTGCGCTTACGAAAGAAGAGGAAGCGAAGGGACTTACATTAGAACATAAAAGTGTGAGAAATCGTTTTAGTAATACGGCTGTACAGAAACTATTGAAGCAAAAACCAGCTCCTCTGACAGTGAAAGGAAATCTAGCACTGATTGAAGCAGGTAACTTAGAAGATGATCTTGAGCTTCTTGCTGATGTAGATTGGATTATTGAAGTAGTAGTTGAAAACTTAGATATTAAAAAGAAATTATTTGAAAAAGTAGACGCTGTTCGTAAACCAGGTTCTATTGTAAGCTCGAATACGTCAGGTATTTCAGTTGAAAAAATGGCAGAAGGTCGTTCAGACGACTTCCAGAAACACTTCTTAGGCACACACTTTTTTAACCCACCACGATATTTAAAACTTCTAGAGGTAATACCGACGAAAGAAACAGATCCACAAGTATTAAGCTTCATGAAACTATTTGGCGAAGACGTTCTTGGAAAAGGCGTTGTTATCGCAAAAGACACACCAAACTTTATTGGAAACCGCATCGGTACGTACGGTTTATTAGTAACTCTTCAAGAGATGATAAAACGCGGCTACAGCATTGGGGAAGTTGATTCTGTAACAGGTCCATTAATTGGTCGTCCGAAGAGTGCAACGTTCCGTACATTAGATGTTGTCGGTTTAGATACATTCGTACACGTTGCAAATAACGTATATGAAAACGTACAAGAAGAAGAGCGTGATGTATTTAAAGTACCAGCTTTCATGCATGACATGCTTGATAAAAAATGGCTTGGAAGCAAAACAGGTCAAGGCTTCTTCTTAAAACAAGGAAAAGAAATTTTAGAACTAAATCCTGAAACGATGGAATATGAAGCGCGTAAAAAATTAAAAGCTGCATCCGTAGAGTTAAGTAAACAAGAAAAAGGATTAGCGAATAAATTGAAAGCGCTTGTATACGCAAAAGACCGCGCAGGAGAGTTATTATGGAACATCATTACACCAACTCTTTTATACTCTGCAAAACTTCATAAAGAAATTGCTGACGATATCGTTGCAATTGACCAAGCGATGAAGTGGGGCTTCGGCTGGGAGCAAGGACCGTTTGAAGTTTGGGATGCAATCGGCGTTGAAAAATCTGTTCAAAAGATGGAAGAAAACGGCGTAGTCGTTCCTACTTGGGTGAAAGAAATGTTAGAGAAAGGTTTCACTACTTTCTATAAACATGATAACGGCGATAGCTACTATTACGATAATGGCGAATATAAGCTAATCGAGCGTAATAAAAAAGCAATTTCTCTTAAGCAATTAAAAGCGAAAAATGGTGTATTAAAGAAAAATAGCGGAGCGAGCTTAATTGATTTAGGCGACGGCATCCTTTGCTTAGAGTTCCATTCGAAGAGCAATGCAATCGGTATGGATATTACGCAAATGATTAACTACGCTGTTGATGAAGTAGAAAAGAATTATAAAGGTCTTGTTATCGGTAATCAATCGAAGAACTTCTGTGTTGGTGCGAACCTAGCAATGATCTTAATGGAAGCACAAGATGACAACTACTTTGAAATTGAGTTGGTTGTGAAAAACTTCCAAGATGCAATGACGAAAATTAAGTACTCTTCTAAGCCAGTTGTAGCAGCACCATACGGTATGACGCTTGGCGGAGGTACAGAAGTTTGCTTACCAGCAGCTAGCATTCAAGCTTCTAGTGAAACGTATATGGGCTTAGTAGAAGTTGGTGTTGGCTTAATCCCTGGCGGAGGCGGTAATAAAGAGTTATACATTAAACACTTAAATAAAATGCCAAACGGTGTAGAGTTTGATCTGCAAAAAGTTGCGAATAAAGTGTTCGAATCTGTAGCGATGGCGAAAGTTTCTACATCAGCACAAGAAGCTGTATCGAACAACTTCTTAGGCGATAAAGACGGTATTAGTGTGAATGGTGATCACTTACTATATGATGCAAAACAGAAAGCACTTGCTTTATATGAAGCTGGTTATAAAGCACCGATTCGTAAAAAGATACCAGTTGTTGGTGAAACAGGATATGCAACTCTTGTACTTGGTGCAGAAGCAATGCATTTATCAGGTTACATTTCTGAACATGATCTTCACATTGCGAAGAAACTTGCATATGTCATTGCGGGCGGAAAAGTGCCGTACGGAACAGAAGTTGATGAGCAGTATTTATTAGATGTAGAACGTGAAGCATTTATTAGCTTAGTAAGTGAGATGAAATCACAAGCAAGAATGCAGCACATGCTTGTAAAAGGAAAGCCATTACGTAACTAATAACGAGGGGAGATATCGTTCATGAGAGAAGCTGTCATTGTTGCGGGAGCAAGAACACCAATTGGAAAAGCAAAGAGGGGTTCATTAAAAACAGTTCGTCCTGACGATCTAGGGGCGTTAGTAGTAAAGGAAACGTTAAAGCGTGCAAATTATGAAGGACCAATCGATGATTTAATTTTCGGTTGTGCGATGCCAGAAGCAGAACAAGGTTTAAATATGGCTCGTAATATCGGCGGACTAGCAGGACTTTCTTACGATGTTCCAGCTATTACAATTAACCGTTACTGTTCTTCTGGTTTACAAAGTATCGCTTACGGAGCAGAGCGCATTATGCTTGGTCACTCTGAAGCTGTATTATCAGGCGGAGCGGAATCAATGAGTTTAGTTCCAATGATGGGACACGTTGTTCGTCCGAATAGTCGCCTTGTAGAAGCGGCTCCGGAATATTATATGGGTATGGGACATACAGCAGAGCAAGTTGCTGTGAAATATGGAATTTCTCGTGAAGAGCAAGATGCATTTGCAGTAAGAAGTCATCAACGTGCTGCCAAAGCATTAGCGGCAGGAAACTTTGCTGATGAAACAGTATCTGTAGATGTGACGTTACGCTCGGTTGGCTCAAACAATAAACTGCAAGAAGAAACAATCATTTTCGCACAAGATGAAGGGGTAAGAGCAGAGACGACGCTAGACATTTTAGGGAAATTACGTCCAGCATTTAACGTTCGCGGTTCTGTAACAGCTGGTAACTCTTCACAAATGAGTGACGGTGCAGCATCTGTACTATTAATGGATCGTGAAAAAGCAGTGAGCGATGGCATGAAGCCACTTGCGAAATTCCGTTCATTTGCAGTAGCTGGCGTACCACCAGAAGTAATGGGAATCGGCCCAATCGCTGCAATTCCAAAAGCGTTAAAACTAGCTGGCTTAGAGCTATCTGATATTGGCTTATTCGAACTAAACGAAGCATTTGCTTCTCAATCGATCCAAGTTATTCGTGAACTTGGTTTAGATGAAGAAAAAGTAAACGTAAACGGTGGTGCAATCGCACTTGGACATCCACTTGGCTGTACAGGAGCAAAACTAACACTATCTCTTATTCACGAAATGAAACGCCGCAACGAACAATTCGGTATCGTAACAATGTGTATTGGCGGCGGAATGGGAGCAGCGGGAGTATTTGAATTACTATAAAAAGTGGAAGCGGCTTGTTCAGAATGTGAGGGGGATGGAGCTTCAGACGTAGAGGCGCTCTTTGCCTCGTAGGAAGAAGCGAAGCCACCGAACATTCTAGCCGCTGGAACTGGATTAGATAAAAAGTGCAGGTGGCTCGCTCAGAACAGGAGGGCGTTGGAAGCCCTGACGAAGAGGCGGTTTTTGCCTCACAGGAAGGGGTGAAACGACCGACTGTTCTAGCCACTGGAACTGGATTATAAAAAAAGTGCAAGCAGTTCGCTCAGAACGAGACGACGCTAAAGCAAAGAATGGAAGCAACAAAGGTTTATAAAAAATAAACGGGAGAGCCAGCTTCTTTCAAAAAGAGAGAAGCTGCTCATGAAAATATGAAGGAGGAAATTTTCATGGAAAAAACAGTAGGAAATGCGGTTAAAGGCGGTAGCTTTTTAGTTGATGAGATTACGATTGATCAAGTGTTTACGCCAGAAGATTTTTCATCTGAGCATAAAATGATTGCAAAAACGACAGAGGACTTTATCGTAAATGAAGTTCTTCCAGAGCTTGAATATTTAGAGCAACATGAATTTGATCGTTCAGTTCGTCTTTTAAAAGAAGCTGGGGAGCTTGGTTTATTAGGCGCTGACGTACCAGAAGAGTACGGTGGGATTGGTCTTGATAAAGTAAGCTCAGCGTTAATCGCAGAGAAATTCTCTCGCGCTGGCGGCTTTGCAATCACTCACGGTGCTCACGTAGGTATCGGATCTTTACCAATCGTATTATTCGGTAACGAAGAGCAAAAGAAAAAGTATTTACCATTACTTGCAACTGGTGAAAAATTAGCTGCATACGCATTAACTGAGCCAGGTTCAGGATCTGACGCATTAGGCGCAAAAACAACTGCACGTTTAAATGCAGAAGGTACACATTATGTATTAAACGGTGAAAAACAGTGGATTACAAACTCTGCATTCGCTGACGTATTTGTTGTATATGCAAAAATTGATGGAGAGCATTTCTCAGCATTTATCGTAGAGAAAGAATACGCTGGTGTATCTACAAGCCCTGAAGAGAAGAAAATGGGTATTAAATGTTCTTCAACTCGTACGTTAATTTTAGAAGATGCGTTAGTACCGAAAGAAAACCTACTTGGTGAAATCGGTAAAGGTCATATTATCGCATTCAACATTTTAAATATCGGTCGTTATAAATTAGGTGTTGGTACAGTTGGATCTGCAAAACGTGCAGTAGAAATTTCAGCACAATATGCAAACCAACGTCAACAGTTCAAGCAACCAATCGCTCGCTTCCCATTAATTCAAGAGAAACTTGCGAATATGGCAGCAAAAACATATGCAGCTGAAAGTTCTGTATATCGTACAGTAGGTTTATTCGAAAGCCGCATGAGCACATTATCTGAAGAAGAAGTAAAAGACGGTAAAGCAGTAGCAGCTTCTATCGCTGAATATGCAATCGAGTGCTCTTTAAACAAAGTATTCGGTTCTGAAGTATTAGACTATACAGTAGATGAAGGTGTTCAAATTCACGGTGGTTACGGATTTATGGCAGAATACGAGATTGAAAGAATGTACCGCGATTCTCGTATTAACCGTATTTTCGAAGGAACGAACGAAATTAACCGCCTAATCGTACCAGGTACGTTCTTACGTAAAGCGATGAAAGGTGAATTACCACTTCTTCAAAAAGCACAAAAATTACAAGAAGAGTTAATGATGATGATGCCAGAAGAAGTAGGCGATGAGCCATTAGCACTTCAAAAGTATTTAGTAACTAATGCGAAGAAAATAGGCTTAATGGTAGCTGGATTAGCTGCTCAAAAATACGGTAAAGCATTAGATAAAGAGCAAGAAATTCTTGTGAATATCGCTGACATCGTAAGCAACCTATACGCAATGGAATCAGCTGTTCTTCGTACAGAAAAAGCAATCAAAACAACTGGTCTTGAAAAGAATAAACAAAAAGTGTTATACACTGAAGTATTCTGCCAAGAAGCATTTAACGAAATCGAAGCAGACGCGAAAGAAACACTTATCGCAGTTGAAAACGGCGACATGCTGCGCATGATGTTATCATCATTACGTAAATTAACTCGCCACACACCACTTAACGTAATTCCGAAGAAACGTGAAATCGCTGCGAAAATTTTAGAAGATGAGCGTTACACAGTTTAATAGATAAAAGAGAACCAGTAGCCGATTGGCTACTGGTTTTTTTATTGCTGAATTCTTGAATAAAGCTGTATTACATATGTATGTGTAAACAGCTCTTTTTTATGGAGGTAAAGAAGATGAAGGTAATAAGCGGAGAAACAGTTCATCAAATCGCATTTTTACCGCGTCTATTTCCAATTAACTGTTACTTCGTTGAAGAAGAAACAGGATTAACTTTAATTGATGCGGCCTTACCGTTTTGTGCAAAGAAGATTTTACAATCAGCTCGGAAAATAGGAAAACCGATTACGAATATCGTTATTACACATGCGCATGATGACCATATAGGAGCGCTCGATGCTATAAAACAAGTGCTGCCGGATGTTCCGGTCTATATTTCAAAAAGAGATGCATGTTTACTTGAAGGAGATAAGGCACTGCAAGAGGGCGAACGAAATATACCAATAAAAGTGGGAGTGTCAAAAAAGATAAATACGATTCCAGATATTCTTCTTCAAGAGGGAGATAAAGTTGGTTCTCTTGTAGCGATTGGAGCTCCAGGTCATACACCAGGATCAATGGCATTTTTAGACACGAGAAATGATGCACTCATTGTTGGAGATGCATTTCAAACGAGAGGAGGAGTAGCGGTAGCAGGACAGTTGAAGTGGCTGTTTCCGTTTTCTATGTTTGGGACTTGGGATGCAGAAGTTTCATTAACGAGTGCTCAGAAATTGCTGGAGTATAAGCCGTCTTTATTGGCGACAGGACATGGGAAAATGATTGAAAATCCGTTAATGCAAATGCAACGGGCGATTGAAGAAGCGGAAAGGAATTTAAGTAGAAAGAGCCTCTAATCGTTTAGAGGTTCTTTTTACTTAAATGATTATTTAGAAAGCTTTTTCATGAATACGATTTAAAAAGAACAGAATACTAAAGGAGAATGAAAGAAGAAAGGTAGGAGTATTCCATGCAAAATTTAACAGAGCTTGAAGTAGAAAACTTACGTCATTTAATTGGTGGACACGCAACAATTATTAACAAGTTGGAGCAGTATGCACAGACGTGTACAGATCCACAACTGAAACAAATGCTACAAAAAGATGCGCAAGATGCACGAAATACGAAACAGCAATTAATGACTTTCCTAGGATAGGAGGAAGAGAAAGATGAATGAAAAAGATATGGTAAATGATTATTTAGCAGGATTAAATGCAAGTTTAACAAGCTATGCAAATTATATTGCTCAGTCTGATAATGAACAGTTACATCAAACGTTAATTCAAATTCGTAATCAAGACGAGGCGCGCCAACGTAATATGTATGAGTACGCAAAGCAAAAGAGTTATTACAAACCGGCAGCACCTGCTAATCCAATGATTGTACAGCAATTAAAAAGTCAATTAAGTGCGGAACAATAGGGAAAAGAAAACGAGCGAATCTATTCGTTCGTTTTCTTTTTGTATATGTCAATAAATACATAATAAATATTTTTCCAGTTGTAACAAATATGACGAAAATGGAATATAACAATTCACAAAAAGGACAAAAACTTTGATCAACATTTCACAAAGTATCCATGGTTTCTATCGTGAGAACCTCTATAATTAGGAGTGTAAAGAACAAAAGAAATAGATTATATGATCACTTAGGAGAGATTGCTATGAAAAGACATACAAGAAAAATTGCAATTATCGGTACTGGATTAGTTGGATCAAGTTGTGCGTATTCCATTGTGAATCAAGGAATTTGCGAAGAGCTATTATTAATTGATATAAATCATGAACGTGCAGTTGGGGAAGCAATGGATTTATCACATTGCATTAACTTTACAAATACAAGAACAAAAGTATATGCAGGAAGCTATGAAGACTGCAAAGATATGGACATTGTCATTATTACAGCAGGACCAGCACCAAAACCAGGGCAAAGTCGCTTAGATACTTTAGGAGCGAGTGCGAAGATTATGGAAAGTGTTGTTGGTGGTGTAATGGCAAGTGGATTTGATGGTATTTTCTTACTTGCATCGAACCCAGTTGATATTATTACATATCAAGTGTGGAAATTATCTGGATTACCTAGAAATCGCGTAATCGGTACTGGTACATCACTAGATTCTTCTCGCTTAAGAACAATTTTATCTGAAATGCTACATGTAGATCCTCGTAGTATTCATGGGTATTCATTAGGAGAACATGGTGATTCTCAAATGGTTGCTTGGTCTCATGTAACTGTTGGTGGAAAGCCAATTCTGCAAATTTTAGAAGAACAAAAAGAACGATTTGGTGAAATAGATTTAGATGAAATTGTTGAGAAGACTGCAAAAGCTGGCTGGGAAATTTATAAACGTAAAGGAACTACTTATTACGGGATTGGAAATTCTCTAGCATATATTGCGAGTTCAATCTTTAATGATGATCACCGTGTCATTGCTGTATCAGCCATTTTAGATGGTGAGTACGGTGAATATGATATTTGTACAGGAGTACCAGCTATTATTACTAGAGACGGTATAAGAGAAGTTGTAGAACTCAATTTAACAGAGGATGAAGAATCTCGATTCGCAAAATCAAACGATATTTTACGTGATTATATGAAAACAATTGGTTACTAACTTATAGGAGAAGGTGAAACAAATGAAGGAATATATAATGTCTCGTGTATTTAAAGCATCTGCTGGAATCGCACAAGGTATTTTCGTATCCCTCGGAATTGGTTTACTGATCGAAAATATAGGAAGAATTGTTGATATACCATTACTTATTACAATCGGAGTTGTTGCAAAATCACTAATGGCACCGGCAATTGGTGCCGGCATTGCTTTTATGCTCGGTGCAAACGGTCTTGTAATCTTCTCGGCGATGGTAGCCGGAGCGATTGGTGCCGGATCCATTTCAATTACTGAAGCTGGTCTAATTATTAAAACAGGTGAGCCAATCGGTGCATTATTAACAGCAACTTTAGCTGTATATATTGGTAAACGTTTAAGCGGAAAAACTGCTTTAGATATGATGCTCGTTCCATTTGCGGCCATATTAGGTTCTGGTTTAGTTGGTATTTGGTTATCTCATAATATTACTCCTGTTTTAAATGCAGTTGGAGCGTTCATTAAAGATAGCTCAGCTGGTAGCCCGTTTATCGCTTCTATCGTCATTGCAGTAGTTTGGGGACTATTACTTATCTCTCCAGCTTCATCAGCTGCGTTAGCGATCGCACTTAGCTTAGACGGTGTTGCAGGTGGTGCAGCTCTTGCCGGATGCGTTGCTCAGTTTATCGGATTCTCTGTCATCTCAGCAAAAGAAAACAATTTAGGTGGCATATTAGCTCAAGCTCTTTGTACTCCGAAAGTACAGTTGCCAAATATCACTAAAAATCCAATGATTCTCGTCCCAACTGTCGTCGCCAGTGCTATAGTCGGTCCGGTATCCGCATTAATTTTCCAACTGGAAGCAGGAAAAGAAATTGCAGGTCTTGGATTAAGTTCTCTTATCGCACCAATTAATTTAATTTCCAGCGAAGGATGGGAAGTTCTCCCGGCGATGGTAATTACTTATATCGTCATTCCAGTAGCTGTTTCTTATATACTTTACATTGCTCTTAAAAAAGCAGGTCGTATTCATTCTGGTGATATGACTGTACCGCAATCTTAAATTGAAAATCTCCTTAATAATAGATAAAAGCAGACTGAGAAGCCACAGTCTGCTTTTTTGTCATGTTACATTCTATGATTTTGTTTTACTGGAACTCTTATTGATTCTTTGGCCAATAAGAGTTGAACGCCGAAGTAAAGTATGCTTGCAAGTGTCATTCCAGAAATGGCGTCTACAAATGCATGTTGCTTCGTAAATAGCGTTGATAAAATAATAAGTGTACCGAAGAAGGTAAGAATGTAATATTCAAAAGCATGTTGTTCTCTACGTCTAAAGGCAGCTAACATAATAACAAATGTAGTAAGAACGTGAATGCTAGGGAAACAGTTTACCGGTTGATCGATACTATAAATATAGCGAACTAGTTCAGAAAATACATCTGTTCCAACGACAGTCGGACGCGGTACAGTTGTTTGCCAAAAATAATAAATAGAAAAACAAGCAAGCTTTCCAAAAATAACACTACTTAAAGTGACATAATATTGCTTTCGGTCAGCAAAGCAGTAATAAATAAGTGCGCCGTATAAGTATGGAAACCAAAGTAAATAAGGAATAATAAATGCTTTTACAAATGGAATCCAATCATCTACTACAGTTGTAACGTCTACTGCGTGAACAGTCGATTTATTTAATACGTCGTAAAGGGGACTTACGAGTACGAGTAGAAGTATATAACTTAACGGAAGAAAAGATGAAAGTTTAAATTTCTTCATGTTGATCTCCTATGTTTAGTAATGTAAGTAAATTCAATTGATTATAATATAGAAACGTGAATTGGGCTATCGATTTTACTTACATTTTCTTGAATTAACCTTACGTTTTTGTCACTTGACTAAAAAGAAGGGTGAGGGTGCTAAATGAAGCGTTTATCATATTTTTTAGTTTTTATATTGTTATGCCTAGTAGGTGCTGGGTGTGCAAAGAATAACGAAGGAGAAAAATTAGAATATAACGGAAGAGCACTCGTAATTGGAGTTGTTGGAGAAAAGCCGAAAGATACGTTTAGGAATGTAAAGTTTGAAAGTATAAAGTTAGAAGAAATGCAGGAGAAATCAGCAAAAGTTGATGGTTTTTTCGTTATGAAAGAATACTTTAAAGAGGCATCAAAGGAGCAGTATACGGACTTATTTTTATCGTTAAAGAAGCCGGTATTTTTTATTGGTTTGCAAGATAGACCGTATTTAATTTTTACTAACAAGGATTTAGATTATGATAATACCCCAAAGGATAAAACGATGACGTATACGCAAGGGTTTGTAAATATGGGGAACCCTGAAGGTCAATATTGGGGTATGGGATTATATAATGATACTGTTTCCGATCGAAATATTCATAATATGTATATAGTAGTATTTCAAACCATTTCGGATTACTTAAGTCGATGATGAAGGAGCCTGTAAAAAAGGCTTCTTATTTTTTAAAAATAAACGTTTGTTTAAGCTGTATGTTCGGTAGAAAGAAACTTATGTAGTTCAAAGGTTAAGAAAGAAAAATAAGAAATTAATCAAACGTTTGTTTAAGCTGTATGTTCGGTAGGAAGAAACCGATGCAGCTCAAAGGTTAAGAAAGAAAAATGGAGAATTAATCAAACGTTTGTTTAAGCTGTATGTTCGGTAGAAAGAAACTCATGTAGTTCAAAGGCTAACAAAGAAAAATAAGAAATTAATCAAACGCTTGTTTAAGATATATGTTTGGTGCAGAATCTAAAAAAATTTATATATTTATTTTTTTCTTAACAAATGGCGGAAAAATAAGAAAAATTCGCAGGATTATTAAAAATTATCACGAAATAAGTAAAAGTTTAGCGAATAATGGTTTGAAATAATAAAACGTTTTCTATATGATAAAGGTAAAGGTTAGTAAAAAAGTAGGTGAATTTATGACAGTAACATTTTATTCATATCCAAAGTGTGGCACATGTCAAAAGGCAAAGAAATGGTTTGAGGCAAACGATGTAGCATATGAGATGATTCATATTGTTGAAAATCCACCATCAAAAGAAGATTTACGTAATTTACATGAAAAAAGTGAATTACCATTAAAAAAATTCTTTAATACAAGTGGAATGCGTTACCGTGAACTTGGTCTGAAAGATAAGTTGAAAGATGCAAGCGAAGACGAAATGTATGAGCTTTTAGCATCTGATGGCATGTTGATCAAACGTCCAATTGTAACAGATGGAACGAATGTAACACTTGGTTTTAACGAAGAGCAGTTTGAAAGTGTGTGGAAAAAGTACCAATAAGGTATTTTTACATAATTAATACATTCACTGGAGGTACAGTCATGAGCATTCCAAATAATTTACGTTACTCTGAAGAACACGAATGGGTAAAAACTGAAGGTAATGAAGTTGTTATCGGTATCACTCACTTTGCACAAGGTGAGCTAGGTGATATCGTATTCGTTGAACTTCCTGAAGTAGGTGCAACAATCGAAGCTGACGAGCCATTCGGAAGCGTAGAATCTGTTAAAACAGTTTCTGAGTTATACGCACCTGTAAGCGGTAAAGTTGTAGCAGTAAACGAAGAATTAAGTGACCAACCAGAACTTGTTAACGAATCTCCATACGAGGGTGCATGGATGGTTAAAGTTGAACTTTCTGATGCAAGCCAAGTTGAGAAGTTATTAACTGCAGAAAAATATGCAGAAATGACAAACCAAGACTAATTATAGTCGACTAAAGGACAGCCTTTGTGCTGTCCTTTTTTATTTTGTGTAAAATAATGAATGTAGAATCATATACTAATTATCGTGTAGGAGAACGTTTTTTGAAAAAACTTTTTCGTTTAATCTTTATGCAGGTCTAGCCGCTTTTGTTTTTCGTTGTCTAGCTCCAGCGACTAGATTGTTCGGTGGCTTCGCTTCTTCCTACAAGGCAAAAAGCGCCTCTACGTCAGAAGCTCCATCCCCCTCACAATCTAAATGAGCCGCTTGCGCTTTTCATTGTCTAGCTCCAACTCCTAGCCCTTCATGTCTAAGAACCTTCCGCACGAGAAGATAAAAAGCGTCTTCTGTACGGAAGAACCTTAGCCAACAGGGCTAAACAGTCGGTTTCGCTTTTCTTTTGCAAAAATAAACAGGAAACAACATGAAAATAACGAATATACTATATACTAAGTTCAAGGTTGTATAGTATATGGTGATCGGGTGATGACATATGATTTATGTGGAAAAAGTCATTATTGTAGAAGGTACATCAGATAGAAGAAAGATTGAATCTATTATTCGTGAACCAGTGGAAATTGTTTGTACAAATGGTACAATTGGTTTGTCGAAAATGGATGAGCTCGTTGATCAGTTTTTTGATAAGGAAGTGTATGTGCTAGTGGATGCTGATGATGCTGGAGAAAAGTTAAGGAAACAATTTCGAAAAGAATTTCCGCAAGCCGAGCATATCTATATTGATCGCTCGTACCGAGAAGTGGCAACTGCGCCATCTACACACTTAGCAAATGTATTATGGGGAGCCGACATTGACGTTTATACAGAATATTTACGGTAAGGAATGATAGAAGTGATCGATTGGACAGGAGCCGAAGCTACAGCCCTAATAGAGAATGAAGAAAAAACAGTGTTATATGTATATACTCCAATGTGTGGAACATGCCAATTAGCAAAAAAGATGTTAACAGTCGTTGAGATGACAATTGAAGGCCTCAAAATTGGGATGTTAGATTTAAATTATGCTCCGCATTTAGCGAAAGAGTATGGGATTGAAAGTGTACCTTGTTTACTTGTTTTTGAAAATGGGACACTGATGAAGAAGATATATGCATTTCATTCGGTTGAATATTTATATACGGAATTAAAGTAGGCGGCAAAATTTTTGCCGCCTCGACATATTTCTTGGGAAATATGTCGAGATGCAGGATGGATACAGTATTTGTCGAGCGAAAATAACAGGATTGCTCTTTATTGAGAGGGAATGGTATGTAATAGAAAGTGATATGAAGGATGTGATTTAGGGTGAAATTATATTCTTTGCTTCAATCATTTGTAAATTACGCTAATGGTCAATATCATTTAGAGCCGCTTTTAAGACGAGAGGAGAAAACTGTTAATTTCCGCTTTAGAGATGAAAGTTGTTCGTTACAAATTTCAAGAGATTATATAGAGCTGCTACAAGAGGAAAGAGGAACGGAACAAATCATTTGCTTAGACGAAAAGGATATAGAGCAATTGGTGAATGGAAATGTACGATTGCAAATGTTAATGAACGATGGGCGTGTACAATATTCGGGAACGTACCAAACGATGTTATTAGTGGAATCGATGTTTCATATATGTAAACCGATGTCAGTAGGTGCTTAAAATTCTGAAGTTTCATTTTTTACGAAAATTTCTGTTGACATGGTAAGTGTATATTGATACAATTCAAGTCATAAAATATAGACAATTTCATAAATTTCAAATCAGACGAAAATTGAATCTGATTTCTCTTATCAAGAGAGGTGGAGGGACTGTGCCCTGTGAAGCCCGGCAACCGTCAACTTATGTTGAAATGGTGCCAATTCCTGCAAAGCGAATGCTTTGAGAGATGAGAGAGAGGGATAATGTTGTTATATACGCATATAAACCTTTCTGCTTCTCTAAAGCAGAAAGGTTTTTTTATTGTTTGAATGTGGAGGACATTCAAATAATAAAAGTAATGATAACAGTGGACTACACGCATTAAAAATAAAAAATTGCGGAGTCGACCTAAACAAAAAAGGGGTGAACATCATGATTCTATTAGAGAATGTAAGGAAAATATATAAGGCGAAAAGCGGTGATGTCACTGCTGTAGATAACGCCAATTTAAAAATAGAAAAAGGCGAAATATTTGGTGTTATCGGATATAGCGGCGCTGGAAAAAGTTCTTTAATCAGATTGTTTAATCAGTTAGAGAAACCGACTTCTGGCCAAATTACAATTGCGAATCGTGTTATATCAGCAATTACAGGAAGTGAACTTCGTAAGGCAAGGCAAGAAATCGGAATGATTTTTCAGCATTTTAACTTACTTTGGTCACGAACTGTACGTGAAAATATAGAGTTTCCACTTGAAATTGCAGGTGTTGATAAAACGAAGAGAAGAAAACGTGTTGATGAATTAATTCATCTTGTTGGATTAGAAGGAAGAGGAGACGCGTACCCATCTCAGCTGAGCGGGGGACAAAAACAACGCGTTGGGATTGCAAGAGCATTAGCTAACAACCCACAAGTACTTTTATGTGATGAAGCAACGTCAGCTCTTGATCCAGAAACGACAGATCAAATTTTGGATTTACTATTAGACATTAATAAGCGCCTTGGTTTAACAATTGTACTCATTACACATGAGATGCACGTAATTCGAAAGATTTGTAATCGAGTGGCGGTAATGGAGAGAGGAAAGATTGTAGAAACGGGTCCAGTACTTGATGTATTCCGTAATCCGAAGCAAGATATTACGAAACGATTTGTACAGCAGTTAACAGATTCTGAAGATACAAATGAAACGATTGAAAGTTTAATTGAAAAATATCCAGATGGAAAAGTGATTCGTTTGCAGTTTATCGGTGAGGCTGTAGAAAGACCAGTGCTTCAACGATTGATGCAACGCAGTGATATAGAAGTTAGCATTTTGCAAGGAAATATCGCACAAACGAATAACGGTTCTTACGGTAGTTTAGTTGTTCATTTAAATGGTGAGGAAACAGCGATCCAGCAAGCAATAGAAGGAATTCATCAAGATCAAGTAGAGCTGGAGGTGATTGCACATGGATAAGTTACTCGCAAATGTTGATTGGAATCAAATGTTAGAAGCAACTGGTGAAACGTTATATATGACGGCAATCGCAGCTCTTGCGACATTTGTTTTAGGACTAATTTTAGGATTGTTACTTTTCATGACAGCGAAAGATAATTTATGGGAAAACAAATCAATTAATACGGTGATTGGAGCATTCGTAAATATATTCCGTTCTATACCGTTCATCATTTTAATTATTTTATTAATCCCATTCACAAAGATTCTTCTTGGAACAATTCTTGGAGCAAGTGCAGCGCTGCCAGCTTTAATTATTGGGGCGGCACCATTCTACGCGAGAATGGTTGAAATCGCACTTCGCGAAATTGATAAAGGTGTAATTGAAGCTTCAAAAGCAATGGGAGCAAAAACAAGCACAATTATTTTAAAAGTATTGATTCCAGAATCGTTACCAGCATTAGTATCTGGTATTACAGTTACGACAATTGCTTTAGTAGGCTATACAGCAATGGCGGGAGTTGTTGGTGCTGGTGGTCTTGGAACACTTGCTTACTTAGAAGGATTCCAGAGAGGGAATAACGATGTAACAATCGTTGCGACAATTTGTGTATTACTAGTTGTATTTTTAATTCAGTGGATTGGTGATAGTTTAACGACTCGAATAGATAAACGATAATAAAAAACGGGAGGATGTTTCAAATGAAAAAATTATTACTTACGGCACTTATTTCAACTTCAATTTTTGGTTTAGCTGCTTGTGGCGGGAAAGATAAAGATGAAAAGAAACTTGTTGTTGGTGCTTCTAACGTACCGCACGCTGAAATTTTAGAAAAGGCAAAACCGTTACTTGAGAAAAAAGGAATTGAGTTAGAAATTAAAAAATTCCAAGACTACGTATTACCAAATAAATCGTTAGCGGATAAGGATTTAGATGCAAACTACTTCCAGCACATTCCGTATTTAGAAAAAGAAATTAAAGATAAAAAGTATGACTTTGAAGTAGCAGGAAAAATTCATTTAGAGCCAATTGGTGTATATTCTCAAAAATATAAGAGCTTAAAAGAACTTCCGGACGGAGCAACAATCATTATGAGTAATTCTGTTGCTGACCATGGACGTGGTTTAGCAATTTTACAAAAAGAAGGCATTTTAAAAATTAAAGATGGGGTAGATCCAGTTAAAGCAACTCCAAAAGATATTGCAGATAATCCGAAAAATCTAAAATTCAAAACGGATATCGAGCCTGGTTTATTGCCACAAGTGTATAACAATAAAGAAGGCGATGCTGTTTTAATTAACTCTAACTATGCAATTGATGCAAAGTTAAATCCGGAAAAAGATGCCATTGCAATTGAAGGAAATGATTCACCGTACGCAAACATAGTAGCTGTTCGTAAAGGCGATAAAGATAAGAAAGAGATTAAAGCTCTTGTAGAAGTATTACATTCTAAAGAAATTGAAGACTTCATTAATAAAGAATATAAAGGGGCAGTTGTTCCTGTAAAAGAATAATTGCTGAAAAGGGCTGGTCTGATGCCAGCTCTTTTTCATAACTACATAACTATTGGGGAGAAGGGGATATCATATGAAAAAGATTCTATTGTCAGTTGTTACAGCACTATCTGTATTTACATTAGCTGCTTGCGGAGGGAAAGATGAGAATAAGCTTGTTGTTGGAGCTTCTAACGTGCCACACGCTGTTATTTTAGAAAAGGCACAGCCGATATTAGAGAAAAAGGGTATTAAATTAGAAATTAAAAAATTCCAAGATTATGTGTTGCCGAATAAAGCGTTAGCGGATAAGGAAATTGATGCGAACTACTTCCAACACATTCCTTACTTAGATAAAGAAATCCAAGAAAAAGGATATAAAATTGTAAACGCAGGAAAAATCCATTTAGAGCCAATGGGCATTTATTCTAAGAAATATAAAAGCTTAAAAGACTTACCAGATGGCGGGACAGTGATTATGAGTAATAACGTAGCGGAGCGTGGCCGTATGTTAGCATTGTTACAAAAAGGCGGCGTGATTAAGCTTAAAGATGGTGTAGATGTGGTTAAGGCGACAGTAAAAGATGTAGTCGAAAATCCGAAAAACTTAAAATTTAAAACAGATGTTGAACCTGGACTTTCACCGAAGTTGTATGAAAATAATGAGGGAGATGCTTTATTCATTAATTCGAACTATGCAATTGATGCAAAATTAAATCCAATGAAGGATGCAATTGCGATTGAAGGAGCAGACTCTCCGTATGCAAACATCATTGCAGTTCGTAAAGGTGATGAGAAGAAAAAAGAAATTAAAGAGCTAGTAGAAGTGTTACATTCAAAAGAAATTCAAGATTTTATTAATAAAGAATATAAAGGTGCTGTACTTCCGGTAAGTGAATAAATATAAGGAAAGGACTGGGAAATTACCAGTCCTTTTTTCTTTATATAAATAAGAAGAAAGGTGTATCATAGAAAGATGTAAAGGAAATACTTATATACATTTGTGAAAAAACGGTTACTTTTTTTCGTCGTTTGCGATATCATTTTATTTGATATAAAATTAGAATGAGAATAAAATGAGAATATGAACGTTTTAGGAATTTTTAAAATGTATATATAGGATTAATGGAGGTATTGAGATGGCTGGTTCTACATTAACGGTTAAAGACTTACACGTATCAATTGACGGCAAAGAAATTTTAAAGGGTGTAAACCTTGAAGTAAAAGGTGGAGAAATCCACGCAATTATGGGACCTAACGGAACAGGTAAATCAACTTTATCTTCTGCAATTATGGGTCACCCAAAGTATGAAGTAACAGAAGGTAGCATCATCATTGACGGTGAAGATGTATTAGAAATGGAAGTAGACGAGCGCGCACAAGCGGGTCTATTCCTAGCAATGCAATATCCAAGTGAAATTAGCGGAGTAACAAACGCTGACTTCTTACGTTCTGCAATTAACGCACGTCGTGAAGAAGGCGATGAAATTTCTCTTATGAAATTTATCCGTACATTAGATAAAAACATGGAATTCCTAGAAATGGATCCAGAAATGGCACAACGTTACTTAAACGAAGGTTTCTCTGGTGGAGAGAAAAAGCGTAACGAAATTCTTCAATTAATGATGATTGAGCCAAAAATCGCAATCTTAGATGAAATCGACTCAGGTCTTGATATCGATGCATTAAAAGTTGTATCTAAAGGTATTAACCAAATGCGCGGCGAAGAGTTCGGTTGCCTAATGATTACGCATTACCAACGCTTATTAAACTACATCACTCCAGACTTCGTTCACGTTATGATGAACGGTCGT
The DNA here is from genome assembly GCF_054509685.1 of Bacillus sp. C-3-6. Lineage (NCBI taxonomy): Bacteria > Bacillati > Bacillota > Bacilli > Caryophanales > Bacillaceae > Bacillus > Bacillus sp. C-3-6. The sequence continues at coordinate 4,727,594 of NZ_CM137247.1, read as the reverse complement.
ATCGTTAAATCTGGTGGCCCTGAGCTTGCACAACGTCTAGAAGCTGAAGGTTACGACTGGATTAAAAAAGAATTAGGTATTGAAGACGAAACAACAGAGCAAGAAGCGTAAGAGAGGAGCATAAACATGACAATCGGTACATTACCTTTCGATCAAGAAACAATCCGTCAACGCGCAAGCGAAGTAAACGAAGCTGCTTGGTTGACTGAGTTCCGCTTACAAGCTCTTGCACAAGCAACAGAACTTCCAATGCCAACGCCTGATAAAACGAAAATTGAAAAATGGGACTTTATCGGAAAAGGCGACGCTGCTAAGCAAGAGCCTGTAAGTTCTTTAACAGAGCTTCCAGAAGCAGTGAAAAACTTAATCGATGAAAATAACAGCGTATTAGTGCAACGTACTGGTACAACTGCGTTCGTTTCTTTAGCAGACGAAGCAAAAGACAAAGGTGTTATTTTCACAGATATCGTAACAGCTGCAACAGAGCATGCTGAACTACTACAAAAGTATTTAATGAAAGACGGCGTGAAAGTAGACGAGCATCGTCTAACTGCACTTCATGCTGCATTAATCAACGGCGGTGCATTCGTATATGTTCCGAAAAACGTTGTTCTTGAAACTCCACTTCAAGCTGTATTCTTAGTAGACGGCGAAGAAGCTAACGTATATAACCACGTATTATTCGTAGCTGATGCGAACAGTACTGCAACTTATGTAGAAAACTATGTTGCAAATGAAAATGCTAAAGGTATTGCAAATATCGTAGCAGAAGTAATCGTGGAACAAGGCGCACAAGTGAAATTCGGTGCGGTTGATCTATTAGCAAAAGACGTAACAACTTACGTTAACCGCCGCGGTGTTGTTGGACGCGACGGCCGCATTGATTGGGCTCTAGGCCTTATGAATGACGGAAACACAATTTCAGAGAACGTTACGAACTTAATGGGCGACGGTTCATATGCTGATACGAAAACAGTAACAATTGGCCGTGGTAACCAAACACAAAACTTTACAACTAAAGTTGTTCACTTCGGTAAACACTCTGAAGGTTGGATTTTAAAACACGGTGTACAAAAAGATAGTGCAACATCTATCTTTAATGGAATTGGTAAGATTGAACACGGTGCATCTAAATCAAATGCACAACAATCTTCTCGCGTTCTTATGTTAGACGAGAAAGCTCGCGGTGATGCGAACCCAATTCTTTTAATTGATGAAGATGATGTTATGGCAGGTCACGCAGCTTCAGTAGGCCGCGTAGATCCGTACCAATTATACTACTTGATGAGCCGTGGTATTCCAAAACGCGAAGCAGAACGTTTAGTCATCCATGGATTCTTAGCACCTGTAGTAAATGAGCTTCCAATTGAAGGAGTAAAAGCACAGCTTGTTGAGGTAATTGAAAGGAAAGTTCGCTAATGAATATTCATGAAATACGCAAACAGTTTCCAATTCTTGATCAAAAAGTGAACGGCAAACAACTTGTTTATTTCGATAGTGCAGCAACTTCTCAAAAACCAATTCAAGTCATTGAAACGTTAGAACGTTACTATAAAGAATATAATTCTAACGTGCATCGCGGTGTTCATACGCTCGGTACGAAAGCTACCGACGCGTATGAAGGTGCACGTGAGAAAGTTCGCAAGTTTATTAACGCGAAATCAATGGAAGAGATTATTTTCACGCGCGGAACGACAACTGCATTAAATACAGTAGCGGCTAGCTATGGCCTTGAAAATGTAAAAGAAGGCGATGAAATCGTTATTTCTTACATGGAACACCATAGTAACATCATTCCGTGGCAACAAGTTGCGAAGAAAACTGGCGCAACTTTGAAATACCTTCCGCTTCAACCAGACGGTACAATTTCTTTAGAAGATGTTCGTCAAACTGTTACACCGAATACAAAAATCGTTTCTATTATGCAAGTATCAAATGTACTTGGAACGATTAACCCTGTAAAAGAAATCGGAGCAATCGCACACGAAAACGGAGCAATTATGGTCGTTGATGGTGCACAAAGTACACCTCACATGAAAGTGGATGTACAAGATTTAAACTGTGATTTCTACGCATTATCTGCTCATAAGATGTGCGGACCTACAGGTATCGGCGTATTATATGGTAAGAAAGAATTGCTAAACAATATGGAGCCAATTGAATTTGGTGGTGAAATGATTGATTTCGTAGATTTACAAGAATCTACTTGGAAAGAGCTTCCGTGGAAGTTTGAAGCGGGTACACCGATTATCGGTAATGCAATCGGACTTGGTGCGGCAATTGATTTCCTAGAAGAAATCGGTCTTGATAATATTGAAAAGCATGAGCATGAATTAGCGCAATACGCTTTAGAAAGACTATCAGAAGTAGATGGCGTTACAATTTATGGTCCAAAGCATCGCGCTGGTCTTGTTACATTTAATATTGAAGACGTACATCCTCATGATGTAGCGACTGTATTAGATGTAGAAGGCATTGCAGTTCGCGCAGGACATCACTGTGCACAACCGCTTATGAAGTGGCTAAAAGCTTCTTCAACAGCACGTGCGAGCTTCTATTTATATAATACAAAAGAAGAAATTGATACATTTGTTGAATCGCTAATCAAGACAAAGGAGTATTTCACAAATGTCATTTAATAATTTAGATACGTTATATCGTCAAGTTATTATGGATCATTACAAAAATCCTCGTAACCATGGCGTGTTAGAAGATAGTGTTACCGTTAACTTGAACAATCCAACTTGCGGCGATCGTATTCAACTTACGATGAAAGTAGAAGAAGGTATTGTGCAAGAGGCGAAGTTTGAAGGTGAAGGATGTTCAATCTCAATGTCTTCAGCTTCAATGATGACACAAGCAGTAAAAGGTAAGAAAATTGAAGAAGCACTTCAGCTTTCGAAAATTTTCTCTGACATGATGCTAGGAAAAGAGTACGATGACAGCATCGATTTAGGAGATATTGAAGCATTACAAGGCGTATGCAAGTTCCCTGCACGTATTAAATGTGCAACATTAGCGTGGAAAGCGTTAGAAAAGGGCTTAAACGAAGATAAGTAATGTTAAAGGTTCCTAAAAATGAGGTTATCTAAGGAGGGACACACCAACATGGCGAAGCAACTGCCAGATATCGGCGATTACAAATATGGTTTCAAAGACAAAGACGTTTCGATTTTCCGTGCTGGACGCGGTTTAACAAAAGAGATCGTTGAAGAGATTTCACGTATGAAAGAAGAACCACAGTGGATGTTAGACTTCCGTTTAAAATCACTGGATAAGTTCTATGAAATGCCAATGCCACAATGGGGCGGCGACTTAAACGACTTAGATTTCGATGAAATTACGTACTACGTAAAACCATCTGAGAAATCTGAGAAGTCTTGGGATGAAGTACCTGATGAAATTAAAGCAACATTTGATAAATTAGGTATTCCAGAAGCTGAGCAAAAATATTTAGCTGGTGTATCTGCACAGTACGAATCTGAAGTTGTATACCACAACATGAAAGAAGACCTAGAAGCTCTAGGAATCGTCTTCAAAGATACAGATAGCGCATTAAAAGAGAACGAAGATATTTTCCGTGAGCATTTCGGAAAAGTAATCCCACCAACAGACAACAAATTCTCTGCATTAAACTCTGCAGTTTGGTCTGGTGGATCATTCATCTACGTTCCAAAAGGTATTAAAGTTGATACACCACTTCAAGCGTATTTCCGTATTAACTCTGAAAATATGGGACAATTCGAGCGTACGCTTATCATCGTAGACGAAGGCGCACACGTACACTACGTAGAAGGTTGTACAGCACCTGTTTACACTACTAACTCACTTCACAGTGCGGTAGTAGAAATCATCATTAAAAAAGATGCGTATTGCCGTTATACAACAATCCAAAACTGGGCGAACAACGTATACAACCTAGTTACAAAACGTGCGGTTTGTGAAGAAAACGCAACGATGGAATGGATTGACGGTAACATCGGTTCTAAATTAACAATGAAATACCCAGCAGTTATCTTAAAAGGCGAAGGCGCTCGTGGTTTAACATTATCAATCGCGATTGCTGGTAAAGGCCAACACCAAGATGCTGGTGCGAAAATGATTCACTTAGCACCAAACACGTCTTCAACAATCGTTTCTAAATCGATTGCGAAGCATGGTGGTAAAGTAACTTACCGTGGTATCGTACACTTCGGACCAAAAGCGAAAAACTCTCGCTCTAACATCGAGTGTGACACGTTAATCATGGATAACCAATCTACATCTGATACAATTCCTTACAACGAAATCAAAAACGATTACGTTTCACTTGAGCACGAAGCGAAAGTATCGAAAGTATCAGAAGAACAATTATTCTACCTAATGAGCCGCGGTATTTCTGAGCAAGAAGCTACAGAAATGATCGTAATGGGCTTCATCGAGCCATTCACTCGCGAACTTCCAATGGAATACGCAGTTGAAATGAACCGCCTAATCAAGTTTGAGATGGAAGGTTCTATTGGTTAATAGATAAAGTAGAAGCGCCCTGCTGTGCAGGGCGCTTTTTTGTTTTGCGGATTTGTCTTGGCTTGGGAGAGGATACCCGGGTGGGTGTTCAGCTAAATATATCAACGATTTTTCAAATATATCAATCATAAACGGGAATATATCAACGATTATTTCAATATATCAACGTTTCGACAAGGAATATCGATTTGTCGACAAGATAAGACAAAAGAAAATCCTCACATACCCCAAACATTTTATAAGAACAGAGAACGACTAGGTTTAAGACAAAGATACTGACAAATCCACTTGAACAACCACCCACTGAATTCTCTATTAAACTTTTTGACAAATCCACCCCTCCCTCCACTATCTGGAATTCTTTCCTGCATTAGCAAAAGTTTCTCATATGAAAAGGACAATCTTTTGCTTTTTCTCACAATGCGAGTACAATGTAAAATAGCAAGAAAAGACGAAAAGTATTTACAGGATTATTGTGTGCGCATAGCGTAAATGGCAGTAAGGAACTGAGAGGAGGTTTTTTCTCTGAATACAAATAAAGAAACAATCATCCACCTTTATCATACAAACGATATACATAGTCATTTTGAAAATTGGCCGCAAATTTCTCGGTTTGTTCTAGGGGAGAAAAAGCGAAGACAGGAAGCGGGAGAGACTGTTTTGACGGTTGATATCGGTGATCATGTGGATCGTTTTCATAGTATTTCGGAAGCGACAAATGGCCTTGGGAATACGAAGCTTTTAAATGAGGCGTTATATGATTATGTAACGATCGGAAATAATGAAGGCATTACGTTAGCGAAGGAGCATTTGAATCGTCTATATGATGATGCTGGATTTGAGGTGCTCGTTGCGAATTTATTTGAAAAAGAAGGGGTACGTCCAGCGTGGGCGAAGCCTTATAAATTACATACGACGACAGATGGGATTATCATTGCTTTTATCGGATTAACGGTAGCTTATCCAGAGTTTTATCATATGCTCGATTGGCATATTGAAGATCCGCTTATCCATTTAGAGTCTATTTTAGAAGAAGTGAAAGATGAGGCGCATATTACCGTTGTCCTATCTCACCTTGGAAAAAGTATGGATGAGTATATGGCAGAGCATTATGATATAGATGTTATTTTAGGTGCACATACGCATCATTTATTTGAGCGTGGTGTTCTACTGAACAATACTTTACTTTGCTGTTGTGAAAAGTGGGGACGTTACGTTGGCCACGTTCAGCTTACTGTGGATAAAGAGACGAAGAAGCTGTTGAAAAAAGACGGTAGAGCGATTAAGACGGAACGGTTAGGTGCTTATAGCGAGCCGTTATCCACAATTGAAATACTGCAGGAAGAAAGTAATCATATAATGGCAGAGCCTGTCGTTCATTTAAAAGAGTCATTACTGGTTGATTGGTTTCAGGAGACGCCGTTTTCTCATATGTTAGCAAGTGCGCTGAAAACATGGTGCGATGCAGAGATTGGCATGGTGAACGCCGGTGTACTTCTTGAAGGGCTAGAAGAGGGTGTTGTAACGCGCGGAGATATTCACAGAATTTGTCCACATCCAATTAATCCGTGTGCTTTGAAAGTTCCAGGAAAGATATTAAGAGAAGTTATTTTGAAAGCACGTAAACCGAACATGGAGAATCTTGAGGTGAAAGGATTCGGATTTCGGGGGAAAGTGATGGGGAAAATGATTTATGCTGGTGTAGAAGTCATTCCAGATACGATTCCTGGCAATAAAATTTTATTAGAAGATGTATTGATTAACGGCGAATCGCTGGAGTTAGACCGTATATATACGGTAGGAACAATCGATATGTTTACGTTTGGATACTTATACCCAGAGCTATCCACACTTTCTGGCAAACAATATTATATGCCAGAACTACTTAGAGATGTGTTAACGGATATGTTAATAACTCATACAACTTCCGTTAAACTATAGGCTAGTTAACTTGTAACACTCATTTTTCTCTTGTCATACAGATAAGAAAGAGAGGAGTGTGAACTATGGTTAATGTGGAGCCAATTATAATTGATAATTATACGTTTATTGCGGTTAGCGTGAAACTTCCAAAGACGAATTTGCTAGCTGTAATGAGCGATAAAGGATATATTATGTGTGGTGCATTAGATGTAGGTCTTTTAAATGAGAAATTAGGTGATCGAGGAATTATTGCTGGCCGTGCGGTTGGTGTAAGAACGATTGAACAACTTCTTGAAGCGCCACTAGAATCGGTAACGACTGGAGCTGAAGCGTTAGGCATTCCAGTAGGAACGATTGGAAAAGAAGCATTATTAAAAATGAGATAAGCATATATCGTCCCTCCTTCTTGCATAGAAATGATATAAGAAGGAGGTTTTTTTATGAGTATATTTCGCTCGAAAAACTCGCGGTTTCGAAGGGGACCTATTGCCTTTCGGTATATACTGCTTATGTCGTTTATTCTTTTTGTTATATTACTTACGCAAGGGTTGTGGATTGTGAATAATAGTATTCAGCCGACCTTAATTAAATATGGGGAAGTAGAGACACATAAAATGGCGACAGCAATTATGACGAAGGCGGTAAAGGATAGAATTAATGAAGGATTCGATGTCGATTCATTAATGAAAGTACAGAATGATAAAAACGGAAAAGTATCCACAATTAATTTAAATACGAAGCAAGTAAATGAAATCGTAACGTCAACGACCACGTACATAGAAAAATATTTGCAACAAGTAGAACAAGGGAAGTTGAAGGAGCTAGGTATTTCTGAAAAAAACGGGGCGACTATGGCAGTTCCTTTTGGACGTGTAACTGATAATGCACTTCTTGGTAATATAGGACCAGATATTCCGATTCATTTCACGCCAATTGGGCATGTGAATACAGATATTAAACAAAAAATTGAGCCGCATGGAATTAATACTACAGCGATTCAAATTGTTATGGAAATGGAAGTAACATTGCAAGTAATTATTCCATTTCATATGAAAGAGATAACTGTGAAACAAAATGTTCCGATTGCGACGCGTATCGTTCAAGGGGAAGTGCCTACGTATTATGGAAGCGGAAGTGTTGCTGTACCTGATAAAAAGAAAACAGATAGTTAGTTGCATATAAAGTGAAACTCGGCTGAGCCGGGCTTTTACTGGATAAAAAATAACCGTAGCAATGCAGCTACGGTTATCTTTTAGTATTTGCTCGTTCTTTGCGTTCCCAAAGGCTTAAATGCATGTATGGATCGAAGGCCCATTCTGTATAGCCATTGTCTTTATATATGCCAAAATGTAAGTGGGGTGGGAATTTTCCGGCTGTACCAGGAGGTCCATAACCAGTGCTACCAACAAATCCAATTACTTTTCCTGGCTCAACAATTTGTCCAAGCTGTATTTCTTTTGAGAACCCGCCTAAATGAGCGTAATAATGGTAATTGTTATGAAGGTCACGAATACCAATGCGCCATCCACCAAGGCGGTTCCAGCCTTTTGTTTCAATAATGCCATAGCAAGTCGATCTTACTGGCACGCCATATCTGGCGAAAATATCGGTTCCTTCATGAATTCGTCTTCCGCCAAAACTTCTTCCAGCGCCGAAAGTACTACGGTAGCTATGGTCACTACGAATCGGAAGAGGAAAAGCATTTCCTTCTAAATTAATACGTCCATAATGTTTATAAATTTGGGCGTACTCGCTAATTAAATCAACTGTTTTTGCACGTCTATAATATTCCCAAAGCATAATTTTAATACGGTCTTCTGACGTTCCTTGTTTCCTTAAAATAGTCGCTGCGGTATGCAGAAGATCACGGTCGCTATTTGCATTTGCAAATCCATCTTTGTCACCATCTAAACCTATTCCGCCAAATAGAGAAATTGTATGGGGGAGAGTATCGTTACTATTAACAGGTCCAGCCCATATTTCTGGTTTGAAATAAAGGGAAATGATGGCATCTGGTTTTTTTGGAATATCTTTTCTTACGCTCCGTATATTTCTTTCATATTGATCCATTGCAGCTAAGTAATACCATGGAATGCCTGAAGACTGCTCGGTTTCTTTATATAGTGCCATGCGCTTTTCGTATATGCTTTGCTGATTATCTTCACCGTAAGCGATGTTTTGGTGGAGAAGAAAACAAATAGAAAGCAAAAGAGAAATTTTTCGAAGCATGAAATAGACTCCTTTCACAACATCACTCTTTTTAGTGTGGGATATACGGAGTATTTCATTATAGGGAACGATTGGAAAAAATCTTAGAATCTTCATTTGAGCAAATCGCTTTCATACGTTAGAATAGATATGTTACATTGAAAGAAGCGAACACGGTAAACTATTTCATATTGTGCGGAGTTGATAACCATGACAAAACAAACAGAATATAAGCGCAAGCCCGAATGGTTGAAAATTAAGTTAAACACGAATGAAAACTATACAGGCTTAAAGAAAATGATGCGTTCTAAGAATCTTCATACCGTTTGTGAAGAGGCAAAATGTCCGAATATTCATGAATGCTGGGCTGTAAGAAAAACAGCAACATTTATGATTTTAGGTGCGGTTTGTACACGTGCTTGTCGTTTTTGTGCGGTTAAAACAGGCTTACCAACTGAGCTTGATTTACAAGAACCAGAACGCGTAGCAGATTCAGTAGTACAAATGGGCTTAAAGCACGTTGTTATAACAGCGGTTGCACGTGATGATTTAAAGGACGGCGGAGCAGCTGTTTTTGCTGAAACAGTACGAGCAGTACGTCGCAAAAACCCATTCACGTCTATCGAAGTATTACCATCTGATATGGCTGGGGTAGAAGAAAACTTAAAAATGTTAATGGATGCAAAACCAGATATTTTAAACCATAACATTGAAACAGTACGTCGATTATCTAACCGAGTTCGCGCTAGAGCAAAGTATGACCGTTCATTAGAGTTTTTACGTCGAGCAAAAGAAATGCAGCCTGATATTCCAACTAAATCGAGCATTATGGTCGGCTTAGGTGAAACAAGAGAAGATTTAATTGAAGCAATGGATGACTTACGTGCAAACAATGTGGATATTTTAACTCTTGGACAATATCTACAACCATCTAAGAAGCATTTACCAGTTATTAAATATTATCCACCAGCAGAATTTGCAGAGCTTAAAGAAATTGCACTTAGCAAAGGATTTAGCCACTGTGAAGCTGGCCCGCTTGTGCGTTCTTCTTACCATGCGGACGAGCAAGTACGTTCTGCAAAAGAAAAAACAGCAGAAGCTAAATAATGAAAAAAGAGAGCTAACGATCAGCTCTCTTTTTGTTTGTACTCTAAAACGGTATTTGTACATGTTAATAAAATCTTTTTTAATTCTTCTGTGGATAATTCAATTGTAAATTCAGGTACACCAGGTGTAATTAAAATTTTATCGTACGTATAAACGGAACTGTCCACAATAATTGTTACTTCTTGTGAATAACCAAAAGGAGCTACACATCCTGGAGTACAGCCAGTTTCCATTCTTAGTTCATCAGGAGAACAGAGCGATAAGCGTTCTCCCGTTATTTCTTTCATCTCTCCGCGATTAAGCCGATTTCCTTCTAACGTAAAAAACACATAAAAATTTCCAGATGTTGATTTTAAAAATAAGCTTTTACTTGGAGTACCTTGTAAGCCAAGTCTTTCACGTACAATCCGATCTGTCTCATAATCGAGTACCGGTTCGTGTTCGAACTTTTCATAAGAAACATTTGTTTTATGTAGTAAAGCAAGTACGTCTTCGTACATATGAAATGATACCCCTTTCTATTGTTAGAACAGTCTCTTCTCGTGGCGTCAACTGAATGTTTTGGAAAGGGATATTACTTGGACGATGCTTCCCATAAGCGTGTTATGATACATTGTTCGTCGATTGTAATTTCGTAAATATCAGGATTCGTTAAATTTCTCCATTCATTAAAACCAATCGTATGATCAAAATGCTTTAAAATGAGCGTAAGTAAATTGCCATGTATAACAAGTAGTGTTGTCGTATGGTTTAATTGTAAAACGTCTTGAATAAGCGATATGGCACGGTCTGTTGCTTGTTTTGTTGACTCTCCGCCTAAGAAGGCAATATCTATGTTTGTAAAAGTGGATTCTAGTTTTTGCATCCAATCATCCATTGGAACGTTGCTCAATATGCGTTCAGTTAATCGTTCATCTTCTTGGATAGATAAGTTAGCTTGGAGCGCATAGGGCCGAATGGAATCGATAGCTCGGACAAATGGGCTTGAAATAATATGATCGATTTGTAGAGTATTTTCTAAGAGGAATGTAGCAAGGGTATTTGCTTGGTCTTTTCCATCGGTCGTTAATTCAGCATCACATTCTTGCCCAGTTGCTGAACAATGTCGTATTAAAATAATTTTCTTCATAATTCATCCCCATCTTTCAAGTTGACGCTATATACTTCGACAAATGTGGAAATAATTCCTTTTTATTGGAAACAGCATATGGATTTAAATATGTGGAAAAGTAATGTGGATAATAAAAAATTGAGGTGCAATGATGAAAAAAATGATATGTATCGTATTTATTATTTGTTTTCTTGCGCAATTGTCCACAACATATGCAGAATCCAACCGAAAACTAAATTATCCAAGCAATCAAAATAAGTCATTTGTGAGTGAGGATGTTTTTTATAAACAGTTAGATAAGAAGATCTATAAAGAATACAAAAATGCAGCATATAGTGTTCGGAAAAAAATCTTATTTAAAGAAGTGCCTGATGAAGAATTTTCTTTCCTACAAAAAACAGCTGTCGGTTGTCGAAGTAGAGTGGTACTTCAAGATTTTTTTGTTCACTCTGATCGCCAAGTATACTTTTTCGCTTCTTTTATTCAAAATGAAGTAGGAGAGTTTCATAAATATATCGTTATAGATGCAGAAACAAAGAGGGAGCTGCAAGAGGGCAAAAGTTATCATCCATATAAAAAATAAACCACCAATTTTGGTGGTTTATTTTTTACTCCGGTACACTCATTAATTTCTCTTTCATTTTGCGAATAAGAACGACAGCGCCAATTGTACACAGAAGTGTAATTCCTTCGGCAACGAAGATGTTGATTGTTTTTGTTTGGTAAAGTGCCGCGAAAAAGTCTACAAATGCGTGGAATAGTATAGCGTATACTAGGAAGATGTATTTCTTCTGTTTTACTGCGTATAAAACAAGCATTGTAAAGGCGATTTGAAGCACGAGTGCCATAATTCTTTCTAAGCTACCAAGGAAGTATAAGTAGGCAGGTTGCTGAATTAGCATGTCCTGTAAAATGCTGAGCTCGGGTTTTTGTTCAATCAGTCGAGCGAAGCTACCATCGTTAATAGAATTAGCAAAAATTAATGCTTGTAATGCAGAAAAACCGCCAATTAAAATAGATTCAATTCCGCCGTGACCAATTCCATAAGCGAAGCCATCTTTATATTCTAGATATTTTTTTAGTAAGAAGAAGAAGGCAACGAAGCGTCCTAATTCTTCAAAAATACCAGCAGTCAATCCGCCATAAATTGCGAAGACAAACGGATTTTCTAAAAATGGAGCGATTGTTGGATTACCGCGCATAAATAGGTGGAATGGTGTTTCAAGAATTTGGGTGAATCCGATAAAGATAAGAACACCAACGCCGACCACTTTCCAATTAATATTATATTTTTTACGGAAATAAACGAGTACGATAATTGGGACCAGAATCGAGACAATGAGTTGAAAAATGATGCTGGCAATTACAGTATTTGAAACCATACTTTCACCGCTTTCTAATATATGTACATATCTATTATGCATGAAATAGGGGAGAGATGAAACTTTTAGAAAGAAAATGAATTTACTTATTGACTCTAACGTTGCGTCATACTTTATCGTATGTACTAAGGGGGAGATACAAATGACAATGAGAGTAAAAGAAGTAGCTGATTTAGTTGGAATTAGTGTGCGCACACTGCATCATTACGATGAAATTGGGTTGTTAACCCCAGATGAGACGACAGAGTCTGGATATCGTCTGTATTCCAATGAAAATTTAGAGACATTGCAGCAAATTTTGTTTTTTAAAGAGCTTGGCTTCCCTTTGAAGAAAATTAAAGAGATTATCATGAGTCCATCATTTGATCGCGAAGAGGCACTACAGCTTCATAAGAAGATGCTTCTTGAAAAGCGTGCCAGATTAGATAAGGTGATTGCGACGATTGATAAAACAATTCAGCATACAAAAGGAGAGATTGAAATGACGAATAAAGAGAAATTTGAAGGATTCGATTTCAGCCATAACCCATATGAAGAAGAAGCACGTGAAAAATGGGGAGATGCAGCTGTAGATAAAGCGAACGAATATGCAAAAGGTATGTCAAAAGAGAACCAAGAGGAGTTTAATGCTATTTATAGAAATTTAGCAACGCTTAGACACGATGCACCAGATTCTAAAGAGGCGCAGGCAGCTATTAAAGTATGGTACGATTACTTGCAAAACTTCGGTGAATATTCGTTAGATGCTTTTAAAGGACTCGGTCAAATGTACGTCGCTGATGAGCGCTTCACGAAAAATATCGATAAGTTTGGTGAGGGGTTAGCGCAGTTTATGTGTGATGCGATGGAGGTTTATGCGGATCGTAATAAAAAATAAAAAGTAAAACAGGTGGAGATTTTCTCCACCTGTTTTACTTTTTAATCATATCATTCAAAGTCTGATCTCCCGTATTGTTCAAATGAGAATTTTTACTCATTTCTCGTTTTAACATATCGAGGCTTTGTGTATATTCTGTATCATTTAATGCGCCAGATTGAAGCCCTTGAATTTGAGAAATCAACTTTTGGTCTGTTGATACATATGCTTTATAATAGCGAGGGACGATGGACAAAGCAGTTTTATATACTTGATCTGCTACAAGTTTCGGATCCGTTGTGTTTGCACGGTATACAACGAACACTTCATCATCAGTAACGAGTGTAGCAGCGTTTGTAACGTCAGGAAGTTTGACTGTCATGCTTGTAATCATTTCAGCGACCTTCTCGCGATTAATGGCCCCTACTTGTTTGTTAGATACTTCATGTTTTTGTTTAGATGAATAACCGACTCTCGTGAGCCTTGTATTTGTATTTTCTGTATGATACATGTCGTTTTTATTGGAAACAAGAACACGGCTTCCTTCTTCGCGCTCCATTTCGGCTTTATTATTTGTTTGGCAGCCTGCAAATAAGGAAAGAGTGAGAAGGGAAAGTAAAATTTGTTTTTTCACGATGTATCACCTCCTTCTCCATAGCATGTACTAATTTGCAATTTTTTGTATTTGAAATTGTTGGTTGTTATGCTTTGTGATACGATAAAAAGAAGAATGCTTAGAGAGGAAGTTAATGATGGAGCAAAAGCAAGAGCAAGAGATTCATGCTACGGTGAGCATTAATAATGTTCAGTACGAAGTAATTAAAAACTTTCGTGACGGTTTTAGTGAAGAAGCATTTAAAGAGCGCTATGCAGAAATTTTAAATAAATATGATTATATCGTTGGAGACTGGGGATATGAGCAACTTAGACTGCGAGGATTCTTTGATGATAGTAACCAACGTGCGACATATGATACGAAAATTAGTACGTTAACGGAGTATTTATACGAGTACTGTAACTTCGGTTGTGCACACTTCGTATTACGAAAAGTGAAGAAATAAAAAAATCCTCTTACAATTGTAAGAGGATTTTTTACATATTCTCGCTTATAAACAAATCGAGATATGATCGCCTTCAGAAAGTATTGCATTTGGTTTCATTTGTTGTCCATTTAATTGAATATCCCCATTTTTAATTTTATCCACAATGCGTGTACGGCTCCAGTCGGAAATATATGTGGATAAGGCTTTATCAATGCGGTGGGAACCGAAAACGATATCTAATACGATCGTGATTTCAGCTACGCCACTTTCTTTATGTTGCGTAATAGAAATAGTAGTACTTGTTTCCGTTTGATCTTGCTGCGTCATATCGATTGTTTCAACGTGATCAGTAAATGATTTATAAATACGCAGTTTTTGATTCCACGTATGATCTTTCGAACATTTATAAATAGCAAAGCGGTATATGTTTTTTCCATTGGCGTTATGCCTACGAATATTCGTATCAGTAAATAGGGTAGTACGTCCGCAATTTTTACAATATTTTTCGATTGTGTGTTGCTGATTTTCATATAAACTCCAAGAAAGTTCTACTTTCTGCATTTTCCTTCACCTCTTATAGTAGTGGCAAAGAAACGTAATACAGCTATTTGGATGTCTTGTAGTATGAAGACATGAGAAAAAGACAAAAATAAAAGGAGGTTCCCCAAAGAGGAACCTCCGTAAACATCATACTACAGATGCAATACGTTCCTTTGTAATGGGAATGGGCAGACTACTCCCTTGAAAAAGCACGGTGCTTTTTTGAGAGTAATGCTATCCAATTGCTGGTCCATTACAAAGTAAATGTTGGCATACGTAGATAACGTCCTTTCTATCCAAATAGATTTATTCTTAATTATAACATGTAATACTGAAAATTCAAAATAATTAAGACAAAAAAACACCAGCTAAAATAGCTGGTGCATACGATAAATTATATAAGTTCAAATAAAAATGAGCGTAATTCTTCTGCAATTTCTTCAGTCATAGAAAATGCGTGCTCTAAGTAGCCTGGTTCGTTTAAATCGTCAGCACCGATAATTGCAAATTTATTACTTTGCATATCAAGTACAATTGTTTTACCGTAATGACGATCGGAGTATAAAAGCGCTAAATCGTGACGCTCATTTTCTCCCATAAAGCTAACGAAACGAGTTTTTGTAGCGACAGTGTCGTCGTACAGAAAGAAACGTTCTTCCATACACATGGCTCCTTTATTAAATATCTAAGTTTAAGTGTGGTTTATGATCTAAATGGTGATGCGTTTTAATGAATCGTACTGTTCTTGTTTTGTAACGCATTACGATAGAGTATGTTTCAGCTAAATCTCCGCCAAGGAATTTAACACCGTCTAATAACTCACCAGCAGATACACCAGTTGCTGAGAAGATTGCATCATCCCCAGATACTAAGTCATCTAACATAAGAAGTTGACGAGGGTCTTCTAATCCCATTTCACGACAACGAGCTTCTTCTTCTTCGTTCATTGGAACTAAGCGAGCTTGCATTTCACCTTCAAGGCACTTTAATGCTGCTGCAGAAATAACACCTTCTGGAGCTCCGCCAATACCTACGAATAAGTCGATACCCGTTCCAGGTAGTGCTGTTGCGATTGACGCACCAACATCACCGTCACCAAATAATTTTACGCGTGCACCTTTTGCACGAACACGGTCAATAATATCTTGATGACGTTCACGTTCTTGAACGATAACCGTTAGGTCACGAATCTTTTTATTGTTAGCTTCTGCTACAATTTCAATTGTTTTTTCAATTGGATCATCTAAGCTAATTTTACCAGCTGCTTTTGGACCAACCGCGATTTTTTCCATGTACATATCAGGAGCATGAAGAAGGTTCCCTTTGTCTGCGATTGCAATAACTGCCATTGCATTTGCAAGACCTTTTGCAACGATGTTTGTACCTTCTAATGGATCAACGGCGATGTCTACTTCCGGACCGTTACCTGTTCCTAGTTCTTCACCAATATACAACATCGGTGCTTCATCAAGTTCTCCTTCACCAATTACAACTGTACCTGCCATGTTTACTGAATCGAACATATCACGCATTGCTGTAGTTGCTGCATCATCTGCTTCATTTTTCTTTCCGCGGCCCATCCACTGTGCGGATGCTAAGGCTGCTGCTTCTGTTACACGGACAATTTCTAGTGCGAGTTCACGTTCCAAGATTCCATTCCTCCAATTTCAAAAATCATACAAATATAACTATAACAAATAACGGAGAAAAGGTGAATTCGAAAAATTGTCGATTTTTTCAGAAGAAAGCGTTACAATTAAAATGTAAATGCTTTAATTTCCAGGTAGGTGACATTCATGTATTTTGTAGACAGAAAGAAAATAGAACAAATGCTAGTATGTTTAGAACGAGCAACAAGTACATTTCAAGAGAAAAAGATATATGAAACCGAGTTTGAATTTTACGCATTAGAGCGCATAGCCCATCTTATTATTGATACTGTATTAGATGTAGGAAATGCGATGATTGATGGATTTATTATGCGCGATCCAGGAAGCTATGAAGATATTATTGATATTTTAATGGACGAGCGAGTGATAAGTGAAGAAGATGGCCAAGGGATGAAAGAAATTATCCTTCTTCGAAAAATGCTTACGCAAGATTATATTCAAATGAATCATGATGAATTATATAAGACGATTCAAAAACATATTGCAGTGGTGGAAAAGTACCCAGCAAATATTCGCAGTTATTTAGAAAAGGAATTAGGACCTGTATCTGCATTTGTACCAGAATAATTATGCTTATAAGATCCCCAGAGAATACCTTTTGGGGATCTTATATTGTATGTGAGAAAGAAAAGGGAGAAGGGTGAAGTATGGGGGAAGCACGTACTACGAAAGACGAGATTGTGCAATTGTTGAAAGTAAAGGGAGAGCACACAGTAGCGGAACTAGCTGACGTTTTAGAGATTACAGAAATGGCAATCAGAAGACATTTAAGTAATCTTGAGAAAGACGGACTCATTTATTCTAAGATGGTAAGGCAACATGTCGGAAGACCAACTTATTTGTATGGATTAAGTGAAAAGGGAGAAGATACATTCCCGAAAGAGTATAAGCAATTTGCGATTGATATGTTAGAAGATTTAGCTCGAATGGGCGATGAAAAAATACTTCGTTACGTTTTAAAAGAGAGAACGAAGCGAATGGAAGAACAGTTGCAAAAGAGAGTAAGTAATCAAAAGAATTTAGCATATAAAGTGCAAGAGATAGCAGCTATGCAAGAGAGAAACGGTTATATGGTTCAAATAAAGAGAGACGGAGAGAATTCTTTCGTAATTGAAAAACAAAACTGTCCGTTAAAAGAAATTGCAGAGAGATTCCCGCAAGTATGTGAAGATGAAAAAGAGATGTATAAGCGTTTATTTACGAACGCAGATGTGAAAACGCTAGCAAACATGTGCGAGGGCGATTGTAGTTGTTCTTACCAAATAAAAGAGAAAAAATGAACGTTATGGGGCGCTTTAAGGTAAAGCGTTTTTTTCTTTTGGAAAAGCGGGTAATATAAAAGTGGTATGATAAGGTGAGAACGTTAGCATAGAAGGAGAGACATAATCGATGTATAAAGGTTACTTAATTGACTTAGACGGTACGATGTATCGCGGAGAAGAACAAATTGAAGAAGCAAGCGACTTCGTCAAAGCATTAGGAGAGCGCGGCATTCCATATTTATTCGTTACGAATAACTCAACGCGTAAACCAGAACAAGTGGCAGAAAAGCTTGTTCGTTTCGATATTCCAGCGAAAGCAGAGCAAGTATTCACAACGAGTATGGCGACTGCGAACTTCATTTATGAACGTAAACAAGACGCAACTGTATATATGATTGGTGAAGAAGGGTTACACGATGCACTTGTGGAAAAAGGATTTGAACTTGTGGATGAAAATCCTGATTTCGTTGTTGTGGGTTTAGATCGTGACATCACATATGAAAAATTAGCAAAAGCGTGTCTTGCTGTGCGTAACGGCGCGACGTTTATTTCTACAAATGGGGATATTGCCATCCCAACTGAGCGCGGGTTATTACCAGGTAACGGTTCATTAACATCGGTTGTAGCAGTATCGACAGGTGTGGATCCAATCTTTATCGGAAAACCAGAATCAATCATTATGGAACAAGCTTTAAAAGTTCTTGGTATAGGAAAAGATGAAGCATTAATGGTTGGGGATAACTATGATACAGACATTTTAGCAGGAGTAAATGCTGGTATGCATACGCTTCTTGTCCACACTGGAGTCACAACTGTGGAGAAGTTAACAGAATACGAAGTTCAACCGACGCAAGTTGTGCATAACTTGACGGAGTGGATTGAGAAGATGTAATGAAAAAAGCTGTTCCAAACTTTGGAACAGCTTTTTTTATTTCGTTGTGACTAGTGTCGATTTTTGTCGGTAAGTCGATATATTTGAAAAATCGCCGATATAATCTGAGTTACGCCGATATATTTAGAAAATCGCTGATATAATCTGAGTTGCGCTGATATATTAAAAAAATCGCTGATATAATTTTATTAGAATGCACGATTCACAACGTCTTTCACTTCTTCAAGATATTGCTTACGCACACTATCATCCACAGAAGGGACACTTGTATAGAATGTATGCTCAAGTGTTTCAATACCTGTGAATTCAAAAATACCAACATCCGCTGTTTTCTTCATTGCGTCAAACATGCCGCCTGCTGTGTATGCTTCTTTCGTATTGCCCATTGTAGATAATAATAATCCTTTTTTACCGCGTAATAACTTTTCAATACCGTTTTCACCGTAAGCATAAGCGAATCCGTGGCTAAATACACGGTCAACGTATCCTTTTAAAATAGCAGGAAGTCCCGCCCACCAAACTGGATAAATAAATGTAATGCTATCCGCCCAAGAGATATGCTCTTGCTCTTCTTTAATATCTTCTGGTGTATTTCCTTGAGAAAATGAGATGAAATCGGAAGCGCCTAATACTGGATTGAAGTTTAATTCGTATAGATCGCGAACGCGTAATTCATGACCTTTTTCTTCTAATTCACGTTTTACCGTTTCTAAAATCGCATGGTTGAAGCTTTCTGTATTTGGGTGTGCATAAACGATTACATGTTTCATTGTTCTTCCTCCTATTTGTGGATATGTGAATAGCTATTTATATATCTGTAACTATTATGGTTACTACTTTTATAGAAGTCAAGTAATACATATGTATGTATAAAAAGACGCTCGAAAATCGCCTTTTTATACCCCGCTCATACAAAGTACAAAGAAGACGAATAAAATGATAACAATACCAATGCCAAAGTTAAATACGAGAGTACTATCCATATATGTAGCCTCCTTGTTTGAAAGTAAAAAGCACTCTAGTTAAGAGTGCTTTTTTATTTTGAATCTACTTTATAACTTTTAGAAAGTGATTCATGCGTGTAATGATTTACATTATTTTATGTATTTATACTTTGAAATGAGTAAGTCCTTGTTGGATATAGAAAAAAAGACACTCGTTCGAGTGTCTTTTAAGATGACAAAATGTGCCAATTGCTTGAGGTTGATAAGACGCTAATTTCCGTGTTAACGCCTTTTCTTTAATCAAGAAGTGTAGCAACAGCGATTCAAATAAATTGTACCATCTGTTTAATCGCGGTGCGTATGCAATTGTGCATATTATGATCATGAGGTAGGTAATGAACTGTGAATAATTTGAAGTGACTTATTTACGATTTCTTCTGCGGCATATATGCCGATTGCGTCTGTTTTTAAAATATGGGGTTGTAAGTTATCATGCATTGCCCCTAACTCACCATGAAGTGGTGCGAAGGCATGGTTCGCCTTTTCAAGCATGCATAAATCAAGTAAAGAATCCCCAGCTGTAATAATCGTATCTATTTGCAAAATTTCTTTTATATATTGCACGGCGTCCCATTTATTAATTGGTTTTGGTACAAAGTATAGCTTTCTACCTTGAAGTGAATGATTCCAGCCTTGTTTGTCTAACCAGGAAGTGAAAGATGATAATTCATCATAAGGAATGTTCTCCCGTTTAATAATGCAATAATGGAATAGATCATCGGCTGTTTTTTGTGATATAACCCAATCTTTATGAGCTATTTGTCCAAATTCCTTTAGTATGTCGTTTCTCTCTATACATTCAACCGATAGTCTTTCTTTTACTGTCCTGTTCCAAGTACCATCTTGTTTCCCGTTATGAAGGATATTACCGCCATTACTTGTAATGACGTATTCGGGAATGATTTCGTCTTGGAATAAAGCAATCCGCTGAAACTGCTCAATAGTTCTTGTTGTAACTGGGATGAAATGTGAGTGCAGTTGTAATTTTTTTAGTAGTGAAATGGTTTTATGTGATATAAAAGAAATTTCTTTTCCATCTAAAGTTTCAATGAGTTGAATTGATTCATCTTCTATAGGTGCACGAAACGATTTCCGGGAATAAATAAGCGTTTGATCAAGATCACTGGCGAAAATCATATTGTTTCCTTCCTAAGAGGCTTAATGAGCCCGCAACATGAATAAGCCATATTCTCATAGAGTTCAATAGGGATATTCTTTTCTTTAGCGAGAAGTAAAATATGCTTTAAATCGGGATTGCTTTGCTTCCGTATTAAAATTTTCCACGGTATTCTCCGGAGTAATACACGAGTTGTTTCACCGACTCCTGGTTTAATTAAGTTAATATCGTCAATTTCAAAGTGATTTTGGATAGACTGTATATCTTTTAATCCTTGCCAAGAGGGATCAGTGTAAGTTGAAGTAATATAACGTAATTGATTATCTATATGAGAATGAACAGAAGGGAATAAATCTGTTACCTCATCAACGAAGAAATTTGATAAATCTTCTTGCTCTAGCTCTTTATAATATTTAACACCATGAAAATCTTTTGGACCGATATAGGTGTCATTTAGTACAGTGCGGCTAATTAGTCCAGAGACTGTTGCATTTAAGCAAGCGCTAGGAATAAGAAAATCTTCACGTGTACCGTAAATTGAAGTACAGTAACCGGGATCAGCAAGCACAGCCATACAATGAGAAATGTGTGTATTATTTCGTTCGTTAAATGTGTGTACTGCATATTCTAATTCTTTTTTTATTGCACCTTTTCCAGTCCACCCATCAATGAATTGAATTGTTTCTTTAGGGTGATGTTCCAAAATATAATGGAGTGCATTTTCATCAATACCGCGTCCGCGAACAATAGAAATACAATAGTGAGGTACATCAAGATTGTATTGATAGCGTATGTAGCGTTTGATAAGAATGCCAATAGGTGTACCAGCACGAGCTAATGAAATGAGGACAAGGTTAGTTCCTTTAGTTTGTATAATCTGTTCGGCTACAACTCCAACAGCGATGGCTAGTTTGTGTTTGTATTGTTGCAGGGAAGAAAAGAATAAATCCATATACGCTTTAGATGGTTTATATTCCATTGGTAACATTTCGGAATAATGTGTGCCAGCTTGAATTGCTTGTTCTCTAGTTTCCGTGGAACTTTCTTTCATTAAATCACTAATATCTTTTAATAGAAAAATAGCATCATTTGGATTGTAACTACTAATATGAGAATTTACTTTTACCATAATTATCAACCTTCCTTTTCTATGCTATTTGAAAATGAGACGATATGAATAAAGGGAATAACTGTTTGTAACTGCTGTAGAAGAGGAAACAGGGCTTCTTCTCCTAAATCACGCTCAATAAAAACAAATACTTCATCGTAATCATGAGGTGAAATATTATAAAAGTAATTTGTAATAGTAGAATCTTCAGGACTTGGATATGAGAAATGATTATGAATGGCATAGTTCACATCATTTGAAACAGGATGGATAGGGCTTCTTGTTGTAGATTGATATAAAATATTTTCACCCATTTCAGCAGCAATTTTCATTGGGATATACATAAATTCACCCGTTCCGAGACAGAGTGTTCGTTTTCCAATTCTTTCTCTTTTTAAAGTTTTTCCCGCTTCTTTAGCGAAAGAATGAATGGGCTTTTGTTCATATGCTGAAATGCCAAATCGCCCAGTATATTTTATATAATTTGATGTATAGGGTGATTTTGGGCAGGTAAGGGTATGCTTTTTGAAATCAGGTTTTGTTTCTTTAATTTGAATATCTGTTTTTGCAATATTTAATGGTTGGCCAGTTGTATGAATACTGCCTTCTAATAAAGAAATAATATGAATCTTAATTTGAAGTTCTTCTTCTAATTGTTTAAATTGTTTTCTATTAGTATGAGAACGCCAGTCTAAT
The DNA here is from genome assembly GCF_054509685.1 of Bacillus sp. C-3-6. Classification (NCBI taxonomy): domain Bacteria; kingdom Bacillati; phylum Bacillota; class Bacilli; order Caryophanales; family Bacillaceae; genus Bacillus; species Bacillus sp. C-3-6. Next base: position 4,705,169 of record NZ_CM137247.1, on the reverse strand, counting down.
AAAGAAGCAATTATATATTCTTCTCTTGGGAATTTATTTTGAATAGATCTAATAATATTTAATGCTGTTTTTCCTGTTGTCATCTCATCATCTACGAGAACAATTGGATTGTTGTTTTGAAAAAAACTTTCATCTACATAACAACGGTGCGATGTTGCATGAGAATGTTCTTCCTCAAATGTAATGACAGATTCTAGGTGGGGTATCGATTCCCTAGTTGTATGCACATACTTTGCATTTTGAAAGCATTGAAACATAGAATGACCAAGTGCTGTCGCTGTTTCAGCGAATCCGATGAACAAAACTTCTTCTTGCAGAGGATATTGATAACGAAATACTTCCTCTGGGATTTCATGAATTTCTAATGAAATGAGATTTAAAATTTCTTTTTGAAATGGATGAGAAGTATTATGTAGCATTTCCATATATCTTGCAGCGAGAGCAAATCCACTTGATAGAGAGACTGCAGGTTTAATAGGAAGATGCTTTCCAAGGATTGTACTCACAAATAAAAAACTACGTTTCTTATTTATTCTCGCAGCCATTTGAAACAGATTGTCTAGCGCTAAATTATATGGATTATCACGTACTTCTACATGAACTTGTATATTATTTAAAACGTTATACGTGTTGCTTTGCGTTTGTAATAAGGAGATCGGTGAATTGTTTGTTTTCATGTAGCACCCCGTAAATATTAGATTTTAAAATGGTTTTGCGAGCCCAGCCATAATGAGGTTTTACTTCATTCATTTTGTTAGAAAAGCTGCTTTTTAGCACTCCATTATACGTATCTGCATTTTGTAAAATGGATCTCGCATCTAAATAATCTTCCATTGTGACAATATGCATTGCCTGTACAACTTTAATATGAGATGGGTGAATAACTGTCTTACCGATTAATCCATTTGCATGGTCGAGTGATACCTCTTGGATGAGCCCTTCTTCATAATCATTAGAAAAATATTCCCATACACATCCTGAAATAATATATTCATTTGTTGCCCTTGAGAAAACGTTAATAATGTCCGAAATACAATCACGAACAACAGTAATATGATAGATAGGTGTGTATTTATTACGCCGAATACTAAATATACTTGAAAAGTCAGTAGCACCAATACGTATATTTAAGATGTGATCGCGATAGGAGTCTAGTAAATCCTTTATTTGTAATAATGATTCTATCCGTGTTTCTTTATACATAATTTCTGGTGATTCTAAAATCGGCATTCCATAAAGTGATAATGAGTATAACTCGTTTATATATGCAAGCTGATTGATATAAGCCTTTCCATTAATCGGTGTGAATTTTGGAAAGACAAAACCACATAAACAATGAACAGCACTACCTAATTCAGTAACAATTGTCTTCATTTGACTTGGCTGTCGAACTCTAATAAAAAGAAGTGGGATGTCTGCTTGATTTAGTATGTTGGCACTGACTAAGTTGGCGATTTGCTGTATTTGAACGACGATGTTTTGCACTGCAAGTTTTACTTCTTCATCGCTGATAGCGTCCTCTAGACAAAGAATAATTGAGGTAGCATCCACATGTTTCTTTCTAATTATATCTTCCGCAATCGTTTCTTTCGTGCCAGGAGTATATAGTGTGGCGCCTAGTGCGTAAGCTAGTTGTTCTTTCCCTATATTTTTTGAAAAACTAAGAGGTTCTTTATAGAAAAAATTTTGCCGTTCTTCTAAGGAGAGGTAAGAAAAGTAATTCAAATTGTCACCACCTTATTTGTAATGATTCTGTTTAATCGTAACATAATAAGAAAAATCTTCCATAAAAATGAAGCGAGAAATTAAAAAAATATATTGAGAAAGATGAATTATAAGATGAATATCGAATATTGTTAATAGAAATATAATAGGGGGAAAGAGAAAGTGGATATACATAAGTTAACAGAGGAAGAAGCAAATGAGATAAATACGTGGACGTACGAGGAACCATATAGTTTATATAGTTTTTCAGGCGAGAAAGAAGTAATAGAAGAGCTATTAGATGGAACGTATTATGGCTGTTGTGTCGATCAAGGAGAGTTCATCGGCTATTTTTGTTTTGGAGAAAATGCACAAGTACCAGGTGGAAGAGATGCTAATTTATATGGTGGAGAAGATGTGATTGATATCGGACTTGGTATGAAGCCGGCGTTAACTGGGAAAGGAATGGGGAAAGAATTTTTCCAAGCTGGAATAGCGTTTGCCACGAAAGAGTTTAACGCAAAAATGTTTCGATTAAGCGTAGCAACATTTAATACAAGAGCGATTACGCTATATAAAAATATCGGATTTAAGCAAGGGCCTATTTTTTTGAGTCGCGGAAGAGAATTTATGCTTATGGAATACGAAAGACCGTCAGCATGAAACTGACGGTCTAGAAAACATTATTATTCCGAGTGATCAGCTCGGTGCGCTAAACGGCTTGAGGCAGCGGCAGCAATTCCGCCAACGATATCGTCAAGGAACGTGTGCACTTTTCCAGTTGATTTATCATTTAAGTATTCTAAAATACCAGGTTTTAATTTATCGATATATCCAAAGTTCGTGAAACCGATAGATCCGTATACATTCACGATAGAAAGTGCGATAACTTCATCAATTCCGTATAAGCCTTCATCACGTTTTACAATATCTTGTAACGGCTCACTTAGCATTCCCTTTTCAGCAAGGACATCAAGCTCGATACCAGTAATCAGTGCGTTTTGTACTTCACGTTTTGATAGTACACGTTCTACATTGTAACGGCATTCTGACATCTCTAAATTTGGATGATATTTTTTTTGAAGAAAATGAACAAGTTCAGCAATATCGTCAATTGTTACACCGCGTTCTTGTAATAGTTGTAATGCTCTTTCTTGTAGTTGATTTGATTCTTTCATGTTTATCACCTTTTTTTCTTTTTAGTATTTGTATACGTTTCGTTGCTTTATCATGTGCATAGGAATGAAAGGCGAGCACAAGCTCATATATATAAAGAAAAACCATAGGTGGCGACTGCGATGATTCAGCATATTTATGAGCATTATCACATGCATGTTAAAGAATTAATCCCCCTTGGCCCCTATAAAAGCTTTTGGATTCGCAACAAAATTTATGTACTTGTTCCAATTGGAGAAATGGAGGAAGAAGTACTTGTAGAGATGAAAAAGCTCAGTGATTATATGAACCAGCAAGGGGATATAACTGTAGCGACTTTCGTTCCGACTATACACGGCTACTATGTAAGTGAGATAGAAGAACAAAATTACTGCTTATTAAAAGGTATGCGCACGTTAGAACGACATGCTATGTCATTAGGAAGTGAGCTTTCTATATTCCATAAACGAGGTGCATTCTTTCCAGAAGAAATTGAGCAATTAAGCCGTATTGGTGAATGGAAAGCGTTATGGGAAAAGAGACTCGATCAGTTAGAAAAGTTTTGGCAATCACAAGTGATGAACCACCCTACAGACGTATTCGATCAATTGTTTATTGAATCCTTCCCGTATTACTTAGGAGTTGCAGAAAATGCCATTCAATATGTTGTTGATACAGAAATGGATGATACGCCGCAACTAACGGATGCAGCGACAATTTGCCAAGAACGATTCACACCTTTATTATGGCATCAAACGAAGCGTCTCAAACTCCCTTTTGATTGGGTGTATGATCACCCAACTCGAGATATAGCAGAATGGATTCGCTATATGATGATTGAAAAAAAGAAAGACTGGGATCAAACAATCGTTCAATTTGTTACAGATTATGAACGAAATTACTCGCTGTCCTCATTTGGTTGGCGCTTATTATTTGCAAGGCTCCTGTTCCCGCTTCACTATTTTGAAACGGTCGAACGATATTACCAAACTGGAAACGAAGAACAAAAAAGCATATATAGAGATCGCTTAGAAGCCATTTTACACGATGTGAACCGCTCAGAGCAATTTATGAAGCATTTTTATGGCTCACTTCGTTTACCAGTAGATAAGCTCGGGATTAGAAAATTAGATTGGCTATCTTAAAAATATAAAAAAGAGACCGAGTGAGGTCTCTTTTTTATATACCACAATTTTATGTAATACATTATGCCCCTACCTGCTGATCTGTACATATATTTAAAACGAATTGATGCCTTTCGAGCTTTTCATTTACTTTACCTAATAATTCTTGCTGGATTTCTTTAAATAAAAATTGATAGCTTGTATTCCATGTTGGTATAACGGATGAAAGGCCTAATAAATACTCTTTTTTCTTTTCTAGTTCTTGAATTGTTACAAAAGTGTTCCCCATTTTTGGCATTTGTCGTCCCCCTATGTTTTTTTACTGTATATGTGTGAACGATTCACTATATAGTATTAATTATCGCATTTTTTGAGAGGGATTTCCAATTTTGTTTTATGATGTTAACGGATAAATGTGATTTGAATAAAAAAAGGAGACCAAATTTGGTCTCCTTTTAGAAGGCGATTCTGAGCGAGCCGCTTCCGCTTTTAGATTAATATCTAGCTCCAGCGGCTAGAACAGTCGGCCATTTCGCGCCTTCCTGTGAGGCAAAAAGCGCCTCTTCGTCAGGAGCTCCAATGACCTCCTGTTCTGAACGAGCCGCTTCCGCTTTTAATTAAAATACTTGTTCTACTTCGATAACGCCTGGTACTTCTTCAAGTAACGCGCGCTCGATACCAGCTTTTAGTGTGATTGTAGAACTTGGGCAGCTTCCGCAAGCACCCATAAGGCGTAGTTTTACGATACCTTCTTCAATGTCTACTAATTCAACGTCTCCGCCATCGCGAAGTAAGAATGGACGTAATTTATCTAATACTTCTAATACTTGTTCTTGCATATGTGGGTTTTCCATTTTTATCGACTCCTTTCATCAGTTTTATTATAATCAAGATAGAGGGGAAAATCTATTTTTTCTCTTCTTGTTTTATTGTCGAAATATTGTATCGTGTTTTTTCAGTATAGGGGTATGGAATAAGTTTGTAAAATGATGTGCTTATGTAATAAGACATCTGAATATACTGTTGGGACAAGAAGTGGGGGAGAAGAAATGGTTAATGTTCAAGTGTATGGGACGAAAGTAATTTGTGCGAGCTGCGTCGGAATGCCATCTTCAACAGAAACGTTTGAATGGTTACAAGCGGCAATTGGTCGTAAATATGAAGGACAAGAAAATAAATTTAATTTCGAGTATATTGATTTCCAAGAAGAACAAGAAGATGCAGATAAAAAAGCATTCGCAGAGCGCGTAGTGGAAGAAGATTTATTTTATCCGGTCGTTCTTGTAAATGGAGAAATTGTTGGAGAAGGAAATCCTCGTTTGAAGGATGTTTATGAAGAAATCGAGAAATATTTATAAAACAAGAAGTCTTTGCGAATTTGCAAAGGCTTTTTTTATTGGAGGGATAGATATGAAAAATGGAGTGAAGCATGCGTTACCAACGGAAGTACAACAGTTAATGGAGCGGTACACAGTAGAATTAAAAGAAATTTTTTTAGATGAAAAAATAGTAGGGGTATATATTTACGGCTCCATCGCACTTGGTGCATTTTATGCAGAAACGAGCGATGTTGATTTTGTTACAGTGATAAGTGATTTCGTGAATGAAGCTGAAAAACAGCAGCTTGTGGAACTGCATAAGAAACTTAGTGATAATACGCTAGGTAAAAGAATGGACGGTATGTATATTCCGCTTGCTGACTTAGGAAAATACAATGATGAAATGAACGAGTATGTATATTGTGCAGAAGGAAAAGCGGACATTGGTTATTGGGATATTAATGCGGTCACATGGTGGACGTTGAAAAATCAAGGCATTACAGTTACCGGAAAAGAAGCAGAAGATCTTCCGCTGCAAATACAATGGAATGATGTAGTAAATACGATGAAATATAACGTAGAACAGTACTGGAGTGAAAAGGCGAAGAAGCCATATTTATTTTTTATAGAAGAGTGGGTAGAATCAGCTGTCGTTACGATGGGACGTATTTTATATACACTAGATCATAAAACAATCGTTTCAAAAGATAGAGGACTGCAATACTTGTCAGAACGTTCAGCGGAAGAATGGGAGCTCTTATTAAAAGAAGTAGCGAGAATACGGCACAATCCAAAAGAAAAGCGAATGCTCTCAAGGTGGAGAAGAGCAGATATGACGAAGAGGTACTTACTGCATTTAATTGAGACGTGTAGAGAGAAATGGTAGGGACGAAAATGGACAATACAGTGGGGGGTATTGTCTTTTTTATGTTGAATTTGGTATATAATGGTTTAAAAGGTTTAATTATACTGGAGGGGATAGGATGAATATAGAATTAGCTACATATGAAAAAAAGAATGAACAAATGAGTATGCGCCAAGTAATTAGCATTCTATTAATTATTTTTGGGGTCATGCATGGAATTGGTTTTTTGAACCTTTTATATGATTCTTCCTTATATCCATGGTATGTAGATCATCTTATTCCACCTTTCACGTTTTGTATGATTATCGTAATGTATGCACCGGCAAGAAATTGCTGCTTACATTTAATAAAATCATTACAATTCAATAATTTTAAACACTATGTAACGATAGTAATGACAGCGATTGTAATTCTTATATATCTTGCAATATTAAATTTAGTTTTAGCACATGGGATTGGTGTGGACGAGTCTAGTATAGTAATAAAGCCTACTAAAAGTGAAATCATTTTATATGTAGTTGTGCTCACCATTTTTGCACCGATTTGGGAAGAACTTTTATTTCGGGGGATGTTTTTTACGAAATTATCCCAGCGCTTTTCTGCACTTACTAGTGCCGTTATAAGTGCTTTCATATTTACTTTTGGCCATCCCCTTACAGTAGGTAGTATTTTATATATTTTTGGTATGGGTATATGTTTAGCATACACATATAAGAAAACGAAGAATTTACTCGTTCCAATTGGGATTCATTTATTAAATAATTCGTTTTATTTATTAGTAAATTTTCAACTATAAAAAGACGCCTTTTAAAAAGGAAGTCTTTTTTATTTTGTAGTAGATAGAAAAGTATTTACAAGTATTGTGTAGAGGAAAGATAATAGAAAAAAATATGCGCATGGGGGAAGATGATGAGTAAATATAAATTACATATAGATAAAGAACAACTATGGAAAGGCTGCGTTTTAAATTCGATTGCCCATGCAATTAATGTAGCGCATTGTCCAGATTTCTCACATGAAAGTTCATGGGATGGATTTAACTATAGTATGCAAGATAGCCAAGGCGGACAAGGGACAATTACGTTTCATCCGAATTACACGATTGTATGTCTTCAAGATGTGAATAGCGAGAGAATTGATGAGTGGATTGATGCGAAAAATTATTTTGAAGGGGCATCTTCGGAAGTAATAGATATTGCGAAAGAAGAAGCACTTCAATACGTATTAGAAGAAGTAGAAGGCGAAACAGTTCCTTTTATTACAACTGCATTTTGGATTGAGGATAGCGGTGCGTATTCAATTGATTCATTTGAAGAGATGGAAGAGCACGGCGGATTCTTATTAGAAATTCCATTACTTGATACAGAATCAGCAATAGAAAGACTGGAAGAAGAGTATGAACTGACAGCGGAACAAATAGAGCTTTTACAACTTGTGTATGAGAAAAAAATCCAAAGTCCAAATGAGGAAATTAAGTTGTCTAAAGATGAAATAGCAATGATTGGAACGGAAGATAGCGAAGGATTGGAAGTTAGTAAGGAGTCATTTGAAGAAATGAATATTACTTGGGAGTTGTAGGGGGGATAACATGTTTCCGATTGGTGATCAGCCGAAGATTATGAAAGACTTAGCAAGTATAGCTGGTGATTTAGAAGAAGTAGCGATTGAGGGGAAAACAAAAAATATAGAACGACTAGCATCTTTAAAAGTTAAAAAGTTATGGATGTTCACAGTAAATCAAAAGCAGTTTGATCATATTCTTACGTATGTTTGTCCCGATATATTATACGTTTACGAAATGAGGGTCGAGGATTTAAGTAGCCTTCAGAAATTGTCTAATTTACAACAGTTGTATATGTGCTGGAATACAAAAGCGAAGACGTTATGGGACATTGATTATAATAAAAAACTCAAATCCTTACTAATTGATGATTTTTCTAAGTTAGAAGATTTAAGTGCTTTAAGTAAGTGCACACAACTTAATACCTTCTATATGGGTGGTGGAATAAATACAGCGATGAAAGTACAAACTTTAAAACCACTCGCTGAATTACAGCAGTTGCAAAAGCTTACTTTGATGAATTTAAAGGTTAAAGATGATTCATTAGAACCGTTAATGCAATTGAAAAATTTAAAGGAGTTAAGCTTATCTAATCAATTTAAAGTGGAAGAGTATGCAAAACTCTCTGTAGCATTGCCATATACGGTATGTGAGTCTTTTAAACCTTACGTATATATGAACGATGCAATAGATGGGGAAAATATAATGGTGACTGGGAGAAGAAGGCCAGTCCTTAATTCAAAAACGGATACTGTGAAGATGCAAAAGTATGAAGAACGATTTAAAAAGTTACAAGAGGAATATAAAGCACTAGTAGAAAGTACAATGTGAAATTACATTGTACTTTCTACTAGTTTTTTCATATACATATCAACTTCGTGAAAGAATATGGGCTCTTTTTCCTCGGTATTCAGATGCACGGTGCAATGTAAATATTGCTGTAAGTAGCGATTAGCTTGTTCGTACTGTTTTAATTTGTAGAAAGAAAAACAGGTAAGAAGTAGAAACGCTTTTTCTCGTAATATTGGAACGACAGCTAGTACAGGAGTAATGGAATGCATATTTGTTTCCACTAAATTTTCATAAGATACCCACGTTTGAAACCAGTCGAAAATAGTAGAAAGGTAATTCGGAATTTCGATAGTTTCATGTGAAACATTATGCAATAACTGGTTCTGTTTGATATGCATAGGCTCTATTCTCGTTTGTAGAATGCAATCGAATATTGAAATGTTCTCTTTTATTTGTAATTGGTTCGTAATAAGCTGCGGGAGACCGATAGGGTGGACTCCTATATTTATATAAAAGTCATCTCCAAACTGGCTTTTTTGTATGTTAATGAGCTTATAAAATCCGTTTTCAGCTTTGAAAAATGTATGTCTTTTTTTCTTAAAGTCGAGTGGTTTTAAAGTGGCGTGTAAATTTGTAATAAAATCTTGCTCCTTTTTAGAGCTAGGCTTACTCTTCGTCATATTCATACGTAGTTAAGTTTTGTAAGAAACTTTCAAAGTTAGGTGCTAATTCAATAATTTCCTCAAACTCATTATCGATAAATATAACTGGAGGATTTTCAGCTACATTTCGATAGTCTAATGCAATCCATGTATGTCCATCACCAGATAAAAGTACGATATTCTCAGGCATTTCCCATTCTCGAATTAAATAGCAGCTCTCTAAAATACTAGATTCATTTTCATCAAAAGAAATACCATATAAACCAGATACATTAACGTGATCGTCTGCCCAAGAATTTGGCTTTGAAGTAGGGTGAACATCGAGACGAAGAGTTCCCCCATTTTGTTCTTTTAGAAGGGTTATATATGATTCTGGAAGCTTTACGTTCAGTACTTCTTCTGCTTTTTTGATTAGTTCATCGTTAATGGGTGCTAGTTTTAAATAGTCATCGTCTGCCCAAATTGTACTCTTCATATTCGGTCACCTCAAATAATAGTTTTAAGAATCTTATGTCATATATTATAGTTAGTTTAGATAACACGCAATAGAGGGAGGGACGGAGTATGGATGTGTATGAATACCTCGATCACGTAAATTCTAAAGAAGATTTATTAAAATTTCTTGTATACCTCCAAAAGGATTTTAAAGTGAATAAAGATGAATGGGAGAATGTAGAGGTAGAGACTTATTTAGAGGCATTAAATAGTTGGTTAGGTTCTTGTGAATCGGTTTATATAAATCAAGGAGAGAAGTTTCCAGAAAATATTTCATGGAAGTTTATTGCTCAAATGTTACTTGCGGCAGCTCATTATGAATAAAATTAGATTTTTAAAAGATAGAATGGAGAGGATATCATGATTAACCATAATAAAATTAAACAACTTTTAACACATGTAGATCGTGCTGAGGATAATGAAATTGAGCTAGAGTATGAATCTGAACCTATGACGATAGAATTGTTTAATAGTGAAGAAATAGAAGAAGGGCAACTTGGTTATAGTTTTGATGAAGAAGGACAAAGCTTAGTCGGGAATGAAGAAGGAGATTGGAAAGAAGGATGGATTGTAATAGGGATAGATTCATATCTTGGAGACCCGATTTTTGTAGATAGTAATGATGAGAACTGTCCAGTTTATACAGCTATGCACGGTGAGGGAGAATGGGAGCTGGAATGTATAGCGGAACGTATAGAAGATATTATTGAGAAAGTGAAGGGGAATGTGGGGGAAATAAAATAGTATTTCAATGTGATTAAGAGGGAGGAAATGTAGTATATATTCACTAAAAAAGATGTATAAAAATGATTTTGATGCATCCTTTTTAGTGAATATATAAAATAATTAACTTAGTGTATTAAAGATATGATACATGATTATTTTAATATATTTAAAAGTAAAATGAAATAAGAAACGGATAATTGTCGGAATATATTCGATTTCCGTTCATTTTTATGAAATATGTGTACTTTTTGTTAGATTCCTTCATTTTGTCCATATACAATAAATGTATATAGAAATAAGAAAAGGATGATGTACGTGAAGGACACTGTTTTACAAGAAACGATTTCTCCACAAGAATTACATAAAGTTGTTCAAAAGAATACAGCTTATTATGATTTTAAGTGGGGTAAAGTAGAAAACCCTGCGCAAGGGAATACATGGAATTGGGTAGCCTTTTTCTTCCCAACCTTTTGGTTAGCTTATCGCAAAATGTATAAGTTATTTATTATATTTGCGTTATTGGCTATACCTAGTATAGTTATAACCCCTTTTATAGATATTCCAGAGGGGATTTATGTAACATTTAGTTTAGCTCTTCAATTAGGAATGATGATATTTACTGGATGGCAAGGAAACCGTTTATATTATAAGCAGGCTGTTCGTGTTTTTCGTAAGGGAGAAGATGCGTCTGATCATGAGAAGGCGTATTTCTTACAATCTAAGGGTGGCGCTAGTGTAGCTGGTATGATTGGTTTACAAGTTATAGTCGGGATTGTGTTTGGCGGAGCTATGCTCGGACTTTCTCTTTTACCAACTGAGCCGAATATTAAAAACGTTGTTCGTTCAACTGGTGAAGGGGTTACTTTAGAGATTATGACTGATAATCCAACCTGGAAGTTTGTGAAGAAAGAAAAAGATTATGATGTAGTAGAGTTTACTGGTTATGATTATACAGAGAAGAAAAACGTGAAAATTAAATTTGCTGTTTATTTCGATGAAGATTATTTCGAGTGGCAAGAGGTATATGAAAATAATAAGAAGTTAAGTGAAGAAGAAGTAGAAGAATATCAAATTTATATTGAAGAAAATAATTGGGGTTTCTAGAGGGAACTCGTTCATTTTGAAAAGAAGAATCTTGTGAAGGTTCTTCTTTTATTTATTAGGGGGAGAGAAATGATTTCAGCATTAATAGAAGCTCTAATAGGATCTATTAGTTTAAGTACGGGTTTACACACGAAAAAGATTGATGCTAACATACTTTACTTGCAGCAGTATGAATGGTTTCGAATGATATATGAAGACGAGAAGTATCGAAAGTTATTTATTATGAACTACAAAGTTCGCTCATATTTACAAAGTAAGTTAAGAGTACGATTGCTCGTAAAAAATAAAAATGCACAACGAAGATTTTTAAAATTAGTAGAAGAACAAATAGAAAAAAGGCATACGAATTGAAATTTTGTAAAATACAATAAAAAATGAGAATTTGAGGTAGGCTTGTCAATAGCGTGAGACTATGGCACTATAAAGAAATGCTATACAAATTTTATTTATCGAGATGTAAACATCAATTTTGATTTTTACGTATAAATAATGAACGGAGGAAATGAATTTATGGCTACTTTACCAAATTGTCCAAAATGTAATTCAGAATATACGTATGAGGATGGCGTTCTTTTCGTATGTCCAGAATGTGCTCATGAGTGGGGCCAAGACGCAGAAGCTGAAAATAATGATGGTGCAAAAGTTGTAAAAGATGCGAACGGAAACGTTCTTCAAGATGGCGATGCAGTTACTGTTATTAAAGACTTAAAAGTAAAAGGAACTTCTTCAGTTGTGAAGATCGGTACGAAAGTAAAAAGTATCCGTCTAGTTGATGGCGATCACGATATCGATTGCAAAATCGACGGTTTCGGAGCTATGAAGTTAAAATCACAGTTCGTTAAGAAGGCGTAAGACAATAAAAAGAGGAGGCGAATAGCCTCCTCTTTTTATTATGTCACTTTTTGTCGGTAAATCGATATTTCGTACAAAATCGTTGATATATTCTGAGTTATGATAGATATATTTGAAAAATCGTTGATATATTGCAAGTTATGATAGATATATTGAAAAAATCGTTAATATAATTTCATTCATCGCGAACTACGCACGATTCACCGTGCACCATAGTCAATTTCTTTCAACTGACATCGCTTATTAAAGAACGTTTTATATCCAAGCTGTAAAAAGATAATGACAGCAAAGGCAGTACTTCCTGAAATACCGAGTATGATAGCGATTTGATATTGAATGGCTGTGAATGGTGATACACCGGATAATATTTGACCAGTCATCATGCCTGGTAAGCTTATAATCCCCATTCCGACCATAGAATTAATTGTTGGTAAAATAGCAGAATCAAAAGCGTCTCGAATGAGCGGAGCAGCAGCTTCTTTCGGTGTTGCTCCGAGCATAAGTGCACCTTCAATTTGACCTCTTTGCGACTTCATATTGTTTAAGAACGTATTTGCGCCGAGAGAAACACCAGTCATGGCATTCCCAACTAGCATTCCTGTAATAGGGACGATATATTGCGGAGCATACCAAGGGTCATGACCGATAATAACGAAGATAAATAGTAGAAGTGGCCCAATTGATCCGGCGACCATGGAAAGGGCGGCTACTCGTTTTAATTCTTTAGACATCGGGATGTTAACTCGTTTATAAATATTAAAAATTGCAAAGGTAGTAATAGAAGTAATGAGAGCAATTGTATAAAATGGATTACTGTTTTCAAATACGTATGTAAGGACATATGCAACAAGTACGAGCTGAATGGTCATACGGAATGTTGCGAGCGCGATTTGTTTTTCGCGAGGTATTCCTTTTAATTTTACAAGTCCAATTAAAATAAGAATAAAAATATAAGCAGCTGCAAGTTGCCAAATTTGGAGTTCAATAACGCCCTTCAACAGAGAGCACTTCCTTTCTAGTTGCACCGTTTGCTTTACTAATCTCAATAATGTCGTCTGCAATTTCTTCTGGAAGTTGTTGTGAGTGTGTGATGAAGATAATTGTTTTTTTCTTTTTTCGTGCTAGTTCAGTAAATTGTTTCATAACGCGGCGTTCTGTATCACTGTCTAATGCTGAAGTTGGTTCATCTAATAAATAGACAGGCGGATCCATAAGTACGATACGTGAAAAGGCAAGTCTTTGTTTTTCACCGCCGGATAATGAGGAGGCGCTATCTTCTAATTGCTTGTCTAAGCTAACGGTTTGTAGTGCGCTCCGCAGGGCATCATCATTTGGAAATGGTTTTTCAGAAAGACGAAGTCCCATTAATAGATTTTCTTTAACGGTTCCATCAAAAAGAGGTGGAGTTTGCCCAAGCATAACTACGTCACGACGTAATTGAATAGGCGGATAATCAGAAATTAACTTTCCGTTATATTCAATTGTGCCGGATGTTGGAGATTGTAAATCGTTTAACATGCGAAGCAATGTGCTTTTTCCGCTTCCGCTTTCACCGATAATGCAAGTGATCTTTTCTTTTTGAATCTGTAAATAAGGAATGTGTAGTATATCTTTATATATAACGTCTTTTAATATAAACATAAATCGCTCCTTTCTGATTCTAGTTATATCGTATCAAAAAAGAGGGGGAAATGGTTATAACGAACAACGTTTTTTCTGCGTCTTGAGTTTTATTAATAAGTTAAGTAAACGATCTAATTCTTGGCTGAAAGAAATCACTTTATCATGAGTGAATCCGTATCGTTCAACGAGATAGATTAACTCTTTCTTTTTCGCTTCTATTCGATTGTTTAGTTTCGATAAGTTCATAAGTGGAATGTAATGCCTCCTACAAAAGTATTTATAACATAAAAAATAAGACCGAATGAATTCGGTCTTCAAGGAAATAATAAAACAACTTACAAATAGCATACACTGTTTATCAATAGTTTTTAATATAAAAATGAAAAATAAATCATTATACATATTGAGAAAGATGTGTCTGATAATTTTTAAAAACTGATGCAAAGAAGCTGCCTACATAGTAGACAGCCTGTAAAGTATTAACCTTTATGATATTTGTACATCCAAAGAAGGCCGGATTTTAATAATCTTGGTACACGTCCCATTAACGGTTGATTTGCGAGTAAACCGAATCCATGCTTCTTACCAAGAGATCCTAGAACACCTTTTAATTTAATAACAGGTAGTTCATCAGGGAGTGGTTCATTATTCCAACGTTTTAATAATATTTGGACAATTTGTTCTCCTTGACCTTCAGCAAGTTGGGCAGATGGTGCATGTGGAAGTGCTGCGCAATCTCCTACAACGTAAACGTGCTCGTTGTTTGGAATATTGTGATATTTCGTTAAGACAACCCGTCCGCTACCATCTTGTTCAACTGGAAGGTTTCGAACAACTTCATTTGCTTGAATACCAGCTGTCCAGACAATTGCATCACATTCAAGTGGTTCATCGTGATTATACACAATATTTGGTTCCACTTTTGTAATGTTAGAGTTTCTTATAATATTAACTTTATGTTTTACGAACCATTCTTCTACGTATCTACTTAATTTCTCTGGATACGGGAATAAAATTCTATCTTTTCGATCAAATAAATAGATTTTTAAATCAGAACGGCTTTCGCGAAGTTCACTTGCAACTTCCACACCACTTAAGCCAGCACCAACGACAGCTACTGTTGCATTTGGTTCTAGACTATTTAATTGTTCATATGTTTTACGTGTTTGTTCAATTGATTGTAGACTATGTGTATATTCCTTCGCCCCAGGAACGTTATGATATTTATCTTCACAGCCAAGTCCGATAATTAAATCATCATATTGGATTGCTTCGCCGCCATCGAGATGAACCGCTTTTTCTTCGAGGTCAATATTTGTTATTGTGCCGTATTGAATATTGAGGCGTGGGTGCTCAGGAAACGGTATACGAATATGCGTTTCTGAAATAGTACCCGCAACTAATGCATAATATTCAGTTTTGAAGCAATGATATGGTACTTTGTCGATTAATGTCACTTGTACATCATCTGGAAGTTGGTTGCTTGGAAGTAGCCTTTGTAGAATTCTCATTCCACCGTAGCCGCCACCTAGTATTACGAGGTGTTTCATGATGGATTACCCCTTTTCTGTTGAAATATCCCCTAATCATAAAATTTTATATTAATAAAATATTTTGACTTTACTCAATCAAATTATATCGAATTTGTGAACAAATAACAATGCATGAATGAATACTCTGTTGTACAATAAGAAGAAAAGTAAAGTAAACTGTTTTGCCTTTTTAGTTACTATTTCATTGCAAGTAGCATGTTATATAAAATAAAATCATCTACTTTGAAGTGAAATAGTGAAGTAACTAAATAGTTTAGGATGTATAACGAAAACAACAAGAGACAGCTTAGTTTTCTTCTTATAGATGAAGTCAGAAGGTAATTTGTTTTGTAGTACAGGGGGGAGAATTTTGATTAAACCATTAATTGAATTTTGTGTAGGTAACCTTGCAAGTGGTTCACAAGCAGCTCTAGAAAAATTAGAAAAAGATCCGAATTTAGATGTAATGGAGTATGGTTGTCTAGGGTATTGTGGTATTTGTTTTGAAGGACCGTTTGCACTTGTAAATGGTGAAGTTGTACAAGGTGCAACAGTAGAAGAGCTTGTTAATAATGTATATGAGTATTTGGATGAAAATCCAATGTTTTAAGGTGTTGCGAATGAGCAACGCCTTTTTCATTTTATTTTAGATAAAACGTTATTTTGGAGGGTAGTTTAATACTATAGATAAATAAAAAAAGGCCCTTTTTAGAAGGGCTTTTTTCTTACACAATGTGTGTAAGAGTGGCTCATCGCCAAACGTTGTCAAATATGAGAAACGGGGGACATTCATATTGTGTTCTAAAAGCATGCATTCTATACTTAAAATAACAAATTATTTTTGGAGTGAATACAAATGAGCCAATTTTCTTTTACAAAAATGCATGGTCTTGGCAATAGTTATATATATGTAAATATGTTTGAAGAGCAAATTCCTGAAGAAGATTTAGCTCTTGTGGCGGAAAAGGTTTCAAATATTAATACTGGTATTGGAGCAGACGGAATGATTTTAATTTGTCCGTCTGATGTAGCTCCGGTGAAAATGCGTATGTTTAATAATGATGGATCAGAAGGAAAGAGCTGTGGTAATGGTTTGCGCTGCGTAGCGAAATATGCGTATGAGCATAAACTAGTAGAGGAAACAGTTTTCACAATTGAAACGTTAGCTGGCATTGTAACGGCTGAAGTAACAGTAGAAGATGGTTTCGTGACATTAGCGAAAATCGATATGGGAGCACCGCGTCTAACACGTGCAGAAATACCGATGCTCGGTGAAGGTGAAACACCATTTATTCGTGAAAACTTCTTATATAATAATCATCGTTATGCATTTACGGCTGTTTCAATGGGGAACCCGCACGCGGTTATTTTTGTTGAGGATGTAGAGAAGGCACCTCTTACAACACTTGGTCCAGTTCTTGAGACACATGAAATGTTCCCAGAGCGAGTGAATGTTGAATTTATCGAGATTTTAAACGATGAAGAAATGAATTTCCGCGTTTGGGAACGTGGTTCAGGTGTAACGCAAGCTTGCGGAACAGGGGCATGCGCTGCCGTTGTAGCTGCTATTTTGAATGGGAAGATGGAACGTGGTAAAGAAATTACCGTTCATTTAGCTGGCGGCGATTTAATGATTGCGTGGACAGAAGAAGGAAACGTGTTAATGAAAGGACCTGCGGAAGTAATTTGCCGCGGAGTGTATGAGTACAAGATAGAAGCGTAAAGATGTATAATAGAATGAGAACAGAAAGGATGGTGTATTTCATGATTGAAGTAACAGAACAAGCAGCTTTTCAAATTAAAGATATGTTAAAAGATGCTGAAGATGGAGAGAAGTACGTGCGCCTTGCTGTACATGGCGGCGGATGTACTGGCCTTTCTTACGGCTTAGGATTTGAAGTAGAACCAAAAGAAGACGACACAGTTCTTGAGTTTTTCGGTGTTGAATTTGTTATCGATACAGAAAGTGCTCCAATTGTTAAAGGAGTAAAAATTGATTATAAACAATCTATGCTTGGTGGCGGATTCACAATCGACAATCCAAACGCAATCGCATCATGCGGATGTGGATCATCTTTCCGTACAGCGACGAATGCTGGTACGCCAGAAGAGTGCTAAGGTTTTAGCCGAAATAGAAAAAGACCTTTTTAGCGATGGAATAAAATCGTTAAGGAGGTCTTTTCTTTTGCCGTAAAAGCCCGATTACCAAGGCTAATCAATATTTCACTTTATTTTTGCATAGATGCAAGTATCAGTTAGTTGTTTGCCGTCAGCTGAAAAATCTTCATTACGTAATATCCCTTCAAGTTCAAAGCCTAGTTTTTCAGGGAGTGCACGACTTTTCGTGTTATTACATTCACATCGTATTTCAATCCTTCTAAATTTGAATAACTGAAATCCAAGGTTTGTTAACGCACTTACTGTTTCTGTCATATATCCACTGCCACTAAATTGCGTGTTAATCCAGTATCCAATTTCACATTTAGAAACCTTCCAATCAATTCGATGAAGGCTAGCTGTTCCAACAAAATCATTCGTCTCTTTATGATAGATAAGATAGCGAAAGCTTTCTCTTTTCAAAAAATCTATATGTGCATTTCTCAGAAGAATTTCCGTTTCTTCAACAGTAGGAATGGACTGAAATAAAGACAACCATTGCTTTAATTCATTAATGGAATCTTTAATAGCTTGTTGTACTATATCCCCTTCACCAGCTTGAAGTGGTGCTCGAAGAATGAGTCTGTCTGTTTCTATTTGTAACGGAACATCTAATAAAATAGGGTTCATATCATTTCTCCTCTCGAAAACTTTAAATTAGGACAGAATGAAACTTGTATCATAAAAAACTTTCACCCAAAAGAAATAATTCTGGGGGACGAGAGTTGCAATTTATAATAAATGAATTGAAAAATACTTTATCTCACTAATAGAAAATCACGTCACAGCATCACTATTAGTTATTATAGAACTGTGCGAAGTACAGGAATATAGTAAGGCTTATCTCTCATAAAGGAACCTCTCAAAAACGAGTAAACAATAAATATATATTCAATTCATCATTTAGAAATCCCTTTTCATATATTGAAAACTAAACTATCAGTTGGTACAGCAACATTAGGTTGTTAAACTAATGAATAGGTTAATTGAATAAGAAATTATTATTTTTTAACCTGCTTTAAATTGAACGCATAATTCACGATTGATTATCTAAACGCAATCGCATCATGCAGATTTGGATCACTTTTCCGTACAGCGATGAATGCTGGTAAGCCAGAAGAATGCTAAGTTTTTAGCGATAGAATAAAATCGTTAGAAAGGTCTTTTCTTTTGGCGTTAAAACAGAAAATGCATGCAAAGTGATTTTTAAATTAAATTTTAATGTTATTATATGTGGAATATATGATAAAAATTGTTAATTCGAGTTTCATATTGTTCGTTTCGGAAAATATTATGCAACAGAAATGTAAATGAATAGAAGAAATATACTATTTATTAGTTATATTTAATGTTAATATTTGTAACGAAGATGATTGGTGAGGGCTGATTAAAGTTTCACTTTATATAAAAAAGGTGCATGAGAGAGAAGGCTATAGCAAATTGTATAGAACTGAATAGTTCCGTATTAATTTAAATACGTTGATTACTAAATATTAAAAAATACCGGGGGGATTAGAGTGAAGTCATTTAAGAAAGTACTTATAGTAGGGATGGCGTTGACTACAGTATCGATTTTGGGAGCTTGTTCTAGCGATACAGACGTATTAACAAAAGTAGGAGCAAAGCAACCAGCGAAGGCGGAAGGTGACGTATTAAAAGATCAGAAGAAAACACCTATGACTACGAGTAAACGTGAAAGTATTAAAAATGAGGACGCTCCATCATCACAGAAGCGTTATATTTCTCATGATGAATCTCAAAAGATTGAGGAAGGTATGACGTATACGGATATTCTTAATACGATTGACTACGGTGGTGAGAACATAAAATATTATAATAACAATGAAAAACGCGTATTTTATACTGAAAAAGATACGGATGGTACATATGAAATTATGGTTGAATTAAATACATATGGTTACGTTGTGAATATTGAACGTACTGCTATAAAGGATACAGATAAAGATAAAGGTAAAGGTAAGGAGAATCGGGTATCTACGAAACGTATTGAAGAGCCTGTAAAGGAATATGAAGAAAAAAACGATCGTGTACCGTGGTATAAAGATGTAAATAACAATTCGGCAGCAGTAAGTTACAATCAATATTTGAAAATAAAAAAAGGTATGCCCGCGAATCAGGTAAAAGCTGCAATTGGACAGCCACATGTGATTGAGAAATATAAATCTTATTCAGTATATGACTATACTGGTTATGGTGGAGAAGGATCATTACGTGTAATCTTTGAACCGAATGGAACTGTTACGGATGTAGTGGAAGACGGTTTACCACGATAATAAATTAGTTACGGGAAGAGTTGTAGTAAAGTTGTCTTTGATTTTATAAAGTTTTTGGGAGCATCTCCGAATATAGGTGAAAAAATAATTCTCTTAGCCATGTTAACTATAGTATTAGTATTTACCGAAGTTTCTTCCAAATTCAATAGCGTTATTGTGGATGTTGTTTTCGTATTATTTTTGTTGATATATACCGCAGTAGGGCAGCGATTGTAACTGGACGTAAAAGGACGCGGAGGAGTAGCAGCTTCCTTTTGAAAGAAGGAGGAAAATATGATGGAGGATATTTTTGAATTCATAGGGAGATACGTAATTAAACCTATTATTAATTTAGTAAGATATCTTGTAATAGAGATTATAATTGAGGGCGTAATAAACGGTATAAGGAAATTACGTGATAAGTGGCGAAATTGGCGTGAAAGACGTTATTGGCGGTAGTGTAGCTGAGGAGCGTGCGAAACAAAAACGTTATACAGAAGTTATGAAGAAGTTTAATGAAATGATAGCAAACCACCCGCATTTAGAATCTGTACTCGTTCCAATTGGTGATGGAATGACAATTTCTAAAGTGAAGAAATAATTATTATCTTACAAAAGTGTAATGTTCATGTCATGTTTTTGAATTTCTTCTTTAAGCTCTGGGCTTTAAGATAAGAATATAAGAAAAAACATATGAGGTGAAGGAAATGAAAAGATACATTGCACTATTTAGTATTTTAGTTGTATTCGCAAGCTTGTTAGTTGGTTGTGATTTAAACCGTATGGGTAAAGATGAGTACTACGTTCAAATTACAGTAGATGGAAAAGAAGTTCATAGTAAAGCTGATAATGGTCAAAAATTTAAAGATTATGAATATAAGTTGACTGGCTTTGATAAAGACGGTAAAGAGAAAGAATTAGAATTTACAGCTCAAAAAAATCTTCGTAAAGAAGCATTCCTACGCGTATATCACTCAGATAAAAAAGGTGTATCAGCTTGGGAAGAAGTAAAGAAAGACGAGCTTCCAGCGAAAGTGAAAGAAAAATTAGGCGTGAAATAAGACAGATAGAAAAGGAATTGACGAACAGGGTCAATTCCTTTTTTTGCTTTCAAATTCTTCTTCTGAAATGACTTTAAATCCGTGTCTTTTAAATAAAGCAGTAGTTACCCCGTAACCAGTTTGCTTATTGCCATTAAATTCACCAGTGTAAATCGTAGAACTGCCACAAGATGGACTACGTTCCTTTAAAATAATATATTCTGGGTGTAAATTTTTAATTTGTTCTAATGCTTTATAAGCACCATTTACGAAAGCTTCTGTGACATCTTCACCATCTTTTGTCATCACTTTCGCTTTTCCGTCCAAAACGTCGTCGCCATTCCCGCCAATAATTTCAGCAGAAGGACGAGGTGTTGGCAGTCCTCCTAATACTTCAGGACAAATGAGGACTGTATCTTCTTTTTGTAGTAGCTCCTCTATTTTTGAAACGAGATTGTCATTTCCGTCATATCGACAAGCTATACCACCTAAACAAGCGCTAATTACGATCATATTTTCATCTCCATTAAAAAAATATTAAATTCCACGCCAAATTCTCTTCCTGCCTCTTACTTATAAATGAGGTGATATAAATGGGAAGCTTATATAATTTAATGAAACCATACAGTGAATTTCGAAGTAAAGAAGAGTTTAATACATATCAAAAACAAGTTTTGAAGTGCTATCGATTTCAATTGAATAAAACGGATGCTACCATTATTCATTTTTTAGGAAAGTATGCGGTGAATGAGAAACAAAAAACAGTAGGAGTCGCCTGTCCGTTAATGGAGACGATTGCGAAGAATGTTGGAAAGAGTATTCGTACAGTACGCCGTTCAATTGCAAAGTTAGAGGAACTAGGAATTATAAAGCGTGTTGCAACAAAAGAAAGACATAAGCGCGGTGGGTATAGTGCGAACTTATATATTTTTCTTATATCTGCAATTGACCGCATGGATGACCGTATGAAAATGTCCGCATGTGAAAGTGAGGATTATACAGCTGGCTGTAACGGAAAGGAGCCAAAATCCGAGGGAGAAACAATTCTTTCTAAAAACATTCCACAAATAAAAGAGAAAAGAAAAATAACGTACGAGCTTGATGAGACGTATTGCCGTCATGATATACCGAAGCCTTTTATATACGCACTGGTACCGATGACGAGTAATCCGAAGAAAATTAATATATTTTGGAGTAAGGTCGAGCTTGCGTATAAAAAGAGCGGGTTACTAGAGCAAGGTGTTTTACTAGAGCAGATATTAGCTGATGAAGAAGTGTATGGAAATTTCATTTGGCGAGTGAAGAGTGTTGTGAGAGCTTATAAATATGGGGAAATCCGTAAAAATGTGAAGGCACTTTTATATAGTACAGTGCGAGATTTATTTTTAGAGGTTGGATTAGAATGGGGAGCAGCTGTGAGGAGAAGTAAGGGGATAGCGTTATTTGATCCATTTAAAAAGGAGCCATGCGTATAATACATGACTCCAAGTAGCTAGTCGAACTTTCTTACAACTGGAACACGAATCGCTACAAATAGTACGAAGACGATAACAGCAATTGCACCGCTTTTCATAACGGTTACGATTGGAATTCCCATTGCAAGTGCGATTGATGTGAATGCATAAGAGAGCGGGATAAAGCCCATTGATGATAGCATAAGTAAGCTCATTACGCGTCCCATCATTTCCTCTTTTACTGTCGATTGAATCATCGCCATAAGCGGAACGATAGCCATTGCAATTGTAATACCATAAAACATGCCGGCTAATAATGCTTGCCAAAGTACGGTGCTAAAGTTGATGGATAAGAAGAATACACCAGACAGTAGCATCATGATAATGCAAAATAGTCCGCGTCTACGATTAATATTTTTTAAACCGACAATGATAGCGCCTATTGCCATTCCGCCGCCTACAGATGCTTCTAAGTAACTGAAATGGAGCGAGTCACCGTGCAGAACATTTTTAACGAAAAGCGGGAAACCGACTTGCATCGGACCAATTAAAAATAAATTTAAAAAGGCGCTACAAAGAAGGAAAGTTGAAAGGAATGGCGATTCCTTTACATATAAGATTCCTTCTTTAATGGAAGTGAACATACCTTTATCTGTATCTTTTAGTTCTGGCATCGTAAATTGTATTTTTTGAACGAGTATGGCTGCGACAATCAGTAATAAAATTGTAATAGAAAATATTGTCTCGTAGTTTGTAAATTTGATCAGAATTCCGCCAAGTACAGGGCCTAAGATGACTGATGCTTGGTTCGTCATTTGTGTAAGTGAATTCGCTTGTGTTAACCGGCTTTTTTCTACCAATTCAGGTAAGATAGATCCATCTGCTGACC
The DNA here is from genome assembly GCF_054509685.1 of Bacillus sp. C-3-6. Lineage (NCBI taxonomy): Bacteria > Bacillati > Bacillota > Bacilli > Caryophanales > Bacillaceae > Bacillus > Bacillus sp. C-3-6. The sequence continues at coordinate 4,681,842 of NZ_CM137247.1, read as the reverse complement.
AGAAGAAAGCATCAGCAAGTCCAAAGAATAAAGCGAATAAAGCAAATGTATATAGTGTTACATCACCAACGATAAACCATGTGAGAATGGTTGCGACAAGAATCGCTCGAATAATATTGGAGTAAAACATAATGTTTTTTTTCGGGAATTTATCAGCTACAGCGCCGCCGATAATCATAAAAATAAGCCTTGGAACACTAAGAGCTACGAAAACAACACCGAGTGAAGCTTCAAGGTTTAATGTTTTTGCTATGTACCACGTTTGTGAAAAAGTAAAAAAGGCTAAAGCAAAGCTTGAAAAAAGAGTAGCTGCCCAAAGAAAAAGGAAATTCGTATTTTTTAATAACGGTTTTCCGCTTCCTTCTAAAGCAGTTTTATTTTGTTGTAGTTCCTCCATATTACTTCCTTTCTATGTGACAAATTTAAACTAAAAAACCAGTAAACGCCCGATTGGTGAGGGCTAATACTCAATGGGAGATGCCCTCCGCTGAGTATAGTTTCACTTTATACAGTTTCTAATATTTCTATACTGCACTTTCTCATTGTAGACAATAATAATGGATTTGCCCAGTAGCTATTTAACGACAAAAAAAGATGCCGAATGGGCATCTTTTTTTAGGCTAACGCAATATAAATATCCAATTGTGCATGATTTGGGTCTAATGCTCTTTCGTCATAAAGCTCAAAGTCTGTTGTGAAGGCACGTTTATTTTCTTTCGACCATTGCCAAATATATTCCCAAGCTTCGCAAACGACTTCAGCAACTGGTCCCTTTCTCGTTGTAAATACAGCATATGTAGCAGCAGGTATTGTTAAAGTTGTCATATTTTCAGGAACGTCTTCTAATGAAGAAACGGGCATACCGATTGTAAATGTATATGTACCAGTTTCATCTGATTCGTAGTTGGAGTAGAAAGCGAATGTTTCTTTCGTTTGTTGATTTGGGATGTGATGCATCATTTGTTCTTGAAAGTATTTGTTCCAAAGCCCGGGGATTTTTCCTTCAGGAGATGCCTCTATTTCATTAGTTGTCGTAACCGAAACGCCGATTGCTTGGAAAGCTTCTTTTTTTACGATAATGGGTTCGTTTATCATTACAAATTCCTCCTTTAAAATAAGAACATACGTTCTTTAATAATGTAACATATTTTTACATGTAACGGTTATTGTTTTTTGAAAATTTTAATCATAAACAACAAACTGAAATAACTAAAAAATGGTAAAAATTCTATTGTATGTATGAATAGGTTAGGGAGTATGTTAAGATTTTTATGTATCCTTTAACTGTTATATAAGCCTATACAGTAGAACGTTTTTACTATATTAAAAATGGTAAAGGTTTGTATAAGTGTCCGATATATCTTCTATTTTTGATAAATTAAAATAGTAATATTCTATGAGATTTATATTGTTGATATTGGGATTTCAACGATATATTTTCATAGGTCGGATTGTTGCGAGTGGATATATATTGCTATGTAAGGCTACGAAATTAAGTAGACGGATAGCAAGTATATAGAAAGGAGAAAGGTAGAAAATATGAAGCAAGTATTGAAGTGTTTTAATGTCGTAACGATGATCACACTTCTCCTATCCATCATATTGCCTTCACCCAGTGCTTTTGCTACAGAGATAAATAAAAAAAGCTGGGATGAGTTACAAGGAAATGATGTGAAAATTAAGGCAGAGCAAGTAAATGCTGAAATATATAAGGGAGAAGTAGCGGAGAGGGAGCACGTATTTCAATATACGATTGAAAATACGGGAGCTACACCAATTCAAGAATTGGTGCTTAAACAAAATAATGAAAATGAAATTACGTTCCCTTCGCAATCCGTGAAAGTAAACGGAGAGAAGTTACCTGAAAATAAGGTAGCGGATTTCTATGTAGAGGAAAAAGATAAGGGAGGAAAGGTTCTTTCTTCTAATCTTAAAATTAAAGATTTAAAATCACATGAAAAAATGACTGTGTTAATAAAAGCTCGTCGTGCACAACATTTTAATAAAGAGTATAAGCAAAAAATTAGTGTGCAAAAGGATCAACTACAAATAGGAAACATGTCTGTAGATGTTGAAGGGATTCCTTCTGAAGACAAGGTTGAAGCTAATACCGATGATGAGGCTGACAGTAGTAAGAAAGAAATCGGATCACCAGCTGATGCTAAATCAAAAGAAGTGGATGGAAAATTAAAAGTATCTGCAGGAGATAAAAATAAACCTACAGCGAACACGGAACTAGTGAAGCAGCCAGTAGATAAAGATGAGAAGAAACTAGAAAAAGAAGCGGAAAATCAGAGCGATGCAAAAGTACAAGCTGCATCAGAGAATGCTTCGAAGGTTCAAATGCAAACAGGGGATAAGCAAGGATTTGGAGATCCACTGTATTCTACAATTACTGCTGGTAATTTAGTACAGACTGGCAATGTAACACTTGGTTTGACGACTGATCATTATGGCAGACAAAGTATGGGTTATAAAACGAATAAAATGACTGTGGACGTTGATAACGATGATAGTATTTTTAATTCGTCAACAGGTGCATTTCCTAATATTCCTGCCGGAAGTAAAGTGAAAAAGGCTTACTTATTCTGGACAGCAGCAATGGGGTTACCAGGAAATATTGCTGATAGAAAGGTTACCGAGGATCAAGTAAGGCAACCAGTCAAAATGAAAATGGGAAATAAAGAATATGCAGATGTAACTGCTGATAGCATACGAAAAGCGGATTACCTACCTTATATTTCTAATTACTCAGGTAGTGGCGCAGGATATGTTGCGTATGCAGATGTAACAAATGTAATTGCACAGCAAGGGATTTCACAAACGTTGACAGTTGCAAATGTGCCACAAATTAAAGATGTAACAGGTGGCGGCTATTACTGGGGTAACTGGAATCTTATATTAGTTTATGAAAACTATAAAGAAACAGTAAAAGACATGAAGATTTGGGAAGGGCTAGTCTCTCAAAAAAGTACAGCCTGGACAGATATTAGTGTTAATAAAATAAACACACCAAAAGAAGGTGCTTTTAAGGCGAAATTTAGTTATTTTTCATCGCAAGGTGACCCAGCTGAGAAAGATGGATATGCATATGATTATGGAGAATATGATTTTGGTGCTGGATATATAAAGATAAAAAATATTAACGGTAAAGACAATGATGCGAATGATTCGTCTATGACAGAAGTACAAGTAGACGGTACTAACGAGTTTGTTACGAAAAAATATCCAGGATATAACCCGGATTGGACAAATTCATTCAGTACTGACATTCATACGTATCATCTTGAAGGACCTACTCAAGTAAAAAATGATTTAAAAGAAGCAAAAATGCGTTTTAGAGCAAATGGTGGCGGTGGTGATATTTACGTATTAAATAACGCTACATTCGTTACAGAACATAATGCTCCAAACTTACAAGTTGATAAAAAGGCATTAGATAGTGCCGGTAAAGAAGTTAAGGAAATTAAATCTGGTGAAGAGTTTACGTATCAAATTGAAGTGAAAAATGATACGAAAAATAACCAAGCACCTGTATCTAATGTAAAAGGTTTTGATAAATTAGATGATCGTTTAGAGTATGTTCCGGGGTCTATACAATATATTTCTGGAAGTAATAAAGGAAATAAAACAGATAATGCAAGCGATGATGAAGCAGAGTTTGTAAATAATCAAATTGATTTCCGTATTGGTGAAGGGGCAGATGCTAAAGACGGCGGTGTTTTAAAACCTGGTGAAAGTGCCATTATTACATTTAAAGTAAAAGTGAAAGCTTCTGTACAATCAGATACAACAATAAAAAATATCGTTGCTGTAAAGGGAAAAGATAGTACCGAGGTAAATTATGAAACTACAGATGATGCAAATGTTACGGTTACGCTTCCGAAAGAAGTTCCGGGAGAAATAGAGGCAAGAAAAATAGCTTCTAATAAAACACCGAAGCTAGGTGACGAGGTAGAGTATCGTATTACATTTAAAAATAAGACAAAAGATGGACGTCTAGATGTATTGACAATTGAAGACGAATTACCAAGTAGTCTTGAATACGTGAAAGATAGCTTGAAAGCAGAAGGTGCAAAACCAGAGCCAGTAGAGCTGAAGTTTGAAAATGGTAAAGTAATTGCAAAGTATCCAGAAATTATGGATATGGAAGAAAGAAGTATCGTCTTTAAAACAAAAGTAAAAGAAACTGCAAAAATTGGTGAAGAAATTGTTAATAAAGCAACCGTTAGTGATAAAACAAATCCACCAAAGGATTTAGAAGAGAAGATTACACCACACCATAAGGCCGGTAAAATTGCTGCAAAGAAAAAAGCAACAAATAAAAAGCCGAAGCTAGGAGAAGAAGTTGAATATCAAATTAGCTTCAAAAATACGGTGGAAAACGGAAAACTAGATGCAGTTACAATAGAAGATGAAATTCCAGCTAACTTAGAATTTGTTCAAGGTAGTGAGAGAGCTGAAGGTGCTGAACCAAATCCAGTAGAGTTAAAAGTAGAAAATGGTAAGGTAATCGCAAAATATCCAGAGATTACGGATACAAAAGAGCGAAGCATTTCCTTTAAAGTGAAAGTAAAAGAAGAGGCAAAAGCCGGAGAAACGATTGTTAATAAAGCGGTTGTGAGTGAGCCAAATGGACAAACTGAGCATCCAGAAGAAAAGATTACGCCGGATTATAAATACGGTAAAGTGGATGTTGAAAAAAGCGTAACGAATCAAACACCAAAACTAGGAGAAGAAGTGGAATACCGAATTACATTTTATAATACGGTAGAAAACGGAAAACTAGAAAAGGTGCTAGTAGAAGATACACTACCTAAAGGTGTTGAATACGTGAAAGATAGTTTGAAAGCTGAAGGTATAAACCCAGAGCCAGTAGAACTAAAAGTGGAAGACGGCAAAGTAATGGCAAAGTATCCAGAAATTACGGATACAGAAAAAAGAAGTATTGTCTTTAAAGTGAAAGTAAAAGATTCGGCAAAAGTAGGGGAGGTAATTGTAAATAAAGCAATTGCAAAAGATCCGAAAAATGAGCCTGCTGAATCGAAGGTTGTTATTACACCACAAAGTAAAAAAGGTGAAATTGCTGCTACAAAGGTAGTTAATAATAAGAAACCGAAGCTAGGCGAGGAAATCGAGTACCGCATTAGTTTTCATAATACGGTTGAGAACGGAAAACTAGAAGAGGTGCGAGTGGAAGATACAATTCCAAAAAGTCTTGAATATGTAGAAAATAGTATCAAGGCCGAAGGAGAAGCACCTGGACCAGTAGAATTAGCTGTTGAAAATGGAATAGTCAAAGCTAAGTATATCGATATTATGGATATGAAAGAAAGAAGTATCGTCTTTAAAGTAAAGGTGAAGGAAGAAGCAAAAGTAGATAAAGAGATTGTCAATAAAGCAATTGTTGATGATACGAAAAATCCACCGATTGAGCCGGAAGAAAGAATTACTCCGCAATATAAGGATGGAATAATTGATTCGAAGAAGACAGTAGATAATCCATCACCAAAACTAGGAGAAGAAGTAGAATACCGAATTAGCTTTAAAAATACGGTAGAAAGCGGAAAACTAGAAAAGGTAACGATAGAGGATATAATTCCTAACGGTTTAGAGTATGTAAAAGGCAGTGAAAAGGCTGAAGGTGATAAACCAGCTCCATTAAAGTTAAGTGTGAAAGATGGAAAAGTCATTGCTGAATACGAAAATATTACGGATATGAAAGAAAGAAGTATTGTCTTTAAGGTAAAGGTGAAGGAAGAAGCGGAAGTAGGTAAGGAAATCATTAATAAGGCAATTGTTGATGATATGAAACATCCGAAAGAACCAGAAGCAAAAATTACACCATTACACAAAGATGGAAAAATTAAAGCGAAGAAAAGCGTAAATAATGAAACACCGAAGTTAGGAGAAGAAGTAGAATACCGAATTAGTATGAAAAATACGGTTAAGTACGGAAAGCTAACAGACGTGATAATAGAGGATACTCTACCAGAAGGTTTAGAGTATGTAGAAAATAGTTTGAAAGCAGAAGGTGCCGGAACAGATTCAGTAGAGCTGAAATTTGAAAATGGTAAGGTAATGGCAAAATATCCAGAAATTATGGATACAGAAGAAAGAAGTATCGTTTTTAAAGTGAAAGTAAAAGAAGGAGTAACAGTCGGTAAAAAAATCATTAATAAAGCAACTATTGATGATTCGCAAAATAAGCCAGTTAATCCGACTGCGGAAATTATTCCTCAGTATAAAGATGGAAAACTTGAAGCGAAAAAGATGGTAAATAATGAAACGCCGAAGTTAGGAGAAGAAGTGGAATACCGAATCAGCTTTAAAAATACGGTAGAACATGGAAAGCTAACAGAGGTAAAGATAGAAGATGATTTACCAAATGGATTAGAGTATGTGAAAGATAGTGTAAAAGCAGTAGGTGCTAAGCCAGCTCCAGTGGAATTGAAATTTGAAAACGGTAAGGTAATGGCAAAGTATCCTGAGATTACAGATACAAAAGAGAGAAGTATTACCTTTAAAGTGAAAGTAAAAGGTAAAGTGAGCGATTCGATTGTTAATGAAGCGATTGTGAGCGATACGAAACATCCGCCAGAAACACCGACAGCAGAAATTATTCCGCAACATAAAGACGGAAAAGTGAAAGCGAAGAAGACGGTAAATAATGAAACGCCGAAGTTAGGAGAAGAAGTAGAATACCGAATTAGTATGAAAAACACGGTAGAAGACGGAAAACTAGCAGAGGTGAAAATAGAAGATACTTTACCAGAAGGTGTAGAATATGTAGAAAATAGTGTAAAAGCAGAAGGTTCTAAGCCGGATCCAGTAGAATTGAAATTTGAAAATGGTAAGGTAATGGCGAAGTATCCAGAGATTACGGATACAGAAGAAAGAGGTATCACTTTTAAAGTGAAAGTAAAAGATGAAGTGAAAGTCGGTAAAAAAATCGTCAATAAAGCAATTATTGATGATACGAAAAATGAGCCAGAAACACCGACGGCAGAAATTACTCCACAGCATAAAGATGGAAAAGTAGAAGCGAAGAAAACGGTAAATAATGAAACGCCGAAGTTAGGAGAAGAAGTAGAATACCGAATTAGTTTTAAAAACACGGTAGAAAACGGAAAGCTAGCAGAGGTAAAAATAGAAGACGATTTACCAAATGGATTAGAGTATGTGAAAGATAGTTTACGAGCAGAAGGATCTAAGCCGAATCCGGTAAAACTGAAAGTGAAAGATGGCAAAGTAATCGCAAAGTATCCAGAAATTATGGATATAGAAGAAAGAAGTATCGTCTTTAAAGCGAAAGTAAAAGAAAAATTTAAAGTTGGTGAAGGCATTGTCAATAAAGTAGTTGTTGATGATACAAAAGATCCAACAACTTCAGAAGTAACAATTACGCCAGAATATAAAGACGGTAAGCTTAAAGCAGAGAAATTTGTAAACAATAAAAAACCGAAATTAGGAGAAGAAGTAGAATACCGAATTAGTTTTAAAAACACGGTAGAAAACGGAAAACTAGTAGAGGTTAAAGTAGAAGATGAAATTCCAGCTGGATTAGAGTACGTGGAGAACAGTTTACAAGCAGAAGGTTCTAAACCAAGTCCGGTAGAATTGAAATTTGAAAACGGCAAAGTAATGGCAAAGTATCTAGAAATTGCGGATACAAAAGAAAGAAGTATTATTTTTAAAGTGAAAGTAAAAGAAGAGGCAGAAATAGGCAAGGAGATTGTTAATAAAGCGATTGTAGTAGATACAAAAAATGAGCCAGAAGAGCCTCATGTGGAAATTACTCCGCAATATAAAGATGGTAAAATTGCTGCGCAGAAAGTAGCCAATAATCATAAACCGAAACTCGGAGAAGAAGTAGAATATCGAATTAGTTTTAAAAACACGATAGAAAATGGAAAACTAGCAGAGGTAAATATAAAGGATGCCTTACCAAATGGTTTAGAGTATGTAGAAGGCAGCATCACAGCAGAAGGTTCTAAACCGAAACCAGTAGAGCTACAGGTGAAAAATAATAAAGTAATGGCAAAGTATCCAGAAATTACAGATACAGAGGAAAGAAGTATTGTCTTTAAAGCGAAGGTAAAAGAAAGCGCAAAAGTGGGAGAAGAAATCGTAAATGAGGCAATTGTAGATGATACAAAGAATCTACCAGAAGAGCCTTATGTACCGATTACACCACAATATAAAGATGGAAAAATTGAGGCAAGAAAAGAAGTAAGTAATCGTGAACCGAAGTTAGGTGAGGAAATCGAATATCGAATTATTTTTAATAATACGGTGAAAGATGGGAAACTAGTAGAGGTAAAGATAGAAGATAAAATTCCAGCTGGATTAGAGTTTGTAGAAGGAAGCGAAAAGGCTGAAGGTGAAGAGCCAAAACCAGTGGAGTTGAAAGTAGAAAATGGTAAGGTAATGGCAAAGTATTCAGAGATTATGGATACGAAAGAAAGAAGTATCGTCTTTAAAGTGAAGGTGAAAGATTCGGTTACAATAGGTAAGGACATTACAAATAAAGCGATTATCCACGTTGATGATCCGAACCACCCTATAACTGAACCGACAGCGAAAATTACACCGCAATATAAAGACGGTAAAATTGCTGCTCATAAAAAGGTGAATAATCATAAACCGAAGCTAGGTGAGGAAATCGAATACCGAATTTCATTTAATAATACGGTGAAAGATGGACAGCTGGCAGAGGTGAAAATTGAGGATGAAATTCCGTCTGGTTTAGAGTATGTGAAAAATAGTCTAAAAGCAGAAGGTGATAAGCCAGCCCCAGTAGAGTTGAAAGAAGAAGCTGGTAAGGTTAGTGCGAAGTATGAAAATATCACTGACATGAAAGAAAGAAGTATTATCTTTAAAGTGAAGGTGAAAGATTCTGTTGAAGTGGACAAAGCAATTGTAAATAAAGCAATTGTTGATGATACAAAAAATCCACCAGAGCGACCGGAAGTAGATATTACACCGCAGCATAAAGCTGGTAAATTTAAAGCTGATAAAAAGGTAAGCAAAAAAGATCCAAAGCTAGGAGAAGAAGTAGAGTACCGAATTAGTTTTAAAAATACGGTAGAAAACGGAAAACTAGCAGAAGTGAAAATTGAGGATCAATTACCAACTGGCTTAGAATATGTGAAGGATAGTTTAAAATCAGAAGGTAATGAGCCAGCGCCAGTAGAGTTAAAAGAAGAAGCTGGTAAGGTTAGTGCGAAGTATGAAAATATTACTGATACAGCTGAGCGTAGTATTCGCTTTAAGGTAAAAGTAACGGAAGCAGTAAAAGTCGGTAAGAAAATCGTGAATACGGCAATTGTGGATGATGATAATCCGAAGAATCCGCCGCAAAAACCAGAAGCGATTATTACGCCGGAGTATAAGGACGGAAAACTAAAAGCTGAGAAAACAGTAAATAATCCAGCTCCAAAATTAGGAGAAGAAGTAGAGTATCGAATTACTTTCCGTAACGTAGTAGAGCATGGAAAAGTAGCGAAGGTGAAGATTAAGGATGAATTACCAGCTGGCTTAGAGTTTGTAGAAGGTAGTGAAAGAGCCGAGGGAGAGAATCCGAAACCGTTGTATGTGAAAGTGAAAAACAGCACAGTACTCGCAGAATATCCAGAAATTACGGATACGAAAGAAAGAAGCATCGTCTTTAAAGTAAAAGTGAAAGAAAAAGCTAAAATTGGCGAAGCGATTGTGAATACGGCGGTTGTGGAAGATACTATAAATCCACCAGAGAAACCAAATGTCGCTATACAGCCTCAACATAAAGATGGTGCATTACAAGCAGAAAAAACAGTAAGCAATCATGAACCGAAGTTAGGAGAAGAAGTAGAATATCGAATTAGCTTTGAAAATACGGTAGAAAATGGAAAACTAACTGAGGTAAAAGTAGAAGATAAAATTCCAGCCGGTTTAGAATACGTACAGGATAGTATAAAGTCTGATGGGCCGGAACCAAATCCAGTAGAACTTAAAGTTGAGAATGGAAAAGTAACAGCAAAGTATCCAGAAATTACGGATACGAAAAAAAGAAGTATCATCTTTAAAGCGAAAGTACAAGAAACGGTACAAGTAGGAAAAGAAATTATAAACAAGGCGGTTGTGGATGATAATAATCCGACAAATCCACCGGTTGAGTCACTTGTACCAATTACACCGCAATATAAAGATGGGAAACTAGAGGCAAGGAAAGAAGTAAGTAATCATGAACCAAAGTTAGGGGAAGAAATCGAATATCGAATTACTTTTAACGGCATAGTAGATGGCGGGAAGTTAGTTGATGTAAAGATTGAAGATGAAATTCCGTCTGGTTTAGAGTATGTGAAAGATAGTCTGAAGGCTGTAGGTGATAAGCCTGTACCAACAGAACTTAAAGTTGAGAATGGAAAAGTAACAGTGAAGTATCCAGAAATTACGGATACGAAAGAAAGAAGTATCATCTTTAAAGTAAAGGTAAAAGAATCAGTAAAAGTTGGAGAGGAAATAACAAATAAAGCGATTATTCACGTAGATGATCCAAATCATCCAGTTATGGAACCGACAGCGACAATAAAGCCAGAATATAAAGATGGTAAGGTAAAAGCAACGAAGACAGTAAGTAATAAAGAACCGAAGCTAGGAGAAGAAATCGAATACCGAATTAGCTTTGAAAATACGGTAGAAAACGGAAAAATAGCAGAGGTAAAGATAGAAGATGAAATTCCAGCCGGTTTAGAGTACGTGCAAGATAGTATTCGATTTGAAGGGGCTGAACCAAATCCAGTAGAGTTAAAAATGGAGTTTAGAAAAGTAATAGCGAAGTATCTAGAAATTACAGATACGAAAGAACGTAGTATTATTTTTAAAGCGAAGGTAAAAGCAGCACCAAGTAAAGGGATAACAAATAGAGCGACAGTGGACGATAGAATAAATCCACCACTTGAGCCTACAGTTACAATTTTACCGAAAACAAAAGAAGATTTTAAGATACCAGAAGATCCGAAAGAGCCGAAAGATCCGAAAGAACCAGAAGTGAAACCGGAAGATCCGAAAGAACCGAAAGATCCGAAAGAACCAGAGGTGAAACCGGAAGATCCGAAAGAACCGAAAGATCCGAAAGAACCGAAGGAGCCAGAAGTGAAACCGGAAGATCCGAAAGAACCGAAGGAGCCAGAAGTGAAACCGGAAGATCCGAAAGAACCGAAGGAGCCAGAAGTGAAACCGGAAGACCCGAAAGAGCCGAAGGAGCCAGAAGTGAAACCAGAAGACCCGAAAGAGCCGAAGGAGCCAGAAGTGAAACCGGAGGATCCGAAAGAGCCGAAGGAGCCAGAAGTGAAACCGGAAGATCCGAAAGAGCCGAAGGAGCCAGAAGTGAAACCAGAGGATCCGAAAGAGCCGAAGGAGCCAGAAGTGAAACCAGAGGATCCGAAAGAACCGAAGGAGCCAGAAGTGAAACCGGAGGAACCGAAAGAACCGAAGGAGCCAAAAGTGAAACCGGAAGACCCGAAAGATCTGAAGAAACCGGAAGTAAGACTGGAAAAGTTAAATAAAGACCCGCAAGTAAAAGTAGAAAAAGAATTACCGAAAACAGGGGCAGCACATCCATGGATGATGTCAGTTGGTGCGGGAATTTCATTCTTAGTTGGCGGAGTGTTATTCGTATTAGGTAGAAGAAGAAAACAATAATTTTTGTAGACGAAAAGCACACTGAGTTCGATAGTTTATCGAATTCAGTGTGCTTTCGTGGTATATAAAATAAAAGCTCCTTCCGCGTATGGAAGGAGCTTTTATTTTTACATATTAAAACATGCTTGAGCTATGCATTGGTTGAAGTTTTGCATTTGGATCGAAGTAAGCTTTTGCATTGTTTACTGCTGTCGGTGCTTCGCCAAATCCACAAGCGATAAGTTTTACTTTTCCTTGATATGTACAAATGTCACCAGCAGCGTAAATGCCAGGAATATTTGTTTCCATTTTTGAATTCACAAGGATGCTATTTTTTTGTATATCTAAGCCCCAGTTTTTAATTGGGCCAAGAGAGGAAACGAAGCCGTAGTTTACAATTACATCATCAACATCGATGATAACTTTTTCTTCAGTTTTTACGTGCTGAAGAACGACTTGTTCAATTTTGTCATCACCAATGAGTTCAACTGGAACATACGGTGTACTTACTTCTGCACGAGAATTCATTAAGTTTTCGACGCTATGTTCATGTGCGCGGAATTTATCACGGCGATGAACGATTGTAACTTTGTCAGCAATCGGTTCTAACATCATCGTCCAGTCTACTGCGGAGTCGCCACCGCCAAATACTACGACGCGCTTGCCAGCAAATTTATTCATATCATCAACGAAATAATGTAAGTTTTTCTTTTCGTATTTTGCTGTACCTTCTAATTCTAAGCGGCGTGGTTGGAAAGCACCATTGCCGGCAGTAATAATGACTGATTTAGAATAGTGAGTTTGTTTATTCGTAACAAGTTTAAATATACCATCAGCTTGTTTTTCAAGCGTATCAACAGCTTCTTCTAAGCAAATGGTTGGATCAAATTTCTTCATTTGTTCTTTTAAGTTATCAACTAATTCTTGTGCGCGCACTTTTGGAAATCCAGCTACATCATAAATGTATTTTTCAGGGTAGAGTGCGGATAATTGTCCTCCAAGTTGAGGTAAGCTTTCAATGATTTTTACACTTGCTTGTCTCATCCCGCCATAAAATGCTGTGAATAGTCCTGTTGGACCACCACCAATAATTGTTATGTCGTAAACTTTTTGATTTTCTGCCACTTTCATTCCCCCTATAGATGGAATTTTGATATTGATTTCATATATTGTTCATATGTACACGAAAATCCTGCAAATGATGACACTTTCAAATAAATGATAGCATATTTGAGTTCATAATACTTCTGAAAACGACTGAATTGTGTGTAAGTTTTCGCATAGATGCTTTTTGTATTGTATAAAATATACAGAAAGGAAAATACATGAAAAAAAGGCTGAAAAACCCTTGAAAACGCTATGTTATTTTAAAATATTGATAATTCTCCAGAAGCTTGAATTCTGGAATAAAACCGACTAATATAGGGAAGTATTATGTTAAATTTCTATGACAAAATTCGTACGATTTTTTGACTGCGTTTTGTTATGATATAGAATGTGATAAATTCCACATTCTTGACAAATAGAGTTTTTAGTACTTGGTATTATTTCTCATTACTATTATATAAAGAAAAGGGTTGTGATTTGGTGAAGATTCCAAAAATCGTAGTTTTAGGTGCAGGTTATGGCGGGATGATTACGACTGTTCGTCTGCAAAAAGCATTATCTGTAAATGAAGCTGAAATTACGTTAGTAAACAACAACAGCTATCACTACCAAGCGACTTGGTTACACGAGAGCGCAGCTGGTACATTACAAGATGAAAAAATCTGTCTAGATATTCAAGACGTTATTGATACAAATAAAGTGAACTTTGTACAAGACACAGTAGTAGAAATTAAAGCTGCTGAAAAACGTATTATCTTAAAAGACGGCGAGTTAGAGTATGACTACTTAGTAATCGGTCTTGGTTTCGAATCAGAAACATTTGGAATTACAGGATTAAAAGAGCATGCATTCTCAATCGCTAACATTAATGCAACTCGTGAAATTCGTGAGCATATGGAAGCTAGTTTCGCTAAATATGCAGATGAAAAGCGCGATGAGTTAGTAACAATCGTTGTTGGTGGTGCTGGATTTACTGGTATCGAGTACGTAGGTGAGCTTGCAAACCGTGTTCCTGAACTTTGCAAACAGTACAATGTACCACGTGAAAAAGCACGTATCATCTGTGTAGAAGCTGCTCCAACAGCACTTCCAGGTTTCGATCCAGCATTAGTTGAATATGCTGTAAAACAACTTGAGAAAAAAGGCGTAGAATTCCGCATCGGTACAGCAATTAAAGAAGCAACTGAAGAAGGTATTATTGTTGCAAATGGTGATGATACTGAATTAATTAAGTCTGAAACAGTAGTTTGGGCTGCAGGTGTTCGTGGTAATGGTATTGTGGAAGAGTCTGGCTTTGAAGCAATGCGCGGACGTGTAAAAGTTGATGAGTACATGCACGCTCCAGGATACGAAGAGGTATTCATGGTTGGTGATGCAGCGTTAATCATTAACGAAGAAATTAACCGTCCTTACCCACCAACAGCACAAATTGCAATTCAACAAGGTTACAATATTGCACACAACTTAACTGTATTAGTTCGTGGCAAGGGCGAAATGAAAAAATTCGCATTCGATAATAAAGGATCTGTATGTTCTTTAGGTCATGACGATGCAATGGGCGTTGTTATGGGTAAAAAGTTAACAGGTTGGAAAGCTTCCTTCATGAAGAAAGTAATCGATAACCGCTACTTATTCTTATTAGGTGGACCTTTATTAGTTCTTAAAAAAGGTAAATTAAAGTTCTTTTAATATATAGTAGAAAAAGCAGAAACGGCTAAGCGCCGTTTCTGCTTTTTTTTCATATAATACATGTTTTCGATATAACAATAGAAAGATGAGAGAAATGTTTTATTTGAATATTGCCTTATCATGAAATGGATGAATCCAATGTTTTATTTTCTTCATAATTACATTTCTGCATCTTGATATTTTTTTGTTAACAGTATATCGACAAAATGGGTTTTTTCACTTTTTGAAAAAAGGAAATTTCACAGCGAATTAAAAAGTATAGTATAATATATAGAAAAGAAAGAATATTCTGTCCGTTCGGATGGAGGAGGATGCATCATGGGGAAGCGCGGGAAAGTATGGTTAGCTGTTAGTGGCTTAGTAGCTACAAAAGATGGCAGGTGGCTATTCGTTAAGAAGAAATACAGTGGATTAAAAGGGAAATGGTCTTTACCGGCTGGTTTTGTAAATGAAGGTGAGACAGTTGATGAAGCTGTGAAACGCGAAGTGTTAGAAGAGACAGGCATTGTCGCTCATGTGAAGGGGATCATTGGTGTTCGATCGGGTGTTATTCGTGATGAAATTAGTGATAATATGATTATTTTCCTTTTGGAGCCTGAAGGAGAAAATATTATTGTACAGGAGAAAGAATTGTCTGAAGTGGCGTTCTTACATCCAGATAAGATTGCGGACGATCCGAATACGTCTGTACTTATTAAATATTTGTTAGAAGGAAGATCAGAACTACATCTTGAAGTGGACAAAACATTAAATCCAGGAGAACCATTTGGTTATACAGCCTATCACGTATTTACGGCACGTGCGAAGGAGAGGGAGAAAGAGTGAGTATACCGGTACTACTTATTTCAATGATGTTATTTTTTATTTTGTTCTTTGGAATTGGATTTTTACTCAACATGATTTTGCGAGCTACTTGGGTAATGGTTATTGTGTATCCGATTGTTTGTATGCTTATTATTAATAAAGCGAGTATGTGGGATTATTTTTCAAAACCGAAAGAAACATTTTCTTCATTTGGGACAAGTGTATCGCACTTAGGACAAGCAGACGTGTTTATTCTATCTACTGGATTAGTAGGGGCTGCTTTAGCAGGAGTCGTGATCAAGAAACTTCGGAAAAGCGGATATCAAATGTTTTAATCTCCAACTAAGTTGGAGATTATTTTTTGCATATTCCTTCATCGTATAGGGAATGATTAACGATGAAGGAGTGTGGAATATAAAAATGTTAAAACGATATTGTATTCGCATTATGATGACTTGTTTACTTGCATTTGCATTATGCGTAACGTGGAAGGCTTTCACTGGAGTTTCTTTATTAGAGATTGTAAAGACATATGAAGGAATGAGTGCAAAAGAAGTACATGCAGCAGAAGTTAAGAGAAATGTTGCTCCGAGTAAAGAAGTGATAAATGCTTTAGAGCAGGCAAACGACTGGTCTAAATATCGTTCAATTGAAATGACTGCAACAGGTTATACATCGGGGATTGAGTCAACAGGTAAGAGGCCAGGGCATCCAGAGTATGGTATTACATATTCAGGTGTTAAAGTGAAAAGGGATTTATATTCCACAATTGCTGCGGACTTACGCGTATTCCCGATTGGAACGATTCTCTTCGTGCCAGGTTACGGGTATGGTGTAGTAGCTGATAAGGGCGGAGCAATAAAAGGAAACCGTCTTGATTTATATTATGATACGGTGAAAGATGTTTATAGCCAATGGGGTAAGAAAAAAGTAAATGTGTATGTAGTAAAAGTAGGAAAAGGTAAGTTTACAGAAGAAGAGTTAACGATGTTAAATCAAGACGAAACGATGCAAGTGTTTCGTGGTCAATATTTAAAGCAAAGATAGTCTAGTCGTAATTACGCTAGACTTTTTTTTTTGGCTTATTTCATAATAGAGGAGATTTTACACGTCATATAACTGTAGTTAGAATTGTCGCATTTTATCGAAAATAAAGTTATAATGGTGGTAGAGAAATTTAGGGGGGCTGAACATGTTTCAAGTACAAAAAGAATTAGCAGGTCACGAAGCAGTAATTGTCGCTTTATTTGAAGAAGAGAAAATGAGTAGTTTTGTACAAGAACTGGACAAAGCGTTTGAAGGACAATTACAAGTTTTACTAGAAGAGAAAGAATTATCTACGAAGAAAAAGGCCATTTCGAAAGTACATAGCTTAGGAAAAACAAATGTGAAACGTTATTACTTTGTTGGTTTAGGCAAGAAAGAGTCTTATACGACAGAAACGTTACGTGTGGCTCTTGGAAAAACGTTTAAAACACTACAAGCAGCAAAAGTACAAGATGCAGCAATCTTACTTGATTCTTTCGTAACAGAGAAATTAGACGCGATTGATGTCGCTCATATTGCAGCAGAGGTACAAGGCCTTGGTACATATGAATTACAAACGTATAAATCAGATAAAAAGGATCGTGTAGAGTTAGAGAAGTTCACGGCTATTACAGCGGAAGATGCACAAGAAATTGAAGCCGCATTAACAGTTGGCTACGTACATGGACGTGCAACAAATTCAGCTCGTACACTTGTAAATATGCCGCCAAACGTATTAACAGCGACAAAGCTTGCTGAGTATGCTGTTGAGTTAGCGGAGAAATATGATATGGACTATAAAGTTCTTGAAAAAGAAGAGATGGAAGATCTTGGTATGGGTGCGTTACTTGCAGTAAACCAAGGTAGTACAGAGCCACCCAAAATGATTGCTCTTATTTATAAAGGAAAAGAAGAGTGGACAGATGTCATTGGATTCGTTGGAAAAGGTATTACATACGATACAGGTGGTTATTCTTTAAAACCACGTGAAGGCATGGTTGGTATGAAAGGTGATATGGGCGGTGCAGCTGCTGTATTAGGTGCGATGGAAATTATCGGAGAACTGCGCCCAGAACAAAATGTGATCGCTGTTATTCCTTCAACTGATAACGTTGTAAGTGGTACGGCATTTAAGCCAGACGATGTAATCACATCTATGAGTGGAAAAACAATTGAAGTATTAAATACGGATGCAGAAGGTCGTCTAGCTTTAGCTGATGGTATTACGTATGCGAAAAAACTTGGCGCAAACTACCTTGTTGATGTTGCAACATTAACAGGCGGTGTAATTGTTGCACTTGGAAACCATACGACAGGCGCAATGACAAATAATGAAGAGTTGTTTGAGCAAGTACTAGAGGCTTCTATGGAAACAGATGAACCAATTTGGCAACTACCGATTTTTGATCGTGATAAAGAACGTGTGAGAAACAGTAAGTTTGCTGATTTAAATAACTCACCAGGCCGTGAAGGACATGCGGTTATGGCAGGTACATTCCTAGGCGAATTCGCTGAAGATACACCGTGGGTACACTTAGATATCGCTGGAACATCAGAAACAAAAGGCGCGCACGACTTAGGTCCAGCTGGAGCAACTGGTGCAATGGTACGTACACTTGCAACACTTGTGGAGCGTTTCGGAGAAGAATAAGAGTATAAGTGAAGACTGTTCCAATATTTTGGAACAGTCTTCTTTTTTATAGGTTTGTTTATCCCGCTATTTGCCGGACAGTAAGACCCTAATCTCAAAATTCAGTGGAAGCAAAGAAGTGAGGTGGGGTTGCCCGTAAACGCTCAATTGGTGAGGGCTGATTAAAGTTTCACTTTATAAAGAAATTGTATACAAAATCCCATTTAAAGCAAAAGAAGTACGGCCCGTTTCTTCAGAGACAACTAATATAAGTGCATCACTCTTTTCTGATAAGCCTATTGCAGCTCTGTGACGCGTTCCTAGCTCAGAATCAACTTCTGTACTTTTCGTTAAAGGAAGAATATTAGCAGCTGAGACTATATGATTATTTTTTACGAGAACGGCACCGTCATGAAGGGGGTTACCTGGGTAAAATATTGATTCGAGTAATGGCGCAGTTAAATGAGCGTTTAATGTCGTTCCAGTTTGAATGAAAGCTTCAAGCGTTTCATTTCGTTCCACAACGATAAGAGCACCATGTTTTCTAGCGCTTAAATGTTGGATAGCTGTCGTAATAAAAGATGAACTTTCCGTATAAGGTGATAAATATGCCTGAATATAGTATGTAGCTGCCAATGTTTGTACATTTGCCAACATATGATGAATATCTTCCATTTTGCATAAAATACATTCATCTTCTTTATCGATTGCGTTTCTCATAATCGATAGTTCTCTTTCAGCAATTTCAATCATTTGCTTTGTTTGTATTTTGAGCTCTTCTGACAAGCCCCATTCTTGCATAATCCTCATTCCCTTTAGTGGAGTATTTAACAATAGTGTATACAAATATTCCTAGTAAAATCCTGCTAGATTTTATAAAATATTGAGATACAGCATATTTTTTTCATATAATAAAGATATGACAAGCGGGAGGAGAGAGAAGAATGAATTGGAAACAAGAATTTAGTCGCTGGCTTTCTTACGCACAATTAGATGCAGAATTAAAAGAACAGCTAGAAAATATGAAGCAAGATGAGAAGAAAATCGAGGATAGCTTTTATAAAAATCTAGAGTTTGGCACAGGTGGTATGCGTGGTGAACTTGGTGCTGGTACGAACCGTTTAAACGTATATACAGTTCGTAAAGCAACAAAAGGATTAGCAAGCTTTATCGAAAAGTTAGGTGAGGAAGCGAAAAAACGCGGTGTTGTTGTAGCCTATGATTCTCGTCATAAATCACCTGAGTTCGCAATGGAAGTCGCTGCTACACTTGGTGCACGTGGTATCACAACATATGTGTTTGAAAGCTTACGTCCAACGCCAGTACTTTCTTTCGCAGTTCGTCATTTACATACAGTAAGTGGAATCGTTCTTACGGCAAGCCATAATCCGCCTGAATATAACGGATATAAAGTATACGGTGAAGATGGTGGACAGTTACCTCCAAAAGAGGCCGATGAGTTAATTAGTTACGTAAACGCAGTAGAAGATGAATTAACAGTTGAAGTGGCTGATGTAGAGCAATTAAAAGCTGACGGTTTATTACATATTATTGGACAAGAAGTAGATGATGCATATGCTACAGAATTGAACAATGTCATCATTAATAAAGAAATGGTACAAAAGGTTGGTAAAGACTTAAAAATCGTCTTTACACCATTACACGGAACATCAAATATTTCTGTACGCCGTGGTTTAAAAGAAGTTGGATTTACAGATGTAACAGTTGTAAAAGAGCAAGAGTTACCAGATCCAAACTTCTCTACAGTAAAATCACCGAACCCAGAAGAGCACGCAGCGTTTGAGTATGCAATTCGTGACGGTGAAAAGGTAGGCGCAGATGTATTAATCGCAACTGATCCTGACGCAGATCGTCTAGGTGTAGCAGTTCGTAATCATAATGGTGAGTTCCAAGTATTAACAGGAAACCAAACAGGTGCATTAATGCTTGATTACTTACTATCTCAAAAGAAAGAAAACGGAACGCTTCCAGAGAACGGTGTCGTATTAAAAACAATCGTAACGTCTGAAATTGGTCGTACAATTGCAAAAGCATATGGTTTAGATACAATTGATACGTTAACTGGATTTAAATTTATCGGTGAGAAAATTAGGCAGTATGAAGAAAGCGGACAATATGAATTCCAATTCGGTTATGAGGAAAGCTATGGTTATTTAATCCGTCCATTCTGCCGTGATAAAGATGCAGTACAATCTGTCCTATTTGCATGTGAAGTAGCTGCATACTACAAATCACAAGGGAAAACGTTATATGATGGTCTATTAGAAGTATTTGAGAAATACGGATTCTTCCGTGAAGACCTTGTATCGTTAACGTTAAAAGGAAAAGATGGAGCGGAACAAATCCAAGAGATGATGGCGACGTTCCGTGAGAATCCTCCGAAAGAAGTAGCGGGCTTAACAGTCGTAGCAGTGGAAGACTATAAAGCAAGCATTGTTACGTCTTTACAAGATGGAAATAAAGAAGAGATTCACTTACCGAAATCAAATGTGTTAAAATATCAATTAGAGGATGGTTCATGGTTCTGCCTACGTCCATCTGGAACTGAACCGAAGATTAAGTTCTACTTCGGTGTACAAGATAGTTCTTTACAAAATAGTGAACAAAAGTTACTTACTATTAAAGAAGACATTATGAATCGTTTATAATACAAAGTAATTTTAAGTAGTAAGGAACAAAAGGGAGCGAAATCTCCCTTTTGTTTTATGTAGGAAATAATTGCTATTAATTCCGACAGGAGAGAGGGTATTTTGTGATGAAAAAAGTAAGAAAAGCGATAATCCCAGCAGCTGGATTAGGAACACGTTTTTTACCAGCAACGAAAGCAATGCCGAAAGAAATGTTACCGATAGTAGATAAACCAACGATCCAGTACATTGTAGAAGAAGCAGTGAAATCGGGCATCGAAGATATTATTATCGTTACTGGTAAAACAAAGCGTTCTATCGAAGATCATTTCGATAACGCATTTGAACTAGAGCAAAACTTATTAGAGAAGAAAAAATATGAGTTGCTTGAAAAAGTACAAGCTTCTTCAAAAATGGTAGATATTCATTATATCCGTCAAAAAGAGCCGAAGGGGCTAGGGCATGCTGTTTGGTGCGCACGTAAATTCATTGGTGATGAGCCGTTTGCAGTGTTACTAGGTGATGATATTGTCCAAGCTGAGAAACCATGTTTACGTCAATTAATGGATGAGTATGAAAAAACACTTTCTTCTGTTATTGGTGTACAAACTGTTCCAGAAACAGAAACACACCGTTATGGAATTATCGATCCATTAGAACAAGAAGGTCGTCGTTACCAAGTTCGCAATTTCGTTGAGAAACCAGCACAAGGTACAGCACCTTCAAACTTAGCGATTATGGGCCGTTACATTTTAACGCCTGAAATCTTTATGTTCTTAGAACAGCAACATGTCGGTGCTGGCGGTGAAATTCAGTTAACAGATGCAATCCAAAGCTTAAATGAAATTCAACGTGTATTTGCTTACGATTTCGAAGGAAAGCGCTACGACGTAGGTGAAAAGCTAGGATTTGTTCAAACGACAATTGAAATGGCCCTGCAACACCCAGAATTACGTGATGACATGGTTGTAATGATGAAGAAAATTTTAGAAGAACAAGTGAATCAAGAGTCTTAATATAAAAAAAGAGTTATTGCAGCAAGCTGCAATAACTCTTTTTTATTATGAAATCGTCGAATGAGAATGCTGATAAGCAGAACGACGCACAGCATAGTATATGCGAGGGGCGATAATAGCACCGATAATTGTAAATGCAATATCTTTTACTGCAAACCACATCATAATCATCCAAGCAGCTTTATAGCTCATATTACCGCCCATAAAGAGATTGACTGCCCCGTACATGTAAGTAGTACCGATTATATAAGTTAAAATAATTCCTGTGAAAGAGGCAATCGCAAATGTAATGCATGTTGGTCTTTCTTTTTGTTCTACTAGTTTCCCCGATACGTAAGCAACGATAATAAATGCGATAATAAAACCACCAGTAGGATCTAAAAGTGCTCCAAATCCAGCCTTGAAGTTAGCGAAGATTGGTGCGCCGGCTACGCCAACGAGCATATAAACAGTCATGGATAAAGCACCAAGTCTACTTCCAAGAAGAAGACCTGCTAAAATTGCGAAAAATGGTTGCATAGATAATGGGATACCTGCTACTTGAAGGAATGGTGCCCAAGATACAATATTTGCACCGATGGCCATAAGAGCAACGAACATGGCAGCTAATGCTAAATCTAAAACATGTAATCTTCTCATAATGTTAACCTCCTGTTGTTTTTAGGTTAACATTATCGTAGCTAAAATATTTACTTGTTGTCAATCAAAATATTTTGATAAGAAGGCTTTAAATAGTCTCTTAGCAACGTATATGGAATACGAAATTGCGGAATTCCACTTGAATACGGAGCAATCTCATATAAAGGGAAATAAATGACGAGATTGTCTGGCTCTAAAAAGAAGTGAAACTTTTTCATACTCATTACCTTTTCAGTTGCATCAGGAAAATAAATACTTTCATTTTGTTTAATTTGTCTTACAATCTCTGCACGGATTACATCTTTATATTTATCTTTTTGTTGAAATAAATCGTCTAAGTGCAGTAGCTTTTTTTCTTTTAAATCAAATGTATTTGCCTTCCACGTATAAAGACCGTGTGCTCCGCCAGTATATTGATAGTAATTCACATATAGGCTAAGAAAAGGTGGTTTGTTTAAAGAGACTTTATAATCAACATTTGCTACGTACGGATGAAATGGTGTACTAGATCCTTCTGTCTCTTTATAGTATTTTTTTGCTTCTTTTTCTAATTTGTTTTTAAATTTGTCAGTGGATTTTTTGTAGTATAAATTGAGCTTATTTTGAAATGTAGAGTCAGAAAAGTTGTGAAAAGAAGGCCTATTTATTTGATATTCTATATAAGGTTTCTTACCTTTTTGCGTTACAGTCTTAACATCGATTGTCAGGTTAGATGCTTTGGCTGTTATTGCACAATTTGGTACAATAGTCAGCAAGGAGAACATAAGCAGTAATATACAAAATTTCTGTTTCATTTAGGTGAAGCCTCCTTATATAAGTGTTATAAGTAGTTTGAAAATAAATAGGTAAAATTATACATTTAATTAAAGCAAGAGAAGGAGGAAGCGATATGGCAAAAACTTTAATGGATTCACTTGGAATTGAGTTGTTAGAGATGACAGAAGATAAGGTGGTTGCTACGATGCCTGTTGATGAGCGTACGCATCAGCCATTTGGATTTTTACATGGCGGTGCATCGGTTGCATTAGCAGAAACAGTGGCAAGTGTTGGTTCATACAATTTAATTGATCAAGAAAAATGTATTTGTTTCGGATTAGAAATTAATGCAAACCACATTCGCTCAAAGAAAGATGGAATTGTAACAGCGATCGGAACACCGATACATAGAGGACAATCGACAATGGTTTGGGATGTTCGTATTATTGATGAAAATGATGATTTACTATGTATATCAAGATGTACAGTAGCAATTAAAGAAAAACGTGAAAAATAAAAAAGAGGCGCTCTTATGAGCAGCCTCTTTTTCTTATAATTAGAACTGGATTTTCTTCTCTAAGAAACCTTTTAGTTCGCTAATTGGCATACGAACTTGTTCCATTGTGTCACGGTCACGTACTGTAACAGCTTTGTCTTCAACTGAGTCGAAGTCGTATGTGATACAGAATGGTGTACCGATTTCGTCTTGACGACGGTAACGTTTACCGATAGAACCAGTTTCATCAAAGTCTACCATGAAGTCTTTAGCTAATTCTGCGAATACTTCAGTAGCACCTTCAGATAGCTTTTTAGATAATGGTAAGATAGCTGCTTTGTATGGTGCTAAAGCAGGGTGGAAACGAAGAACTGTACGAGAATCGTTTTCTAATTGCTCTTCTTCATATGCATCACATAAGAATGCTAATGTTACACGGTCTGCGCCTAAAGATGGCTCGATGCAGTATGGTACGTAACGCTCATTCGTTTGTGGATCGATATAGTTAAAGTCTTCGTTTGAGTGTTCCATGTGACGTTTTAAGTCGAAGTCTGTACGAGATGCAACGCCCCAAAGTTCGCCCCAACCGAATGGGAATTTGAATTCAATGTCAGTTGTTGCATTACTATAGTGAGATAACTCTTCTTCACCGTGGTCACGAAGACGCATGCTCTCTTCAGTCATACCAAGTGAAAGTAACCAGTTTTTACAAGTTTCACGCCAGAATGCGAACCACTCTAAATCTTCACCAGGCTTACAGAAGAATTCAAGTTCCATTTGTTCGAATTCACGTGTACGGAATGTGAAGTTACCAGGCGTGATTTCGTTACGGAAACTCTTACCGATTTGGCCAATACCAAATGGAAGCTTTTTACGCATAGAGCGTTGAACGTTTTTGAAGTTTACGAAAATACCTTGTGCTGTTTCAGGACGAAGGAAGATTTCGTTTGTGCTAGATTCTGTAACACCTTGGAATGTTTTGAACATTAAGTTGAACTGACGGATTTCGGTGAATTCTTCACTACCGCAATCAGGACATTTTACTTCATGTTCTTTCATTAAGTCAGCCATTTGGTCGAAAGTAAGACCATCAACAACCATTTCGATGCCTTTTGCATCTAAAGCATCCTCAATTAATTTGTCAGCACGGTGACGAGCTTTACATTTTTTACAGTCGATCATTGGATCGTTGAAGTTACCAACGTGACCAGAAGCGATCCAAGTTTTAGGGTTCATTAAAATAGCTGCGTCTAAACCAACGTTGTATGGAGATTCTTGAATGAATTTTTTCCACCAAGCTTTTTTAACGTTATTTTTTAATTCGATTCCAAGTGGACCGTAATCCCAAGTGTTTGCAAGACCACCGTAAATTTCAGAACCAGGGAAAACAAAACCGCGATGTTTCGCTAAGTTTACAACTTGTTCCATTGAATACATAAGAAAATCCTCCTTTTGAAAGTTAACGTATTGGCGATGACATACTCTGATACTTTGGAAACGAGCAGTATAGCTAAAAAGAACATAAAAAAACGCTCATCCCAAGGCTTATTTGCCTAGGGACGAGCGTTTGCCCGCGGTTCCACCCTAGTTGATACACAAAAGGTGCATCCACTTTATCATGTATTGCTCGGGACTGCCGTTTCCTTGCGGCTTCAGGCTTTCACTATCCCTGAATCGCTTTTTATGCAAGTACTTATAAGTCCGTCATCGCTACTTATATTAGTAATAATGAACATATTCTAACACGTTCTTTTTTAAATCTCAATAGAGGAACGCGTCTATCTATGATAGAGTCTCGCCTATTTTTTCATTATTTATTCCGTAATTTTCTTTAATATGCTTAATTGCTTCACGCTTACTTAATGGAGCGAGCTCGTTGTTTTGCACGTATTCCCAAACTACATCCGGATTTGTTTTTGCATATTCACGAAGGACCCAGCCAATCGCTTTTTGAATGAAAAATTCTTTTGAAGAATGTAGTTGTCCAATAATCCAGAAAAGAAGTTCTTCATCCATCTTTTGTTTATATTTCAGTTGGAATAAAATAGCGGCGCGTTGTAACCATATGTTATCTGATGCAATCCATTTTGGAATATAAGCAGAAATCAATTCTGGGTGTTTTAAAAAGATAGTACCTAAGAATGTAGGGACGATGCTATCGACAGAGTCCCACCAAGATTTTGTGACAATAAGTTCTTCTAAGAAGGGGATATGAGTTTCGTTTATATGCTTTTTATATTTTTGCATAATATCAAGTGCGGCCGCTTGGAATTCACGTTCTGGTAAGTCCCAAAGCTCACGTACGATAATTTGGAAGTCTTTTTTATCTGGGAGAGTATGTATTTGAATGACGTCTTTTAATAATTGGCGTCTTTCCGGTGTTTGAATACCTAGAAATGGGAAGTGATTTTTCATATAACGAGCCATAGGTTCTGCTTTTTTAGGATTTTTATGAGCTGTGAAATGCTCTTGTAATGCTTTTACAAATGGATGCATAAGTGTTTCTCCTCTCTTATTCTCTTTCTTCTCTTATTATACAAAGAGTTTGGATAAATTTTAAAACATAACTTGCAATGTAATGAAATATGTTGAAAGTAGAGAGGAGAGGATAAGATGGAGGATCAAGGCGTACTAGCAGGTTTCTTTGCTCTTAGTTTTGCGTTTATTCTTGTTATATTGATTTGGGCAATTATTTCATATTTGTTAACGGCTTTTGCACTTTATTCGATGGCGAAAAATGATGGTGCAACGGACGGGGTGCTTGCGTTTATTCCGTTTTTGAATAGTAAGACGTGGGGTGACTTAGCGAAAGATAAATTACCAGATTTTTTGAAAGAAGAAGCAGGGTGGAAAGTATTCGGTATATATGTTGCATGTTTCATTTTTAATTTCGTACCAATTATAAGTTTACTAGCAACAGCTGTATCGATTGTATTGTCTATTTATCTTATCTACGCTATTTTAGACAGATATGGAACGAACTCTATATTATTTACGATTATTCATGTAATCACATTTTCGGTGTTCTTACCGATTCATTTATTTATTATTCGAAATGAACCGGTGAGATATAAAGAGTAGATTTTTCGTTTTTGTTGATAAGTCGATATATTTTAGATATAAGTAAAAAAGCGCCCTGATTATCAGAGCGCTCTTTTTACTACATAAGGTAGCGTAAATAAATATAAATGTGAGAAATGATTAATGAAACGATCATAATTGGGAAACCGACTTTTAGGAATTCCATGTAACTAAATTTATGTCCTTCGCGGCTCGCAATACCTGCAACGATTACGTTAGCAGAAGCTCCGATTAATGTTCCGTTTCCACCGAGACAAGCACCTAGTGCTAATGCCCACCATAATACATCGATTTGTGCGTCAGATGGTGATAAGCCTAGCCCGACTGCCATATCGTTAATAAGTGGAATCATTGTTGCGACGAATGGGATGTTATCAATTGTTGCAGAGGCGATACCAGATACCCATAAAATAAGGATGGATGCGTAAGAAATATCTCCGCCTGTTATACCAATTACTTTTTGAGCTAACATTTTGATAAGACCGATATCGATAAGTCCTCCAACAAGTACGAATAGCCCTGCGAAGAAGAAGATTGTTACCCACTCTACGCTTGCAAATACTTCTTCAATTTCATGCTCTTTCACACCAATTAACATAAGTACAGTAGCACCAGTTAAGGCAATGATAGCCGCATCAATATGGAAAATAGAATGAGTCATGAAACCTACAATCGTAAGTCCAAGCACCGTTAAAGATTTTTTCATTAATACTGGATCTTTAATGTATTGTTTTTCATCTAAGCTCATTAATTTTTTAACTTGTACAGGATCGGCAATTAATTGTTTACGGTACATGAAGTAAAGTATTGTTGCTGTAACTCCAATAATAATAATTACGATTGGTGCTAGATTCAATAGGAAAGCATTGAAGTCTAAATGCTTATTGGCAGAACCAATCATAATGTTAGGTGGATCACCAATTAATGTTGCCGTTCCCCCAATGTTTGAAAAAATAATTTCAGAAAGTAAATATGGAACAGGATTTACTTGCAGTATGCGCGTAATAGATAAAGTAACTGGAACAACAAGAAGTACAGTTGTAACGTTATCTAAAAATGCGGAGCCAAGCGCGGTAAGTAGGGAAAGGGAAATTAAAATTTTAATTGGATTTCCTTGTGCCCCTTTTGCTGCTTTAATGGCAACGTATTGGAAAACACCTGATTTACTCGTAATGTTCACCAAAATCATCATACCGATGAGTAGCGTAATCGTTCCCCATTCAATATGTTTCGTAAAGGCGTTATGTAAATCGACGACCCCCACAATTACCATGAATGCTGCACCAAGAAGTGCGATGACAGCGCGATTAATTTTTTCAGAAATAATAATGGCATATGTAATTAAAAAGACTGCGATAGCAAAATAATACTGCCAGTTAGCGAGTTCTTGCGTTGTTTCGTGCAAAAATCTCATCTCCTTTCATTCATTTTTCTTAGTGTGTCAAATATTAACTAGATGAAACACACATAACGTCATTATAAAGTAGAAAAACTGCGGATGTAAATGAAAGGAGGGATTTTGTCATATTTTCTGCATAGGTCATTTTTTCTTATTTTTTAAAATATTTGTGGGCATTTGACATATATATAAGATACATCCAATCTGAATATTTAAAATGGAATTAGCATTCGAGCTTGTTCGTGTAGGAGTGTCAAATAGAAAGGAATGATAAAAATGATAAGGAAGGGATCGTATGGATGAACAACGATTTTTATTTTTAGACTTTGAGTTTACGATGCCCCAGCACAGAAAAAAACCAAAAGGATTTTTCCCGGAGATTATTGAGGTAGGACTCGTTTCAGTTGCTGGCTGTAAGGTGGAAGATACGTATTCATCACATGTCAGGCCGAAAACATTTCCTTCTTTAACGGATCGATGTAAGAAGTTTTTAGGAATAAAACAAGAAGTCGTGGATAAAGGGATTTCATTTCCTGAACTCGTTAAGAAGCTTGCGGAATACGAAACGAAATGTAAACCGACAATTGTAACGTGGGGAAATATGGATATGAAAGTGCTGAAGCATAATTGTGAAATGGCAGGGATAGCTTTTCCATTCTTCGGACAGTGTCGTGATTTATCGCTTGAGTATAAGAAGTTTTTTGGAGAAAGAAATCAAACAGGATTATGGAAAGCAATTGAGGCGTACGGAAAAGTAGGGACAGGGAAGCATCATTGTGCGCTTGATGATGCGATGACGACGTACAATATTTTTAAACTAGTAGAAAAAGATAAAGAGTATTTAGTAAAACCAGCACCTCCAACATTAGGAGAACTCGTTGATTTTTCAAAAGTGTTAAAGAAAGTGAGCACACAGTAACGACCAAATTGCACATTATGTAATTTGGTCGTTTTGTTTTTTAAAGTTTGTAGTCTTTCTTTAACTGTTCTAATGTTTCTAGACTACGCTCTGCAAAAGGTGAATCATCTTCAGAAAATGAATTCATTTGGGTTTCTAATGCTAATTTTAGTGACTCGGTATAATCCGGAATTTCTCCTTCATATTTTTTCACCATTTGCTCTGGAATGTTCGTCTGTTCACGGAAAGCTAAAGCGCGTCTTTCATGGAAAAATGGTACGTCAGCTTGTTTTACGTTATGTAAGTCACCTTGCACCGGATGCTTTAAAACAGCTAATACTTTTACGACGTAACTGCCAGGGCGGCTATTTGTAACTTCGCCGATGTATTTGCCAGTTTTATAAATACCAGTAACGATTTCACCAATTTCAAATGTTTCTCTCATATTTTTCACCTCAAGTTTATAGTAAGGAAAGTAGGAGAAGGAGTCAAAGAAATCATTCACTTTCGGAACGCCCCCTTGAGAATATGGATAGGTTCCACTATAATTTAAAGTTATATAACAGAAAATTCTGATGTTTTACAAATCCTATAATAAGGAGTGTTCTATATGATGCCTTTATATTTTCCGGAAGATAAAACAGAATATATTATTCCAGGGATTGTTTGCGTGCTATTTATAATTGGTGCCGTTGCTACGTGGCGTATGTTCATTCGTGTATCAAAACGCGAAGCGGAGCGATTACAGAAAGTTGAAGAAAAACTATTAGCTGAAAAGAAACAGTAACGCATTTTTGTATGTTTCCCTCTATGCTCGGACAATCTAAGGGCAGAATATATTTTGGAGGGAATGGAATGAAGAAACGGCTTTTTTTCAGTTGTTGTTTATTATTTCTGATGGCAGGTTGTGACCAAGGAAAGCCGAAAGAAATTGAAGTGAAATTACATAATGCTTCAGGAGATGAAGTAGGGACTGCGAAAGTAGTGCAGCAAACAAGTGGCGTGAAAATTACGATTAAAGGAGAAGGTTTCACGCCAGGACCACACGGACTACATGTACATGAAATCGGAGAGTGTAAGGCACCTCGTTTTGAATCATCCGGGAATCATTTTAATCCTGATGATAAAAAACATGGTCTTCTTAATCCGAAGGGTGCAGAAAACGGTGATTTACCGAACGTAGTTGCAGATGGTTCTGGGAAGATTAAAGCGGAAATCGATGCACCTCACATCACACTTGAAGAAGGAAAAACGACGATTCATAGAAAAGATGGAGCGTCTATTATTATTACAGAAAACCCTGATGATGGTATGACACAACCGACAGGTAAATCAGGCGATCGAATTGCTTGTGGTGTAATTGTAAAAAAAGCAGCGGATATGAAGAAAAAGTAAAAGCTACCGTGCTGGTAGCTTTTTTTGTGTAGTATAAGTGAAAATATATCAGCGATTATTGGAATATATCGATTGTAACTCAAATTATATCGGCGATTATTAGAATATATTGACCGTAACTTGAAATATATCGACTTACCGATAAAATATGACAAAGGAGTCTGTCCAAGAATGATTAGGGGACAGACTCCTCTATTATTATGAAAACGTATGACGCAGTCTGTTCAAAATTTCTTCTAAAACAGATCGTGGACAGCCGATGTTAATTCGAATATGTTCTTCGCCACCTAACCCGTATTTCTCACCAGGTTCAACGATGATTTTTCCTTTTTCCTCAAGTAATGTAGTACGCTCGTTTTGAGAAAGCTTTAGACGAGAACAATCAATCCATAATAAAAAGCTACCTTCTGGCTTTGTTACGGAAAGAGCAGGTATGTGAGTTTTAATATATTCACAAGCAAATTGAGCATTATCTTCTATATATAATCGAATTTCGTTTAACCAATCATTACATTCTGTATAGGCACTTTGCATCGCTGTGTAGGCAAAGATATTTAACCCGTGGAAGCCTTGTCTATATTGGATAGCTGTAAAGGCGTGACGGAGTTTTTCGTTTGGAATGATAATAATCGAAGCTTGTAATCCAGCGATATTAAATGTTTTACTTGGA
Source organism: Bacillus sp. C-3-6 (assembly GCF_054509685.1). Classification (NCBI taxonomy): domain Bacteria; kingdom Bacillati; phylum Bacillota; class Bacilli; order Caryophanales; family Bacillaceae; genus Bacillus; species Bacillus sp. C-3-6. The sequence continues at coordinate 4,650,924 of NZ_CM137247.1, read as the reverse complement.
GCCATACAAGTGATAGTGCGCTCTGCTAATTCTTCAGATAAGGAAGCGAACGGCGTATGTGTATGGTCTGCATAAATGATATCGGAATGAATTTCATCCGCGACAACGATAACGTCATATTTAGTACATAACAATCCGAGCTGCACAAGTTCCTCTTTCGTCCAAACGCGTCCGATTGGGTTATGAGGGCTACAAAGAAGCATGAGTTTGACACCTTGCTGAAACTGCTTTTCTAAATGCTCAAAGTCTATCACATATGTATCATTTTGTTTCTGTAATGGACTCACGCATAACTGCCTGTTGTTTGTTGTGACCATTTCGAAAAATGGAGGATAAATAGGTGGTTGTACGAGAACGGATTCGTTTTCTTTTGTAAAAGCCTGTATGCTCGTACTAAGAGCTGGAACGATCCCCGCGCTAAAAACAATCCATTCTTTTTGAATGTCCCAGTTATATTGTTTTTTTGTCCAGTTACAAATAATATCTCCAATATTTTCGGGAGGAAGTGTATAGCCGAAAATAGGATGCTCAATACGTTTCTTTAAAGCAGTTTGAATTTGTGTTGGTACTTCAAAATCCATATCAGCAATCCAAGCATGGATAAGTTCTTCGTTTTTATATGTATCCCATTTTATACTATGCGTTCCACGTCGATTGATTGCTTTATGAAATAGTTGCATACGTTTGCCCCCTTCTTCTGTAAAACCAATAAGTTATGAAAGTTCTCTCTCTTCTTATAGAATAGCTGATGTGATAGGATAAAGAAAAGTATTAAAAAGTGAAAAGGCGGGAAGCGAATGGGTACATATGAAAAGATGATAGAGGTTGTGAAGAATTGGGATCCGTTTCAAATGGGACCGGAGTTTTATGAAACAGAAGCGAGCGATGTTGTGAACGTCATAAGTGTGTTTGATGATCCAAAATACATCGCAAAGAAGATTCAACATATATACTTTATGTCTTTTGAGGAAGTACCTGCGCTTGAAAAATGTGAGAAATTAGCTGTGGAATTACTTGTAATAAAAGAAGGCGGAAGCTGTTCATTATAGGCTGTCGGAATTTCCGACGGCCTTTTTTATATTATCCCGCTATTTGCCGGGCAGTAAGACCCCCACCTCAAAATTCAGCAGAAGCAAAGAAGTTAGGTGGGGGCTAATTAAAGTTTCACTTTATTGCGCAGAAAAAGCGATAATTTCTTCATAAACATGTTCAGGCTTTTCTTCAGGTAGTAAATGTCCTGTATTTTCGTAAGAAATAAATTTTGAATTCGGTAAATCTTTGTGTAGACGATGACCTACATGTACAGGGACGACGCGGTCTTTTTCACCCCAAATGAGTAGTGTAGGTGTTTTGATTTTTTGTAATTCAGTTGAAGATAAGTCACCTTCACGGTCTCGTATCATGCGAGTTAAAGCGGGAAATATACGGTCGTCATAAAAAGGAGCGGAGTAACCTTTTTTCATTTCATCGTCAATTAATGAGTGATCATGAACGACATTCATTAAGTTATGAACAATACCGCGTCTAATAATCCAGTTCTTTACGTATAAATGAAAGAACGGTAAATAAGAAGAGTATAGTAAAGGTAAGGTTGCGCGTGCTAAATAGCTAGAGCTGCATAGTAAAATCGTTTTTGAAATGAGTTCAGGACGTATACGGTTTACATAGAGAGAAATTTGCCCACCCATAGAGTGCCCAACTAATACAATGTTTGAGAGAGATAAATGTTCAATTAAATCAATAATAATCGTTGCTAAATTGTGATAAGAATACTTAAACAGATGAGACTTATCACTTTTTCCGAACGGTGGTAAATCAAGAGCAATCACTGTTCCTGCTTTCGATAGTAAGGGAATGAGACGACGGTAACTGAATGAGGAAGATAAAAAGCCGTGAACGAGTACGAAAGTAGGATGTTCTGTTTTGTTATCGTGTTCATACAATTCGTAATGAATAGTAGTGCCGCGAGTGGAAAAAGTGAAATAAGGACAAGTATATTCGTGATTCATTTTTTGTCACTCCATTGATTTTTGTTCATATCATCTCCAAGGAAGAAGAAAATATGTTAACAAAAAAAGGCAAGATGACGACGTCATCTTGCCTTTCGTTTATTCAGTATTACCCGCGAACAATATTAGGCGGTGTTTTTCCTTGTAATCCTGCAACTAAATTTTCAGCGGCGGTCATAGCCATTTGCTGCCTAGTTTTTAATGTTGCAGATCCGATGTGTGGTAAAGTTACAACATTTTGTAATGATAAGAGTGGATTATCTTTTTGAATCGGCTCTTGTGTAAATGTATCGATACCTGCTGCAAAGATTTTCTTTTCTGTTAAAGCATGGATTAACGCTTCTTCATCTACTGTTTTCCCGCGAGAAGCATTAATGAAGATTGCTGTTTCTTTCATTAATGAAAATTCCTTTTCTCCAATAAGGTGATATGTTTCATCTGTTAATGGAGTAAGAAGAACAATAAAGTCAGACTGCTTCAGTAGCGTTTGTAAATCACAATATGTAGCATCGAATTTTTGTTCAGCTTCTTCTTTACGACGGCGGTTATAGTAAAGAACATTCATATCAAATCCGAATTTTGCTCGTTTTGCAACGGCTTCTCCAATTCGGCCCATACCGATAATACCAATTGTGCTATGGTGTACATCTAGTCCGAAGTGTTCTTTTCCGATTTCAGCGTTCCATTCACCATTTTTCACGTAAGAATCGAGTTCGCAAACGCGGCGCCCAGCTGATAGCATAAGGGCGAAAACGAGATCAGCTACTGTATCATCTAATACGTATGGTGTATTCGTTCCGATAACATTTCGGTTTTTCATCGCTTGTAAATCAAAATTATCGTAACCGACAGAAATGTTGCTCACTACTTTTAAGTTAGGAGCCACTGTCAGTAATTCTTCATTAATAGCAGATCCGAAATTTAATAACCCATCTTTATCTTGTATTTTCTCTAATAGAACATCACGAGGTACTTTCTCATTTTGATCCCATTTTTCATAATCACAGTGTTCTGATAAATAGTTTTCTACAAATGTTGGAACTGGTTCAGCAATATAAACTTTTGGTTTCACGGTTCCATCCCCTTTCGCTTTATCACGCATTTTTCCGCTGATTAAAGTTTCACTTTATTTTGACATAATTCAATAGAAAAATCTTCTTTTCAAACTGGAAAGGGTATTTGTATAATTTAAACACAAACGAAAAGGAAGGATGATTTATATGGTGACAGAAAAAGAATTAGAATTATTAGCTTGTCTTGAAAAGAGTAGTCGATTATCTGTAGATACATTAGCGAAGCTGTTAAATATAGAGTTAGAAGAAGTAAAGAAGATGGTTGCGAGGTTAGAAAATGAAAAGATTATTGTGGATTATGTAACACATATTGATTGGACGAAGGTGAAAGAACATACAGGTTTAACGGCAATGATCGATGTGAAAGTTACGCCAAAGCATGGCGTTGGGTTTGATGCGGTTGCTGAACAAATTTATCGTTATTCAGAAGTGAAATCCGTTTATTTAATGTCAGGGACATATGATCTTTCTATTACATTAGAAGGGAAAACGATGGGAGAAGTAGCGATGTTTGTTTCTGAGAAATTAGCAACAATTGAATCTGTTGTTTCTACAACTACTCATTTCATTTTGAAGAAGTATAAACATGAGGGTGTTATTTATGAAAAAGACGATGATGATAAGCGAATTGTGGTGACACCATGAAGCAATTTGAACTATCTAGATCAGCAGAATCTTTAAAACCATCTGGTATTCGAAAATTTTTTGATTTAGCAGCAAATATGAAAGGTGTTATTTCCCTCGGGGTAGGAGAGCCGGATTTTGTTACACCTTGGAATGTAAGGCAAGCATGTATTCGTTCTTTGGAACAAGGGTATACGTCATATACAGCAAATGCAGGATTATTGGAGCTCCGTCAAGAAATAGCAAAGTATCTAAAAAAACAATTTGCAGTATCTTATGATCCAAGTGATGAAATCATTGTTACAGTTGGAGCGAGCCAGGCGTTAGATGTAGCGATGCGCGCCATTATAAATCCTGATGATGAAGTGCTCATTATTGAACCGAGCTTCGTTTCTTATGCACCACTTGTGACATTAGCTGGAGGAGTTCCGGTTCCTGTGGCGACTACGTTAGAAAACGAGTTTAAAGTACAACCAGAACAAATTGAAGCAGCTATTACAGCGAAAACAAAGGCAATTTTGCTTTGTTCACCAAATAACCCGACAGGTGCAATGCTAAATAAATCCGAGCTTGATGAAATAGCAGTGATTGTTGAGAAGTACAATTTAATCGTATTATCTGATGAAATTTATGCAGAACTTGTATACGACGAAGTATATACAAGTTTCGCCAGTATTAAAAATATGCGTGAGCATACGATTTTAATTTCAGGATTTTCAAAAGGATTTGCGATGACAGGATGGCGCCTCGGTATGATTGCAGCTCCTGTTCAATTTTCAGAATTAATGCTCAAAATCCATCAGTATTCAATGATGTGTGCACCGACGATGTCTCAGTTTGCAGCACTTGAGGCGTTACGCGCAGGGAACGATGAAGTAATTCGAATGAGAGATAGCTATAAGAAGCGTCGTAACTTCATGACGACATCTTTCAATGAAATGGGCTTAACGTGTCATGTGCCGGGCGGAGCATTTTATGTTTTTCCTTCTATATCTTCAACCGGATTATCTTCAGCGGAATTTGCAGAACAGTTATTGTTGGAAGAAAAAGTGGCCGTTGTCCCTGGTAGCGTATTTGGCGAAAGTGGTGAAGGATTTATTCGTTGTTCATATGCGACGTCGCTTGAACAACTTATGGAAGCGATGAAGAGAATGGAACGATTTGTAGAAAATAAAAAAAGGACAAAACGTAATACGTTTTGTCCATAAAAGGGGGGGAATACTAGAAAGCCATGTGTTAGTAGTCTATCCCAATATTGGAGAATTATACTTCTTTAAGGGAAATTTTTCATGAATTTTGAATGAGTTCTGTCATAGTGGTATAATTTACTAATATAAGGTATACGCATTCTAGATATCATTATCTAGAATGCGTACTAACCAATCGGATATTTAAAATAAATATATCTGCTTTGCTCTCTATAATTGTAGAGAGAATGGTAAACGTATGGGAGTGTTTCATATGTCAGAACAATATACAACAGGAGTGGTTGTAACAGGGAAAGTGACTGGAATTCAAGATTACGGTGCATTTGTAGCGTTAGATGCAGAAACACAAGGACTTGTGCATATATCTGAAATTACAAATGGATATGTAAAGGATATTCATGACTTTTTAAAAGTCGGCGATACAGTAGAAGTAAAGGTACTTTCAATTGATGAAGAGCACAGAAAAATGAGTTTATCGTTAAAAGCGGCGAAAAGAAAACAAGGAAGGATTCTTATACCGAACCCATCTGAAAACGGATTTAATACGCTGCGAGAAAAGTTGGCAGAATGGATTGAAGAGTCCGAGTTAACAAAGTAAAAGAGGAACGCATATGAGCGTTCCTCTTTTACTTTATCTTATGATATATATTTGCAAATATGATTGCATGCAATCATATTCGTATGTCGGAGGTGAAAGGACATACTGATTATCGAATTTCGTTTGTTTCTGGGTGCGTACCAAGATTTTCAGATGGTTTAAACAGTAAACCAAGGTTGATAAGCCCAGATATACCAACGATGCCGTAAATAATACGTGCAAGAGCTGAATTTTGTCCGCCGAAAATGGCTGCTACTAAGTCAAACTGGAAAAATCCGATTAGTCCCCAGTTCACAGCGCCAATTACAGTAAAGACTAATGCGATACGTTGCAAAGTACTCATGAAAAAGCCCCCCTTAATTGTGAAGCATGAGCAAGCGATGAGTTAATTAACTCTTTTATAGAATGGGGTAGTTATGTTGTTTTTATACATAAAAAATGTTCGAAAGATGATGTATATACATCTATACCGAAAAATGCGAATTTTTATGCAAAAAATGAACTTTTTCTAAAAAATATATATTGGTTACGTTTACAATGGTTGAATCGCTTGATTTACAACTTCAGTTTCGCTAAAGTGAATACAGAAATACATATCCATAATTGGAGGGAAAAAGATGAGTACACATGTAACGTTCGACTATTCTAAAGCGTTATCCTTCATCGGTGAACATGAAATCACTTATTTACGTGATGCAGTGAAAGTAACACATCATGCAATCCACGAAAAAACTGGAGCTGGGAACGATTTCCTTGGGTGGGTAGACCTTCCGCTTCAATATGACAAAGAAGAATTCGCTCGCATTCAAAAATGCGCAGAAAAAATTAAAAACGACTCTGACATTTTACTTGTTGTAGGTATTGGTGGTTCTTACCTAGGAGCACGCGCAGCAATCGAAATGTTAAGCCATTCTTTCTACAACACGCTATCTAAAGAACAACGTAAAACTCCACAAGTGCTATTTGTTGGACAAAACATTAGCTCCACTTACATGAAAGATTTAATGGACGTATTAGAAGGTAAAGACTTCTCTATTAACGTTATTTCCAAATCAGGTACAACAACAGAGCCAGCACTAGCATTCCGTATTTTCCGTAAGTTATTAGAAGAGAAGTATGGAAAAGAAGAAGCTCGCAAACGTATTTATGCAACTACAGATAAAGCACGTGGTGCATTAAAAACATTAGCTGATAACGAAGGTTACGAAACATTCGTTATTCCAGATGATGTTGGAGGACGTTTCTCTGTATTAACGCCAGTTGGTTTATTACCAATCGCAGTAAGTGGCTTAAATATTGAAGAGATGATGAAAGGTGCAGCTGCTGGTCATGATGACTTCGGAACATCAGAACTAGAAGAAAACCCAGCTTACCAATACGCAGTAGTTCGTAACGCTTTATACAATAAAGGAAAAACAATTGAAATGCTTGTTAACTATGAGCCAGCACTTCAATACTTCGCTGAGTGGTGGAAACAGTTATTTGGTGAAAGTGAAGGAAAAGATCAAAAAGGTATTTTCCCATCTTCAGCAAACTTCTCAACTGACTTACACTCATTAGGTCAATACGTTCAAGAAGGTCGTCGTGACTTATTTGAAACAGTTCTTAAAGTAGGTAAATCTACACATGAACTAACAATCGAATTAGAAGACAACGATTTAGACGGATTAAACTACCTTGCTGGTGAAACTGTAGACTTCGTAAACACAAAAGCATACGAAGGTACATTACTTGCACATAGCGACGGGGGAGTACCAAATTTAATCGTAAATATTCCTGAATTAAATGAGTACACATTCGGTTACCTTGTATACTTCTTCGAAAAAGCATGTGCGATGAGCGGCTACTTATTAGGCGTAAATCCATTTGACCAACCTGGCGTAGAAGCATACAAGAAAAACATGTTTGCTTTACTTGGTAAACCAGGATTTGAAGAATTAAAAGCAGAATTAGAAGAGCGTTTAAAATAATAAAAAGCGACCGGAATCCGGTCGCTTTTTATTATTTTATCGAAAAGTCCATCAGTATATTCAAACTAGAGTGGGTATGCTAAAGGAAAAGTCTTGGAGGGATGGGCTTGATTCCGATTCAATCAAATTTAGAAGGACGTACATATGCGTTATATAAATTAGAAGAGGTTATGAAACCACTTGGATATAGTATTGGTGGTAATTGGGATTATGATAAAGGATGCTTCGATTACAAAATCGATGAAGAAGATGGGTATCAATTTTTACGAGTGCCGTTTACAGCAGTAGATGGTGAACTAGATGTACCTGGTGTAGTAGTCCGTCTTGAAACGCCGTATATTCTTTCGCACGTATATCAAGACGAACTAGATGATAATGTGAATACTTTAACCGCGGGAACGAGTGGGATGGATCAATTTGCTGAACCGAAAGATCCAGATGCAGAAGTGAAAAGAAAATATATCAATATTGGAAAAGTGCTCATGCGGGAACTAGAAAAACATTTTCTTAATGGTGAATAACAATGAGTACGTCGCTTTCGATAAGAATGAAGGTATGGACTGGGTTAATCATATATTGATCGTCGCGCTTTATACCTAGTAAGAGAATGTTTTGTTTTAAAAGGGTATAGCTACAATTTGCAAAGGTTTGTCCGGTGCAGGACGGAGAAAGCTCCATCAGTTGTAATTTATTATCAGAGATTTCATCGTAAAGTGAGAATAGTACACCTGAAATAGAAGGGAATAAAAGAGAAGCGGTAAATACATAACTCGTTAATTTATTTCCTTCTATAATTTCTGACGCGCCAGCTCTCGTTGCATTTTGAATTTGTTCAGTAGTAAGTAGTTCTGCGATGCAGTGAATGTTTGGATTGAGTCCTTTTGCAGTTAAAATATTTAAAATGGATTGTGTATCTGCTAAGCTTTCGTTCTTTTCTTTATC